>NZ_JAJEQG010000009.1 GCF_020687245.1 Faecalibacterium longum CLA-AA-H243 | reverse complement strand
GCTGGGGTACATCCCTCTGGATGAACTGGAAGCAAAAGAAAAGGCGTGACCGAAGTCACGCCAAATCTTCCCCATTTAGGGAACTTTTGCAAATACTGTTTTATGGGAACTCTGCTACGGGGAACGCCCTGTTGTACATATCGTTATCGTCTGTGGTCTTTGGCAGGGTGCGTCCTATTCAGGGACGCACCCTGTTTTTTGTTTTGCCCTTAATCTTCTAACCCATGGCTTCCAGCCACATTCTTCAAATATTCCTCCGGGTCGCCATTCAGAATCAAATCTGCATACGCCAGAGGGTCATTATAGATGAGATAGTCCAGTTCTGACCTCTGCGCCATGGTCACGTCCAGTGCATCCTCGACCCCGGTGCAGTCGATGGAGATCATTCTCCCATTCTGGAGCAGCAGCTCCACGCATCCGGTGTCCATGTTGAATTTGCAAGCTTTTGCATCGTACTTCATGTTCATGTCCTCCTAAAATCATGTTGTGGCTTATGTCGGTCAATCTATGATTTCGGATTTCATCTTCCACGGACACCTGCATTGAACTTTCCGAAGAAAACAAATAATCCGAACCCATCTCCTATCGGAAACAAGTTCGGATTATTTTTGTTTGGTCCGAGTGGCGAGAATCGAACTCACGGCCTCTTGAACCCCATTCAAGCGCGCTACCAAAACTGCGCTACACCCGGATATTTGTTGTGGCTCATCGCTCACAGCTCCATTAGTATACCCGCTATAGGCCGTTTTGTCAAGCGCTTTTTTTATTTTTCTTGGATTTTTTCTGGATTTTTCGCTCATCGTCCAGAAGCTCTCGATGGTGCGTCCATTTCATTTTCGGTGACTGCCATTGCCACGGCAAAGACGCTGTGGGCGCCCGCATCCAGCAGTGCCTGCGCGCAGGCTGCGGCGGTAGCGCCGGTGGTGATGACGTCATCCACCAGCAGCACCCGCTTCCCTTCCACGAGCTCCGGCTCCTGCGCCCGGAAGGCACCGGCCGCATTTGCCAGACGCTCGTCCAGCGAGAGTCCTGCCTGATGGCGTCCGGCCCGGACGCGGCAGAGCGCCTTTGGCAGCAGCGGGAGGCCCAGTGCATGGGCCAGAGGCTGCGCCATCCGTTCCGGCACATTGTAGCCGCGCCGACGGCTGGTGGCAGGCACCGGAACGATGCAGTCATAACCGATGGCCGCACCGGGGACCAGCCCCGGCACCGGCTCTGCAAAGTGCATCTCCACCTCTGCCCCGAACAGCCGGGCCGTCATCTCCACGCCAAGCTCCACCGCTGTCCAGCTTTCGCCTTCGTATTTGGCACGGAGGATGGCGCTGCGGACGACGCCCTCATACCGGTAGGGCGCAGCCGCCCCATCCAGAGCGCCCAGATAGTGGCGGCTCACGTCCAGCCGCATGACCGGGCCGCGGCGCAGCTCTTCCAGCCGCGGTGTACACACCTCACAGAGCGGCAGCGTTCCCAGCACCCTGCGGCAGCAGGGACACCGCCTCGGGAAAAGCAGCTGGCGCATCTGCCGGGCAAGCTGCGCGGGGCGGCTGTAATAACCTGCCATCAGTCTTTTTTGACGGCGACGATGATACGCACCTTTTTGCCAGCGGCGCAGCCAAAGTTGTCGTACCAACCAGTAAGATAGTAATCATCGGAGTTGACGGAAGTGAGCTTGGTGTAGTAATATTGACCCTTGTACCACAGGTAGACCTGCGTATTATCGGCCATTTCAAACCTTTCGCCCTTGGAGGAAAGGACGCTGGCCGCACCCACCTTGTCGATCTTCATGGGCATCAGCTGCACCATGTTGCGGACAGAGCCGGTCGTCTCCTGACAGACCGCAATGCCGCCAGCCAGCACAGGATACTTGATGGAAGTGCCCAGACTGGCCTGCTGGCCGTTGACGTAGCCGATATAGGTCGCACCGCTGCCGATGAAGTTGAATATCTGGCTGAAGGGAGTGCCGGTGATCTGGGCGATCTGCTGGAAGCCGAGGCCCAGAAGTGCGCCGGTGTTGCTGGTCAGGCGCTCCCATGCCGTGCTGAGGATGTCGCCGGAGATAACGCCCCACAAGATCTCTGTGGTGGTGGGTACCATGATGCTCTTCACCTGACTGACGACTGCATTGGTATCAATGGTGCCGTTACCCGGCTCAGCCTTGATGGCACTGAGAAGGGTGCTGTAGTTGGCGGCGACATTCTTCACATCGTCCAGCACACCGTAGTACCACAGGTCGCCAGTCACATCGTTCAGAATAAGCGTGTCGATCTGTCCCTGCGGATTGGTGGTGTAGTAGCGGACATCGGAAGCCTTTAAGTTTACCCCCGATAGGCGGCTGGGACGAACCGTCCCAGCCACACCCCCTGTACTCGTATCAAGGATCTGCACGTCATCTGCCAGAGCCATATCGCCCAGCGCGGTGGCGTTCTCGTTCACAGTGCCGCTGACGGAGCGCTCATCGATTTTTTCCACGCTCTCGCCTTCGGGGCTGACCCGCACTTCCACCAGCCAGCCAGCGGGGAAATTCAGGCTCTTGTCTACATTCACTTCGCGGGCAAGGCCGTCGGTACACAGGACCTTGACGGTCTGAAGCACATCGGCACTGTTGTCCTCGTCGATGAGGTTGCGGGCGGACGACTGCACCACGCCGTAAAAGACCTCGTCGGCCTCCTCGCCGGTGATGATGCCTGCGGCCACATTGTTCATGCCCAGCAGCAGAGTGACCACCTGGCCAACACCGCCGCCGTTGAGAGAAGACACCTGAGAAGCAATGGCCGTACTGCCCAGCGTATAGGACGTGCCTGCCACCGTGATGGAAGCGGGGGCGCTGGCCGAGGGAGACACCTCGGTAATGCGGCCTGCGGCACGGCGGGTATAGACCCACAGGGTCTTGAGGCTCTCGCTGTAGTAGTAGACGTCGTATTTGTTCAGCTCTGCGGAGCCGGAGACCTTATCGTTGCGGTAGACGCTGGCAGGGACGAAGGGCAGCACCGTGCTCTCCGAAGCCACGAAGGGGCCTTCCAGGCTGCTGAGCAGGATGGTGGAGCCGTCCACCTGACCATTGCTCACGGTAAAGCCAAGGGTCGTGCCGTAGGCCGAGCCGCTGGCGTTGTTGGCGGTGAGGGCATTGTAGAGCAGGACGGCGCAGTCCTCGTAGTTCATCGCTTCGCCCTGACGGCGGTCGAGGCCGGCACGCAGGCCGATCTCGCTGGCCTTGTTGAGCTGGGCGTTGGGAAACGCGCCGCTCAGGTCGGTCATCTTATAGCCCATCAGCTTGAGCACTGCAGTGCATGCTTCTTCCAGCGTGACGGCGTTGTTCGGGCGGAAGCTGCCATCGGTGTAGCCGTTCATCCAGCCCTGCTGCACGGCGATGCGGACATAGGGCGCCCATGCCGAGGAGCCGGGCAGGTCGGTGTAGAGGGTACCCACTGCCCCCTGAGAAGAGATGCTCTCCCGGTAGGTAGAGTAAGAGGTCAGCATTCTGGCAAATGCGCCGCGGGTCACGGCTGCATTCAGTGCGCCGGACTGCTCGGAATCCATAGCACCCAGCGTGATGGCAAACTGGACGGCGGTGTTGTTGCCCGCAGCCGATGCCGGCATCACCAGCATCGACACCGCGATGCTGACCGCCAGCAGAAATGCGAGAAGACGTTTTTTCATTGTGATCTCCTTATAAAAAATGTTAAGCCTCTCAGTCTCGCTTCGCTCGACAAGGCCGGGTTGCGGCACCCAGCATCCGCTGCGCATTGCGCGCGTCTTGCTGGCCGCTGCCCCAGCAACGACTCCCTGTTTCCGCCACTTGCGGCGGTCGTCGTTGTTGCCCCTACCGAGGGGAGCCTCTGGCGAAGAGAGAAAGCTTTCCGTACTGCCAAGGCCTCCCCTCGTCAGGGGAGGTGGCTGCGCCAAAGGCACAGACGGAGAGGTTAATCATATCTCAACGCGTCGATGGGGTTGAGCCGCGCGGCGCGTTTTGCGGGCAGATAGCCGAACAGCACTCCGATGAATACCGAGATGCCGAAAGCTGCCGCGATGGAGTTGAAGGACGGGCTGACCGTGATGTCCATGCCATCGGTGAACATGGGCAGCACCTGATTGGCGATGGCCGACACGATGTAGCCGAGGACGATGCCCAGCGTGCCGCCAAGAGCCGAGGTAGTGGCCGCCTCGGTGACGAACTGGGCTAGAATGGTCTTTTCCTTCGCGCCCATGGCCTTGCGGATGCCGATCTCACGGGTGCGCTCGGTGACGGACACCAGCATGATGTTCATGATGCCGATGCCGCCCACCAGCAGCGAGATACTGGCGATGCCGGTGAGGATGACGATGACCATGTTGATCATCTTGTTCATCTCTTCCAGCCACTCGCTGGCGCTGTAGACGTAGTAAGCATTGTCGCTCTTGAAGATGTCATACAGTTCCTGTTCCACCGCAGCCTTGGCCTCGTTGGCCTGGCCCTCGTCCACCATGATGGCGGAGTAGGAGTCCGGCGAGCTTTCGTTGGAAAGGCGCATGGCTGTGGTGTAGGGCAGGTAGACGCTGTCGTCGTCGCTGCCCTCCTGCTGGTCGGGGTTGGAGATCTTGGCCTTCAGCACGCCCACGATGCGGAACTTATAGGGGCCAAGCTTGATGGTCTGGCCCACCGCATTTCCGCCGTAGGCCGTGCGGTTGATGTAATCGCCGATGACGCAGATCTGCTTGTTGTCTGCGATGTCCATATACTGGATGTTCCGGCCCTTGGCAAGGGTGTAGCCCTTCATCTCGATGTAGTTTTCATCCACGCCGTACATCTCGCTGTAGCGGTAGGTCGTAGTCCCCACCTTGGGGGTGTTGTCGCTGAAATCCAGCTGCGGCGAGATGGAGGAAAGCAGTTTGGGGTTCTTTTTGACGAGGTCGTACAAATCATCCACCGTCGCAGTGCGGGAACCATAGCCCCATATCTGGATGGAGAGGGTGTTGGTTCCCATTGCGGAAAAGCTGTCCCGCATGCTTCTGGTCATGCCGTTGCCCAAACCGACGATGACGATGACCGCCATGACGCCGATGATGATGCCCAGCATGGTCAGAAACGTGCGCAGTTTATTGCTCCAGACGTTCTGCAGTGCCTGACGGAAAGTCTCTAATACCATTATTTCGCTTCCTCCTGTGCCGCTTCGCCGGACAGAGTGGGCTGCACGACAGCCTCAGGCGCGTGGGCGTCGCCGTCGTACACCACCTGACCGTCTTCCAGACGGATGATACGCTCCGCCTGCACGGCGATGGAATTGTCGTGGGTGATGAGCACCACGGTATGCCCCTCCCTGTGGAGCTGCTGGAGCATCCCGATGACCTCGCGGCCGGTGTGGGAGTCCAGAGCGCCGGTGGGTTCGTCGGCGAGGATGACCGCCGGGTTGCGCACCAGAGCACGGGCGATGGAAACGCGCTGCTGCTGGCCGCCGGAAAGCTGGTTTGGCAGGTTTTTGAGCTTATCCCCCAGACCCACCTTTTCCAGCACATCCTTGGCCAGCTTGTGGCGCTCGGCGCGGGAGATATTCGCGTAGATCAGCGGCACCTCCACGTTCTCCATCAGGTTGAGGCGGGGCAGAAGGTTATACTGCTGGAAGATGAAACCCAGCATCTCGTTGCGCACATCTGCCAGCTCGTCTCGGTTCATCTTGCCCACGTCCCTGCCGTTGAGCCGGTAGGTGCCGTAGGTGGGGACGTCCAGACAGCCGATGATGTTCATGCAGGTGGACTTGCCCGAACCGGACTGGCCCACGATGGCCACAAACTCCCCTTTCTCGATCTTCATCGTGATGTGGTCGGCGGCCTTTACCAGAGTATCACCCATCTGATAATACTTGCATACCTGGTCAAATTCGATCAGAGCGCTCATGGGGCACCTCCTTACCAGATACTGTCGCTGTAACTGTCGCTGTAATAGTCATCCGACACAGAGCTGGTGTCGTAGGCCACCGTGTCGTCCTCCTGCAGGCCGCTCTTGATCTCGGTGTAGCTGTCGTCGCTGACGCCGGTCTCGACCTTGACGTAGACATAGCCGTCCGGTGCGTCCATGTCTTCCACCGCATTGGCTGCGCTGGGAGACTTCTTACTCACCAGCACATAGCCGCCGCGGATAACGGCAGCATTCGGCACGACGAGAGCGTTGCCGGCCTCGGCCACGACGATCTCAGCGTTGGCGTTCATGCCGGGGCGCAGGCCGTCGGTGTTGTCGATGCGGATGGTGATGGGGTAAGTCGTGGTGCCGCCGCTGGAGCTGCCCTTCATGGACACACGGGTGACTGTGCCGACATAGGTCTTGTCCGTCACAGCGTCAGCGGTGAGCTGAACTTTCTGGCCCACGGACAGTGCGCCGATCTGCAGCTCATCCACATTGATGACCATTTCCAGATAGCTCAGGTCGTAGATGACGCAGAGGGTGCTGCCGGAGGTCAGGGCGTCGCCCTGCTTGGCGTCTTTCTCAATGATGGTGCCGCTGATGGGCGAGGTAATGGTGTAGTTGGACATATTGTCCTGCTGGTTCTGCATCGAGATCTCAGCGCTGCGCAGGGACTCGGAAGCAGACTGGATGGATTCGGTCAGCTCGTCGCCGGTCAGCTCGATGATGATGTCACCCTTGGAGACCGCGCCGCCCTCCTGCACATTGATGGCGGAAACGGTGCCGCTGGCCTGAGCGGTCAAGGTGCGCTCTGCCTGATAGGCAAAGGTGGCAGAGGCGATGGAGCTGACGCCATTGACGCTGGCGGTAGCGGCCTGGGCGGTGGTCAGACCGCCGGCATTGTTGACCCGGATGGTGACGGTTCGTACCAGCAGGTTGCCGGTGCTCAGCTCATCGGTGCCGGTGACGGCGGTGATGGTGCCTTTCAGCGTCTCAAAGGTGCCGTCCAGCACCACGTCAGCGCTCTGGCCCACCGAGAAGTTGGCGGCGTCGGCTGCCGGGAACAGCAGGTTCAGCAGCATCTTGGAGCTGTCGCGGATGACCGCCACCTCCTGGCCGCTGGTCACCTCGTCGCCCTTTGCGACCTTGAGGCTGCTGACGGTGCCGTCCACCTCTGCGCGGACATACTGGCGGTCCACAGTCTTGTCATAGCTGCGCTGGGCCTGCTGCAGGGCAATGCTGGCCTTTTCCAGATTGGTGGAGGCATCCGAGCTGTCGATGGTGTAGAGCACATCGCCCTCCTCCACCTTGTCGCCCTCTTCAAAGCCGCCGGTGAGGATCTTGCCGTCCACCAGAGACTTGACGGTATATGTATTAGCCGGGTTCAGCGTGCCGGTGCCGCTCAGGGAATTGGAGACATCCTGACGGACCGGCGTCGTCTCGGCGTAGGTCACATCGCGGCTGGCAGCGCCATTCCTGCCGCCGCCTATGAGAAAGACAGCGCCCGCTGCCGCCACGACGACCAGCGGCACGAGCCACTTCCAGTTCTTTTTGGCAAATGCGCCTGCACCGGTCCTACCCTTGGCTCCGGTCATTTCCCCGGCAGCCTCAGCAGACTGAGCCGCTGCATCCTTTTTCTTTTTCCAGATCATGCTTTTCCTCCTAGTCGATGCAAAAGGGCATAGTTGCCCCTTTGCACGAAAAATCTGTTATTGGTAGTGTATCGCATTTCACCAAAATACTCAAGCGTCCAAATTTCATTTCACCCTTTATTTACAAAATACACGTCCGTTTTTATGCAAAAAGAGACACCCGCAGCGCCCTTTTCAGAGCAATGCGGGTGTCTCTTTTTATCCTATCAGGATGCGGCTTTGGCCTCGCTCAGCGGAGCCAGCTGCACATACACCCCGGCAGGGACGCAGGCCGCCCATGCACCTTCCTCGCTCAGCTGGCCGAACTGCTCACAGACATGGTCCGGGCATTGGCTGTCCTGAAACGAGATGGTGCCGTCTTTTACCTGTAAATGAACGACATAGCTGCCCACATCGTACAGGTAATCGTAGTCCTTATCCAGCGGCAGCACCTCGGTGATGCCGTCGCCGAAATCCACGACCGCTGCCAGCGGCTCCGTCCTGCTGCGCGGACGCAGCAGAAAGACCAGCAGGACAGCTGCCGCCAGGACGACGGCTGCGAAGAGGAGGTTTGCCTTCCAGCTCAGGCGTTTTGCGCCTTTTGCCGGCTCAGGCTGCTTGCGGATGCTCATGCAGCGTAGTCGCTGGCAGCAGCACCGGCAATACGGCCAAAGACGGTGAAGTCAGCAACAGCGTTGCCGCCCAGACGGTTTGCACCGTGGACGCCGCCAGTCACCTCACCTGCTGCGAACAGGCCGGGGATGACCTCGCCCTTCTCGTTCAGCACCTCGGTGTTGGCGTTGATCTTCAGGCCGCCCATGGTGTGATGGACACCGGCGGTGACCTTCACAGCGTAGTAGGGAGCGGTGTTCAGGGGGTTGGCGAAGCTGGTGCGGCCGAAGTCGGGGTCATTCTTGGCCTCAACGTAGCCGTTCCACTTCTCCATGGTCTCTGCGAAGGCAGCTGCATCGACGCCCATAGCCTCGCCCAGCTCCTCGTAGGTAGCGCCGGTGACGGTGTAGCCCTTCTTGATGTAGCCCTGGATGACGCTGGAAGCATCGACCATGGCCTGATCGACGACCAGCCAGCTGTAGCTGCCGGTCTGAGCGATCTCAGCGGCGGAGACGACGTCGCGGGTGCCGACCTCGTCGATGAAGCGCTTGCCCTCGGCGTTGATCAGCACAGCGCCGTCGCCGCGCAGGCCCTCGGTGATGAGGGCAGCGGTGTTGGCCTCAACGGTGGGGTGGATCTGGATCTGGTCCATGTCCACGGTAGCAGCGCCGATGGCCTGTGCCATCTCGATGCCCTGGCCCTGGATGCCGGGGGCGTTGGTGGTCATGAAGCCCTTCAGCTCGGGCTTGTACTTGACGACCATGTCGAGGTTTGCACCGAAGCCGCCGGAAGCCAGAACGACTGCCTTGGCGTTGACGGTGACGGTCTCACCGGAAGCACCGGTGGCCTTGACGCCCACGGCAGCGCCGTTGGCATCGGTCAGGATCTCAGTTGCAGTGGTGTCCAGCATCATCTTGACGCCGGCCTTCTCGCAGTTCTCCTGCAGCAGGGGGATCATGTAGGAGCCGACGGAAACGGTCTTGCCCTCTGCGTTCACAGGGCGATGGATGCGCTTGACGGATGCACCGCCGAAGCTGGAGACGTTGTGCAGGGTGATGCCGTGCTCGTCCAGCCAGTCGATGGCGTCAGCGGAGTTTGCGCACAGGGTCTCGACCAGCTCGGGGTCGTTGATGCCCTTGCCGCCGATCATGGTATCCAGCTCCATCAGCTCGACAGAGTCGAAGTAGCCGGTGGGGTTGGCCTGATAGGCAGCCCACTGCTCGGAGACGGTCTTTGCCAGAGCGGTGATGGTCTCGTTGTCGGCGTACTTCTCGGCAGCAGTCTTCAGGGTCTTCTCGACGCCGGCAGACTCGCCGAACTCGTTCTCATCCTGATAGACGGTCTTGCCGGCGTTCATGCCGCCGGTAGCGCGGACGGAGTTGCCGCCCACCATGGACTGGCTCTCGAGGATGACGACGCTCTTGCCCTCACCGGCAGCGGTGATGGCGGCAGTCATGCCTGCGCCGCCTGCGCCGACGACGACGACGTCGGCCTCAACGGTGGAGTCCTCGGCAGAGCCGGTCTTCTCCACAGCGGTCTTGTAGTCATCGGGGTTCAGGCCGGCAGCGGTCAGAGCAGCTGCAGCAGCCTCCTTGATGGCGGTAGAGGTGACGGTAGCGCCGGACACGCCGTCCACGGCGATGCTGCCGCTCTCGGCGATCTCGCCGGGCATCTTGGCGATGGCCTCAGAGCCGACGCCCTGGGTCTCGTCCTTGCCCTCGGCGGTGCAGCCGGTGATAGCGCCGTCGGTCAGGGTCAGGGTGACGGAAACGTCGCCGCCGAAGCCCTTGGCAGTGCCGGTGAAGTCACCGGACACACCCGCGTCAGAACTGGTAGAGGCAGGCTTTGCACCGCAGCCGTAGCCAAACAGGCTGACCGCGATGATCGCTGCCATAGCCAGTGCAGACACGCTCTTCTTGATCTGAGCTTTCTTCATGTTTTTCCTTCCTTGCTTGCTTCGTGGTTTGTGGTTGCGAACATCTATCAGCATAAAAAGGGAGCTGCCCTTTTACAAGCAGCCCCCTCTGCCGAACTTGGGAAAAGGATTTAGGCGTTGGCCTGTGCAGCAGCAACAGCGCAGGCGACAGTAGCGCCGACCATCGGGTTGTTGCCCATGCCGATGAGGCCCATCATCTCGACGTGTGCAGGCACAGAAGAGGAACCTGCAAACTGAGCATCGCCGTGGACGCGGCCCAGAGAGTCGGTCAGGCCGTAGCTGGCGGGGCCGGCTGCGACGTTATCGGGGTGCAGGGTACGGCCCGTGCCGCCGCCGGAAGCGACGGAGAAGTACTTCTTGCCGTTCTCGATGGCCCACTTCTTATAGGTGCCGGCGACCAGGTGCTGGAAGCGGACGGGGTTGGTAGAGTTGCCGGTGATGGAGCACTGGACGTCCTCCTTCTTCATGATGGCAACGCCCTCCATGACGTCGTTGGCGCCATAGCACTTGACCGCTGCGCGCTCGCCCTCGGAGAAGGGGATCTCCTTGACGACGGTCAGGGTCTGAGAGGGGATGTCGTACTCGGTCTGCACATAGGTGAAGCCGTTGATACGGGAGATGATGTAAGCGGCGTCCTTGCCCAGGCCGTTCAGGATGACACGCAGGGGGGTCTTGCGGACCTTGTTTGCGGTGCGGGCGATGCCGATAGCACCCTCAGCAGCGGCGAAGGACTCGTGGCCTGCCAGGAAAGCGAAGCAGGTGGTGTCCTCGCTCAGCAGACGAGCGCCCAGATTGCCGTGGCCCAGACCGACCTGACGCTGCTCAGCGACAGAACCGGGGATGGTGAAAGCTTCCAGACCTTCGCCGATGGCGGCTGCGCACTCGGCAGCATCGGTCAGGCCGCGCTTGACGGCGATAGCGGTACCCAGGGTGTAAGCCCAGACAGCGTTATCAAAGCAGATGGGCTGCACGCCGCGGACGATCTTGTCGCAGTCGATGCCCTTAGCGAGGAGCATCTCGTTGCAGGCGTCCAGAGATTCGAGGCCGTTGGCCTTCAGGCATGCCTCGATTTTCGGCATGCGGCGATCCATAGATTCAAAAGTTGCCATGAGTTGTTCCTCCTCTCTTATTCCTCACGCGGGTCGATGTACTTGACAGCGCCTGCTTCCTTGCTGAAGCGGCCGTAAGTACCCACGTTCTTCTCGTAAGCCTCGTTGGGGGTCTTGCCGTGACGGATGTCCTCCATCATCTTGCCCAGCTTGACGAACTGATAGCCGATGACCTCGCCGTTGGCATCCACAGCCAGCTTGTTGATGTAGCCCTCGGTCAGCTCCAGATAACGGACGCCCTTCTCCTTGGTGGAGAAGATGGTGCCGGTCATGGAGCGCAGGCCCTTGCCCAGGTCATCCAGACCTGCGCCGATGGGCAGACCGTCCTCAGAGAAAGCGGTCTGGCTGCGGCCGTAGACGATCTGCAGGAACAGCTCGCGCATAGCCACGTTGATGGCGTCGCAGACGAGGTCGGTGTTCAGAGCTTCCAGAATGGTCTTGCCGGGCAGGATCTCGCCTGCCATAGCAGCAGAGTGGGTCATGCCGGAGCAGCCGATGGTCTCCACCAGAGCCTCCTCGATGACGCCGTTCTTGATGTTCAGAGACAGCTTGCAGGTACCCTGCTGAGGTGCGCACCAGCCCACACCATGGGTGTAGCCGCTGATGTCCTTGATCTCATAGGCCTTGACCCATGCGCCCTCTTCGGGGATGGGGGCCGGACCATGCTTAGGACCTTTGGTGATCGGGCACATATTCTGTACTTGCTGCGAATAGGTCATAATCATACTCTCCTTTTGACAAATTGATGCCGTGCGGCAGAAGCTTCTCTCCCCTGCCGCCTTGCATTGACCGGGCCGTGCCGCTCTCTTTTCAGCGCCTTTCCCGGTACTACCACGCACAATTTTATTATAGAGGACGTTGGCCCAATTTGCAAGTCATTTCTGACAAATTTTTCGCAATCTTTTTGCCATTTTCGTTTTTCTGCGCAGGAGCGCAACTTCTCAATTCGGTTTTTTCTGCGGCTCCCGCCGCACCGGCGTGACGGCCCAGATGCAGGCGAAGCCCGCCGCCGCACCCGCGATGGCGAGGATGTGCCGTCCCTGCTCGAATCCCCAGAAATCAGCGATGCAGGGGAACAAAAGGCTTCCCACGCTCTGGCCCAGCGCCAGAAAGCCGTAGTTCACCCCGGCGTGGGGCAGGCCGAACAAATCGGTGGAGAGGGCGGGCAGCACCGCCGCCAGCGCCGAGTAGCAGAACGTCAGCCCCGCATACACTGCCACGACGGCCCACCCCCGGGCAAACAGGAACACCGCCGAAAGCCCCAGCGACACGCCGAAGAGGATGAGGTCGGTGGGGCGGCGGCCGATCTTGTCGCTGAGCAGGGGCATCAGCAGCCGCCCGGCCGCACTGCCCACACTGCCCAGCACCACGGCCCAGAGGGCGGCGCTCTCGTCCAGCCCCCGCTCCATCCCAAGCTTCAGGATGATGGGGCTGAACAGCAGCACCGCCGGGGTAGAAAAGCAGACCGCTCCGGCGCAGAGCCAGTACTGCCGCGTGCCAAGCATCTGCCGGGGCGAGAGGTCGAGGGACGGTGCGGCCTTAGCCTTTCCCTGCTGGCTGGACTGAGGCTTTTCGGGCGGCGGGTCGGTCAGCAATGCACTGCCCGCGAGGCAGACCGGCAGGGTCAGCGCCCCCATCGCCCAGAACGCGCCCCGGATGCCCTGCACCGGCCCGAAACCCCGCAGCGCCGTGCGGACAAAGACGGTCAGGAACGCTCCGCTCAACCCCACTGCGCCCCCGATAACGCCGGTGGCGAGGCCCTTCCGGCCCTTGTACCACTTCTGGGCGCAGGACTGGATGGACGGATAGAGAAAGGCTGTGCCGAGCCCTGCCGGGATGCTGAACACCCCGAAAAAAGCCCTTCCCTTCTCTGCCGGGAGAGCCGCCGCCGCGAAGAATCCGCCGCAGAGCAGACCCGTCCCCCACAAAGCTGCAAAGCGAGGGCCGTGCTTATCCTGCAGAAAGCCGCCGATGACGCACCCTATGCCGAAAAATGCGATGAGCACTCCGAAGGCATAGCCTGCCCCCTGCTCGCTGAGGCCGTATTCCTCCATGACAGGTCTTTGAAACACGCCCCACGCGGCGGGCAGGCCTGTCAATACCTGAATGGCTGCGCCCGCCGCCAGGATGGCCCAGGGTCTTGTTTTCTGCATTTCGTGCATCACCTCAGAGAATAGTGTGTCCTTTTCGATTGACAAAAAGACAGTATTCTTTATAATTAGAAGGGTATTATAAAAATCATCTCTTTCGTCACGTTGCTTCTGTGCCTAAACCTCTCCGTCACGGCTGATGCCGTGCCACCTCCCCTACCGAGGGGAGGCTTTGGCATTTCGGAACACTTTATCTCTTCGCCAGAGGCTCCCCTAGTAGGGGAGCTGTCTGCGAAGCAGACTGAGAGGTTAGGCTCAGTATCTGCCATCCGCGACTGAGAGGGCTATACAGAAAGAGGACTATATTATGAAAACTCAGGCCTTAAAAGGTATGCGCGACCTTCTGCCCAACGAGCAGACCCTGCGCGACTACATTCAGGGCAAAATTCTCGAGACTTACCGCGCATCCGGCTTCGAGCGCATCTCCACCCCCATGCTGGAGGATATGGAGAACCTCGACAAGTCCGACGGCGGCGACAACCTGAACCTCATCTTCAAAGTGCTCAAGCGCGGCGACAAGCTCACCGCCGCCCTGAACTCCGGCGACCCGAAAGAGCTCTCCGACATGGGCCTGCGCTATGATCTGACCCTGCCCCTGAGCCGCTTCTACGCCGCCAACAAGGACAAGCTCCCCCACCCCTTCAAGGTCATCCAGACCGACCGCGTCTTCCGCGCCGAGCGCCCCCAGAAGGGCCGTCTGCGCGAGTTCGTCCAGTGCGACATCGACATTCTGGGCGACGAGAGCCCCAACGCCGAGGTCGAGCTCATCGACGTGACCACCCGCGCCCTGCTGGGCATCGGCTTCGACGGCTTCACCGTCAACATCAACGACCGCCGCATCCTGCGCGGGATGCTGGAGAGCATGGGCTTTGCCGCTGACACGCTGGATTCCGTCTGCATCACCTTCGACAAGATGGATAAGATCGGTGCCGACGGCGTGAAGGCTGAGCTTCTCGAGAAGCAGCTGCCCGAGAGCGCGGTCAACGCACTGGCCGACTTCATCGCCGCCGGCGAGGTGACGCTGGACGCTGTGGCCGCCCGCTGCGCAGACCCCGCCATCGCCGACGACCTCAAGTACGTCCTCGCTACTGCCAACGCCATGGCCGCAGGCCGCTATCAGGTGGCCTACTGCCCCAGCCTCGTGCGCGGTCAGGGCTACTACACCGGCATGGTCTTCGAAATCACCTGCCCGCAGTTCAGCGGCGCAGTCGCCGGCGGTGGCCGCTATGACAACATGGTGGGCAAGTTCCTCGGCACTCAGGTGCCGGCAGTCGGCTTCTCCATCGGCTTCGAGCGCGTCTGCGGCATCCTGCTCGAGCAGGGCTATCAGATCCCCGGCGCAAAGCAGAAGATCGCACTGCTCTATGGTAAGGACGCTGACTTCACCGCCGTCCTGAGCAAGGCCGCTGCCCTGCGCGATACCTACAACGTCACCGTCCTGCCTCAGGGCAAGAAGCTCGGCAAGCAGCTGGGCCAGCTGGAAGCAGCAGGCTTTGCCGGTGCCGCCTTCATGGACAAGGACGAGGTAAAGGTCTTTGCCGCTCAGTAAGGGCTGAACAAACCAAAAGCACTGCACTCCCCAAAAGTGGGCGGGTGCAGTGCTTTTTTGCGTTTATGGCTGCCGGGTCAGCCGGTTTTTTTGGCGTTGGGGTACACCCGCTCCATCCGGGCGTTGTCAAAATGTTCGTCGAGGAAGACGTCCAGCTGGTTCGCCGGGGCGAGGCCGCTGGTGCGGGCGTCGTACCGGGCCAGCGCCAGTGCCGAAAGCCCCATGTTCACGGCCATGAACACCGTCAGCACCACGGTCATCCAGGGCAGGATGTGCTTTTTCAGGTTTGCCATCAGCTTTGCAACGAGGGGGTAGCCGTACCGGATCCAGACCACCGCCGCGATGCCCCAGAAAAAGCAGTAGAGCAGATTGACACGGCCTCCCAGATTGAACTTGAAGCCGCTGTAGTCCCAGAAGATGACGCCGAACAGCAGTTCACCCACGGCGCTGCAGATATACTCATATGCGCCGCCCATCACGAAGCCGAACAGGAAGATGGAGCGGTCGCTCCGCTCCTCGCTGCCCCGCAGCAGGACCGCCGCCATGACCAGCGCCAGCCCCCACACCACGCTGAAGGGTCCCCACACGAGGCTCGAGCGGCTCATCCAGACGCCCGCCGTCACCCGGCAGAACAGCGTCTCCACCACGTCGCCGAGGAAAGCCCCGATGACAAAGAGCCAGACGAGGTCGCCGAAGCTCAGAGCCTTTTCTTTCTGAACAGTCGGCTCGGGCTGGACGATGGTCGGGTAAGCCCGCTGGATACGCTTTTCCACATGGGCGACGAGCCGCTGGCGCAGCTTGTCCGAGTGCTTTTCCAGCTCGAGGTTGAGCTGTTCCAGCCTCGGATGGCTGGCGGCGTACCGGTTGACGGCCAGCGCTGCGCCCAGCTGGTCGAGGACGGCCAGCGTCATCGCCGCCCAGACGCCGACATGCAGCAGCCAGCCCGGCAGCAGGGCGCAGAGCCGCAGCAGCAGGACGTTGCCCCACAGCACGCTTGCCATGCCCAGCAGGCCCCAGAGCACCGAGTATTGCAGGCAGACGTAGCCGTCCAGATTGAACTTTTTATCTGAGTAGTCCCACCAGCGGCGGCGGTGCATCCTCTCGAGCAGCTTGGCCGTCACCCACTCCACCACGGTGGCGTTGGCCGCACAGCCGAAGAAGAGGGCCACCGGCGTCGAGCGCAGGTCGGCAAAGCCCACCGCCATCAGCACAGCCGCCGTGCCGTAGACGAAGCAGAACGGGCCGGACGCCACGCCGCGGTTGACGAAGGCGCGGCCCTTGATGGTCGCCACCACCGTCTCGGCTACCCAGCCGAGGAACGAGTAGACCAGATAGATGACGCAGAGGGTATAAAAATTCAGCTCCATTGCGTGTTTCCTTTCCCATATAAACGGTTATAGGACTATTGTATGCAGTTTTGGCCGCGTCCGCAAGAGGGAGACGGGATTTTTACGCAAAAAGGCCGCTGTAAGAAACCTCTCCGTCAGCGCTAACGCGCTGCCACCTCCCCTAGCGAGGGGAGGCTTTGGCATGACGGATAGCCTTGCCTTTTCGCCAGAGGCTCCCCTCGGTAGGGGAGCTGTCGAGCGAATGCGAGACTGAGAGGTTATTTTACAGCGGCCTGTATTTTTTATAAGGGTAAATCGCTCCGACTCAGCTTACAGCTGGCTCTTGTACAGCTCCACGATCTCCTCCACGCTGGTGTCGCGGGGGTTGCCGGGACGGCAGGCGTCAGCATAAGCAGACTCGGCGAGGAACTGGATATCCTCTTCCTTCAGGATGCCGTTCAGGTTTGCAGGGATGCCCACGTCAGCGCTCAGCTGCTTGACAGCGGCGATGGTGGCATCTGCGGCCTGTGCGTCGTTCATCTCGTCGATGCCCTTCACGCCCATGGCCTTACCGACGGCACGATAGCGTTCACCGGCGACGGTCTTGTTGTACTCCAGACCGACGGGCAGCAGGATAGCGCAGGCCACGCCGTGGGGAGTGTCATACAGAGCGGACAGGCCGTGTGCCATGGAGTGGACGATGCCCAGACCCACGTTGGAGAAGCCCATGCCGGCGATGTACTGGCCCAGAGCCATGCCCTCACGGCCTTCCGGAGTGTTCTGGACAGCGCCGCGCAGGTTCTCGCTGATGAGCTTGATGGCTTCCAGATGGAACATATCGGAGATGGTGCAGTGGCCCTTGGTGATGTAGCCCTCGATGGCGTGGGTCAGAGCGTCCATGCCGGTGGCGGCAGTCAGACCCTTGGGCATGGAGGCCATCATATCGGGGTCAACCACAGCGATCTCGGGAATGTCGTTGGTATCGACGCAGACGAACTTTCGCTTCTTCTCGACATCGGTGATGACGTAGTTGATGGTGACTTCAGCGGCAGTACCGGCAGTGGTGGGGACCGCGATGGTAAAGACGGCGTGCTTCTTGGTGGGAGCGACGCCTTCCAGAGAGCGCACATCGGCGAACTCGGGGTTGTTGATGATGATGCCGATGGCCTTTGCGGTGTCCATGGAAGAGCCGCCGCCGATGGTCACGATGCAGTCAGCCTCTGCGGCCTTGAAAGCGGCCACGCCGTCCTGCACATTGGCGATGGTGGGGTTGGGCTTGATCTCACTGTAGACGGTGTAGGCGAAGCCTGCAGCGTCCAGCAGGTCGGTGACCTTCTTGGTGACGCCGAACTTGAGAAGGTCGGGGTCAGAGCAGACGAAAGCCTTCTTGTAGCCGCGGGCGGTCAGCTCGGGAACGATGTTCTCGATAGCGCCGTGACCATGATAAGAAATGGTATTCAGAACGATACGATCAGCCATTGGTAAAACCTCCTGATTTTGCGCCCCGCCGGGCGGCGGGACGACTCTCTTTGCTTTTACTTTACCACTTTGTTAAAATTTGTTCAATATCAATTCTTATGATTTCCATGAAATTTTTATACTTTTTTGAGTTTTTGCAGAGAAAGTAGACAAAACAAGAGGTTCGTTGACAGCAAAGCGCCCTCCGGCGCGGGCCGGAGGGCGCTTTGAATGATTCTTTACTTTCCTGCGCCCTCGCCCGCGAAGAACTCCTTCGTGAACTTTGCCACCGTGCCGGACAGCAGGAGCAGGGCCATGAGGTTCGGAATGCTCATCAGTCCGTTGAAGGTGTCGGCGATGCTCCACAGCAGGCCCAGATCGACCGTCGCGCCCAGAATGGACACGAAGGAGTAGACCACAAGGAAGGGGCCGACCACCTTGTCGGTGTGGAACAGGAACTCGATGCACCGGGAGCCGTAGAGGCCCCAGCCGATGATGGTGGAGAATGCAAAGCTGCAAAGCGCCACCGCCGTAAAGATGGACGACCAGCCGCCGTAGGTGGCCGTAAAGCCGGAGATGGTCAGTTCTGCGCCTGCCGCACTGCCATAGCCCACCGGCACGCCGCTGCAGAGGATGACCATGGCGGTCAGGGTGCAGATGACGATGGTGTCGGCGAAGACCTCGAAGATGCCGAACATCCCCTGCTTGACGGGCTTGCGGGTGTCGGCGCAGGCGTGGGCGATGGAGCCGGTGCCGAGGCCGGCCTCATTGGAGAAGATGCCGCGGGAAACGCCCTTCTGCATACTGAGGAAGATGCTGCCGATGGCACCGCCGGTGAAGGCCTGCGGGTCAAATGCACCGCCGACGATGGAGGCCAGCACCGCCGGGAAGCGCCGGTAGTTGATGACCACGACGCCCAGTGCCAGCACGACGTAGAACAACGCCATGAACGGCACCAGCTTCTCGGTCACGCTGCCGATGCGCTTGACGCCGCCCAGCAGCACCATAGCCACCATCATGGCCACCACCACGCCCACGACGAGGTTGACCGTGGGCAGGATGCTGTTCAGGCTGCTGCCGTAGGCCAGCAGGGCCGAGTCGATGGCTGTGACGATGGTGTTGACCTGGGTGGCGTTGCCGGTGCCGAAGACCGTCAGCACGCCGAACAGCGAGTACAGCACCGCGAGGAACTGCCACCGGCTGCCGAGGCCGTTTTTAATATAGTACATGGGGCCGCCCACCAGCTCGCCGTTTTTGTTCCGCTCGCGGAAATGCACGGCCAGCGTCACTTCGGAGAACTTGGTACACATGCCCAGCAGAGCCGAGCACCACATCCAGAACACCGCACCCGGCCCGCCGATGGCGATCGCGCCCGCCACACCGGCGATGTTGCCGGTGCCGACGGTAGCGGCCAGCGCCGTACACACTGCCTGGAACGGAGTCATCGCGCCGTCAGAGGCGTCCTTTTTGCGGAAGATGCGGCCAATGGTCGTTTTGATGGCATAGGGGAATTTCCGGAGCTGCAAAAAGCCTGTCCGCACACTGAGCAGCAGGCCCACGCCGATGATGCAGACCATCGCCGGGATGCCCCAGATAAAGCTGTTGACCGCCTGATTGACGGCTGTGATGGTTTCGAGCATACTTTTACGCCTTTCTTTTTCACTTTGACACAACGAAAATTATTTTATCGTATTTTAAGCGGCCTGTCAATTTACTTTGAACGCGAAATCTGCACGTCCCGGCTGAAAGTTTGTTAAAATAGCTTCACCTTTCTTCTTTGCCGCTTTTTTGCCCGTCAAAGCCCTACACAAACCGCGCGGGTTGTGCTATGATAAGGGTGAAATTTCGGTTTGGCACTGCCAACCGCAAGGAGATGTCATGGATGTCTGAAACATCTGCTCTAATGGATACGCTGCGGCAGGAAGGGGTCTCCCCCGACCTGCTGCGCGCTGTGGAAGAATACCGTACCGCCCACCCGCTGGCGGAGGCCCTGCGCCCCCGCATCCCCTCCCCTGCCTTCGTCTACTACGGCAGAGAGGTGTGGGAGCAGGCGCTGGCCGCCCTGCTCTGCGGCGAAAACCTGCTGCTGGCGGGCGGCAAGGCCACCGGCAAGAACGTGCTGGCCGAAAACCTCGCCGCCGCCTTCGGACGCCCCGCGTGGGACATCTCGTTCCACGTCAATATGGACGCGGCGTCCCTCATCGGCATGGACACCTTCGAGGGCGGACAGGTCAAGTTCCGCCCCGGCCCGGTCTACCGCTGCGCCCAGAGCGGCGGCTTCGGCGTTCTGGACGAGATCAACATGGCCAAAAACGAGGCGCTGGCCGTCCTGCACGCGGTGCTGGATTTCCGCCGCGCCATCGATGTGCCGGGCTACGAGCGCATCCCGCTGGCCGAGGAGACCCGCTTCATCGCCACCATGAACTACGGCTACGCCGGCACCCGTGAGCTGAACGAGGCCCTCACCTCCCGCTTCGTGGTCATCCAGATGCCCACCATCACCGAGGAGAACCTCGAAAAGCTCCTGCGCACCCAGTTCCCCGATTTGAGCAGCAAGTATGTCAGGCAGTTTGCCCTGCTCTTCCTCGATTTGCAGAAAAAGTGCGACAGCGCGGAAATTTCCACCAAAGCTCTCGACCTGCGCGGTATGCTGGACGCCCTGCGCCTGATGCGCCGGGGCGTCGCTGCCGGGGCTGCGCTGGACATGGGCATCACCAACAAAGCCTTCGACTCCTACGAACAGGGCCTCATCCGGGATGCCATTGCCGCCCGCATCCCGGCCCAGCTCACCGCCGCAAAGCTCTTCGATTAAAAGGGGCGTTTTTATGGAAGCGCAGAGCTACACCGCCGAAGAGCGGCGGGCCGCCAATCAGGTGTGGGCAGCGGCAGGAGCTTACGGCTTCGAGCCGCTGTTCCTCGCCCGGAACACCGACGGCACCATTGATTTTTACATGAACTGCGTCGTGGGGCTGGTCCACAAATACTACGGCGACGAGCTGGTGCGCAGCCTCTTTGACGCATGGGAGGGCGACATCCGGCAGGCCATGCTGGACGATTTGACCTGGCTCTACCTCGAGAGCGCGGTCTACGCGCTGGAACTGCCCCGCCGCCCGGTGCTTTCGGCCCTCCGCCGCGCCCATGCGGACTACTTTTTCGGCATCCAGTACAAGCTCTCGCGGCAGGAGTGGATGGCGAAGAACCAGCTGGTCTACTCCATGCAGGCCGCACGCTGGCGGGCTGTGCAGGGGCGCACGCCGCCGGTCATGACCCCCTACGAAAAGGATCTCGACGCCGCCCTCAGTCCCGAGACGCCCCCGAAGCCGGACGAGCTGAAAGCCGCACTGCTGGCCGTCTACGCCAAATTCGAGCTGTTCAACGGCACGGTGCATCAGAAGGCCGGGCTGCATCTCCATCTGGACGGTCTGCTGGCGTCCCTCATGACCCGCACCATGCCCACCCAAATGATAAAGACCGACCGGGTGACGGTGGAGCATTCCGGCTCGGTGGACGCCTCCGGCAGCGGCATCCACGCCGACAAGCGGCTGGCCCACATCACCCTGCGCCAGCGCGCCGAGGAAGACCGCGCCTACATCGAAAGCTGCTTTGGCCGGTCGCTCTACCCGCCCGAACGGCTGCGGAAGGCCGAGCAGGAGCTTTGCACCGGGGAGCATCTGGGCTGTCACCTCTGGTTTGCCTCCGGCGTCCCCAGCCCGGAGCAGGCCCCTACCCCCGAGGCAAAGCACCTGGCCGAACAGGCCCAGCTTCAGGCTGAGCGGAACCGGGCGTATTATTCGAAAAATCTCGAGCTTCACCGCAGCGTCGTGCTGCGGCTGACCGAACAGATACGCAACTGCATCCTCGTCCACCAGCAGCCCAACGCCCGGGTCGCCCGCAGCGGCAATCTCGACCCGGAGCGGGTCTGGCGCACCGTCATGGACGACGACCGGGTCTTCCGCTGTGCCGATGAAGAGAACCACCCGTCCTTCACCGTTGACCTGCTGCTGGATGCTTCGGCTTCCCGCCTCCACTGTCAGGAGGTCATCGCGGCGCAGGGGGCTATCCTCGCCCAGAGCCTCGCGGCCTGCGGCATCCCGGTGCGGGTGAGCTGCTTTTCCAGCCTGCGGGGCTACACCGTCCTGCGGGTGCTCAAGGGCTTCAAGGAGAAGAGCTTACAGGGCATCTGCCAATATTTCGCCTCGGGCTGGAACCGGGACGGTCTGGCTCTGCGGGCCGCAGGCGACCTCATCGACTTCGACTCCGGCCCCGCCGCGCGTCACCTGCTCATCCTCCTGACGGACGCTTCCCCCAACGACAGCCGCCGCATCCCGCCCTCTCCCGATGACCCGCTGGGCCGCGACTACGGCGGCAGCGTGGGCGTGGAAGACGCCGCCGCCGAGGTGCGGGCGCTGCAGCGGAAGGGTCTGCGAGTCTCCGCCGTCTTTATGGGCGAAGACGCCAGCGCCGCCGACGCCTCCCGCATCTACGGCAAGAACATGGCCCGCATCCGGGGCATGGACCAGCTGGCCCGGGCCGCAGGCCGACTCATCCAGAACGAGATACGGGAGCTGGGCGACTGAATCATAATAATGTACGGGGCCGCTGTGCAGTTGTATCTGCTGCCAGCGGCCCCGTATTTTTGTTGTCGCTCACAACCATCTTGTTTTGCATTGCAGAAGAATCAAAAAGTTTTTTGGTTTATTTGCAAACTTATAGTTGTATTCTGGCGTAATTTATGATATACTACAACCAACGAAGGGCCGCACGCCTACACATCACCCCGCGCCCACAGGAAGGAGAACCGCTATGGATGCCGCACGTTATTTTGAAGAGATGCATCTTGCCATGTCCAGCCAGAAGCCTGAGTACCGCCTTGTGCTCAGCGTCAAGGTCCAAGACCTCGGAGGCGCAGACGCTTATCTCGAGCTGCGGCAGGAGCCGGTCAGCGGCAAGGCCCGGGTGTTCTATTCCACGATGGGACGTCAGAAGCTGAACTTCCAGCTCGTCCGCAAAGGGTGGCAGAGCTGCCACAACGCCTCGGGCGAGCTGACGGGGCGCTTCCCCGCCACCGCCGACGGTCTGCTGGCCCAGACGGATTTCTCTGCTTTTGTCCGGGACGACGCCCTCGACAGCGGCCGGATGGCGCGCATTCTGGACGTTCTGGCCCATACTGCCGGTGGTTGTGGGGCCGTCGCCCCCTCTGCCGCCCGGGAGGGTGCGCTCATCACGGTGGAGCGGTTCGTGGGCCGTCCCGCCCATTGGAGCTATTGGAGCACCCGCGCCGCCGAACAGCTGAACATCGCGGCCATCCTCTGCTGGCTGGGCGACTACCTCGCCGGGGCCGAGCGCCGCACCCTGCAGAGCTGCCCGGAGGCCATGCAGCTTGCCGCCGCATGGCAGTCTGCGCTTTTCGCTCCCCTGCCCCAGACGGCTCAGCGGCCTCAGCCTGTACAGTCCCGGCCCGTCCGCCGTGCGCCTGTGGTCGAGAACAAACGCTGGCAGAGCATCCTCGCCGTGCTGGCGACGGTGTAAAAGAAAAGCTTCCCACGAAGGGAAGCCTTTACAGTCATAATTCTTATTTCCATCCTCTGGCCGTAGGGTCGAGCATCTCGGCGGCAGAGTAGATAAGGGCGTTGCAGATGGCCGCAGCGACGTTGCTGCCACCCTTGCGGCCCATCGCCACGATGGCCGGTACATCATGCTTTTCGCAGACGGCGAAGAGCCGCTCCTTGCTCTCCACCACGTTCACAAAGCCCACCGGCACACCGATGACCAGTGCGGGCCGCAGGCCGCTTTCGATTTGTTCTGCAATCGTCAGCAGAGCCGTGGGCGCGTTGCCGACGGCGAGGATGGCCCCGGGATGCTCCTGCGCTGCCTTTTTCATCGCTGCAACGGCCCGGGTGGTGCCAGCCTCTTTTGCGGCGGCGGCCACCTCGGGGTCAGCCATATAACAGCAGGCCGTGCCGCCCAGCTTCGCCAGACCGGGTTTGGTGATGCCGGCCAGCGCCATATTCGTATCGGTCACGATGACGGCCCCGGCGTGGAGGGCCTTGACGGCCCGCTCCACCGCGCGGGGAGTGAAGCGGAGATTCCGCGCATAGTCGAAGTCGGCGGTGGTGTGGATGACCCGCTTGACCACGGCTTCGTGCTCGGGCGGCGGGGTCATGCCCATCATTTCCAGCTCTTCGGTGATGATGTGGAAGCTCGTCCGCTCAATGTCAGCAGGTAAATGATGCTGCGGCGTCAATATTCTATCCCCTTTCGTGCTTTTATCCCCTTCTGGTAGGGGTGGCGGTGGCATTTCATCTCGGTGGAGTAGTCGGCGGCGTCCAGCATCCACTGGGGCGGCGTGTGGGCCGTCAGGACGCACTCACACCCAGCAGGCCGCTCCAGAACGGCCTTTTTTAATAGATCGATGTCCACCATATCCAGCTCTTCTGCGCTCCCGGCTTCGTCCAGTATCAACAGGTCGGCAGGCTGTGCTATGGCGGCGGCGAGGTTCTGGTTTTGCAGTTCCCGGGTCGCGGCCTTTTCCTCCGGCGTCATCTGAAAGACGAATTTCTGCCCGGCCTTGCCCCGGTAGATTTCCGCTCCAAGCTGGGCCAGAAGCGGTATCTCGCCGCTGTTCCCGCCCTTCAAAAACTGGACGATGACCACCCGCTTCCCGGACCCCAGCGCACGGAGCGCAAGACCCATAGCGGCGGTGGTCTTCCCCTTTCCGTCGCCCCAGTACAGATGCAAAAGTCTCTGTTCCATTCAGCGCCTCTCCATTCCCATCGCGGCATACACCGCGTCCATATCCAGCGCCCCGCGCACGCCGTCGGCCAGGATGTCGAACTGCTGGCGGCGGTACTCTTCCATCGGGATAAGGGCCGCGTCGGAGGGGTCGATGCCCTTCCGGCGGCAGAGCCAGCCCGCCAGCGCCTCGGTCAGCGTGCCAGTGTCGAACAGACCGTGGAGGTAGGTGCCGAACACATTGCCCTGCACGTAGCCCTCCCGGCCCCCGTCGGGGTAGTGGGCGAAGGGTTCGCCCTCCGCCTCGGTCACGCCGGTGTGGATCTCGTAGCCTTCCAGCTCTGCACCCGCAAAGGGGGCGGCGGCGACGGTCGCTTTGACCTGTGCGCGGCGCTTCTGCTCGCTGAACACGGTCCGGGTGGGCAGCAGACCCAGCCCCCGCAGAGTCTGCGGCCGGCCGCTCTCGCTGCCGGTGGGGTCGTCGAGGGTCTGGCCCAGCATCTGGTAGCCGCCGCAGACGCCCAGAACCGGCGTGCCTTTCGCGGCCAGCTTGAGCAGAGCCGTTTCCAGCCCACACTGCCGCAGCCAGAGCAGGTCGTCCACCGTGTTTTTCGTGCCCGGCAGCAGGATGAGGTCGGGTGCGCCCAGCTCATGAGCGTTCGAAACATACCGCACGCCCAGCAGCGGGTGCTGTTCCAGCGGCATGAAGTCCGTAAAATTGGACAGATGCGGCAGACGGATGATCGCCGCATCCAGCGGCTTTTTGCCGTCCCGCATCTCGAGGCGCTGGCTCAGGGAGTCCTCGTCCTCGATGTCCACCTTCAGGTACGGTACGACGCCCACCACGGGCAGATGGGTCTTTTCTTCCAGCATCGAAAGGCCGGGGCGCAGAATTTCTACATCTCCACGGAATTTATTGATGACGAGCCCCTTGATGCGCCGGCGTTCTTTTTCTTCCAGCAGCTCCACCGTGCCGTATAGCTGGGCGAACACGCCGCCCCGGTCGATGTCGCCCACCAGAAGCACCGGCGCGTCCACCATCTCGGCGAGGCCCATGTTCACGATGTCCTCGCTCTTGAGGTTGATTTCCGCCGGGCTGCCCGCGCCCTCGATGACAATGACGTCAGCCTCCTCGGCGAGGCTGTCATATGCCTTCAGGATGTCCGGCACCAGCTGCCGTTTCGTGCGGAAATACTCCGACGCTTTCATCTGGCCCCGCACCTCGCCGTTGACGATGACCTGACTGCCCACGTCACTGCTGGGCTTCAGGAGGATGGGGTTCATCCGCACGTCCGGCTCGACACCGGCTGCCTGCGCCTGCACCACCTGCGCCCGGCCCATCTCGAGGCCGTCTTTGGTGACGAAGCTGTTCAGAGCCATGTTCTGGCTCTTGAACGGCACAGCGCGCAGGCCGTCCTGCGCAAAAATGCGGCAGAGCGCCGCGCAGAGCAGACTTTTGCCTGCACCGCTCATCGTACCCTGCACCATGATGCATTTTGCCCTGCTCATCCCAGCACCTCTTTCATAAGTTCCAGCAGCCGGGCGTTCTCGGGGGCCGTGCGCACCGCCGTGCGGTACCACTCCGGCCCGAGGCCCGGATAATTCGCGCAGCTGCGCACCTGTGTTCCCAGCGGACGAAGCCTCTCGTTCAGGTCGGCTGGCGCGCGGAAGAGCAGATAGTTCGCCTTTCCATCGATGACCCGCAGGCCCAGCGCCCGCAGACCCGCCGTCAGAACGGGCCGCTGCCGGGCGATGAGCGCGCGCACCTCGTCCACATAAGCGGTTTCTTTCAGGGCCGCGACGCCTGCCGCCTGCGCCAGACTGGACACGGCCCACGGCTGGCCCGCTGTCTGCATTTTTTCCAGAAGCGTTTCGTCGCCGCAGAGGCAGTAACCCAGCCGGACGCCGGCCATGCCGTAGAGCTTGGTGAAAGCTTTCAGGATGACGAGGTTCCCACTTTCCAGCAGAGGCTTCGCAGTCCACCCGTCGGCGTCGGGCAGAAAGTCCAGAAAGCACTCATCTACGGCCAAAATCGTGCGGCACTCCCCGCACCGGCGCAGCAGCTTTTTCACCAGTTCGGGTGAGGCCAGCTGCCCCGTCGGGTTGTTCGGCTGGCAGAGGAACACCAGGTCGATGCTCTCGTCCACGGCGTCCACGAGGGCGTCCGTCGGGGCGAAATCATTCGTTTCATCGAGGAAGAAGCGTTTCACTTCGCACCCCACCGTATCCAATGCAGAGGCGTACTCGGCAAAAGTCGGGGCAGTCACCAGCGCCTTATGGGGCTTTACGGCCCAGACCAGCCGGAAGATGAGGTCTGCCGCGCCGTTGCCGCAGAGGACATGCTCCTGCGGCACACCTTCGGCCCGGCTCAGCGCCGCCCGCAGGGTGCGGCAGAGGGGGTCGGGGTAGCGGTCGGCCAGAGGCAGTGCATCCCGAATGGCCTGCGCCACCCCTTCGGGCAGACCGAGTGGGCTGACGTTCGCCGAAAAGTCCAGCGCGTCCCGGCCAAAGCGTTCGCGGTAGCCCATCCAGTCACCGCCGTGGACCAGTTGTTTCATCCCAAGAACCCCCGTATCGCACATCCAAACGCCAGCGCAAACCCGCTGGCTACATACATCATCCGATCTGCCCGCAGAATATCCTCCGGCTCGATAGGCCGCAGCGGGTCGCCGATGGTGGGCTTCGGATAATATTCCCCGAAATAATAGGCCGGCCCGGCCAGCTGGACGCCCAGCGCACCGGCGCATGCGCTCTCAGTCTGGGCGCTGTTGGGGCTGGCGTGATTGCGGCGGTCCCGCCGCCAGATGCGCCATGCGCCCTTGGCGTCATTGCGGGTGAACGCCGCCGCCATGATCCAGAGCAGCGCCGCCAGACGGCTCGGGATATAGTTCGCCACATCGTCCAGTTTTGCGGCGGCACGGCCAAAGTAGAGATATTTTTCGTTTTTGTAGCCCACCATGCTGTCCATGGTGTTGATGGCCTTGTAGGTCAGGGCCAGCGGCGCACCGCCCAGCAGCATATAAAGCAAAGGCGCAATGACGCCGTCGCTGGCGTTCTCGGCCACCGTCTCCACCGCCGCTTTGGTCACGCCCTCGGCGGTCAAAGCTTCCGTGTCGCGGCCCACGATGCGGCTCACAGCCTTCCGGGCGGCGGGCAGGCTGCCTTTTTTCAGCTCGGCATAGACATTCATGCTCTCCTGCATCAGCCCCTTCGCGGCCAGTGCCTGCCCGCACCAGAACATCTGGACAGCCAGCCCCAGCAGCGGGTGAAGCATCGCCGCGCCCCAGCAGACAAGGCCCGTGAACAGCAGCGTCCCCACCGGCAGACAGAACGCCACCACCGCACCGCCCAGCAGCTCGCCCTGAGGCGTTTTGGGCAGGCGGGAGCGGAGGAATTTTTCCAGCCGGGAGATGGCTTTGCCCATGTACACCACCGGGTGGGGCAGCCATGCCGGGTCGCCGAAAATGGCATCCAGCACGAAGCCTCCCAGCACAGCCCAGGCGGTCATCATACGCCGGCCTCCGCGTCTTTCGTGTACTGCACGGTCTTCACGAGGCGGAGCTGGCGCTTCTCGGCCCAGTCGGCGGCATCCAGCACATAGCCGCCCGCGTTGGGGCCGCACCACGCATAATAACCGCGCCTGGGCAGGGCGTACCGCTCCATGGCCGCCATCTGGGTGCCGCCGTGGGCCAGGATGACCAGCAGCTCTTCGCCGTCGGCCAGCGCCTTGTCCACCAGAGCAGAGAAGGCGCTGCAGATGCGGTTCGAGAAGTCGTCCTTCCGCTCACCGTCGGGGCATTTGCTCTCGCAGTTGGCCTGCACCCACGCCTGATAATCGGCGTCGTGCTCCATCTCGACGTAGTTTTTGCCCTCGAAGCTGCCGAAGCACATCTCCTGCAGGTCCTTCACGACCACAAGCTCTGCCTCCGGGAAGAGCACCCGGGCCGTCTGGGCCGTCCGCTGCAGTGGGGTGATATAGACCACCTTCGGGTCGATGTCGGCCCGGCGCAGCTGGCTCAGGCCCTCCGCCGAGAGCGGGATGTCGCGCTGGCCCTGATAGCGCTTCTGGGCGTTGTATTCGGTCAGGCCGTGACGCAGCAGATAGATCAACATTGAGGTAATTCTCCTTTCAATACCGTCGGGATGCCGCAGAACATCTGCACCACGCAGTCGGCGCGCTCTGCCAGCAGGCAGGCCAGCCGTCCGGCGGCCTCCCGCCCGGCGCGCTCCTCAGCATCCATCGGGACAACACCGCCGCCGACCTCGGTGGCGATGACAATATCATATTCCGCCAGCTCCCGGGCCAGCGTTTCGAGCTGTTCCGGGGTCTGAGTCTCGGCGGCGGCGTCCTGCACATCGGCGATGACGCTGCCCCGGAAGTTCCGCGCAAAGGTGCGCTTGCCGCTGTAGAGCGGCCCTGTGATGAACATCATTTACAGCACTCCTCCCCACTGGCTGACGGCCAGCGCCGCCAGCATCCACAGCTCGGCCCGCTGTAAAAACCACCCGGCCAGGTCGCCGGTGATGCCGCCAAACTGCTTTTTTGCCACGAAATAATAGCGCCACAGCGCCAGAAGCGCCGCCGCCGCCAGCCCGCCGCCGCCCAGCGCCGTCAGCGCCAGGATGAGCAGAGCCGACAGGCCGCAGAGGAAGCGGCAGACGGTCTGCTTGTCGGCCGCTGTGGCAAAAGTATGGGCGAGGCCGGTGTCTTTCGCCAGCGGGAACGCCGCCACGGCAAAGCCCGACAGCGCCCGCTCCAGCACCAGCGCCAGCGTCCAGCACAGGCCCGCCCGGGGTGTGAACCGCACACTGCCGCAGAGTCCGAAGTAGGCCACAAAGTAGCAGCACAGCCGGATGACAGCGAAGGCCCCACAGTGGGAGTCTTTCAGGATTTCAAGCTTTTTTTCGCGGTCGCCGTAGCTCGAGAGGGCGTCCGAAGTGTCGGCGTAGCCGTCGAGATGGATGCCGCCGGTGACGGCCACCGGCACGAGGCAGAACGCCGCCGCCCGGGCCAGCCCCGGCAGGGGCAGGACGCCGCAGAGGCACCACAGCACGCCGCACACCAGCCCGATGAGGGGGAAGGCGCACATGGCGTACCGCATATTTTTTTCGTTCCACTCGAACTGCGGCATCGGCAGGGCCGAAAACATCGCAAAGGCCACCGCGATGGTCTGCAAAACAGTCACAGCTTTTCTCCTCCTTTGTAGTACACCGGCAGGCCGCAGACCACCCGGCAGACGTTGTCCGCCCGGGCGGCGAAGGCGTTGTTCACCTGCGCCAGCGCCAGCAGATACTGGTCGGTGTCGCCTGCGTAGTCGGCACCGCCGCTAAACACCTCGTTCGATACGACGATAAGGTTATCACACCCGGCGGCGAGGCGTTCCAGCCCGGTCAAAACGGCCTCGGCGGTGTGCTTTCCTGCCCCGCCGGGGCTGTAAAGCTCGTTGGCGACGAGGTTGCCGAGGTCTTCCAGCAGGACGGTCCCCCGGCCGGGCAGAGCCAGACGGTCGAGGTGGAGCGGGCATTCCAGCGTTTCGAACTGCTTTTGCGCCCGCATTTTCCGGTGCTTTTCCACCCGGGCGGCGCACTCGGCATCCCAGACCTGCATAGTGGCGAGGTAATAGCGGGGCAGGCCGGTCTTGAGCACAAGGCTCTCGGCGTAGGCGCTCTTACCGCTGGCCGCGCCGCCGAGCACCAGCGTCAGCATCCCGCACCCCCCTGCGGCGTGTAGGCTTCGATGCCGCCCTCTTCAAAGGAATAACAGCCATCGTAGACGGCCAGCGCCATGTCCCACAGCGGGATGGCGGCCACCGCGCCGGTGCCTTCGCCCAGATGCAGGCCCGCCGTGATGAGGGCTTTTTTGTTCAGAGCGTTCAGCACCAGCTTTGCGGCCGGCTCGGTGGAGCAATGGCTTGCAAAAACAGCCTTGGCCGCTGCCGGGCAGAACCGGACAGCGCAGAGCGCCGCCACACAGCTGATGAAACCGTCGGCCAGCACCGGCACACCTTCCAGCGCACCGCCGAGGAAGACGCCGCAGAGCCCGGCAATATCGAAACCGCCCAGCTTCGCCAGCACGTCCAGTGCGTCGGCAGAATCGGGCTGATTTTTTGCGATGCCGCGATGGATAGCATCGATTTTCCGGGCAAGTCCCTCGTCCGAAAGACCCGCGCCCCGGCCTGTCATCACTTCGACGGGCTGGCCCAGCAGCACAGCGGCCACGGCGCTGGACGTCGTGGTGTTGCCGATGCCCATCTCACCGGTGGCCAGCAGGCCGACGCCCGCTTTCTTCTGCTCCTGCACCAGCCGGATGCCCCTGCCGATGGCCTCCACAGCTTCAGCCCTGCTCATAGCCGGGCCGAGGGTGAAGTCCGCTGTGCCGGGGGCGATGCGGCAGTCGAGGACGCCCGGGACCGGGTCGCCCGCGATGCCCATATCCACCGGCACCACCTCGCACCGGGCGGTCTGTGCCATCCGGCAGACGCTGGTGCGGCGGGCGGCGAGGTTCTCAGCCACGGCGCGGGTCACGCTGCTGTCGGTCTGGCTGACGCCCTGGGCCACCACACCGTTATCGGCGCAGAGCACCAGCACCGCCCGGCGGGAAATATCCAGCTTTGCGCTGCCGGTAAGGGCGGCGGCGTCCTCGATGGTCGTTTCCAATCTACCCAGCCCGCCCAGCGGCTTTGCAAGGCTGGCCCAGTGGGCGTGCGCCGCCGCCCGGGCGGCTTCGTCCGGCGGCGTGATGGCCGCACAGAGGGCGGCGAGTTCTGTCTCAGTCATGGTCTCTCCTGTAATTTTCAGCCGCGGCGGCAAAGCGCTGCGGCAGGGGCGTACCCGCCCAGTACAAATGCGGGAAGCCCGCATAGAAATGCTCGTTTACAGATCCGCACCGCCACTCTGCGCCGCCCACCGGCTTTTTTGCCACGAGAGCCACGCCGTTGGCGGTGGAATCCCAGTGGTGGAATTCGTGGATGGGAAAGCTCTCCCCGGCCCGGAAGAGCATACTGTCCGAGTCTGCGCTCAGCGCGGCGTAGCCGAAGCGGACGAGACGTCCGGCATCTTTTGCTTCGCCCGGCAGAACGCCCACCATCGGCCAGCTCTGCCCCTCGGCGTCCGTGAGGCTCCGCCCCAGATAGAGGAAGCCCCCGCACTCGGCCGCCGTGGGCAGACCGGACTCGATTTTTTGCTTTATCTCGCGCAGAAGCGAGGTATTTTCACTCAATTCTCTTGCGTGAAGTTCCGGGTAGCCGCCGGGCAGATACAGCCCGCCGATGTTTTCCGGCAGAGCCGTGTCGCGGAGGGGGCTGAAAAAGACCACCTCTGCCCCGGCGTCCCGGAAGGCTTCCAGCGTCTCGGCGTAGGCGAAGCAGAACGCCTCGTCCTGCGCCACGGCGATGCGGACGCGGGCCGGAGGCGTCTCCGGCTGCACCGGCAGGACGGGCGACTCCTTTTCGCAGAGGGCCAGCAGGCGGGGCCAGTCGATGTGCTCCTCCACCGCGTCGGCCAGAAGGGCCAGCTTCTGCTGTAAATTTTCCACTTCCGCCGCCGTGTAGAGGCCCAGATGGCGGGAACCGATGACGGCCTCCGGGAGTTTCGGCAGAAAGCCCAGCACCGGCAGGCCCGTCTCTTCTTCCAGCATCGGGGCCAGCAGAGCGTGCATCCGGGCCGTGCAGTTGTTCAGCAGGATGCCTGCGATGTGACTGGGGGTGCGGAAGCTGTCGAGCCCCTTCAACTCTGCGGCCAGCGTCAGGCTCTGCCCCTTTGGCTCCACCACCAGCAGCACCGGCAGGCCCAGCGTGTCGGCCAGATGCCACGCACTGGCCCTGTCGCTGACGCCCCCGAGGCCGTCGTAAAAGCCCATAGCCCCCTCGCACACCGCCGCACCGTGGCCGGCGGCCCCCTTCGCGTAGAGGGTGCGCACCGTCTCGGGCGCAGAAAAAAAGAGGTCGAGGTTGCGGCTCTCCACCCCCAGCACGGCCCGGTGGAACATGGGGTCGATGTAGTCCGGCCCGCTCTTGAAGGCGCAGGGCGCACAGCCCCGCCGCTTCAGCGCCATGAGCAGGGCGCAGGTCATGGTGGTCTTGCCGCTGCCCGAGCGGGGCGCCGCCAGCAGAAACTGTATCATGTCATTCTCCTGTGATGAGGTAGATGGGGTTCTGGGCCATCATGAGGTGCAGTCCGCCCACGGCCCTGGCCCGGCTGACGGCGATCTGGCTCACCTGCACGGTCCGGCCTTTGGCCGTCAGCGCGGCCACCGCCGCCGAAAGGCTCTCAAGGGCGATGGCCGACACGCAGATGCGGGCGTCGGGGTTCTTATCCAGCGCGGCGTCCACGATGGCGGCAAGGCTGCCCTTGCTGCCGCCGATGAAAACAGCGTCCGGCGCGGGCAGGTCCGAAAGCGCGGCGGGGGCAAGCCCCTCCACGAGGACGAGGTTCCGGGTCCTGAATTTTTCGCGGTTGGCTTTGATGAGCGCACAGCCCTCCGGCCTGCACTCCACCGCGTACACCCGGCCCCGGGGCGCGGCCAATGCCAGCTCCACGCTGACGCTGCCCGTCCCGGCCCCCACGTCCCACAGGATGTCTTCCGGGCGGACGGCCAGCTTCGCCAGCACAGCGGCCCGGACTTCCTGCTTGGTCATGGGGACGTCGCCCCGCTCGAAGGCTTCGTCCGGCAGGCCCGGAGCGCGGCGGGGCAGCACCTCCGCCGCCTCCACGAGAAGGACACTCAGGCTGTTGAAGCGGCCTGCGGCCAGCTCTTTGACGCTGCCGCGGAAGAGCTTTTCTTCCGGCGTGCCGAGGCACTGGCCCACGACGCCCTGCACGTCCCCGAAGCCCTCTGCCGCCAGCTGGGCGCAGAGGGTGGCGGGGTCTTCGCTGCCGCCGGTGAGGAAGAAGGTGGGTCTGCCCTGCATACACTCGGCCACCGGGTCACAAGTGCGGCCATGGGCCGAAACAAGGTTCCACCCCTGCCACGGACGGCCCAGCGCCGCCGCCAGTAGCTGGATGCTGGAAAGGCCGGGCAGCACCCGGGCGCGGACGCCGAGGGCCTCCAGCTTTTCCATCATGGAGGACGCGCCGGAGTAAAAGCCGGTGTCGCCGCTGTAGACCAGCACGGCGTTCTCTGCGCCGGAAGTTTGCAGCAGCTCTGCCACCTCGTCGGGGCGGTAGGCGGCGGCGCGGTTCTCGGTGCAGCCGGCAGGCAGAACTGCCAGCAGACGCCGTGCGCCCAGAATGAGGTCGGCCTGCCGCAGTGCGGCCAGGCCCTGAAGGGTCAGGTTCTCCGGCTGGCCGGAGCCCATGCCGATGAGTGTCACGTTCATCTTATCATCTCCTTGCAGCGTTTCAGCACCTCGGAAGCCGTCTCGCCCTGCTCGGGCGGGCGGCGGATGACCACCAGCTGCGCCCCGGCAGCAGAGGCAGCGGCGGCTTTTTCGTCGAAGCCTCCGGCTGCGCCGCCGTCCTTTGTGACGAGCCAGCGGATATGGAACTGTTCCATCATGGCCTGATTGAGGGCAAAGCTGAAGGGGCCCTGCATGGCGATGATGTTGCGGTGGGGGATATTCGCTGCCTCGCAGGCCGCGATGCTTTCCAGCGTGGGCAGGACACGGGGGTAGAGCCGCTCGGGCGGGATGGCCGCAAACTGCGCCAGCTCCTTGGCCCCGGTGGCCAATAGAAGGTTGCCCTCTTTTGCGGCCAGCGCCTCGGCTGCCTGCTTTGCGCTCTCAAAGACGAGACAGTTTTCCGGCAGCGGACTGGCCGGGCGCAGCAGGCGGAGGTATCCTACCCCGGCCTTCTCTGCCGCTGCTTTGATGTTTTTGGTCGCCTCCACCGCGTAGGGGTGGGTGGCGTCGATGCAGAGGGCGGCATCCCCCAAGAGCGCGGCCATCTCATCGGGCAGGAGCCGCCCGCACCGGACGGTGACGCCGGGGGTGCTCCCCTGCTCTTCCTGTCCCAGCGGGGTGGCCACGCTGACGGTGACTTCGATGCCCAGCGCCGCCAGCTGGCGGGAAAGCTCCCGCCCCTCGGTGGTGCCGCTGAAAACGACGACGTTCATCGGCGGTACCCCCGCGGCGTGACCATCCGCCCGCTCAGCGCGCGGGTGGCGGCGCTGCCCACAAAGACGGTGGTGAACATATCCACCTCGGTGTCCCGGAGCTGGCTGAGAGGCAGGATGTGCTTTTCCTGTCCTTCCCGGCCAATGTTCCGCACATAGCCGCAGAGGGTGTCCGGGGCTTTGCCGTTCGCCAGCAGGACGTCCACGGCCCGGCGCAGATAGTCCGGGCGGCCCTTGGACGAGGGATTGTACAGCGCCAGTGCGAAATCGCCCTGAGCGGCGCAGACCAGCCGCTTTTCGATGACCTCCCACGGCGTGAGACGGTCCGACAGCGAGATGACGCAGAAATCGTGGGCCAGCGGCGCACCCAGCACCGCCCCGCCGCTGAGGGCGGCGGTCAGGCCGGGGACGACCTCCACGTTGACGTCCGGGTACTCTTCGGCCAGCTCCAGCAGCGGGCTGGCCATGCCGTAGACCCCGGCGTCGCCGGAGCAGACCAGCGCCACGTCCCGACCCGCTCGGGCGGTGTCCAGCGCCCAGCGGCAGCGGTCGATCTCCCGGGTCATGCCGGTGGTGTAGCACTCTTTTTCCGGGTAGAGGGGGCGCACAAGGTCGATGTAGACCGTATAGCCGCACAACACCTCGGCCTGCTGCAAGGCGCTCTGCGCCTGCACGGTCAGAAACTGTCCGCCGCCGGGGCCAAGCCCCACGACGAACACGGTCTTTTTACTCTCACTCATTGCTCTGTCCTCCAATCGGGTGCAAAGGGGCGGACGGCCAGCGCCAGCGTCACGCCGCCGCCTGCCGTTTTGGGCAGAAGGAGCGTCCCGCCCGAGGCTTTTACCGCCGAGCGCTCACAGACGTTGTCCACGCCGGTGACACTTGCCACAAAGGCCGACGGGGTGAACTGTCCCGGCACGGCCCGCAGTTCGTCGGCCGGATAGAATGTGATGGGCCAGCCGTGGACTTTGCAAAACTCTGCAAGCCCCGGCTCATCTTTTTTCAGGTCGATGCTGGCGGCGGCGAAGACCGCCGCCGGGCTGAGGCCGGACGCGGCACAGAACGCCGCGAAGGCTTCTTCCAGCTGCTGGGCCGTCGTGCCGCGGCGGCACCCCACCCCCAGCACCCCGATGCGGGGGACGAGGTGAAGCGCCCCGCCCTGCGGCGTGAGGGTCAGGGCGAAGTCGGCGGCTTCGGGTGCGTCAGTTTTTTCCACGCCGGCGGGGGCCTCCCCCGCCACCGGCCACGGCGACCAGTACCGGACCGTCTGCCCGGCCAGCAGGGCGCCGCTGACGCGCTTGATGCGCTCCGGCTCAAGGACAGCGCAGTTCTGGGCCTTGGCCCAGAGGTCCACGGCGAAGAGGCCGTTGACGTCGGTGGCCGTCGTGATGACCGGCACCGCGCCGCACGCTTTTGCCAGCGCCCGGGCCAGCGCGTTGGCACCGCCCAGATGGCCCGACAGGAGCGGCACGGCGAAGTTCCCGCCCTCGTCCACGACCACCACCGCCGGGTCAGCGGCCTTGCTCTTGCAGTGGGGCGCGATGGCCCGCACCGCGATGCCCACAGCTCCTACAAAAATCAGGGCCTCATCCTGTGCAAAATGCTCCGCCGTCCAGCCTTTCAGGGTCACGTCTCCGCCGCAGCGGCTCACGCTGCCGGGCAGAGCTTCCGCCAGCCGACGAGCCAGCGCCTCGCCTTTTGCGGTGAAGGCCAGATATGCCCGGCTCACTGCCCGGCCTCCGTCCCCTGCCTGAACTCGGTGGTAAAGGCGGGGTCATAGAGCTTGCTGCGCTCGTAGTTTTCGCCCAGAAAGTCGCCTACGACGATGAGGGCGGTCTTGGTGATGCCGTTTTTGCGGGTCTCCTCGGCCAGTGTGGAGACGGTGCAGCGCACCACCTTCTGCTCGGGCCAGGTGGCCTTATAGACCACGGCGGCAGGGGTATCGGGGCGGTAGCCGCCGCTCTCGAGAAGGGCCTGCTGGACTTTGTCCACCAGCCCGATGGAGAGGAAGATGACCATGGTAGCCCCGTGAGCGGCCAGCTTTTCCAGCTGTTCGGCCTCAGGGACAGGAGTGCGGCCCTCCATCCGGGTGATGATGACGGTCTGGCTGACGTTGGGCAGGGTGTACTCGGCACAGAGCGCCGCCGCCGCGCCGCAGAAGCTGGACACGCCCGGCGTGTCGTCATAGGGAATGCCGTCGGCGTCCAGTGCGTCCATCTGCTCCCGGATGGCCCCGTAGAGGCAGGGGTCGCCGGTGTGGAGGCGGACCGTGGTGCCTCCGGCCTTTTCGGTGGCACGGATGGTGTCCAGCACCTGTTCCAGCGTCATCTCGGCGCTGTTATAGATGGCACAGCTGGGCTTCGCCAGCCCCAGCAGGGCCGGGTTGACGAGACTGCCCGCGTAGATGATGCAGTCGGCATCGGCCAGCAGGGCTGCACCCCGCCGGGTGATGAGGTCGGGCGCGCCCGGCCCGGCTCCTACAAAATGGACCATATCTTACCCCTCCTTCACCAAAATCGTTGCGAAATAGTCCGCCGGCCGGGCCGGGTCATAATCGGCCAGGTCGGGCCAGACCTCCTCGTTCGGCAGACCGCAGTTACAGACCATCGCGCTCCGGCTCAGAAGCCCGGCGTCGGCCAGCGCGGCCAGCGTCTCGGGCAGCTGACGGCCCGATTTCATCAGCACTTTTGCGCCCGGTGCGGCCAGCACCTCAGCGGCGCAGCGCCCCGGGGCGATGGTCAGCGGCTGCTCCATGCCGCCCGTCAGGGACTGGCCCAGCCGGGCCGCAGCGGCGCAGAAGCTCGTCACGCCGGGGAGCATCACGGTCTTGCAGCCCTCGGCCTCCAAGATCTCCTGCAGGTAGCCGAAGGTGGCGTAGACGGACACGTCGCCGAGGTTGAGCATGGCGACATCCTGCCCGGCGTCGAGATATTCTTTCACGGCCCGGGCCGCCTCGATGTGGGCGGCTTTCTGCACCGCCGGGTCAAGACTCATGGCGAAGCGCAGCGGCAGGATGGTCTTGCCGCTCAGATCCACCGCACCTTTTGCGATGTCCAGCGCCAGCATCCCGCCCTTCGGGGTCTGGGGCGCGGCGATGACCGGACAGTTTTCGAGGCGGCGGACAGCCTGCAGGGTCATGAGCTCCGGGTCGCCCGGGCCGACGCTGACGCCGTAAAAAGTGCCTATCCGTTTTTCCATTCGTCCAGCAGCTCCTTTGCAGTTCTGGTCTGGCCCAGCGGGCCATATTGGTTCGAGAAGAGTACCGCGCCCACCCGGAACGCCCCGGCGGCGCGGCGGTCGAGGTGGAGCTGGATGGCGTCCAGCAGACTGGACAGCACCGGCTCTCTCATCTCTGCTCCGTCTAATATCTCCATGCAGGCGTCGGTGGTGGCCGCGTTCATCAGGGCCGCGCAGACGTCCCGGGATGCACCGCAGAGGGCGGCGTGGGCGCAGAGCAGCTCGGTGCGGCAGTCGGCTGTGCGGGAGTGGGTGTTCATGACGCCGCCCGCCAGTTTGACCAGCTTGCCGATGTGGCCCACCAGCACCACCTCTTCGAAGTGGGATGCCGCCGCCATATCCATCGTATCCCCGATGAAGTTCGAGGTCTTGACTACGGGGATATTCTTTAGGGCGGGCATTTTCTCGTGGAGATAGTCGAGGCCGTAGTTGCCCGGGGCGAGGATGAGCCGCCGGGGGCTTCCGGCCCGAAGCGCCGCCTGCCCCATTTCCAGCTGGATGGTGTCGAGGATGGCCTGCTGGCTCATGGGCTCGACGATGCCGCTGGTGCCGAGGACGCTGAGGCCCCCTTCCACGCCCATGTGGGGGTTGAAGGTGCGCTTCGCCGTTTCGGCCCCGCCCTCGATGGAGATGGTGACATCAAAGCCGCCCGCGTACCCGGCAGATTCGGCCTCCTTTTCCAGCGCTTCCTTTATCATGGCCCGGGGGACGTGGTTGATGGCAGCTTCGCCCACGGGCTGGTCGAGACCAGGCTTTGTCACCCGGCCCACGCCCTCACCGCCGTGAATGCGCACCTCGCCGGACAGCTCGGGCCGGAGGGCGACACTGGCGATGACCGGCAGACCGGTGGTCACGTCCACATCGTCGCCGCCGTCCTTCCGGATGGCGCACTCAGCCCCCTCGCCGGACAGGCGGCAGAAGATGGGCTCTACCTCCACCACGATGCCCTTCGGGGTGCGGAGGGCCACCGTCTCGGGGGTGCGGCCGGTGAGCAGCAACCGTGCCGCGCCCGCCGCGCCCAGCGCCGCACAGGTGCCGGTGGTGTAGCCGCAGCGCAGGAGCTTCTGGCCGCTGCGGACGTAGTGCTCAAAGAGCGGGCGCTTTTCCTCCGGCGCTTTTTCTTCGCCGTAGAGGAATGCGTACTGCTCATCGGTCAGAGCATAAATTTTGCAGATGTTTTCCCGGGCAAAGGCCTTTTCCGGCGTCATGACGTCCGAGACGCCCGCCGCCGAGACGCAGACGACCTTGTCGGAAACTTTCTGTGCCAGCTCCAGCTCGTGGAGGCTCAGGATGACGGCCATCTTCTTGTCGCGGGCGAGGCTTTTCAGGATGGCCAGCAATTCGGCCTTGCCCTTGATGTCGAGGAAAGACGTAGGCTCGTCCAATAATATCAGCTCCGGCTGCTGGCAGATGGCCCGAGCCAGCAGGACGCGCTGGCGCTGGCCGTCGCTGATGCGGTTGAAGTCCCGGCCCGCCAGCGCCTCGGCCCCCACGAGGGCCAGCGCGGCATGGACCTGACGCTTATCTTCTGCCGAGAGGACACCCAGCCGCCCCGTGTAGGGGTAGCGCCCGGCGGACGCCATCTCGAAGCAGGTGGTCAGCTCGGTGCGGCGGGTGTGAGGCACCATCAGAGCCATTTTGCGGGCGCGCTCCGGGCCGGAGTAGTCCGCGAGATTTTTGCCGTCCAGCAGCACAGCGCCTCCCTGGGGGGCCAGCTGCGCTGCCAGTGTCTTGAGCAGGGTGGATTTTCCCGCGCCGTTGGGGCCGATGAGGGTGAGGACGCTCCCCTTCCCGACGCCGAGTCCGATGTGCTCCATCAGGGGCGTTTTGCCGTAGCCGATGGCAAGGTCCTCGGCGCGGCAGTAGAATTTCGGATCGCTCATTCCCGGCCCTCCTGTGTCTGGCGGCGCACCAGCAGCCAGATGACCACCGGCGCACCGAAAACCGCCGTCACCGAGCTGATGGACAGCTCAGTGGGCGCGAACAGGCTGCGGGCGATGAGGTCGCAGAGCAGGCAGAACGCTGCCCCGCCCAGACAGCAGCCCGGCAGGACATAAAGGGGCTTTGCGCTGCCCAGCAGGTTCTTGACCAGATGCGGCACCGCGATGCCCACAAAGGAGATGGGGCCTGCAAAGGCCGTCACGCAGGCGGAAAGCAGGCTGGAAAGCAGCACGAGGGCCGTCGAGAAGGCCCGCACCGGTACGCCGACGCTCCTGGCGTAGCTCTCGCCCATCTGGTAGGCCGCCATGGGCTTCGAGAGCAGGAACGCCGCCGCCAGCGCGGGCAGCACCACGCAGGCCGCTGCACCCACGTTGGCCCAGGTCATGCCGGAAAAGCTGCCCATCGACCAGTTGTGGAGATTGACGATGTTGGAGTCCTGAGCGAAAGTCACCACGATGTCGGTGACAGCCGAGCAGATATAACCGATCATGATGCCGCAGATGACGAGGATGCTCATCCGCGGCACCCGCCGGGCCACCACCAGCACAAAGGCCATCGCCGCCATCGAGCCTGCAAAAGCGGCGATGATGAGGGTGGCCGAGCCAGTGAGCAGCCCCTGCTGTAAAAACACCACCATCGTCAGGGCCACCGCCAGCTTTGCGCCGCTGGACACGCCCATGACGAAGGGGCCGGCGATGGGGTTGGCGAAGAAGGTCTGCAGGAGGTAGCCTGCAGCCGAGAGGGCCGCGCCCAGCAGCACGACCATGACCGCCCGGGGCAGACGGAGCTGGAGCACGATGCCCACGGCCAGAGCATCTTCGCCCCGGCCCAGCAGAGCCGCCGCCACCGCGCCGGGCGTCAGGGACACACTGCCCCAGAACAGGTTGAGTGCAAACAGCACCGCAACCCCCGCCGTGAGGGCGAGGTACGCGAGGCTGAGGCGGCGGGTGGTGGTCATGACAAAGCTCCTTTTATACGATGCGCTGTAAGAAACGGAGGGACGCCGGGTCGGGCGAGCCCTCGGTGAAGACGAGGTTCATATCCGAGATGAGGTCGGCCAGCTCCATACTCTGCTGGAAGAGGCTCTGGGCCGTACACCAGCAGTCGCCGGACTGGACGGCCTTGAAATCCGCCAGCATCGGGCATTTTTCGATGAGCTGGTCACGGGTCTCCATCACGCCCTCGATGGTACTGTTGTAGATGAGGACGTCGGCGTCTTTGGCCCGGGCATAGAAGGTCTCCAGCGGCAGTTTGATGGTGGACTGGGCCGACGTCTCCCCCTCGAGGTCGTCGAAGATGTAGACGCCGCCGGCCATCCCCACCATCTGGGCCACATAGTCGCTGGTGCGGCGGACGGTGATGAGGTTATTTGTGGTGATGGAGAAGAAGGCCACGGTCTTGCCCGTGTTCTCCTGCTCGAGGATAGGGGCCACCTGCTCCACCTTCTGGCGAAAGACCTCTTCCGCCATCTCAGTCTTATTCAGCAGGATGCCGTAGAGCTTGAGCCACTCCATCCGGGCCAGCGGGCCGCTCTCGTAGCTCGAGCGCTCCACGAGGACCGGCACGCCGAACTTTTCCAGCTGCTCCTTGACCTCGGGGTCGTGGAGCACCATGGTGTTCTCGATGGCGAGGGTGCAGCCGGCGGCAAGGATGCGCTCATAGTCCGGGGCGCTGTACTTGCCCGCGTAGGCGATGCGGCCCTCCTGCATGGCCTGTTTGGCCTCTTCCACATACCAGCCCTCGGCCTTCGTGCCGGAGAGGGCGATGCTGTCCAGAGCGTCCAGATGAACGAAGAGGTCCATCACCGAAGTGGAGACGAGATAAATATGATCCAGCGGCTGGCGCAGCAGAACGACGTCCTCGGGCAGGTCGTCCACCTCGGCGGCCCCCTCGGGGACGACGAGGAACCGCCCGGCGTCCGGGATGTCGATCATCACATAGCCGCCCTCATAGCAGTCGGCGGAAAACTGGGCGGCATAGTCCAGCGGATAGCTGTGATCGAACACGAGGGATGCTGTATTGGCCGGGGCGGTCTTGTGCTGCCCGCAGCCCGCAAGGGCAAGGGCGGCGGCAGGCAGGGCTTTCAGGAAATTGCGGCGTTTCATCGTTACTTTGCCTCAATCAGGGATGCAGAGGCGAAGGTCAGCGTATACTCGATCTCATGCGGGGTGCTCATGGCGACGGTATCGCCCACCACATCCAGCGGGGTGTCGAGAGCAGTGACGGGGATCTCGAAGGTAGAGTTGCCCTCGGTGTTGGTGGGCAGATACTTCTCGCCGTCCACCAGCATATAGTCGTAGTTGGGGCTGGACCAGACGATGGTGGCGGTCATCCTGCCATCGGCCACGGTCAGGGCCGCAGGGCTTTCCACGGTGGCGCGGCCAGAGCCGCCCTCGAGGGTCACATCACAGGTGTAGGTGCCGTCGGCAGGTGCTTCCGCCGCAGCAGGCTGGGCGTTGGCGACACGGACGGTATGGTCGTACCACTTGCCCTTGGTGCCGAGGATGGCCAGCTGGAAGTCCTCGTCCAGAGCCTTCACCGGGATGTCGAAGCCGTAGACCTCATCGGACAGGCCGTCGGAGTAGGTGACGGTGTCGGTGGTGGGCTGGAGCCAGTCGCCCTCGTGGGCCTCGGCGTCAGCAGCCATGCCGACGTAGAGGTTGACGATTTTCTTGGAGACGAGACTGACGTGGAAGGTCATCTGACCGTCCTTCACGGTCAGGGTCCCCTTGCCGTCGTTGGCCTCGTTGGCATGGAACATGGAGCTGTCGGTGTCAAAGTCGGCGGTGTAGACGCCGTCGGGCAGAGTAGCCTCTGCCGCCGGTTCGGAAGTCGCCTCGCTCACGGCAGCGGAAGCCGCAGCCTCGGAGGAAGCGGCAGAGCTGGCCGGGGTGCCGGATGCGCCGCAGCCGGTGAGCGAACCAGCCAGCACAGCGCCGGCCAGCAGAAGAGCAAATTTATGGTTCAGTTTCATGATGATATACCTCGAAGTATCTATTTTACAGAAAAGATTATAACACGCAATGGCCCGAATTCAAAGCAGGCCGAAAAAGAAATTGCCCGAAAAGGCACTCCTTTCCGGGCAATCATAAACTTATGCTCAGCCGTTCAGGGAATCGACAGCGGCCTTGGTGTGTGCGACGTAGAGCTGCTGGATGTCAGCGACCTCGCCCAGACCGGCGATCTGGCAATCGACAGAATCGAATTCACCGGAGGCCTCGAACTGGCTCTTCCAGGAATCCTCGTCGTCGCCAGCCATATCGTTGTTGGCGTGGTCACCTGCAACGACCATCAAGGGACGCAGGACGACCTTGGTGTAACCGGCGGCCTTGACAGCCTCGATGACGTTCTCGCAGGCAGTCTCCTCCGGCTCACCCTCGACGGTGCCGATGAAGACGTTCTTGTAGCCCAGAGCGTTCATCTGAGACTGCATCTGGGTGTAGCTCACCTTTGCGGTGTGAGAGGTGCCGTGGCCCATGAAGACGAAAGCGGTGCCGTCCTCAGCAGCGGCGTCCAGACTGTCGAAACCGGCGGTCTTGACGGCCTCGGCGGTGATGGCCTTGGCGACAGCTTCCTTGTCGGCGTTGATGACGGTGGCATCGCTGCCCACCTCGCCCAGCAGAGGCTCGGCGATGGCGACGGACTCGAACTTATCGCGGTAGCTGTCCACCATCTCCATCATCTCGTCGTACTCAGCGCCGTGCATCAGATGGGTGGGCTGGACGACCAGATTCTTCACGCCGTTGGCAACAGCGCGCTCCAGAGCCTGCTCCATGTTGTCGATCTTCTCGCCGTCACGGGCCTGAACATGGTTGATGATGATCTGTGCGGTGAAGGCGCGGCGGACAGACCAGTCGGGATATGCGGCCTGGATGGCGTCCTCGATGCCCTTGATGTCCGCTGCGCGGCTGTCGTTGAAGGAGGTGCCGAAGCTGACGACCAGGATCTCGTTGTCGCCGATGTTGTCCCCGTTGCGGGCGTCGTCCTTAGAGGCGTCGCCGGTGTCGCGGCCAAAGTAATCGGGGTCAGCCTCTTCGCCCTCGACCAGCTCCTTCTGGGCGTCGGTCAGAGCGTCCCATGCTGCCTTTGCGGCCTCGCACTGGGCGTCGGTATTCTCGTTGCGCTCCTGCACATAGATGGCGTCGATGAGATCTGCCACATTCTTTGCTGCCATTTCATCGGCCTCCTCGCTGCTCACTTCGCTGGCGGCGGCAGAGCTTGCGGCGGCGCTGCTGGCAGCAGTAGAAGAAGATGCACCGCAGCCGGTGAGGACACCGGCACACAGGGCCAGTGCGGCGGCAGCGGCGGTGACGCGCTGCCAGTTTTTGTTGGTTGCCTTACGCATTGTTTGAGTCCTTTCTGTTGTGTGGAATGTACTTTTCCGATAGAAAGGGTACGAAACGGGGGCCAGCTCAAACGAAAAAAGAGCCTTTTCACCGCGCGGAAGGCACAGCAAAAAGACCCTTTGAACTTTCGGGCTTTTTGGTACGACCAATTCCTCGTGATCCGGAGCCGGACGCTCCTGTACCAACAGCGGGCAGGTTTCCTGACTGAAAGCTCACCGCCCGCTGCCGCCTTCCCAGAGGCAAAGCCTCCAGTGACCGGCGCTGAGCGCCAAGGCAGCGGACTCCCTTATCACAGTGACGAGATCGCGCGGGACTCGCACCCGCTTCCCTTTTACCCTCCCGGCCGGGGACGAAGCTCCGGCGGCAGGCACCTGCTGTTTTCTATTCAGACGAGGTGAAGTATACCACACTCCGCCCTAAAATGCAATATCTCAGCCCTCCTGCGGCACGGTCCAGACCATGCCCAGCGCTTCGAGCTTTGCGATGCGCTCCGCCGTCAGCTTTTTCTCGGCACAGGCGTAGTTTTCGCGCATCCGGCGGACCCAGTCGCCGAGGCAGAAGCCGTCTTCGGTCTTATAGTTCACCGGCACCAGCAGATTGCCGTGGGCGGCGCAGTACTCTTCGGCGCGGCGGAACGCCCCGGCCCACTTGGCCTCCCGGGCGTCCCACTGCATCCCGATGGCGTCCAGCAGAGCGATATGCTCCGGCGTCACCTGAAACGAGCCGGGCCGGGCCTTGCGGGCAGCCCGGAGGTTCGAGATCCAGACGCCCAGACGGAAGCCGTTCTCGTCCACATATCCGGCAGGCACAAGGAGGCTGCCCTTCTTCTCGGCGTAGAGCCTGGCGCTCTGGTAGTTATCCAGCCAGTTCTGCTCCCGCACGCTGCACGCGGGCGGCACCGGGGCGCTGAGGCGTCGGCCTTTTTCGCCCTTGAACAGCTCTTTCAGGGCCGCGCGGCGCGCGGCGGAGAGCTTTTTGCCCTCCCGCAGCATCTGCTTCTGACGGGACAGCCAGCTGCCCAGCCAGATGCCGTCCTCCGTCCGGTACTGGGCCGGAACGGCCAGACTGCCGTGCTCCTTTTTGTATTCCACGGCCAGCTCGTAGCGGTGCTGCCACGAGTCGGTCTTTTCCCAGTTCATGCCCAGCTCGTCCAGCAGAGCTTTCCGCTCCGGCGTCACCCGGGCGCTGCTGCGCTCGGGGTTCTGCCATGCGTACCGCTGGCGGGACACCCACTTGCCCAGCAGGATGCCGTCTTCGTCGATGTACTCGGTGGGAACGTCGAGGTTCCCGTGGGCGGCGTGGTACTTCACGGCGGCCTCGTAGGCGGTCTGCCACTTGCGGTCGTTCCGGTTCGTCCAGTCCACTCCCAGCGCTTCCAACTTTTCGATTTGGGCGTCGGTCAGCACACCTTCTTTATAAGCGGCACGCTGACTGCCCAGCCAGACGCCCAGCGCCATGCCGTCCGGCGTGACATACTTGACGGGAATTTCCAGCGTGTGATTTTCCAGATAATACTGGACGGCGGCGGCATAGCTCTTCTCCCAGAGGATGCTGCCGGTGTCCCACACCATGCCCAGTGCCTCGAGGCGCTCGACGCGGTCTGACGGCAGGTTCCCGCCCAGATAGCGCTGGCGGTTATAGACGATCCACTCGCCCAGCGCAAAGCCGTCCTTATCCTTATAATGGACCGGCACCATCAGGTCGCTGTGGCTGTCGCGGTACCGCCGGGCCGAAGCACAGCCGTTCTCCCACGCCAGCTCGAGCCGCTTTTGCCAGTTCATGCCGATTTTGTCCAGCCGGGCAGCCTGCGCGGCGGTGAGGCGTCCCTTTTTCTTTCCGGCCCGGACAAGGCGCTGGTTTTCCAGCCAGCGGCCCACGGCCACGCCCCCGAAGCTGTAGGAGCGAGGCACGTCCAGCGTCTTTCCCTCTGCCGTCATCTGCTTTGCGGCGGCATAATAGCGCTCCCAGTCGGAGTCCAGCGCGCGGCGGAGCTGCCGGTAAGCCCGGCGGCAGGCAGAAAGGGGCTCTTCCAGCGGGAAGGTTTCTGCCCCCGCCGCGCTGCACTCCTTCCGCAGCTGCTGCACACAGGTCAGCGCCTCAAAGGCCGCGCTCAGCTCTGCCACCGGCACACTGCCGCAGGCTGCAAGGGCGCGGGCCAGCATCTGCCGGTATGCGGTCGGTTCAGCGCTGCGGCGCGCCAGCACCACGCCCGAGATCCCGGCCAGAGGAGCCTGCACCGCCGGGCCGTTGGCACAGACCAGCAGCCGGAGGGTGGCCGCTTCATCGGCCGCAAAGCCTTCTGCATCCTTATAAATATGTGTTCCTGCACCAAACAGCTTCTCGGCCTGCTCTGCGGTCTGCGCCGCCGCTGCATCATCCTCGCAGAGGACGAGGCAGCGCCCGGCAGCATCCGGGAGCCACTGCGCCAGCAGCTGTTCCACCGGCGGAAGCTTTTCTACGGCGAGGCTCAGAGCCTGATATTTCTCGGCGTTGGGGTCAGGGCAGCCCGGCAGATGGAGGTTCTTCACCTCAGCACGGAGGCGGGCCATCGCATCTTCCAGCGGCCAGAGCAGGGCCGTATAGGAGGCCGGCATGGGCAGCAGACCCTCGGCCATCGCCCCGCCCAGCGCCAGCGGCTCCACAATGGCGTCGGCCAGCATCTCCTCGGCAGCGCTGCAGCTGTCGCCCGGGGCGTCCGGCTCCCCCAGAGCCAGCAGCTTTGCCCCCGGGCAGAGGCGGAACAGAGGCTGGACGCAGTCGGTCCAGTCCTTTGCGCTCATCTCCCTCCAGCCGTCCAGCACCAGCAGGCCGGGCCGGAACTCAGCCAGCGCCACCCAGCCCAGCGCATTCTGCACGGCCAGCTGCTCGCAGCTCATCAGCCGCACCCGGCCGCCCAGCGTCCGGTCCAGCCGCTTTGTCAGGGCGCGGCGCAGTTCCAGACGGGCAGCGCAGGACACCACCCAGAGTACGCGCATCTCGGGGTGGGCGTCCAGCAGCTCCCACACGATGCAGCCTTTGCCCGTACCCGCCGGGCGCACCAGCGCAGCACAGTTTTTCTGCTGCAGTCCAGCCTCCGCTGCACGGCAGGCTGTTTTATTTGAATCATCTACCAAAATCGACATATCTTATCCTTTCTGCCCCTTCCGAGGGTTCAGAAATTCGCTTTTTCTGCAAAAAAGAAACGCGCCTGCGCAAAGCTGGCTTTCCTGCCTGCGCTGCGCCTGCGTTTTTCTGCAAAAATGTTACTTTCATGCTCTATTTTTATCATAAAAGTTTATTTCTTGTCAAGATGATTTGCACAGATTTTTCCAAATAATTTTACATTCCCTTTTTCCGGAAATTCCGGGACCGTTCCCTGCTGCCCGTTGACGGCGGGGACAGTTGGTGGTAGACTTTTTTCATCGGCTCCCCTTTTGGCGGGAGACTCCCCTATTTATGATATGTGAGGTAATCGATATGAACATCATCAGCACCGAAAAAGCTCCCGGCGCCATCGGCCCCTACTCTCAGGGCTACACCGTGGGCGGTCTCGTCTTCACCTCCGGCCAGATCCCGGTAGACCCCGCCACCGGCGCAGTCGCCGAGGGCATCGCCGCACAGGCTGACCAGAGCTGCCGCAATGTGGGCGCTATCCTCGAAGCTGCCGGCGTGGGCTTTGACAAGGTGGTCAAGACCACCTGCTTCCTGGCCGACATCGCCGACTTTGCCGCTTTCAACGAGGTGTACGCCAAGTATTTCACCTCCAAGCCCGCCCGCAGCTGCGTGGCCGTGAAAGACCTCCCCAAGGGCGTGCTCTGCGAGATCGAAGCCATCGCTGAGGCCTAAGCCGCCTTTTCAGCACAAAGAGGGGCCGTCTGCACTCCATTCCGGGTGCGGACGGCCCCTTTTGTCTGTCTTCGATTCCAGTTTTTCATGCTGGCCAACTTTCCCAGCCAGAGAAATTGACTTCGTTTTTTGCTTTTGTTACAATAGAATCGAACTGTTGTAAAAGATTTCCGGTCAAATTTGAAAGAGAGGTCCCTGCCCATGTCCAATTCCCGTGTTGAAAGCCACAGCCGCGCCGAATTGCGCAACAAGATCATCAGCGCAGCCACCCTGCTCGAGATCCTGTTGTCCGGCCTCGTCCTCATCGGCCTGCTGCTGTCGATGGTGCCGCTGCTGCAGTGGATGCCCGGCCTGCTGTTCGACGGCAACGACGTCGAGGTGAGCACCTTCTTACAGCGGGCGCTGGACATCGTCATCGGCATCGAGTTCATCAAGATGCTGGCCAAGCACAGCCCCGGTTCCAGCCTCGAAGTGCTGCTCTACGCCATCGCCCGCCACATGGTGGTGGGTCACGAGTCCGCCATGGAGAACCTGCTGAGCGTGAGCGCCATCGCCCTCATCTTCATCGTGCGGAGGTTCTTCTTCGTGCCCGCCTTCGGCGCTCATCTGCCCGACGGCCACCCCGCGCCCGACCTTTCCCCCAGCCAGAGCGGCATCCCGTCAGAGGAATTCGCCGCCCGGCTGCGCAAGCACCTGCATCATGACGACACCAACACGGAGCTTGAAGTCGCCATCGAAGACCCCAAGTACGAGGACAACACCGACACGCTGCTGGAAGCAGACCCGAAATGAGCCTGACAACGTAAAATGCCCCGCAGGACGCTCGTTGAGAGCTGCCTGCGGGGCATTTTTTATGCTTAGTTGCTCTTGTGCTTCTGGCCGAAACGGTACTCCTTGCCGTCCCGGATGCGCTGGATGTTGGAACGGTGCATCCAGATGACCATGCCGCCCATGATGGCAGCGCCGACGGTGCAGACCACCACGTCCTGAGTCGGCAGGCCGCGCATGAGGCTGTACACCAGCGTCAGCACCGGGTAAGCCGCGGCCATGGTGATGCTGCCCAGCGACACCATGCCGGTGGGGACCAGGCAGACGAGGAAGATGAGTGCCAGCACTGGCAGCAGCACCGGCTGGACTGCCAGAATGGCACCGGCAGCCACCAGCACGCCCTTGCCGCCCTTGAAGCCGAAGTAGATGGGCTTGGAGTGGCCCACCACGGCGAGGATGGCGGCGAGGTAGACGCCCAGATAGGGCGAGACGGCAGCGTCGGCGGGCAGATGGCCGAACAGCCACCGGCCAAGGCAGACGGCCACGACGCCCTTGAGCACATCGCCCACCGCCGTGAGGGCAGCGGCTTTCTTGCCGAAGGTGCGCAGCATGTTGGTCATACCGGCAGCGCCCGAGCCGTGGGTGCGGACGTCGTCATGGTACAGATACTTGCTGACGAGGATGCCGGTGTCCACACTGCCCAGCAGATAGGCTTCGGCAGCGACCACCAGCACAATGAGAAATGCGGTCATAGAACCAGTCTCCCTTCCTTATACGTCCTTCGCGCCCACTTCGCCGGAGCCGCGCTCACGCACGACAAGGCGGATGGGGGTGTGCTCCAGACCGAAGTTCTCGCGGATCTGGTTGATGATATACCGCTGATAGCTGAAGTGGAACAGGTGCTTTGCGTTGACGAAGGCCACGAACGTCGGCGGACGGGTGGAAGCCTGGGTCAGGTAGAAGATCTTCAGGCGGCGGCCCTTGTCGCTGGGCGGCTGCATCCGAGCGGTGGCACGGGCCAGCATCTCATTCAGCACACCGGTGGGCACACGGGCACCGTTCTGGCTGTCCACGTCGCGGATGAGCTGCATCAGTTTGTTGACGTTGTAGCCGGTCTGGGCCGAGATGAAGATGATGGGAGCGTAGCCCATGAAGCTGAAGCACTCGGCATAGCCCCGGCGCTGCAGCTCCATGGTGTTGGTCTCCTTGCCCTCCACGGCGTCCCACTTGTTGACGACGATGATGCAGGCCTTGCCCTGGTCGTGGGCATAACCGGCCACCTTGCTGTCCTGCTCGGTGAAGCCGACGGTGGCGTCCACGAGGATGAGGGCCACGCGGCTGCGCTCGACGGCGGCCAGTGCGCGGACGACCATGTAGCGCTCGAGGCCGTCGGTGATGTTGCTGCGCTTGCGCAGACCGGCGGTATCGGTGAAGATGAACTTGCCGTAAGCGTTATCCACGGGGGTGTCGATGGCGTCGCGGGTAGTGCCGGCCTCGTTGGCAACGATCATGCGGTTCTCACCGAGGATGCGGTTGGTCAGGCTGGACTTGCCCACGTTGGGGCGGCCGATGATGGCGACGGGGATGCGGTCTTCCTCCACGACGGTCTCGCTGAAATCGAGGTGGGCGCAGACAGCGTCCAGCAGGTCGCCGGTGCCGTGGCCGTGGACGGACGAGATGGGCATGACTTCGTCGAAGCCGAGGTTATAGAACTCGTAGAGCTCCATGGGGGTCTCGCCCACATTGTCGCATTTGTTGACAGCGAGGATGATGGGCTTGTGGCTGCGGCGCAGCATATGGGCCACGTCCTCGTCGGCGGCGGTCAGGCCGTTGCGCACGTCCACCACCATGATGATGCAGTCGGCGGTGTCGATGGCGATCTGGGCCTGCTCGCGCATGTGGGCCAGAATGCCCTCGGTGGCCTTGGGCTCGATGCCGCCGGTATCCACCAGCAGGAACTCGTGGCCGCTCCACTCGCAGTTGGCAAAGATGCGGTCGCGGGTGATGCCCGGGGTATCCTCCACGATGGCCAGACGCTGGCCGCAGAGCTTATTGAACAGGGTGGACTTGCCCACGTTGGGGCGGCCCACCACAGCAACGATCGGTTTGCTCATAGGGGGTTCCTCCTTTCACAAAAGGGGTAAAATTACGGTCTTCTCCGGCGGGCGATATGCAGGCCGCTGCGCAGCAGGGCCTTGGCCTCGTCGCCGCCGCTGGTGGGCAGGACTTCCACCTTTACGCCGAGCCGCTGGCCCAGCTGCTCGATGGTCATATCATCGAGGAAGGTGTCCTTCTCCTCCCGCAGCATCACGGCAGGCACGCCCAGGGTGCCGCTGGACAGCCGGCCCTCGCACTGAGCGATGATGTCGGTCGCTGTGACGAGGCCCGCCACGCCGACGTTGCCGCCGAAGAAGTTGTTTTTGATGGGATGCACTTTTACTTCTATCATGGGGTACTGGCGGTGGAGCTCGTCCATCATCTCGGTGATGAGGGGCGCGGCCATGGTGCCGGTGACGACATCCATCTTTTTGGTGCCGTAGATGCGGTGGGGCTTTTCCAGCTCGGCCAGAAATTCCTCCCGGAAGAGGCTCATCATGCCCACGCCGTTTTCCAGCTGGTCGTAGTCCTCATAGAACTCCGGCTCCGGGATGGGGCGGCCGGCCTTGAGGTACCACTCATCGCTGGGGTAGATGATGCGCTTGCCGTGGCGGCGCTTGCACTCGTCGCCGAACTCTTCCATGATGTCGATGACGGCGGCGCTGGTCTCAGCGTCGTAGGGCGTCTGCTTGAAGAGGTTCTGGCGGTAATCCGTCACGCCGCAGGGGACTGCCGCCACGCTCTGCACCATCGGGGTCAGCTCCAGCAGGTCGGTGAGGGTGCGGCGGAGCTCGTCGCCGTCGTTGATGCCCCGGCAGAGCACCAGCTGGCAGTTGACGGCGATGCCGCCCTCCACCAGGCGGGGCAGGTACTTCAGCACCTCGCCGCCCCGTTTATTCGCCAGCATCCGCACGCGGAGCTGGGGATTGGTGGTGTGGACCGAGATGTTGATGGGCGAGATGTGCATCTTGATGATGCGGTCGATCTCGTGGTCCTGCATGTTGGTCATGGTGATATAGTTGCCGAACAAAAAGGACAGGCGCTCGTCGTCGTCCTTGAAGTAGAGGCTCTCACGCATTCCCGGGGGCAGCTGGTCAATGAAGCAGAACATACAGTGGTTGGAGCAGGAGTGCTTCTGGTCGCCCAGATAGGTGGAGAAGTCGCAGCCGAAGGGGCCGCGCTCTTCCCGCCGGACGTCCCACTCCCGGATGCCGTCCGCCACTCTCGCTTTGAGGTGGAAGCTCTTGCTGTCGGTATAAAAATCATAGTCCAGCGTGTCGTTCAGCTCGTTGCCGTCCACGCTCAGCAGCTCGTCGCCGCCGGCGAGGCCGAGGGCTTCCGCCTCGCTGCCCGCGTCCACGCGGTCGATCCTGATGGCCATGCTTTCACCTCACAATTTCGTTTTCAAGACAAAGCAAGAAGGGGAAGGCATTGCGCCCTCCCCTTCTGTACATAACACCAATGTGCCACCAATTCTGCGCAAATTAGCCCTTCTTGATGACTTCCTCGCCCTTGTAGTAACCGCAGTTGCCACATGCCTGGTGGGGGAGCTTCAGAGAGCCGCAGTTGCTGCACTTGACCAGTGCGGGGGCCTCCAGCTTCCAAACATTGCTGCGACGCTTGTCGCGGCGGGCCTTGGAAAGATGTCTCTTAGGTACTGCCATATTTTTGCACCTCCTTGATGGGTTTCTCAGTTCAGCAGTGATTTGAGTATCGCTAGCCTTGCGTCTGCGGGTTCGGCCTCAGCTTCTGCCGGAGGGCAGGTACATTCGGCCATCTTCTTCCCGCACCGGGGACACAAGCCCGGGCAGTCAGCGCTGCAAAGCAGCACCGTCGGTATCTGGAACATGAATTCCTGACAGAGCCATTCGTCCACATCCAGATGTCCTTTTTCGTTGAGGGGCAGGTCGAAATCCGGGTCATCCAGATCGCGCTCCCTGACCGTCCACTCTGCTTGCACCGTCTCTTCCCGTTCGACGGGGTCGAGGCAGCGGGCGCACTCTCCGTGCACCAATGCGTTTGCCCGCAGCGTCATCCGGATCTCCTCGCCATCCGGCACCGCCTCAAAGCGGGCCGTCACAGGCTGCTCGATCCTTGCACCGGCAAAATCCTTTGCAGACAAATCACACTGAAACTCTGCGGCGTAAGGTTTCGTGCCGGATACGATAAACTTTCTCAGGTCAAATTGCATAGTACACCTCATAAAAGGCTGCTTTGTTAGTATAGCGCCAACACAGCCCTTTGTCAACACCAAAACAGGCAGAAAACCGAAAAAATTTCAAATTCTCCGGTTTCCTGCCTGTCTGGGATGCTTCAAATCAGAAATTTCAGAGTTATTTTACAGGTACTTCTTCACATCGTGGGGCAGAGCAGCTTCATCAGCGCTGACAGTGACGGTGACCTTGATGGAGTCGCCAGCGGCAGCAGCGATCTCGTCCAGAACGACGCCCAGACGGTTGATGTCGTGATCCAGCACCTTCAGGATGCCGTCGATGTACAGGTCAGTGATGTCATAATTGCTTGCCAGCAGGCCGGCCACGAAGCCGTACAGCATCTCGCCGCCGGCGATCTTGTACTCGTCCAGGTCGATGAGACGGGCGGCGTTGGGGACCTCATAGGTCAGCTTCATGCCCTTCTCGACGACAACGACGTTGCCCTTGGAGGTCTTGACCGAATCGTTGATCATGTCGATCATAGCCTTGGTCTTACCGGAGCCTTTGGTGCCAACAATCAGTTTAATCATAGTTCTGTCCTCCTGTATTTTCCACGCCTCACGGCGGGAGATCGTTTTTTGTTCCGCTTGCTCTTACTTCAGCTTTGCTTCCAGCTCGGCGGTCAGGTTCTCATAACCCGGCTTGCCCAGCAGAGCGAACATGTTCTTCTTATAGCTCTCGACGCCCGGCTGGTTGAAGGGGTTGACGCTCAGCAGGTAGCCGCTGCAGGCGCAGGCACGCCAGAAGAAGTAGATGAGGTAGCCCACATTATAAGCGGACAGGTCGTCCACCTCGATGACCACCTCCGGCACGCCGCCGTCGGTGTGGGCGAGGATAGTTCCTTCCATAGCCTTGCGGTTGACCACGCTCATGTTCTGGTCAGCCAGGAAGTTCAGGCCGTCGAAGTTGCCCTCCAGCTTGTCGATGAAGAGGTCCTGTGCGGGCTTCTTGACATCCACGATGGTCTCGAACATGGTGCGGGAGCCTTCCTGGATGAACTGACCCATGGAGTGCAGGTCGGTGGAGAAGATGCAGCTTGCGGGGAACAGACCCTTGTTGTCCTTGCCCTCGCTCTCACCGAACAGCTGCTTGTACCACTCGTTCATGAGGGTGAAGTTCGGCTCATAGCACTCGAGGATCTCGATGCTCTTGCCCTTGCGGTACAGGATGTTGCGGATGGCCGCATACTTGTAGGCGTCGTTGTCGGGGCTGAGCACGGAGAAGCGCTCCATCGCGTCGGCTGCGCCCTTCATGACGTCGTCGATGCTGATGCCGGCAGCAGCGATGGGCAGCAGGCCCACAGCGGAAAGGACGGAGTAGCGGCCGCCGACATCGTCGGGGACGACGAAGGTGGGCCAGCCCTGCGCGTCAGCCAGCTGCTTGAGGGTACCCTTGGCGCGGTCGGTGGTGGCGTAGATGCGCTTGTTGGCTTCTTCCACGCCCATCTCGTCTTCCAGCAGCTTGCGCAGCACACGGAAGGCCAGAGAGGTCTCGGTGGTGGTGCCGGACTTGGAGATGACGTTGATGGAGAAGCGCTTGCCCTTGCACAGCGCGATGATGTCATTCAGATAGGTGGGGCTGATGCTGTTGCCGCAGAAGTAGATCTTCAGGCCGTTGTCCAGCTCGTTGTGGTACATCCCCTTGACGGCTTCGATGACGGCGCGTGCGCCCAGATAGCTGCCGCCGATGCCGGCGACCACCAGAACGTCGGAATCCTCACGGATCTTGGCAGCAGCTGCCTTGATGCGCTCAAACTCTTCCTTATCATAATCACGGGGCAGATACATCCAGCCCAGGAAGTCGCTGCCGGGGCCGTTCTTGGCTTCCAGCGTCTTGTGCGCGGCCTCTACCTGGGGGTAGATGGCCTTGTATTCCTCTTCGTTGATGAAACTGGAGAGGTGCTTTGTATTCAGAGCGAGACTCATTCTATCAAAACCTCCAAAACATTTTACGGGCTCTTTGCCCGGCGAGGGTTTTTCTTGGTATAAGTGTACCGTTCCCGCCGGGCAAAGTCAAGGCCAAAATCCTCGCTTTTCATACAATTTTAATAGTGTTGTTTTGTATGCTCTTACATCTTTTATACAAACGTCCAAGCCATTCTTTGCCCTCGCTGACCGTTTTTGACCGGTAGTGCGCAGTTTTCGGTCATGCCGCGCCGGTGAGGCTCTGCCACAGCAGGCCGATGGCGTCCCGGACAGTCATCCTCGGCGCATCGGCGGCAGCACGCACTTCGTACTCTTCCAGAAGTGCTTTCCCCTGATAGACCACGGCTTTGCCCAGCGTCTGGCCCTGCTCCACCGGGGCTTCCAGCTCCTCGGGCAGGGTCAGCTCGGTATGCAGGGACGCCCCGCTCCCCTTCTCCACCAGCACCGTCTCCGGCAGGGCCGAGTAATCCAGCGGGACGCTGCCCGCCGCGCTGCCCCTGACCGTGATCTGGAGCGGCTGTGCCTCGAGTTTTGGCAGCGGCGCGGCCTCATAGGCCCCGAAGCCGTAGTCCAGCAGAGTCGTGGCGGCGTCGAAGCGGTCGGCGCTGGACGGTGCGCCCAATATCACCGCGATGAGGGAAAGGCCGTTCCGGGTGGCGCTGGCCGAGATGCAGATGCCCGCGCCGCCGGTGGTGCCGGTCTTGAGGCCGGTGATCCCCTCATACCGGCGGAGAAGCTTATTCGTATTGACCAGCTGGGTCGCCCCGCCCCGGAGGGTATCCGTCCAGATGCCGGTGTAGTGCAGCACCTCGGGGCAGGTGTTCAGGATGGTGCGGCTCATGGCGGCCACATCCCGGGCCGTGGAGAGATGGCCTTCGGCGTCCAGCCCGCAGGCGTTGCGGAAAGACGTCTGCTCCATCCCCAGCGAGGCGGCCCGGGCGTTCATCTGCTCCACGAAGGCCGGCTCACTGCCGCCCACCAGCTCGGCCACGGCTACTGCCGCGTCGTTAGCAGAGGAAACGCAGATTGCCTTTATCATCTCGTCCAATGTAAAGTGCTCCCCCGGCTCCAGCCAGATCTGACTGCCGCCCATGTGGTAGGCGTGCTCACTCACCGGCACCGGCGTCTCCATGGTCAGCCGCCCGTCGTGGACAGCCTCGAAAGCAAGCAGCAGGGTCATCACCTTGGTGATGGAGGCGATGGGGACCCGCTCGTCGGCGTTCTTCTCGTAGAGGACCCGTCCGCTCCCCTGCTCAATGAGGATGGCAGCTCGGCAGTTGAGGTCGAGCTGAGGCGCGGCGGCTGCAGTCGGCAGCAGAATTCCTTCTGCCGCTTCCTCGACGTCGGCGCTGACGGCCCTCTCTTCCGGGTGCATGACAGCCCGCAGGCCCACGCCCTCCGCCGTCCCAAGGGCCAGTGCAAACAGCCAGAAACAGAGCACGGCTGCGCAGAGCACCGCAAAATTCTTTCGTTCCATCCCTTGTCCCTCCCCGCAATGTCTGTCTGATTGCATTCTATGCAAAAAAAGAGGCCGGAATGCTCTTTTCTCCCCGGGAAAAATCTGCTATAATAGGATGGTTTATTATAAGGTAATAACCTCTCCGTCTGCTTCGCAGCCAGCTTCCCCGACAGGGGAGCCAAATCGGAGAGGTTTCAGAAAGGACACCCCATGCGAGTTTGTTTTTATACCCTTGGCTGCAAGGTCAACTTAAATGAGACCGGTGCGCTGGAACAGATGTTCCGCTCCGCCGGTTTCACCATCGTGCCGGAGGGCGAAGAGGCCGACGTCTTTGTGGTGAACAGCTGCACCGTCACCAACTTCGGCGACCAGAAGAGCCGCAAGTGGCTCCGCCGGGCCAAGCGCGAGAACCCCGGCGCCGTCACCGTCCTCACCGGCTGCTACCCGCAGGCTTTCCCCGAGGAAGCGGCCCAGTTCATGGAGGCTGACCTGGTCTGCGGCAACGGCGACCGGAAAGCCATCCTCGATAATGTGCTCAAGCTGCTGGACGGCCACGAGCGCATCGTCGCCATCGCCCCCCACGCGAAGGGCGAGCGGTTCGAGGAACTGCCAGTGGAGCGGTTCGAGACCCACACCCGCGCCTTTATCAAAGTAGAGGACGGCTGCAACCGTCAGTGCGCCTACTGCGTCATCCCCCGCGCCCGCGGCCCGGTGCGCAGCCGCTCGGAAGAGAGCATCCTCGCCGAGCTGCGCCAGCTGGCCGCTTCCGGCTACCGGGAAGTGGTGCTCAGCGCCATCTCCCTGCCCAGCTACGGCCTCGACACCGGCACCAACCTTGTGGAGCTGGTGGAGAAGTGCGCCCGGGTGGAGGGCATCGAGCGTATCCGGCTGGGCAGCCTTGACCCCGATATGCTGACCCCCGAATACATCACCCGGCTGGCGGCAGTGGACAAGCTCTGCCCCCAGTACCATCTGAGCCTGCAGAGCGGCTGCAGCGCCACCCTGCGCCGGATGCGCCGCGTCTATACCGCCGAGCAGTACGCCGAGGTGGTTCGCCAGCTCCGCGCCGCCTACGGTGACCGCCCGGTCAGCTTCACCACCGACTGCATCTGCGGCTTCCCCGGCGAGACGGAGGAAGATTTCCGGGAGAGCTGCGCGTTCCTGAAGGAGATCGGCTTCCTGAAAGTCCACGTCTTCCCCTACTCCCGCCGCAGCGGCACCCCCGCCTACGACTTCCCCGACCAGGTCCATGAGCGCGAAAAACAGGCCCGCAGCCGGGAGATGAACGCCATCGCCGAGGACATCCGCCGCGAGGTGCTGGCCGGCTGCGAGGGCAGCGAGGACGACGTTCTGCTGGAGACCCCCCTCTCCGGCACCCTCTTCACCGGCTACACCCGGCTGTATGTTCCTGTCGTGGTCTCGGCCCCGGGCCATAAGAGCGGCGAGATCGTCCATGTCCGGCTGGGCAGCTACGACGGCGAGCGTGTCCGGGCCGAGATGGTATAAATCTTAGCCGTTTCTTTGCTGTTTTGTACAAATCCATTTGTTCTCATTTGTGCAAGATATATCAGTTGTGAATTTCATAACAAATTTTAAGCTTTTCCCTTTTCTTCCCGAAGGGTTTATGCTACAATAAAAGTGGATTATTCGGGGCATCCGGCTGTTTGCAGCAGCCCAGTACCAAATGCCCCGAAGAAAAGCCGCGTCGGAGCGGTTTTTTGTTCTGTTGTTTCAAAACAAGGAGAGATTGGAATGAGTTTCAGAGGAATCAACACGACGGTCATCCAGATCCGCCGCCAGGTCTTTACCGAGGTGGCACGGATGGCCTACGCCAACGTCAAGGGCGAGCAGGCCAACCACCTGATGCGCAAGATCCCTTACACCATCATCCCCGGTGAGGAAGGCAAGCTCCGCAAGGACATCTTCCTTGAGCGCGCCATCGTCGAGGAGCGCGTTCGTCTGGCCATGGGCCTGCCCACCCGCCGCATGGACGAGCACAACAGCGTCGTCTCCGGTCTGGAGGACGCTTCCATCGCCGATAAGTATTATGACCCCCCGCTGGTGAACGTCATCAAGTTTGCCTGCAACCGCTGCCCCGAGAAGCTGGTCAAGGTCTCCGACCTGTGCCAGGGCTGCCTCGCACACCCCTGTATGGAAGTCTGCCCCAAGAAGGCTATCACCTGGGAGAGCGGCCGTTCCACCATCGACCAGGAAAAGTGCATCAAGTGCGGCCGCTGCGTCGGCGTCTGCCCCTACAACGCCATCGTCAAGACCGAGCGTCCCTGCGCCGCTGCCTGCGGCATGGGTGCCATCCACTCCGATGAGCTGGGCCGCGCCGAGATCGACTACAGCAAGTGCGTGTCCTGCGGCCAGTGTCTGGTCAACTGCCCCTTCGGTGCCATCGCCGACAAAGGCCAGATCTACCAGCTCATTCAGGGCTTCAACCGCGGTGACCGCATCTACGCCCTCGTCGCTCCCGCCTTCATCAACCAGTTCCCGGGCCTGGCCTCCACCGGCAAGCTCAAGGCTGCGCTGAAGGCTCTGGGCTTCTACGACGTCGTGGAGGTCGCCATCGGTGCCGACCTGTGTACCGTGGATGAGGCCCACGACTTCCTGGAGGAGGTTCCCAACAAGCTGAACTTCATGGCTACTTCCTGCTGCCCGGCATGGAGCATGATGGCAAAGACCGCCTTCCCGGATCTTGCAAAGAACATCTCCATGACCATGACCCCCATGGTCTTTACCGCCCGCATGATGAAGCAGGCCGACCCCGAGGCCCGTATGTGCTTTATCGGACCCTGCGCCGCCAAGAAGCTGGAAGCTTCCCGCCGCACCGTCCGCTCTGATGTGGACTTCGTGCTGACCTTCGAGGAACTGGCCGGCATCATCGAGGCCAAGGACATCGACGTGGCTAACCTCGAAGTCGACCCCGATGAGGTCGATCTGGTCCACGCTTCCGGTGCAGGCCGCGGCTTCGCACAGTCCGGCGGCGTCGCCAAGGCTGTCGCCGACAAGGTCAAGGAGTGGCATCCCGATATGGACGTCAAGATCGCGTCCGCACAGGGCCTCGCCGAGTGCAAGAAGCTGCTGATGCTGGCCAAGGCCGGCAAGTACAACGGCTACCTGCTGGAAGGCATGGGCTGCCCCGGCGGCTGCATCGGCGGCGCCGGCACCATCGCCGACCCCACCCGCACTGCTGTCGCCCTGAACAAGTACGTCAAGGAGGCTCCGTTCCAGGACCCCGAGCAGAGCCCCTTCATGACCAGCATCCACGTGCTGAAGGACGACCCCAACTTTGAGGTCTAAGTTTTCCTGACTTCTGCCGCTTCCCGTCCGCCGGGAGGCGGCTTTTTTGTGTCTTCGGCAAAGTCTGTGTTTTTCTTCCATAAGATGTGTCTTATGTGAAACATTTTTGTGAAACCATCACAAGCCAGATTGACTTTTTCTTCTGAATATGTTATTTTTGCGGTGACAAATTCCTTCGCGTTCCGTTTTGGAACGCACAGAGCCGCCTCTGCGGCTGGAAAGGTCGATTCTTGAATATGACGATTTCTTTGAAGCATATGGGCAGACGCACCGGGGCGGTCCTCGTCTCGCTGCTGCTGCTCCTGACGCTGGCGGTCAGTGCCAGTGCCGCCGCCGTCAAGATGACGGTGGGCGTCCGGTTCTGGCGGGAGTCCGGGGACAAGGAGTCGATGGCCGACAGTGCCGTGGACACCACCCGCGAAGCCACCCTCACCCGCCAGCCCAACGGCACCTTCACTCTCGAACTCCCGGTCAAGCAGCTCTCTTCCATGAACATGACCGGCCGTCTCACCGGCATCGCCATCGGCGAGGTGAACTATGACGGCACTCTGAGCGGCGACCTGTCCGACGGAACCGCCGTGCTGACCCTCAAGAACCTGCCCGCCTCGGTGCTCACCGGCAGCGATTCCAACAAAGCGCTGGCCGTGACCTGCAGCATCAAGATGGACACCATCCTTCTCGGCGACATCTCTACCAGTGCGAAGATGTCCATCTGGGTCGAGCGCTGAAAAGCCAAATAGCACAAAAAACGCCCCGCAGCTCTGTTACGAGCTGCGGGGCGCTTGCGTTATTTCAAAAAAGGTTTACTCCGCGATGATGCTCTTGCCGGTCATCTCTGCCGGGACGGGCAGGCCGATATAGGGCAGCATGGTGGGTGCGATGTCGGCCAGGCAGCCGCCCTCGCGCAGCTTCACATCGCCGCAGCCGATGGCCACGAAAGGCACGACGTTGGTGGTGTGGGCGGTGAACGGAGTGCCGTCGGGGTTCTTCATCTTCTCGGCGTTGCCGTGGTCAGCGGTCAGGAAAGCGCAGCCGCCAGCGTTCAGCACAGCGGTGACGACCTTCTCGACAGCAGCGTCCACAGCCTCAACGGCCTTGACAGCGGCTTCAAAGACGCCGGTGTGGCCGACCATATCGCAGTTTGCGAAGTTCAGGATGACCACGTCGTACTTGCCGCTCTCGATGCGCTTGACGCACTCGTCAGCGACCTCGGGGGCGCTCATCTCAGGCTTGAGGTCGTAGGTGGCGACCTTCGGGCTGGGGATGACACAGCGGTCCTCGCCCTCGTAGGGAGCCTCAACACCGCCGTTGAAGAAGAAGGTGACATGAGCGTACTTCTCGGTCTCGGCAATGCGCAGCTGGGTCTTGCCGTTCTCGGACAGGTACTGGCCCAGGACGTTCTTCAGCTCAACAGGAGGATAAGCGACCTCGCAGTTGGGCATGGTGGCGTCATACTCGGCCATGCAGACGTAGTGGACCTGCTTGCGACCGCCGCGGCGCTCGAAGCCGGTGAAGGCGTCGTCGCAGAAGATGCGGGTCATCTGACGGGCGCGGTCGGGACGGAAGTTCATGAAGATAACGGTGTCGCCGTCCTGCACACGGCCACCCTCGCAGGTGACGCAGGGCAGAACGAACTCGTCGGTCTTGTCGTCGGCGTAGGATGCCTCGATGGCCTCCTGAGCGTTGGCGGCGTGGTTGCCCTCGCCGTAGACGAAGGCAGCGTAAGCCTTCTCCTCACGGTCCCAGTTGTTGTCGCGGTCCATGGCGTAGTAACGGCCAGAGACGCTGGCGATCTTGCCGATGCCCAGCTCATCCAGCTTGGCCTGCAGGTCGGCAAGGAAGCCCTTGCCGGAGTGGGGGTCGGTGTCGCGGCCATCGGTGATGCAGTGGAGGTAGACTTCCTTGGCACCCATGCGCTTTGCCATTTCCAGCACACCGAACCAGTGGTCAGCGTGGCTGTGGACACCGCCGGTACCCACCAGACCCATCAGATGGATCGCCTTGCCGGCGTCGATGGCAGCCTTCATGTTCTTGACGAGGACGGGGTTCTTGAGCATCTCACCGTCGCGGATGGACTTGGTGATGAGGGTCAGCTGCTGGTAGACGATGCGGCCGGCACCCATATTGGTATGACCCACCTCAGAGTTGCCCATCTGGCCGTCGGGCAGGCCCACAGCCATGCCGGAAGCGTCGATGGTGGTCATAGGATATTTTGCCATCAGAGAGTCAAGGAAAGGCTTCTTGGCTGCAACCACGGCGTTGCCGTAGGTCTCGTTGGGGGTCCAGCCAAAGCCGTCCATGATGCAGAGCAGAACAGGTTTCTTGGACATAAAATAGGATCTCCTTTGAAAATTCAACAAACAGCGCCCGGCTCCCTGCCGGAAATGCGGCGCAGCCGGGCGCAGAGAGAACGATTTTTACCGCTCAGGGCTTAGCCCTTGGTGGCAGCGTTGACGATGACAGCAAAGTCAGGAGCCTTCAGGGAAGCACCGCCGATGAGGCCGCCGTCCACGTCCTTCTTGCTCAGCAGCTCCTCGCAGTTCTTGGCGTTCATGCTGCCGCCGTACTGGACGGTGGTAGCCTCGGCCACGGCTTCGCCGTAGACCTCGCCGATGACCTTGCGGATCTGAGCGCAGACTTCCTCAGCCTGGTCGGCAGTAGCGGTCTTGCCGGTGCCGATGGCCCAGATGGGCTCGTAGGCGATGACGACGTTTGCCATCTGCTCGGCGGTGACATCGCGCAGGGCGATCTTGGTCTGCATCCGGACCAGCTCCTCGGTGACGCCCTCCTCACGCTGCTGCAGGCTCTCGCCCACGCAGATGATGACCTTCAGGCCGGCGTTCAGAGCGGCCAGAGCGCGCTTGTTGACGGTCTGGTCGGTCTCTGCGAAATACTGACGGCGCTCGGAGTGACCGACGATGACGTACTCGACGCCCAGGTCCACCAGCATATCAGCGCTGATCTCGCCGGTGAATGCGCCGGACTTCTCGAAATGGACGTTCTCGGCACCGACATGGATGTTGGTACCCTTGGTCTTTGCCACAGCAGTGACCAGATCGGTATAGGGAGTGCAGATGACGACCTCGCAGGATGCGTCCTTGACGGCGGGAATGAGCTCGTCCACCAGAACAGCAGCCTCGGAGGCGGTCTTGTTCATCTTCCAGTTGCCAGCAATAATGGCCTTGCGCTTTGCCTTATCCATGATACGTTCTCCTTACCTTATTTACCTTTATAAATAAAAGATGCGGCGGCGAAACAGCCGCCGCACCGTTCATGATGCTGTGATTATGCGTTCTGGATGACTGCGATGCCGGGCAGCTCCTTGCCCTCCAGGTACTCCAGAGAAGCGCCGCCGCCGGTAGAGATGTGGGTCATCTTGTCGCCCAGGCCCATCTGCTGGACAGCTGCTGCGCTGTCGCCGCCGCCGATGACGGTGGTAGCGTCGCTCTCAGCCATAGCCTTGGCCACGGCCAGAGTGCCGGCAGCCAGAGTCGGGTTCTCAAAGACGCCCATGGGGCCGTTCCAGACGACGGTCTTGGAAGCCTTGACAGCGTCGGCGAAGAGCTTCATGGTCTCGGGGCCGATGTCGCAGCCTTCCTTGTCAGCCGGGATAGCGGTGACAGGGACGACGATGGTCTCGACAGGAGCGTCGATGGGGTCGGGGAAGTTCTCGACACAGGCGGTATCGACGGGCAGGAGCAGCTTGACGCCCTTCTCCTGAGCCTTTGCCATCATCTCCTTGCAGTAGTCCAGCTTGGAGTCATCGCACAGGCTCTTGCCGACCTCATAGCCCTGAGCCTTGATGAAGGTGTAGGCCATGCCGCCGCCGATGATGAGGGTATCGACCTTCTCCAGCAGGTTGGAGATGACATTCAGCTTGTCAGCGACCTTTGCGCCGCCCAGAATGGCGGTGAAGGGACGGACGGGATCGTTCACGGCATTGCCGAGGTACTTGATCTCCTTCTCCATCAGGTAGCCGACAGCGGTGTCCTTGATATAGTCGGTGACGCCTGCGGTGGAGCAGTGTGCGCGGTGGCAGCTGCCGAAGGCATCGTCAACGTATGCGTCTGCCAGAGAAGCCAGATCCTGAGAGAACTCGGGCAGATTCTTGGTCTCTTCCTTGCGGAAACGGGTGTTCTGCAGCAGGACGACATCGCCGTTGTTCATGGCAGCGACAGCAGCCTTTGCGTTCTCGCCCACGACGTTGTCGTCGTCAGCAAAGACAACGGTCTTGCCCAGCTTTGCGCTCAGGGCCACAGCAACGGGAGCGAGGCTGAACTTTGCCTCGGGGCCGTTCTTCGGCTTGCCCAGATGGCTGCACAGAATGACCTTCGCGCCGTCATTGACCAGCTTCTGGATGGTGGGCAGAGCCGCATTGATGCGGTTCTCGTTGGTGATGACGCCGTCCTTCATGGGGACGTTGAAATCACAGCGGACAAGGACCTTCTTGCCGCAGTAGTTCTGATCGTCGATCGTCTTTTTACCTAAACCCATAGTGATTATTCTCCTCTCAATTCATTCTTCGGAATCGAATTTCGCTCACTCTCGGGGTCTTAGCCCCTATGACACTATTATAAACAAAATATGTGTGTATTGCAAGGACGGGGGATGGATAATTTATTAACAAACTTTTCCCGTGATATTCGGGAATTGTGTCTATTTTGACAGTAGTCCGGCCCGGCTGCCAAAATGCCGCAGGCGGTCTCCCCTCCTGCGGCGCTTAAAACTATCCACTTTAATCCCGACGGAACAGGTCGCGGGTGTAGACTTTGTCCTGTACATCATCCAGACAGCTGTCGTAGCGGTTGGCGATGATGGCCTGGCTGCGCTTTTTGAAAACGTCCAGATCGTTCACCACTTCGCTGCCGAAAAAGGTAGTGCCATTCTCCAAAGTCGGCTCATAGATGATAACTGTCGCGCCCTTGGCCTTGATACGCTTCATGACGCCCTGAATGGAAGACTGACGGAAGTTGTCGGAGTTGGCCTTCATGGTCAGGCGGTAGACGCCGATGACACAAGGCTTCTCGTCCGCCGCGTTATACTCGTTCTCTTCCCCATAGCTGTAGTAGCCCGCCATCTGGAGCACCCGGTCTGCAATGAAATCTTTGCGGGTGCGGTTGGACTCCACGATGGCCTCGATGAGATTTTCCGGCACATCCTCGTAGTTGGCGAGGAGCTGCTTGGTATCTTTAGGCAGGCAGTAGCCGCCGTAACCAAAGCTGGGATTATTATAATGTGTGCCAATGCGGGGGTCGAGGCAGACGCCCTCGATGATATGCCGGGTATCAAGCCCCTTCATCTCGGCGTAGGTGTCCAGTTCATTGAAGAAGGAAACGCGGAGGGCAAGATAGGTGTTAGCGAACAGCTTGACCGCCTCGGCCTCGGTGAAGCCCATGAAGAGGGTGTCGATATTCTCTTTGACAGCACCTTCCTGTAACAAATAGGCAAAGGTGTGTGCCGCCTCCACGAGGCGCTCATCCTGCATATCCGTACCTACGATGATGCGGCTCGGGTAGAGATTATCGTATAGTGCCTTGGACTCCCGCAGGAACTCCGGGCTGAAGATGATATTCCTGCACTGATACTTTTCACGGACACTGGCCGTGAAGCCCACCGGGATGGTGGACTTGATGACCATGACAGCCTCGGGGTTCACCTTCATCACCAGCCGAATGACCGCCTCCACCGCCGAGGTATCGAAGAAATTCTTCCGGCTGTCGTAGTTGGTGGGGGCCGCGATGATCACAAAGTCAGCGTCCCGATAGGCCGTCTCCCCATCCAGCGTAGCCGTCAGGTCGAGATTTTTCTCGGCGAGGTATTTTTCGATGTAGTCGTCCTGAATGGGCGATTTTTTCTGGTTGATGAGCTCCACCTTTTCCGGCACGATGTCAACAGCCGTGACATGGTGGTGCTGGCTCAGCAGGACAGCAATGGACAGGCCGACGTAGCCCCCTGATGTCAAGATAGGGGCGAAAACTTTTAGCCTTGTAGGGCTTTACTCGCTATTCTATTTTCAATGGTAGCTTATCGAATCCAATCCATCAATTTTCTTACGCCGCTTATCACACTGGCATAATCAATTTCTGCTGCATACGAGTATTTCTTCTGATATGCTCTCCACAGCACTCGAAGCTGTTCATCTGCTTCAATAATTTTGATAATCTCCTCGGCCTGCTCCTGCAGATGATCCGTTCCTCTCTTTTTACAAGTTGCTGCAAAAGCATCCTTCAAAACAGCCTTATTGACTTTATCTTCGTATGTATCGAGCAGCATCCGTATATCGTAAAAATCTCTCATTCGGGTGTTTAAGATACCCCTCGCCAAAACCGTCTGCAACTTCTCGGCTAATATAGTTTCCAAATTATACGACCATAGACTGATAGAACGATCTTCCAGCAAGAGATCATAATTGAACTCGATTGCTCGTGGGGTAATCACGTCGCCCGTGGAAATGTCAATTTTCAAAGGCGTAATCAATCTTCCCACATTGGCGTTCATGGTAACGCGGATTCCCGGATACTCCATTTCATCCATGATATTGGAAACATCTTTAACCTCAAAAGAAACACCATCGTCAAGGTCAATATCTTTGACCTGATTGACAACTCGCAAGGCATCCTCCGCAGATAGATTTAGATTCTTCATGCTGGTGTCTATGTCCATCGTGGAACGGTGCGCAACACCAATCATTGCCGTAACCAGTATTCCGCCTTTGATAATGAAGTTATCCCGATATTCTGATTGTGCCAGTCTTTCCAGAAAACGCTCCATCATATAGATTCGCATGAGTGTCCTTGCGTCTGCATTGTTCTGTTTTGCAACGCTCTTGATACGCCCTTTTATCTGTTCAGGTGTAAATCCCATTTACAGTAGTACCTCCATATAATTTCGGATGATCTTATCCACTCGAAATAGCTTTGCATACTTCATCAGTTTATTAAGGTCCTTATCTTTTCTCCCGACATACGCTTTTAATACTGCATTGAAATCCTGTACTTCTATAGAACTTCTACTCCGCACCAAGTCGCAAATTGTCCGTTCCAAATCGTACATAGGAATTTCATTTCCCTGATTGCTTTTTACGATTTGCTTGCCAACGTCAAGAAGTTCCTTTTTTACTGTATAAACCTTATAGCCATCCTCTTTCAAGCGGTGAACATTATATCCACTATAAATCGTGAGTGTATGAACAAGCGGTTCCCGATCTGTCAGCCCATAATAATAGAACGCTTCATCATGAGAAAACACTCCCATCGGGCAGCGGCGGTGCAGCATTTCTAATTCGTCAATCCAAGTATCTTTTGCTGCGTATACGCCATGTCCGACTTGCTCGTATTCATTGGCCTTTACATATTTATAAAACTCAAATTTCGTTAAACCTACTTTTGTTGCAAGCTGCGGTGTTAAAATCTCATGTGTTTGAGCCAAATTGTTCATGTTCATCATAAGCGTCACCTCACCTTCGTGCTTATATTGTATTCCAAATAAGCACGAAAGTCAACGTAAACTTTCTTTTGTGCTTATTTCATTTGCAATATTAGCACGTTCGTCCGCCCAGCCTTACTTGATGCTCCCTATTCAACGTGCTATACTTAAATTGTAAAAATCAATCAAGGGAGTGCGTTTGTCATGAGCAAAAGACTTGTCACTTACTTCTCTGCCAGCGGCATCACCGCGAAAGTTGCCGAAAATCTGGCTGATGCTATCGGTGCAGACATTTTTGAGATTCAGCCGGAAGTTCCGTACACCAAGGCCGATCTGAACTGGATGGACAAGAAATCCCGCAGCACCATCGAAATGAGCGATCCTACCTCTCGCCCTGCCATCGCTGCCAAGCGTGATAACATGGACGAATACGACACCATCTTTGTCGGATTCCCTATCTGGTGGTATATTGCTCCGATAATCATCAATACATTTCTGGAAAGCTATGATTTGAAGGGTAAAACAATCATCCCCTTTGCCACATCTGGCGGCAGCGACATGGGTAAGACCAACGAAAAACTTGCGCCGAGCTGCCCCGGTGCAAAGCTGCTGCATGGTAAGGTATTCAATTCCTATTCCAGCAAAGCCGACTTGTCCGCATGGGTAGAAACCCTCAGCCTCTAATAGACAACATTCCTGTGGAATGAAATACCCGCCTGGTCGAGAAGATTTTCTTGAATCCTCTCACCCAGACGGGTATTCTTTTTCTTATACCACTTCTTCCATCCAATTATGCGCCATACTTTTCCAACGCTCTCCGAATCACATCCTCACAGTTGAACTCTATTTTCATCGTTTGGTCGTCATACAGATAAACCATGCTCACAAAAGCATCCACACATTCTTTTGTCAGCCCGCCGATGTACGTTTTCTCGCTGGCCTGTTTTGTCAGAGCGCGGATTTCTTCATCCAGTGCATCGGCACACTCCTGTTCTTCCTTTTCTGTCCGTATGCTATCCTGCAATGCAGCCAGTTTTTCCGAAAGGGTCTTTTTCTTTTCTATGTACACATCTCGCCGTAGCACACCGTCCGCATACGATTCATATAGTTTGATTTGTTCTACCCGAATGGCTTCTGCTTGCTTTTCCAAGTCCTCAATGTCCATGCAGCGCACCGTGACAGACTGCTTTTCCTGCATCCCCTGATTTACTACATCCAGCGCATAGAATACTGTTTTTATCGCACGAGCCACTTTTGCGTTCACCGAATGTTCTCTGTAATAGCCGCCGTAGCATTTAGAGAACTTTCCGGCTGACCGTTTATAGCCGCAATAGAAAACCATTTCCCCATATTGCCTTTCATGGCGAAGCTGCCGATTACAGTTTTCGCAGCAGATTTTTCCTTTTAACGCAAAATCATCGCCCACCTTATATTGAATTGGAGTTACGTTACGGATTGCTTTCTGTGCCTGATAGTATTCATCTCTTGTCACGATGGCCGCATGAGCGTTGACTTCCAGCTTTTCGCGGAGAGCTTGTTTGCGTACAAAAGTACCAATCGGGTATCCAGCATCTTTAGCATATCTGGCTACCAGCTCATATTCCAATTCTGTGAAACGGATGTAAACTCGTTTCCCCCTATGAAGCGATTTCTTTTTCTTTGGTCGAGCCATAGCATAATCCTCCTGCATTTTATAGTTGCAGAACAACTCCCGATAAGCCGTAGGCGTTCGGCTGCGAACACATTTATGTGGAGCCGGATAGCCAAAATCCAAGATTTTGTGCGTACCGTGGGAATGGGGAACGGAATCCCCATCAAGATTGCCAGCCGGGAAAAACCACGAAAGTGAGTTTTGAGCGGCTATGGGCGAATCTTGCGCTAAGAGAGAAAAAAGCCCCACGACTTGGAAAATCGAGAATTGTCCTTATACCTATAACATTCTGGAAGCACCTTTTGGCAACCACTTGAAAAAATATTTTTGTGAAATTTCAAAATTTGGTTGCCAAACACCCCTTTTAGAATGCTATAGGTGAAGGGAGGTATTTGATGTACCAGAAAATGACGCATACACTTGAGGATTTGAAGAAATTGGCAGCGATGGAACTTCGGGATGTGAACCGTGAAGAACTGGTGGACATCAACGATGTGGAAATCAAGAAAGACCTGTCGCAGCGAGAGCGGATGGTTGATTTTGTTTCACAGATCAAGAACCCTTACTGCTATCTTGACCGGGGAATGGTCGTAAAGATCAGTTTTGCCGGAGAGAACCGATTGGAGGACACGCTGAAAAAATGCGCAAGGACACACCGGAAATGAAAAAAGAAGAAAGCAGAAGAAAATTTGCACTTTAGCACATTAAAGCGTTGACATAAACCGTGAAATATGAGATAATGGCTTTGGGTCAAAACAGAATATGCTGATAAAGTCGATAATTTCTTGGTTTATTGTCTGAACGACAAATAGATTAGGAGGTTATCGGCTTTTTATGTTTTTTCAGGGAAATGAAAAATACAACTGCGCCACATATCTTCGTTTGTCGCGTTCGGATGGTGACCAGCAGGAGAGCAACAGCATAAAAAATCAGAGAGCGTTGCTGAACGATTACATGGGGAAGCACCCGGAATTGCACAAGTTCGATGAGTATGTGGACGATGGTTACAGCGGCACAAATTTTGAACGCCCGGATTTTAAGCGGATGATGCAGGACATTGAGAAAAGGAATGTCAACTGCATCATCGTCAAGGATTTATCTCGTTTCGGCAGAAACTACATTGAAACGGGTCGTTATCTGGAACGAATCTTTCCATTCATGGGTGTGCGCTTTATCGCCATCAACGATCATTATGACAGTGCAGAGGAAAACGATGATAAGGGCCGTATTCTAATTCCGTTCAACTATAATATCGTTGCCGATCTGGGAGAGATTCAGAATTTGACGGTGCAGGCCGCCGGCATCGGGAACAATCTCAACCAGATTGCCCGCTATTTCCACAGCGGTGGTCTGGCATCACGCGGAATGTTAGAAGAACTAAAAAGGTGCATTGCGGAAATCCGTGAACTGCGGCAGGAAATCGTTCAGCTTGGAGGTGTATACCGTGGCAATTCTAAAACACATCGCAAGTAAAAATGCCAATTACGGGAGTGCCATCGACTATCTGAAATACCAGCATGATGAATTTCATCTAGTTCCTATCCTTGATGAAAACGGGAATATGATGCTCCGGGATGAATTTTACCTTGAGGGATTGAACTGTGATCCCGAAACCTTTGACCTTGAATGCGAACTGTTGAACCAGGAGTATAACAAGAACAACACTTACGATGAAATCAAAAGCCACCATTACATCATCAGCCATGACCCCAGAGATAACGCCGACCACGATTTAACAGGAGAACGTGCACAGGCCATCGGGCTGGAATACGCAAAAGCTAATTTTCCGGGGCATCAGGCTTTGGTCTGCACCCATACAGATGGCAATAATGGAACAGGCAACATCCATACCCACATCATAATCAACAGCCTGCGCAAATCCGATATAGAGCCTCAGACCTACACCGAACGGCCAATCGACTGCAAGGCTGGATACAAGCACCACCTTACCAAAGACTATTTGAAGCACCTGCAAAAATCTTTGATGGATATTTGCCAGCGCGAAGGGCTGCATCAGGTCGATTTGCTCTCTCCTGCTGCGGATAAAATCACACAGCAGGAGTACCATGCGCAGCGGCGCGGGCAGTTGAATCTGGATATTGCAAACGGAATCTCGGAACTACATACTCCACACGTTCCATTTCCGGCTCACCGTTTTCGTTCAGTACAGCCAGACCCGTATCCTTGTCGATTTTCTCGCGTTCTTCCACTTCCTCGATGGGAGCCGGAGCAATGATCTGGATGCCCTTTTCGCCTTTTTTGACGTAGCGGTTGAACTTATTCTTCCATGCGTTAAACCCTGCCACCAGCGTGGCATCAGGCCGCTGCATAGCGATCAGCAGCGTATTGTTGAAGCTGTAATTGTGGAATTTTGCCATCGTGCGCAGATACGTCGTGTACATTTCCGATGTAAAAATGTCCTTTACACCCTGCTCCAGCCGTTCCGTGATTTCTTTCATCTGCTGTTTGCGGTCAACTGCCATGCAAGCCCTCCTTTTTCTTGACCCATCGTGTTTTCATCTGGCGCGGATATTGGTCAGCCTGTTTCGGTGCCTTCGCGCCGTTCCATTCCAAGCCTCCGGCTCTGCCCTCACAGGTATACCCGGCAGCTTTCAGGGATGCTCCATTCTCCGTATCCAGAATGTAGGTAACAACTCTGTTGTAACCCATTGCCCGTGCTGCACGGTACGCCGCCGCATACAGGATGCTGCAGGCGTTTGGTGTTCCATCTGTACACAGACGGTTGACTTCCAGCGTATAGCCATCGTCCAGCCGCCGCGCCACAGGTCTGCCGCAGATAGCAACGCCCACCAGCGCACCATTTTCCGATACGCCGATGGAAAACTTATGTCCTCGTGTCGGCTTATGGTGGCGGTGATACTGCTGTACAAATGCGTTTGCCGTTTTCAAATTGATCGGTGTTAATGTCAGCAAATGCCCTCCTTCAAAAAAAATGCCCCGCCAGACAAAACTGACGGGGCGGCTCTCATTTACAGTTCCATATCGTGACTTTTCCGCTTCTGGGATTTCTGCGGTTCTGCGCTGCGCTCTGCCTGTTTTGCATGAAGCTGCGCCAGCACAGAGGGTTTCCGCACATTGTCCGCAGTGCGCTCTGCAACGTGGCCTGCATAGTTCACAGGCTGGCGCGGCCTGTCTGCAACTTCGGTTTCGGCTGCATCCTCGTCCACTCCCAGCGCATCCTCACCGCCCTTTTCGTCCATGTTGAGCAGTGAATTCAGCTCTGCAAGTCTCGCGGATTTCTCTGCCAGTTCCGCTTCCTGCACAAAGGGTCGCTTGGCTTCTTCCTTTGCCTGCGCCAACTGCTGTTCCAAGGTTTCCAGTCTGCGTTCCACTTGCGGCAATGCTCTTTCGATGCCAGACAGTGCATTGGTAACACGCAGAATGTTGCCCTGCGGGTCTTTGCCGACTTCCATAGAGTAGTTCCATGCGCCCTTGATGGATAGCCGGAACACCTTATCGAAGCTGTCAAACCGGGAATGCAGTTCAAACGCACCGTAGCTGCCAATCCTTCCCTCGGTGCCAGCCGCTTTCAAAGCCTTGCAAGCCTCGATGATGGCCGCGCCCGCTTCCTTGCGTTCGCTGTACACCTTACCGCTGATCTCCATAGCGAAGTGGTCTTTATCCTGCGCCAGAAGCGGTTTTGCCGCTTCCATATCGTTTTTCAGGGCTTCGATCTGACCCTTTGCCGCAGTAATTTCTCGTGGATAGCGGCGCGCAATATCCGATTCCAAACTATAAACCTGACTGGTGTGATTGGCTTTTAGCAGCTTCAGCTTACTGACCTGAATATCCAAGTCCATCTTTTCCTTGATGTAGGGATTGCCCGTTGCCAGTGCCTTGATTTCGGCATAGGACAGTGCGGTATCGTCCACATCATCGCAGGCGACGGCGTAAGTTTACTGTAGGATTTGATTGTGTGAGAACCACCAATGATGCAGCAGAGTATCCGCATTTCGTCTACAAATATAGCCCTACGATACAGCACATGTCAAATCAGAGTGATTCCAGCATTGAACCAGGCAAACTTCTGCGCGATTTCGCTGACCTCATGATTCGCATGATCCACGTACTTCCCCCATTCACTGTACATCGTTTCTCCCAGCTTATGAGGATCGATGATGAATGTATCTTCAGCACCGGCAGCCTTAGGAAACTTCTGTGCCTTTACCAGCTCAAGCATATTCCCCTTGTTAAAATAATAAGCTCTTAAGTGAGCCATCTGATTTGCCCCGTCTCTGCACCATCCAAGTGGTCTGGAACTCATTCTATCTGACAGCACATGGCTCACATGTCCTTCTGCGCTGCATCCAATCAGATGGTCATCATGGCACAGTCTTGTTCTGGCAGGCATCCAGTTATGGAGAATGTAATTCGCACTTTCGGCGATACGTTCCTGTGCACTTGCCGATTCAGTCACGGACAGGATATGCTCTGTCTCATGTCCAAAGCCCTCCTGCGTACCTTTTTTGATCTGATGAACAAGTTCGCGTCTGGCATCACCGGCACTGTCCAGAAGACCACCCGTCATACGCAGTAGATACTTGTTCAGATGGAACTCATCCATCACTCTCGTGAGCCCGTGTAACCGCTTCTTTGCTCCCTGTATCCAGCTTCCGCTGTCTGCATTCAGGTATACTTTCTTTACCTTGGTGAGATCATAGGTTTCATCAAGATAATCGTATACTTCCTGCCAGAGCTTATCATTGTCTGCGCCATCATACACGCCGCAGAAATAGTGCGGGTTGATCAGTCTATGACGTTTACTTCCCGGTGCTTCTGGTTCGATTCCTTCGTACACATAAACCATCTTGGCGAGCACACAGTTGTCCTTACGATGCTGAGCATTCGTTCGGACATCACCTTTATGTTCATGAAACTGCAGCGCCACGTGGTCCTCATCTGCATCGATGTAAAGATACGGAATTTCTCGAAGCGTTTCAGGAGCCTTATGCACTTTTGTGAAATCGATTGTTCGGATCTTATCCATCACTGTTTCCTTGCTGACATCATCGAGAATGCTGACAGCCTCTCCACCCTTCCGATAGGTTGTCTGAACAGCCTCCGTAAGAAGCTGGGCCTCTGCATCCTCCGTGATGCGCTGGTGCTTTTCCAAACTGAGTTCCCGATCAAGGAGGTAGGATCTTTCTTTTGTCGTCTTGTTGATGAATAAGGTCTTACGATACTGGACGGTACCCAAAGAAGTGACCAGCTGCTTCGGATCCTTCCGGACAACACTCCATTTCTCAGATCGCTTCGGGCTTTTACGGATAGCCTCATCATAGTTCTCCAGTGTTTCAGCGATCACATCAAGCCCCAGATGGAGCACAACCTCTTTGATGGCATTAATGAAATTCGCCATATCTCTGGTACGGATGAATTCATCCTCTGCTTTTCTAAGATTTTTAATGCCTGCCGTTTCAAACTGCTGTATACTGTTAAACATAGAGAACGCCTTTCGTGATTGGTTTTGGTTTGGACGCTAAATACTTTATCACACCAAATGGTCGTTCTCTATTTTATTATCTAGGCTTTCCTACAAAAACTTTACGCTGGCCTGATAAATGCTTGTTTTCAATCGCCAATTTTATTTACAAACTATATCCTCTATCACGAATCACATCGACAACTTCGGAAACATATTTCTGACAAGTATCGTGATCAGGGGCTTCCACCATCACACGCACCACAGGCTCCGTGCCGGATTCACGAACCAGAATCCGGCCTGTATCCCCCAGTCCTTCGGCCACTTTCTTTACTGCTGTTTGCACAGCCTCATCGTTCTGTGCCGCTTTTTTATCCGTTACGCGAACATTCTCCAGCACCTGCGGATAAATTTTCAGCGCTGCTGCCAATTCGCTCATCGGCTTCTTCTTAGCCAGCATAACTTCCATCATTTTTAAACTCGTCAGGATACCATCACCCGTACTGGCGTACTTGGAGAAGATGATATGTCCACTCTGCTCGCCGCCGATACGACAGCCATTCTTGGCCATGTACTCATAAACATACTTATCGCCCACAGCGGTCTTAGCATAGCCGATACCTTGCTCATCGAAAGCCTTGTAGAGACCAAAGTTGGACATAACTGTGGTGACAACAGTATTATTTAACAGCTTACCACGTTCCTTCATGTAGCAACCGTAAATGTAAAGGATATGGTCGCCAGTGATAACATTGCCCTTTTCGTCCACACACAGGCAGCGGTCGGCATCACCATCGTAAGCAAAACCAACATCCAAGCCCTTCTCCACAACAAACTTCTGAAGGCCCTCGATATGGGTTGAACCTGCATTGTTATTGATGTTCAGACCATTCGGATTATTATTGATGACATAGGTATCTGCGCCAAGCGCATCGAACACGGACTTTGCGATATTCCAGGAGCTACCATTGGCGCAATCCAAGCCGACCTTGACACCCTTAAAGGAGTAGATGCCCATCGAGATCAGGTAGCCCATGTAGCGGTTGCGACCTGCCACATAGTCCACAGTGCAGCCGATGTGCTCACGATGAGCAAAGGGCAGCTCTGGCCAGTCCTTATCAAAGACATGGAGTTTGCCATCGATGTAGTCCTCCACCAGCAGCAGAGTTTCCTCAGGCATTTTCTCGCCGTAGCAGTCGATTAGCTTGATGCCATTGTCGTAGTACGGATTGTGACTGGCGGAGATCATAATGCCGCAATCAAAGTCATCCACGCGAGCGATGTACGCCACGGACGGGGTCGTGGTGACATGGAGTAGATAAGCATCTGCACCAGAAGCAGTCAACCCAGCCACAAGACTGTACTCGAACATGTACGAGCTGCGGCGGGTATCCTTACCAATAACAATACGAGCAGGGTCGGTGTCACCGTTGCGCTCACGGAGAGCATTATAATACCAGCCTAAAAAGCGACCAACCTTATAGGCGTGATCCGCTGTTAATGTAATTCCGGCTTCTCCACGGAAGCCGTCGGTTCCAAAGTATTTTGACATTGTTAGTTTTCCTTTACTTTTTTCTTTCCCACCATCCATGGAGCAAGTCTTACAACAACCTCATATGCCGTACTGCATATTGCCATCGTAATAGCTACCACTACCATGGCCAGTAGAAAATTTTCTCTCACTGCATCTGTACCCACATTCAACAGAATTGATACAATTTTTACTACGATTCGATACACAGGGCCGTGAATACAAAGAATAATTAGAGAAATCCGACCAAAGTATTGCAGGATTCTATTCTCGTTGATAAGTTGAGAAATCAGAATTACAGCAGCAACACCAATCAGGGCTGTTACAAACCACATGATTCCCATAGTTAAATGATAGCATGATAAGAAAAAGCTCAAAGCAAGCAGAACTATCGCTACTATTCCTGCTTCCACTTTTTTCCTTACCGCTTTCACGCTTTTTCCCGCTATGAACACACCCACAGCATAGAATCCTATGTACTTGAACACACGATCAATGCCCCAAATAAGTCCATGCATAGGAACCACAATAAAAGCTAAACTCATCAGAGCAGAAACAAGATAAGCCATTCTCCTTCCGCCTAGATTAACCAGTATATTAAAAATGATTACCGTCACAAAGAAACATGGTAAGAACCACAAATGGATGTTGAACTCCAAATTATCATAACAGCCAGAGAATAAACCGAACAAAGAATCCATAAAACTCATATCTGAATCCCGGAATCTTCTCTCAATCAATTGCCAGTAGATAAGAACCAGAAAACCGAATGAGAAATACGGAATAACGATGGTTTGGATTCTTCGCTTTATGTCTGCTAAAACTGTTTTTTCTTTATACACCCATCCTGCTGACAAGAAAAACAGCGGCATATGGAAGGAATACAACCAATTAAAGATGGTTTGATTGGAATAGATATGCCCTATAACAACAAGGATTATGCCTATCCCTTTTAACACGTCAAGCCATGATAAACGCTCTGCTCTGCTCTGCTCTGCTCTGCTCTGCTCTGCTCTGCTCTGCTCTGCTCTGCTCTGCTCTGCTCTGCTCTCAAGATTGTGTCATCTCCCAACTCTTTGTCAATATGAAAGTTTATCTTCTAATTCCAACTTTAGACAAAATAATCTTGATTTCATTTTTCAAATATTCTTTCGGTAGTATTTTCTTCATAGCAAAATCAAAACCCTTTTCTAAGTTTTCAAAGAAAAACATTCTTGATGATGGAATTCTCGATGGATATTCCAATTGATGATTTAATTGGATCGCTCTTGTAATATCCGCATCAAATAGTTCCACATTTGACTTTTTTAGTAATTCTTCTCCCTTTTTCGTTTGACAGAGAACTAAAGATATTCCCTTTTTCTTTTCCTCTTCAGACAATTCACTTCCCCATGAATCACCTAATGAAATATCTGAAACACGAGATTGCGACGCATAACGACAAGAATAACAATTCTCAGTATAATCAATACTTTTCAGGAAAGCATATGTATACATATCAACAATCCGCGGAAAACCATTATTTTCCCCTACTAATCTTAAGCCAAATGATGTTTTCTCACGGAAATTCAACCCTTCTAATTCTTCGATATCCACTGATTTTTCTTTTAAATACATCTTTAACAATTCAGGCGAAGGGGACCCATGGCATATTAAATCCACTGTATACAAATTATCTTGATTGCGTGAGAAATTTTTCAATGCAGCAACTTGACATGGCAATCCAACAAAAAGGACCTTTTTCCCTTCTTGTAGTTTCCTTTCAATATCTATATATATTGTTTTTGGATTACTTTTAACATATTTAGATCCTACAAATTGCTCAGCTCTTTGGGTCGAATTTGTCAATTCAAAAACGAATTCTCCCTTATTAAGCATACACGAAGCAACATATCCACCATTTTTAATAAATGAATATATAATTGATGAAGCAATTCCTCCTGAAGATGCATTACTTCTGATTTCAGGATTCAATGCCCATCCTTCTTTCCAAAAGATAGGGTTAACCTGCTCCACGCATTTTACATTAGGACAAATTTTTTCACACAACCCACAATTCACGCACTTTACTTCATCAATTACGGCATTATATGTCTTGTAATCATCTACAATAGTAATAGCACTCTTTTTGCACATATTTATGCAGGCCATACAACCAGCACACATATCCTTAGCGCACACGGTTTTCATGCAAAAGCACCTCCCGTGATAGGCACAAGAATATACGCTGGTTTCTTTATTATAACATTATTTCTTATACCCCCCCCACACACAGTTTTTGCAGCCTTCTTAGATCCTATAGCTTTTCTAATAGCCATGAGCCTTGGTGAAATAAAATAGCAACACCACATAATTTTTTTCTTAATACTTTTTTCCATTTTTAATGGCAAAAATATGTTTTTCCTAAGGTTAGAAACACACTCCTTATACGTTTCTTTATATTCTAAAATCATATTAGATCGAACAAGGCCATCAATTATACTTCTATTGAAACAATACCTGTGATATTCCCATGCTTTCTCAATATCAATGTTCTTTTTTATCCATGCTTCCTTTTGCAATTCTAAAGATTTGATTCCACACAAGTTACTCTTTAAATTGAATTTTCTCATCGCACTATCAGGATTAAAAGTTTGATGGTAAACTGCACTTTCACCAACTGCCACACTGTTTACATGTTGTAGAAACTCAACATTAAAAAGCATTCCTTCACCATACCATATTTTTTCATTAAATTTTATATAATTCTCTTCGAGCACACTCCTTCGATACATCTTATTCCAAACTGCTACAAAAAGATCTCCCAAATAAATCCACTCAATAGCTTTTTCCGCACTAATCACAGAAAAATTATTATTTGATATATCATTGCAACCTGAATAATTATTCTTATTCATCACAACATCGCAGCTTGATTTCTCTAGTAAATCAACAAAATATGTCACATAGTTAGCATCAACCCAATCATCTCCATCGACAAAGGTGATATACTCACCTGAAGCGACAGCCATTCCTGCATTTCTAGCACTAGAAACGCCATGATTCTCTTGATGTATTACCACTATTCGATTGTCTTCCTCTTTCAGTCTATCAATGATATAACCACTTTTATCAGGAGAACCATCGTCAACAAGAATTACTTCTATATTTCCATAATCTTGTTTTAATAATGATCTAACACACTTATCAATATACTTTTCAACATTATATACTGGAACAATAATGCTAACCAACTTCTGCATTAGCTCACCCGCTTCCTTTGAATTTTATTTAGAAAAAACTGTAACATCGGAATCCAAGTTTTGGAAAACACCGTAAATCCAATCAAAAGAATCACAAGTTGAAGAAGGAATCCTTTCATTCCATCTACAAACATTAAAATTGCAGACACAAGCATTAATAACGAACCTAAAATGAATTCCTTATACATAATATCATACTTAATATATTTTCTAGTGTGGAACACACGGAACATAAAAACAGCAATATAACTTATACATGTTGCTAATGCAGCACCATAGACTCCTATCACTGGAATCAAGATAAAATTCAATAGTATATTAAACACTGCGCCAAACGATCCAGAAAACAAATAGCCAAAACTATCCTTATGTACAGTATAACTTGTTGCCATGAATGTGCCCAATGTTAAATAAACACATCCAATAATCAAAAACGGAGTATACTTCCAAGCGTCATAATAACTATCCGCCACATAAACTCCCAAGAATGGTTTTGTTAATAGTAAAAGGCCAATTCCCATCATAAACGCAATTGCAGAAAGTGTTTTGAACATTTTATTGTTGTATTCAGTTTCATCACTCGTGCCTTCTTCACGAATCGCAGAATAACTCCATGCTTGATTAAATATTCCTGTCAGCGTTGATACAAGGGTTGGAAGTTTATAAGAAACAGCATAGATTCCGTTAGCCGCTGCACCAATCATGTAGGTCACCATAACCCTATCTGAAGAATTCATGATCCACCACATAAATGTGTTCGGGATAAGAACAACCGAATACCGAATCATCTCTTTGAGTTTGCAGCGATCTATGTTGTGAAAAGAGAACGCTTTATAGCCTTTTCCTGCAATAATGGCATAAATCGCAACTATAAAGTTTGCAATGATATATGCCAATAAATATCCACCTGTTTCCATTTTAAAGACAAGTAAAAATGTTATATTTAAAATCGCTATCATCAATGTCTGAAGGATATTTCCAAGTGAATACTTAAGTAACAATTCCTTTCCGCGTAAATCGCATAGAAACAGTTGACTAGCAGATAAAGAAATGACATAAAAATAAACATACATCGCATAGTCAGATACTTCTGTGATGCATCTGCATATTGGAATTAAAACCAGTCCAATTATCATCGCAATAAGTAGAACTATGCTTCCACACTGTGTGTTTTTTTCCTTATCTGCATCTTTGTCTAACCCGAACCGCATAACCGACTCAGCAATATTCAATGTAAGCATTGGCCCTGCAACTGTACTAATAGTAGTTATAAGATCCACCGTACCATACTGACTCGTTGTTAAAACATTAGTATACAATGGAATCAAGAAAAAAGAAATCATCCTAGAGCCAATATTGCCAAGTGTAAAAATCAATGTGTTTTTTAATAAGTATCTATTTCTTGACTCACTACCCATTTTAAATATTTTCCTTTAAATACAACGTTGTTTTTTTACGCTCTTGTTCAATTATTTGATTAGTTTTATAAAAATCAACTTCGGTATTATATAATCGCTCAATATCCTCTAGTTTTTCCACTTTTCTATCCAATTTATCAAGTTTATTAAGTAATGCTTCTAATTTATTGCGATTTGAATCTCTTACCAGTGTACAAAATTTTGTATTCATTTTAATAGAGAAGACTGTACCATGAAATGTATCCGTAATGACATAATCTGCATTTTTGAAATAGGAAAATACATACAACGGATTGCAAATTATATTTTTATCCGCAATATTTGAATAATGTCCAACACATATAATCCTCTTATTGTGCCTTTTTGCAAATTTTTTTATATAGTTTTCTTCTTCTCTGCTTAATCTGCCCGTGTATGCATATAAAATGATATAATCTCTTTCATAAGTCGTATACTCTGCAATTTCTTGTGTAAAATCATACATCAGAACTGGATCCATATGAATTTCCGGAGAGTAACCGAGCAATTGCCTAACAATATGAGCACTATTTTCATCACGCACAGAAATAGCTGCAAATCTTGACAGCATTGTTTTAATTTCGTGTGCAATTCCTGTATCTACCAAATCTTCATAACGTGTGCTTCCAAAAGAAGCCGCATATGAAACAATCTTGGAGTGTGCATATCCATCTCCAAATAACTGCTTAGAATATCCTACTGGATATGGTTGAAGGCAATTAAATACTTCATCACTTCCAATCACTAACGTGTCAACCTCACAGTCATAATTCAGTTTATCAACCCCAATATTCTTTAAATCCAGGATTAAATTTCTTTCTATTTCTTTGAAAAAGTTCTTTTTTTTCAGATAATTCCATGGGGTTCTGTTTTTCAGAATCTTATCCACTATGCTTTCAGCTTTAGACTGCGGTTTTTTTAATCTATTTGTAATATCAACACCAAATCTGTAATCTATAAATTCAACTTCTGATTTTGAAACCGACTCAATCATTTTTTTCAAACCATACGCTTGCAAAAAAGATCCATAATTAATAATCCTTTGCATAGACATAATACCGATTTTTTTATCCATTTACTCGTTTCTCCTCTATCTCATAAATATATACGGTACTGTTTGATGCGCACCAACAAATACAAAATAGTACCACCAATAAAACATATAATATCCTATGATTAACGGTCGAATAATTATTCCGCTTTTTCTTGGTTTTAATGCACTCATTGCCTGTGATATGACAAGCACCTCAAAAATCGCAAAGTATAAAGCAATTCTTCCACCATACCCGCTCACACTGGTAAACTGTGAAAACAAGACTGCATATACCTCCATAACCAAGAAAAATGAAATGTCTTCTCCATCTTTTCTCAAATATCTATAACTCCAGATGATCAATATTATTTGAGGAATACGGATTAAAAGCTGGTTTGGCATAAAAACCAATTTTCCTGTAACGTAGCTGACATATTCCCCAAATCCAACAGCCGACAAAGCAGACACAATCGCGGACATCATAATCATCACTACGAAACCAATCCCCATAGATATCAGCATTCTAGGAGTTTCATTTCTCTTACTAACATTGTTTCCTGTTATGCTCAAAGTTGTTCCTTTGACAATATAATCATACAGAAGATAAATCAGTAATATCAGCAATGAGCTTGTGTGGAATAAGAAAGCAATAATCACACAGATAAACGAATTTTTCTTTTCTGCATTTTTCCAATATTCAAATCCCAGGACTCCTAAAGACATAGCGATTGACTGACGCATCATATTCATCGAGGGATTATAAAATGCCATGCAAAAAACAAACATCGCCATCCCAAGGCTTGTGTTCTTATCTTTTCTAACGGCAACATATAGTGGCAGAATCACACATAATTCCAGTATAGTTTGAACGCAATATAATGAACCTGTAATTTTTGTTACAATCAAAACTAATAACGGAAACAATGGTTCCATATCCTTCACATAATCTGTTGTCCATGTGAAAGCATGGAAAGATGAGTTCAAATACTCACCAATGCTATGGCTTCTTTTCGCTGCCTCATAAACAGGCATTAAATAAACTCGTGTATCTGTTCCAACACCCACCGCTCTCATTCCTGCTAACAAACACAATGCCATAACTGATATGAATACAATCGGTTTCCTTTGTGTATATTTCACCCGATCAGAAAGCGCAAAAAGACCTATCGAAATCATAAATACAACAATATATGGTGTCATCTCTTTTTGCCTCCCCTCTTTACACCTTCCACTTCCTGTTTCTCGCAACGACAACCTTAAGTGCTATTCTATTTCCAAATAATGATATCGCAGCAAAAGCCCGTAATCTCTTTGGGGCATTACCATCTTTTAGCACATTTATTCGATGTGCTTTCAAGATGCTCTGAATACGCTTATTCCGGAATTCTAAAGGCTGTGGATTTCTTGCTGCAATATCATATATGACATTTATATATTGAGTCGATAATGCATTATCAAACTGCGTTTTTCCTTTTACCGCTCCGGCGATATCATCAACAGCATCTAAAGCTTCTAAATGCTTTTCCTTATAACCTGAGACAACTATACTTCCTTCATCCCGGTAATAGTAGAAATAGCCATCAAATTCTACATAAGTTACGCTCTTACTCTTCAAGATTGTTTTATAGATTGTAAAAAGATCTTCAGAGAATTTACCATATGGAAATTCCACACCCTTAAATAGGTTTCTCTTAAAAAGTTTACCACACGCAGATGTGCCAAATGGTATACCATATAGCATACTAATCAAAGCATCTTCGGATTTAAAATTAGACGTTTTCCAAGCTGTTGAAGTGTTTTTCTCATCTCGCTTACTCGTTCTCTTCATATTTGCAATAGCTATGTCGGATTTATTCTCTAACATAGCTTCAAAGAGAATTTCTATAAAGTCTTTTGAAATGTAATCATCACTGTCAACAAAAGTGATTAAATCCCCTGTCGCAACCTTCATACCTGCATTTCTGGCATCAGACAGACCACCATTTTTCTTGTGAACAACCTTAATCCTCGTATCCATTTTCTCATAATCATCACACATTTTCCCGCATGAATCCGGAGACTCATCGTCCACTAAAATTACCTCGATATTCTTATATGTTTGAAAAAGAATCGAATCAACACATTCATTCAGATAAGATTCAACATTATATATTGGTACAACAACACTAACCAGCGACGTCACATCTTTATTCTTCATATTTTCTGTCATTGCTTAATACTTCCTGATATATGTTCTTCATGGCGGCAATAGATTTAGATACATCAAATTCTTCTGCCTTTTTTTTGCAAGCAGCTGCCATCTGGTTCCTTGCTTCCGGAGTCAGGTTTACGATATTTTCAATAGCTTCTGCAAACTGATGTGCATCGTACGGATCACAAAGATATCCTGTTTTTCCCGGAATTACATATTCTCTTATCCCCTGCACATCAGATCCCACAACAGGTACACCTGATGCAAGTGCCTCCACTCCCGTCATTCCAAATCCTTCTCTTACGGATGGAATAACAGCAACATCCGCACATGCATTTATCTCTGGAATATCAAGTCTATGTCCTGCCAAGAAAATCCTGACTCCTAATCTGGAGGCTGTTTCTTTGAGTTCTTCCTCGATTGTTGAATTAACAACTGCTGTTCCGCAGATTACAAATATGTACTGTTCTTTTCTATCAAGCGTTCCTAAGGCTTCTATAATAATTTTCTGGTTTTTTCTCGATGACAATTCACCCACAGCTAAAACCATATGATCTTTTGAGTTTACGCCAAATGATGCTCTATACTCATCTCTGTTAATTCTTAAATTTGCAAACCTATGATTATCTAAGCCAACGCTCGGAATAACATAAACCTTGGGGCAATGCATTTTTTTTGCATTACCATAGTCCTCATGATTTATCGTAATAATAGCATCACAAAATCTTGACATTAGCTTTTCAGCTGTAAAATAAACAATCCAACTCTTTTTTGATGATTTGTCTGTGAATGCAAATCCATGTGTGGTATATATAACTGTTGTTCCAGCTTTTCTATATTTCCTTGCAGCCATTCTGGTTAAAATGCCAACAATAGGTGTATGACAATGAATCAAATCATACTTATTCGTTTTCAAAATAAGTTTTAATTGTTTATAAGCCTGAATATTTTGAGTTGACACCGGGCTTTTTGTATCAAATTCTACCTGATAATGTGCAATCCCCATTTCTTCCAGTTTAGGAATTTCAATCAGGTTAGGGCCTGCCGCAGAATTTTCATTCATTGCCACTGACACTTCATATCCCATTTCTTGAAGTGTCGCGATATCATTCCACAGAAAATGTAGAAAACCAGCAAGATTCACAACTATCAATGCTTTCTTTTTCATCCGTTCTCCTTATGCTGTTTCCCATTTATTAGTTCTTCGTAAATTTTGCAGAGTTTCTCTATATAGTTTTCCGCATCGCATCGCTTTTTTGCATACGCTACTATGCGCGCGCTCATATTTCTATACTCGGTTTCTGTCAAGTTTAAAGCTTTCTGAATAGCTATTGCAAAGCTATCAGGATTTCCCGGTTCTGCCAGATATCCAGTTTCACCATCTTGTACAATTTCAGAAAGACCTGCAATATCACTTGCAACAACAATCTTCCCTTTAGCCAAGGCCTGTAATGCAACAAATGCCCCATTTTCATACCATTCTGACGGTACAAGAACAACTTTGGCGCGTTCAATTATACGATCCATTTCTTCGCCGAAAATCGCACCGTTTACTTGAACGCGACCCTCAAGATTGTGTTCCTTAACAAAATTTTTTATTCTTTCTTCTTCCGATCCCTTACCAACCAGAACCAATTTTTCATCACAATGCATCTTGGCATATGCCTTTAAAATTGTCAAAACGCCTTTTTCTCTTGCATATCTTCCAAAATACAGAATATAATTGTCATGCTCATAATAGGCTTTATACTCCTGATTTATCGGCAAGAAATTATTCATCTTGATTATTGGTGAATGCGTAAAATGAGCTTTTTCCACTAAATTTTTATAAAAATTGCATTCCGCAATATATAAGTCAATTTTGTCATAATAATGTCCATATCTAAGAAATTGAGCTTCTGTATATGCCAATACACTCTTTGCAAGAGAGCCCTTCATGCACTTATTTTTCACACAATTCCAATATCCTTTTGTTGCACAATCACTGCATATAGTTCCATCTTGTCGCAGCATAGTATAACAAGGACATACTGCTGTCAATTCATGCAAGTGCATCACAACCGGAATGTTATATTTCTTCAAAACATCAACTACCGAAAATGTAATCTGGCGATGCAACAATCCAATATGGGCAATGTCTGGCTTTTCATCCCGAATTAGTTTTTCGATGTTATGTTTAGATTCAAAAGAATATATTAATTTAATTCCCATTTTGATTTTCTTAAATGTACTCAAATTGGGATCATTATAATCCACATTGGAAACAAAATATTTATCTTGCGCACACGGTATATTTCTTTCATCATACATTGAAAAGAAAATGACTTCATGCCCTGCTGCAGTTAACGCCTCTGCCAAATTATAATGGAACGTTTCTGTTCCACCCAACATATAATGAAACTTATGTATTAATAGTATTTTCATATTGTTATTCCTCTCTTTGGTGCAATTTTTCTTTTAACAGAGAAAAGGAATCATAATGTAGGTCTTTATCCGCAATAATTGGCATCTCATTTTCTTTTATGGGCCAATTTATCTTCAACTCTGTATCATTCCACGGTATTCCAATCTCATCATTCGGATGCCAATAGTCAGAAACTTTAAAACATACCACCGCAATATCAGAAATCACATAAAATCCATGTGCAAAGCCTTCTGGAATGTAAAATTGCTTTTTATTATCTGATGAGAGTTCAACACCATACCACTCTCCATATGTTGGAGAACCAATTCGCGTATCTACAGCAACATCATATATTACCCCTCTTACAACCCTAACCAATTTTCCTTGTGGGAATTTTTTTTGAACATGTAAGCCACGGAGAACACCCTTGCCACTCATCGATTGATTCTCCTGAACAAAAGTCATATCCAGACCGTCTTTCATCCATTCTTGCTTGTTATACGTTTCAAAAACCAAGTCTTCATCATGTCTATATATAGTTGGATTTATAATATATAATCCCTCTATTATTGTTTCTTCAATCGATAAATGTCGGCTCATACTCTCACCTAAATGCAACCAATCTTTTTGTCACTCTTTTATAAATTGTCAATCCCGTTACCAGTAAAGCTACCAACAATATATATGTCGCCATATATCTGACAATCGAATTTTCATTTTGTCCTGTAATACCGGTTTTCTCTATAATTCTAAATACAACCATGTGAGATAAATACATTTCCATGCTTAAATTACTAATATAATTTGTAAATTTATTATTCATTAGCCTGTTGTCATATCCTAAAGACAATCCCAACCATCCAGTATAAAGCAACAAAGTTTTAACAACCACAATATCGATAGAATCTATTGCATTAGGAGTACTGTAATAGCCTACCGTCAGAACCAGCACAGCACAAAGACTAATTCCTTTAAAGCGATTTACAAAGTTCTCAATTTCATCCTTATATAAATATACAATCCCACCTATGAGGAAAAACGGCAGGCAATACAAGAATGAATGACGCATCACAAAATCTTCTGTAACAAATCTGTCTGTCATAAAATAGCACTGGCACATATATGTAATCGCTAAAGAAATCACAAAGGACATAATTCCTCTTTTTTTGTTATAAAGAAGGAAAACAATTAACGGGAATATAATATAGAAGGCAAAAATAGCTCCCAGTGTCCATGCAACTCCAATTGTGCTTAGTGTATTGTTTGGTAAAAATCCAAACAACATTGTTATTTCCATAAATCCTTCACATAATGTTTCCGGGCTGAATTCAATAACCAGGTCCAAAAGAATCAGTATTGCGAAGAAGGGAACTGTTCTTCTATATCTTTTTGAATAGAATTTATTCAAATCACACGTTCCTGTTTTTAATTCACGATAATAACCGTTGCACATTCCAAAACCGCTGATCATCATAAATAGATACACCAGATAATCAAATGATGGTATAACTATATCTAGTCCCCCCCGTACTAAAACCGGTATTCGCTTTAATATGCCACGCTATAATTGCCAAACAACCAAACGTTCTGAGGGCATCAATATTCCCATATTTTTTTGTATCACTCATTGCCTATTTCCTCACAAATACATTTTCATACTGCCTGCAAATCTTATCCCATGTGTACTCTTCCGCCACACGCTTTTTGGCCCTGCGGCCCATCTCTGCGATTTCATCTACACTCATTTGGTCTGCCTTATTAATGAGCTTTGCAAGGCTGCCCGGCTTGCGGCTCCAATACAAAGCGCAATCCTCTGCCACTTCTTTGTTGAATCCAACATCAACCAATAAGTTCAAATCGGTACTTCCAAGGGCTTCAATCAGCGATGGGTTTGTACCGCCAACCGTGTGTCCGTGGAAATACGCATAGGCATTTTCTCGAATCTTCTTCAACAGTTCCTGATCATAAACGGTTCCGACAAACTTAATACGCTTGTCACCCTTGAAATGTAGCTTTTCCTCAAGTTCATTCAAAAACTTATCGTTCACATTGGTGATGATAGCAAAGTCTTTTTTGCTCCTACTCTTCATAAACTCTCGAATCATAACTTCAAAAGAGTTTTCTGGCACAAAGCGACCTACAACAAGATAATAGCCCTTTTTAGTCAATCCTTTTTCCTTATACCAGCTCACCAGTTTTTCATCATCGTCAGCCAGCTTACTAAGGGTAAGATCCGCACCGTACGCAATGAAGGTTGTTTTCGGACTACTTCCTTTGATGCCCTTACCGTCATAGCATTCATGGATGTACTTTTCGATATTCACAGAATCACAGATTGCAAGGTCGCAATACTTGACCATCATCTGCTCAGAAATCTTCCAATACTTCCGAATTGGTGCAGACCATTTAGCTCGCATCCACTCATGTCCATCTGGATTCAAGAACACAGTACCACCCAGTTTATGGATTTCTCTGTAAAAATGACCAGCAAAAGGCCCAATGCGGCAAGCCATGATGTAAACTATCGGATGAGGGATATGGTTTTTCTTGATATGTTCGCAACAAGCCTTTAGTGCAGCAACATCATAATAAATAGCCTGTGCAGAGCCAATCTGAGGAACATCTATTTTGAAGCAGTGGGCATTGTGAAATTCAAACTCGTGATCATTGATCTTTGTCACGCCCTCAAACTTGCTCTCATCCATGCAACCGTCACCGTTGGCTTTGCAGGCAACATGATATTTAATGTTTTCTTTATTCTGGTGATACTCCGTGAGCTTGTAGACAAAGGTCTCATACCCTCCGTAAGCCCCCAATGACTTCGCGCCCACAAGATATACATGCTGTATTTCTTTCTTTGAATCCATTACTCTATTCCATCCTCACATTTTTATCGCTAATGTTGCACCCATTCCCTTATGGACAAAACAAACCTACGGCGGGTCGCACAAAGACAATCCACCGTAGGCTTGAACTCTCCTTCAATCTTTATTTGTTGCTCCTTTTTGTGGGTCAAAACAGAGCTTTCCAAAAAGCCTCCTACATATAACCCCGGATTTTCCGCATCTTGCAGTTTTTCAACAAATAAAACATTTGAAGGACAACTCAAGCAGTCAAAACCCTTTAGTTATCGTAGGTTTTCTTGGTTGACCCTATTATATCTCTAGCCCCAGTTCCGGCTACAGCAATTTTCAAATCCTTAAAATCTCTCATGATTACTTTCTCCTCTCTCTTTGCGTTTTTATTTTGAAAACACAC
>NZ_JAJEQG010000008.1 GCF_020687245.1 Faecalibacterium longum CLA-AA-H243 | reverse complement strand
GCTCAGACGGGTGCTCTTCCGAGCTCCGCTCCGGCACGCCGCCGGCGTGACGGAGAGGTTTGATCTTATGTATTGTCTGCGCCCAGCTCTGCGGCTTCCAGCACCTTGATGCCTTCGGCCTCGAACGCGGCGCGCAGAGCCTCGGCAAAGCCGGGGCGCGGCACCTTGTTCTTGACGCAGAGGGTGATGATGCCATGCAGGCTGGTGCATTCCAGACCGATGGAAGCGCCGTCCGCCGGCACCCAGGTCTGGAAGTCCTCGATGTACCGGGTCAGTTCCGGGCTGGACGGGGCGAAGGGGTCGCCCAGATAGCTCACCCAGAAGTCCGCCGGGAAGCCGCTGATGTACTCGCCCATCTGGAAGATGCGCTTTTTGATGCTGAGGCTGGCTTTCTGCTGGTAGACCCGGTAGACCCAGCCCATCTGCTCCGCAATACGGAACAGTTTTCGCTCAGCGGAAAGGTTCTCTTTCAGGTCAGCGTCCACGCCCACGGCCACTTCGGCCAGCGGGGCATCTGCCGTCAGCGGCAGCTTGCGCTGGAAGGAGGCCACGCAGTTGTAGAGGGCGTTCGGCGCGCCCAGCGCGTCGCGGGCGTCTGTCGAGTAGCTGTAGAGCACCTCGTCCTTGTCCAGATACGCCCGCACCGCCTTACAGAGCAGGGCCGTGAGGGTACTGAAAGGCTTGACGCCGCAGCGGAGGGCGGCGTCCACAAGCCCCGCCTTTTCCAGCCGGATGCGGCAGCAGGTGGGCGTCTCTTCAAAGGTCTGCACCACGGGGCGCTGCATATCGTTGGCCACCTGACTCTCGGGGTACTTTGCAAGGATGTCCTCGATGTCGTAGGCAGGGTCCGTCTCAAGGGTCTGGCCCTCGAAAGCCGTGCCGTACCGCAGGTTGCAGTAGAACTGCAGCACCATGGTCATGAAGGGTGCTATGCCCCGGCCATCGGTCAGGAAGTGGAACCAGTCAAAGTAGACGACTTTCCCCTCATAGCTCAGGGCAACAGTAAAGCCGTTCTCGTCCGGAAATTCGGGCTTTGCGCTGCCCTGCCGCACCAGACAGGGGGCGTCCGACGGCTCGAGGTGGAGCAGCTTTTTCTCCCACACCGGCTTCTGGAAATAGTAGGGAGCCTTTGCCCGGGCCGCATCCAGAGCCTGCTGCAAAAGCGCACCGTCCACGGCATCTTTCAGCGTGACCTGATAGCGGCAGTTGACCATGTTTTCGCGGTAATAGTAAACGATACCCTGAAAAACAGAGCGCTGTTCGGCATCCATTCCTTATTCCCCCGCGTGTGCGGCCAGATAGTCGGCCAAATCGCTGACGGTGACGAAGTTGCGCAGCTCCTTTTCGGGGATGCGCAGGCCGAAAGTCTCCTCCAGGTCGGCGACGACGGTCAGGATCTCCATGGACGACAGGTCCAGATCGTCCATCAAGACGCTGTTCTCGTTGACATCATCGGGGGAAATTTCTGCAACATCTTCCAGAATTGCAAGGATCTGGGACACGATCTCGGTTCTTTCCATAGTTTGAATCTTCCTTTCGTAATTCCATTAAAGGCGGCTGCGGCTCTTTTCCAGTATTCCGCAGCCTGCCCGGTTTATTCTTACTTGCGCAGCAGCTTGCCGGTGCCGGTGCGGGGCAGAGGCTCAGTGCTGAACTCCACGGCGCTCATCCGCTTGTAGAGCGGCAGGGTGCGGTTGGTCTCAGTGATGAAGTCGCGGACGGTCTGCTGGTCGGCCTCGCCGCAGTAGATGACGGCACAGATTTTCTTGCCCTTCTCCCTGACGATGCATTCCTTGACGGCCTCGCACTTGGACAGCAGATTTTCCAGTTCTTCGGGGCTGACGTTCTCACCGTTGTCGAGGATGATGATATTCTTCTTGCGTCCGGTGATGTAATAGAAGCCGTCCTCGTCCACACGGGCCAGGTCTCCGGTGTGGAACCAGCCGTCGGCGTCGAGGACTTCTGCGGTGGCCTCGGGGTCTTTGTAATAGCCCAGCATGACGCAGCCGCCGCGGATGCAAATTTCGCCCGTCTCGTCCAGCTTGTACTCGGCGTGGTCGTCGGGCTTGCCCACGGCGCGGATGTGCTTTTCGTCCTGCTCGTAGTTAATGATGCCGTCGCCGCAGGTCTCGGTCATGCCGTACACCTGAGTGATCATCATGCCCTGCTGTGCCAGCTCGGCCAGCATGGCGCCGTCAAACATGGCAGAGGAGCCGCAGGGGTTCCAGACGCCGTTCAGGCGGGCGCGGCGGCCCCGCTTGACGTCTTTATAGATGGCCTCCATCAACATGGGAGCCACAGCGATGGCATCGCTGTGCATCAGGCCGAGGTCGCGGTAGAAGTCGCGGATGTCGGCGGAGAGGTTCAGCGCCCAGCCCTTGCAGGCCCAAACGAAGAGGCAGATGAACGTACCCAGATGGAACAGGGGCAGGATGGCGAAGTTGCTCAGGACGTCGTCTTTGTCCTCGGGCATATGCTCGTGCTTATAGTCCAGCATGGCGTCGCCGAATTTGACCTGGCACTCCACAGTGGTAAAAAAGTTGTGCTCCGAGAGCATGACGGCCTTGCTGCGGCCGGTGGTGCCGGAAGTGAACATCAGCACCATCAAATCATCATGGCCCACGCAGTCAACAAGCTCTGCAGGCGCGCTGTCCTTGAAGGCGTCCATCGGGCGGAGTTTATCGCCGTAGGCGGCCTCGATGTCGGGGCGGCAGCCATAGTCGATGCCGTCGTTGACGATGAGGGAAGGCTCGGCAAGGCCCAGCTCATATTCCAGCTCGGGCCAGGTCTTTTTCTGGTTGATGGTCACGACGACGGCCCCGGCGAGGATAGCGCCGAAGCTGTTGACACCGTACTCATAGCAGTTGCGGCTCATGATGCCGACACGCTTGCCCTTGATGTCGGGGATATTCTCCTTAAAATAAGTAACGGCCCTGCGGATGTCCTGCACATACTGGGCGTAGGTCTTTTCCACCACAGTCTTGCCATCGGCGGCCACATAGCGGAAAGCCACCCGGTCGGGGTACTGCTTCGCCATGACGTCCGTGATGAGCTCATATACAGTATTTATCATTTTTGTCGCTCCTTGCTGTTTTTCTTTATTGCAGCGAAACGCCGGCATTTGACATATTCTGCCTCAGAGTAATAATACCTGTTTCGGCAGAGAAATGCAACTACGCGGCGTATCCTTTTCACTGTTTCTTCTTACTTGTTACTTGCGCAGCAGTTTCCCCAGAGCGTTGCGGGGCAGGGGCTCAACGGTGAACTCCACGGCACTGATGCGCTTATACAGCGGCAGGCTGCGGTTCACCTCGATGACGAAGGCTCTGACCTCTTCCTGCTTATCCTCAGGGCAGTAAATGACGGCACAAATTTTCTGGTCCTTCTCCTTCACGATGCACTCGGTGATGGCCGGGCAGAGGGCCAGCTTCTTTTCCAGCTCTTCGGGGCTGACGTTCTCGCCGCTGGCGAGGATGATAAGGTTCTTCTTGCGGCCGGTGATGTAATAGAAGCCTTCCTCATCCATCCGGGCCAGGTCGCCGGTGTGGAACCAGCCGTCGGCGTCGATGACCTCTGCCGTGGCCTCGGGGTCCTTGTAGTAGCCCAGCATCACGCAGTCGCCCTTGATGCAAATTTCTCCGGTCTCGTCCAGCTTATACTGAACGTGGTCGTCGGGCTTGCCCACGGCACTCATGTGCTTTTCGACCTGCGTAAAGTTCAGGATGCCGTCGCCGAAGGTCTCGGTCATACCGTAGCACTGGTTGACGACAAAGCCGTTCTGGGCCAGCTCCAGCAGCATCTTGGGGTCGAGGGCAGCGGAAGAGCAGCACAGGTCCCACAGGCCGTTCAGACGGCTGACGCGGCCACGCTTCATGTCGTTGTAGATGGTCTCCACCAGCATGGGGGCCGAGGCCATGACGTCGCTGTGCATCAGGCCCAGGTCGCGGTAGAAGTCGCGGATGTCGCCGCAGAGGTTCAGAGCCCATCCGGCAGGCGGGTAGGACATAACGCAGACGAAGCAGGCCATGTGGAAGAGGGGCAGCAGGGTCATATGGCTCAGCGGCAGCTTCTGGCCTGCCGGGAGGCGGTTGGTGATCCAGTTCTCTGCCACCTCCGAATAGGTGTGCAGGCTGGCGCACATATTCCGCTCCGAGAGCATGACGCCCTTGCTGCGTCCGGTGGTGCCGGAGGTGAACATCAGCATCATCAAATCATCATGGCCCACGCAGTTGGTCAGCTCGCCGGGGGCAGTCTCTTTATAACAGTCCATGGAGCGGAGCTTCGGGCCGTAGGCGGCTTCCAGCTCGGCGCGGCAGCCGTAGTCGATGCCGTCGTTCAGGATGAGGGCAGGCTCCACGAGGCCCAGCTCATATTCCAGCTCCTCCCAGGTCTTTTTCTGGTTCAGGGTCACGAGAACGCCGCCGGCGAGGATGATGCCGTAGGACGCCACGCAGAATTCATAGCAGTTCCGGCTCAGCAGAACGATGCGCTGGCCCTTGATGTCCGGCACTTCGGCCTTGAGATAGGCCGTCATCCGGCGGATGTCCTGCGCATACTCGCGATACTTCTTCTCCACGACGGTCTTGCCGTCCTCGGCCACATAGCGGATGGCCACATGATCAGGAAACTCCTGCTCCATGCAGCGGGTCACCATGTCGTATACGCCTGCGGGTACTTTGATGTATTCAGCCATCGGTCTTTCTCCTTTTTTGTCAAATTTTCAGCTCAGCACTTTTTTCATTCACCTTCCAGAGGCATTCCGAATCTCTGGCAGTTCGAGGAAAACTTTGGCACGGCTCCTCATGGCAACAGTATACCGCAAGCAGAGCGTAAACGCAAGATTTAATTGCACAAATATGCAACTTGAGCTTGCATTTAACTTGTGCAGGCAGATGTAATTCTTTCCTTTTGTTGCGATGTGCGAAAAGCTGTGATACACTTTTTTCGTCAGGACGAAACTTCACCCGGAGGTCGAGTCCTTATCAAATTGACAGCAAGCCCAAAAAGCATTATACTGTTTATATCATTTGGCAAAAAAGCTCCCCGCTGAGCTTCATATTTTTATTTATCGCGCCTAAAACACGGCCTTCCGGGGCCTCCGGGACGAATGGCGCACAAGGAGGACCCTTTTCATGGAAGGCACCAAGCCCCGCACTGTAAGCAGCCTTGGCATGTTCGACCTGCTGAAAGGCATCGGAATGCTGGCCATCGTCTTTGCCCACACGGCAGAGCTTTACCCCCTCGGCGCCAACGACGTCACCCCTTTCGCGTTCGCGCTGTTCGCTTACCGCGAAGCGCTGATGGCCGCCTTTTTTATTGCCAGCGGCTACGGCTTCCGCAAGCGCTCCATCCACAAATGCATCGAGCAGCAGCTCAAGACCCTGCTCAAGCCTTACGTTTATACTGCACTGGCCACCACGGTGCTCCACGCTTTCATTCACCATGCAGCTTTCGGCTCGTGGGATGCTGCCATCTCAGAATCGGCCAAGGTCTTAGGCGGTTTCCTGTTAGGTCTGCCCCACACGGCCACTTACTTCGGGCAGCAGTTTTTCTCCTGCGGACCCATGTGGTACTTAGTGGCTCTGATGCTGGCGTGGGTGCTGCTGGACGTGCTGCTCGAGATTTTCCCCGAGCGGTACATAACCCCCGCAGTCGTCGGCGTCACCCTGCTTGGCTGGGGCGTCACGCTGGTGTGGGAGGCTCCTTTCTGCATCGCACAGGGCATGGTGTCGCTGCCCTACCTTTACATCGGCTATCTGGCCAAGAAGCGCCGCCTTTTCGAAACTCCCCTCTCCGGCAGAGCCAAAGCCGGACTCATCGCGGCTGCGCTGGGCGTCGTCGCGGGCGTTTTGCTGACCCAGAGCACCGACTGCGTTTCGCTGGGTGAGTGGACGATGGGGCCGCTGAGCATCCTGCTGGATGGCGCAGTGGGCTACGGCATCATCCGGCTCTTTTTGAAATGGCAGCGCCGAGTGGACGGCCCCATCTCCCATGCCATCGAGTGGGTGGGCCGGCGCTCGCTCTTCATCTTCTGCATCCACACTGTGGAGCTGACGGCCATCCCGTGGTATCTGATGGCTGCAAAGTATGCTGACCATCCGGTGCAGGGGATGCTGCTGCAGTTCGTGTTCTCGCTTGTGTCCATCTTCGCCGTCACCGAACTTCTGATGCGCCGCAAAGAGCTTGGCCGGAAGCTTCGGGGTGGAAAGCCTGCGGACAAGCCCCGGCAGCGGAGCAAGACCCGCCGCTATGCGGCAAAACACTGAAATTCCTGCGCTTTGGTATCCAGCCATTTTGAGGGTAGACTATAGTTACTTTTGATGCATGGGCTTGCAGCGCGGGTTGTACGCCTTGCGATAAATTGGAGGAGGCCCCGGTAATGATGAATGAAACTCCTGAAGCGGCTCTGCGCAGCCGCATTGCGGACCTTGAACAACAGCTCAAACTTGCAGACGAAGGCACTTCGCGGCTGGCCCAGCGCTGCCTTGAGCTGGAAAAGCAGCTGCAGACCTTCTATGCTGCCCACCCCCAGAGAGAGAGGCAGACCGACTCGCCTGCTCTGGTGCAGCCGCTGCTTTACTATGATGCCGGGTTCGGCTTTTCCCAGAAAGACACCGTCAAGGCCCCGGACTACGAATACGACGAGCTGAACGGCATGGTGACAGCGACCTTCGAGCTGCCGGAGGCCGCGTTCAATCTCCGTCTCGACCCCGGTGAACTGCCTTGCTGCATCACCGATTTCGTCTTCTCGGATGACCGCATCCTCTGCCGCCCGGTGAACGGTGTGCCGCTCCACGGCGACGGCATCCTGTTCCTCAACAACGACCCGAATTTCATGCTGGAAGGTCTGAACCGTTTCCCCGCCGGGATGAAGCTGGGCGTGAGCTACTGCTACTTCCCGCTGGAGCCGCTGGCTGACGACCCATTGTTCGCCGCCGTTCTCGAGGGCGTACAGTATTTCCAGAAGACCCGCGTCTGCGAGCAGAAGCACCTCGACCAGCTGGAAAAAACTACGGCTGACCAGAAGCAGACCATCGAGGCCCTGCAGAAGAATCTCTCCGAGCTGCATCAGGCCAACGCCGAGCTGAGCGCCCGGAGCAAAGCCTACGAGAGCTCGCTGGAAAACATCCTCTCTTCCAGCAGCTGGAAACTCACGCTGCCCCTGCGCCGCCTGCTGGGGCTGTTCCATCGCAGCCATTGAGCCTGCCTGCGGAGAGGAGGATACGATGTACAGCAGTTATACCACTCTGCAGCGGGCTCAGCTCGCCAAACAGGAATATCTCGATACCCAGGAAGTTTTTCTCGGCGTCTATGCGCCGGGGCGGAACGCCGCCCTGAAAGCTTCCCTGCAGGACCAGCTCCACCGCAAATTTTTATTGACGGACAGCCTCCGCCCCGAAGCCCTCGGCAGCGCCGCCGGTGTGCTTCTGGTCAGGGAAGACCTTTTCCTGATGTCCACGGCCCTTTCCTGCTTTGCGGACGCACTGCACAGCGGCGCAGACTACGTCACCAGCGACGCCGTCTTCGGCTACTCAGGCGTCACCACCCTCTACCACAGTCAGGGCTTTGCAGCCTGCCCGGGCTGCGCACTCGTCTCCCGGGAGCTGCTGCGCCGCTGTCAGGCGGAAGCCCGCGACCCGGAAAATCCCGTCGAACTGCTGACGCTGGCGGCGAAGCTCAGCCGCAGCCACGTCTGCCTCCCGCTGGCGCTGGCCCACTATGAGCGGGACATCTGCGCCGAAGACGTCTGGTCTGTAAAGGGGAAGCGCGTCTTTATCATGAGCCACCTGCTAGACATGACCGGTGCGCCCATCGTGCTGGTGAGCGCCGTGCCGGTGCTGCGCAGCATGGGCTACGAAGTGGTCGTCCTCGGCCCTGAGGACGGCGGCTCCATGCCGCTCTTCCTCGAGGCGGGAGCTACCGTCATCACCCGCAAGGGCTGTGTCCAGTCTCCCCTGCTCTGGGGGCTGGCCCTCTGCGCCGACCTCGTTCTGGCCAACACCGTCGTGGAGGCCCGGGCCGTCCGCGCCCTGAGCGGTGCGCGTGTGCCGGTGCTCTGGTGGCTCCACGATGCCTTTGCAGGCTACCCCCACATCGCCCACCAGATCCCCAGAGAGCTGGGCGAAAATATCCGGCTCTACTCCGTCGGCAGCCACGCCGCCAACGCCATGCACTCGGTGCGGCCGGAGTTCAACATCCGGCCCCTCATCTACGGCCTGCCGGACTACGCCGCCGAGAAGTTCTCCCACTACGATTTGAGCTATGCGGGCGGGCGGCCTCTGTTCGCCACCGTGGGTTCCTTCGAGAACCGGAAAGGTCAGGACATCTTCTGCAAGGCCATCCGGCTGCTGCCGCCTGAGACCATGAAGAAGGCATCCTTCCTCTTCGTGGGCAAGGCCGCAGAGGCTGAGATGATGGACGCCGTGCGGAGCTTGACCGCTGACTGCCCCGACAACGTCTTTTATGTCAAGCGGCTCACCCGCGACGAGATCAAGAGCCTGATGGCCCAGTGTACCTGCCTCGTCTGCGCCTCCCGCGACGACCCCATGCCTACTTTCGTCACTGAGGGCCTCATCTTTGGCAAGCCCGCCATCGTGTCGGAGCACACCGGCACCGCCGGGCTCATCACCGAGGGCGTGGACGGTTTCGTCTACGAGGACGACGACCCCGAAAAGCTGGCCGAGCGGCTGGCCTGGGCCATCGAGCACCCGGAAAAGCTGGCTGCCATGCGCCCCGCCTGCCGTGAGCTTTACGAGAGCCATTACTCCAAGCAGGCGTTTTCCGACAGTTTACAACAGGCTGTAAAGGAGCTCACCGGCGAATAAGCTCCCCGTTCTTTATCACTCTGCCGAAACTGAGGCAAAAAATTTGGCAGTTGTTCACAAACACCCCTCCGGACTGTGATATACTCTCCTAAGAGTTTATCCCAGTCCGTTTTTTGTTGAAATTTGAAAGGAGTCCCCGCATGAGTTCGTCCGCCTCCCCCGCCCCTTCGCGCCGAAAGACCCTGCTCTCGCTGGGCGTTCTGGCCCTGCTGACCGGCATCGTGGTGTTCATCTTCCGGGAGCACTGGGCCGAGATCTCCGAGGCGCTGAGCCGGCTCACCCTCGGGCAGGGGCTTCTGGCACTGGCCGTGGGCCTGAGCTACCCGCTTCTCGAGGGCGTATCCAGCTGGCTCATCGTCCGCAGCCGCCTGTCCCATTTCCCGCTGCGGCAGGGTATCGACAATGCATGGACGGGGACCTTCGGCAATGTGGTGGGCCTCGGCGCAGGGTCGGTGCCGTTTCAGACGTGGTATCTCCACCGGCGCGGGCTGGACGTCGGCCCCGGCGTGGGGCTGATGACCCTGCAATACGTCTTCCACAAGACTGCTGTCCTGCTTTACGCCACCGTGCTGCTTCTGGCGGGCCGCCCCTGGATGGCGGCCCACTCCGACGGCGTACTGCGGTATCTGCCCGGGGCCTACGCTGTCGTGGCGGGCGTCATCGTGGGGCTCATCGCCCTCTGCGCCCTGCCGGTGGTGCAGCGTCTAGCCCGGTGGCTGCTGCATTTTCTGCCCGACACGGGCCGCTGGGCCGAGCGCCGGGAAAGCTGGCTCAAGCAGCTGGACACCCTGAGCACCGAGAGCCGCCATCTGCTGGCGGACAAGCCCCGCTGTGCCGCCATTCTGGGCGTGCATCTCGTAAAGCTGTTCCTGCTCTTCTGCCTGCCGTGGATGGGGCTGCGGTTCATGGAGCTGGATACCGGACTCACCTTCTGGCAGGTGCAGCTCCTGACGTCGCTGACCCTCTTTGTCTCCAACGCCCTGCCCAACGTGGCGGGCATGGGTTCGGTGGAGACAGCCTTCCTGCTGGTGTACAGCAGCTTCCTCCCCGATGCTTCGTCCATGAGCCTGCTGATGTTCTACCGGCTGGTCAGCTATTACGCCGTCTTTGCGGCAAGCGCCGTCGGCTTTGCGCTGGCGCAGCGGCGGCTAAACCGCGGATGACTTTGTGAATGTCGTCATCACCCGCGATGTCGAGGCCGACAAGCAGGGCGACATGACCTATGTTCTCGAGTTCACCACCGAGGACGGCAGCACCCAGAGCTTCGAGACCCTGCACTACGAAACCACTCCCATCTCTCTGAAGAGCGTGGACGCAGCTGCTGGTGCTCCCCCCATCGCATTCGCTGCTCCTGAGCAGTAAAAATCAGCTCATAACAAAGAAAACGGCAGGTTCATTGAACCTGCCGTTTTCTTATTCTATCAAATTCAGCCCTTCATGGGGACAAAGCCCACGAGGTCCTTCACGACCTCGCCGCCGATGATGAGGCCCACGACCGACGGGACAAAGGCGTTCGAGCCGGGAACAGAGCGGCGGATGGTACACTTGCGCTGGGTACCCGGAGGGCAGATGCAGTGGTATTTGCAGCTGATGGAGTCATCCTCGATGGGAGTCATGACAGGCTCCCTGGAGTAAACGACTTTCAGGTGCTTGATGCGGCGCTTGCGGCACTCGGTGCGCATGACCTTGGCCAGCGGGCAGACGGAAGTCTTATAAATATCCGTGACCTCGAAGCGGGTAGGGTCCATCTTGTTGCCTGCACCCATGGAGCAGATGATGGGGACACCAGCCTCCTTGCACTTCATGACCAGCGCAATTTTACCGGTGACAGTGTCGATGGCGTCCACCACGTAGTCGAACTGGCTGAAATCGAAGCTGTCCTGCGTCTCAGGGCCAAAGAAGGTCTTGTAGGTGGTGACCTTGATGTTGGGGTCGATGTCGTGGACACGCTCTTCGGCCACATCCACCTTGAACCTGCCCACCGTCTTGCGGGTGGCGATGATCTGGCGGTTCAGGTTGGTGAGGCAGACTTTGTCGTCGTCGATCAGGTCGAGAGCCCCCACACCGCTGCGGGCCAGCGCCTCGACGGTGTAGCCGCCCACGCCGCCCACGCCGAACACGGCTACGCGGGAATCGTGCAGTTTGGTCATTGCTTCCGCGCCCAGCAGCAGCTGGGTGCGGGAATACTGGTCTTGCATATCATTTCTCCTTTAGGTTCTGCTTTTTACATTCACGGGCTTGCCCTTATCCCTTCGCCACCTGTGTAATGGTGCCGCCTCCGAGGACGACATCGCCCTGATACAGCACGACGGCCTGCCCCGGGGTGGGGGCGCGCTGAGGCTGGTCAAATTCCAGACGGAAGCTGTCCGGCCCTGCCGGGTAGACGGTGGCAGGCTGTTCGGTCTGATGATAACGGGTGCGGGCCGTCACCCGCAGGGGGCCTTTCAGCTCCGGGATGGCGATCCAGTTCACTTCGTTCGCATAGACGATGGTATCGAACAGCTCCGACTCCGGGCCGACCGTGACAGTGTTGGCCTGCATATCCTTGGCGCAGACGTAGACCGGTGCGCCCATGGCGAGGCCCAGGCCCTTCCGCTGGCCGATGGTGTACCGCACAGCGCCGCTGTGGGTGCCTACCTTTCTGCCGCCGACGTCGAGGAAATCGCCCGCCGGGTAGTGCTTGCCGGTGAAATCCTCCATAAAGCGGGCGTAGTCGCCGTCCGGCACGAAGCAGATGTCCTGACTGTCGTGCTTGCGGGCGTTCACAAAGTGCTGCTGCTCGGCGATGGCGCGCACTTCGCTCTTGTGCAGACCACCCAGCGGCAGGCGGACATGAGCCAGCTGCTCCTGCGTGAGGTTGTAGAGCACATAGCTCTGGTCTTTGTTCTCGTCCAGACCCTTTTTGAGCAGCCAGCGGCCCGTGGCCTCGTCCTGCTCCACCCGGGCATAATGGCCCGTGACCACATAATCCAGTCCGTGTGCTTCCGCCCAGCGAAGCAGGTGATCGAACTTCATATATCTGTTGCAGTCGATGCAGGGATTGGGCGTACCGCCGGCCTCGTAGACCCGGATGAATTTGTCGATAATCTTTTCCTGAAAGTCTGCCGTAAAATCCAGCACCTCGTAGGGAATATCCATCGCATAGGCCACCTCGGCGGCGTCCTCAATGTCCCGCTCCGAGCAGCAGGTGTGCAGGCCCTCGGTGTTCACGGCCTCGTTACGGGTGAGGCGCATGGTGACGCCGGTGCAGTCGAAACCGTCCCTCTGCATGAGCCATGCCGCCACCGAGCTGTCCACACCGCCGCTCATGGCGATGAGCGCCCCGGGGCGGCGGGAAGTGTTCTGTGTTTCTGTCATTCTGTTCCTCTTCTATTATAACATACTAAAACAGTAGTATAATACTACCGCAGCTTCTTTCTCTTGTCAAGACGCAGAAAATTTGGCCGCAAAGGCCAGAAGTTCCGCTTTTTCGTTGGGCAGCCGCCCGGTGATGACCTCTTCCAGCAGCGCTTCCAGTGCGCGGCGCAGGCCCGGCCCGGGCGCGACGCCCGCCGCCATCAGATTGCGGCCATTCACGGCCAGCTGGGAGACGCGGCAGCAGGCGCTTTGGGCGGTCAGCGTCTCGGCCTCTTTTTGCAGGGCGGTAAATTCATCTTTTCTTTCCGGTTGAAGAGCGCTCCAAAGGGCAGTCAACTGCTGCACAGTGTGGAGGTCGTATTTGCCAAGAAGTCGTTTGGCTTGAAGCGACAGCGTAGGAGTGCAGGGAGCTTTCTCCTTCACAAGTGTTGATACTCCATCTATCACAGCATTGGAGCATTTCAAGCGTTTCAGCGCCTTTCGTGTTCCATCCTCCCCCAGCGGCAGAAGCAGCGCCGCCCAACGAGTGGTCACTTCCTCTGCTCCTGCCGGAAGGGCATCTATGATCTCACGGGCTTCCGACAGATCGTCGGGCGGCAGTTCCGGCAGGACGAAGGCCAGCACTTCCGGCTCCAGATACGCCCCCGGCTTCGGGGCAGACAGAAGCTTGTTCAGCTCTTCTTCGATGCGCTCCACCGACACGCAGTCGAGGTGGGCGGCCAGCTGCTTCGCCGCCGCTTCGGTGGCCTCGTCGATAACAAAACCGAACCGGGCCGCAAAGCGGTAGAGACGCAGGATGCGCAGAGCGTCTTCTTCAAAGCGGCGCAGCGGCTCACCGACGGCCCGCACCACGCCCCGGGCCAGATCTTCCTGCCCGCCAAAGGGGTCGCACAAGCCCTCTTCGGCGCTGTAGGCCATGGCGTTGATGGTGAAGTCCCGCCGGGCCAGGTCCTCCCGGACGTCGGGTACAAAGGCCACGCTGTCGGGGTGGCGGCCATCGGAATAACTGCCCTCGGTGCGGAAGGTGGTGATCTCGTAGAGCTTGCCGTCCCGCTTCACGGTCACGGTGCCATGCTGCAATCCGGTGGGGATGCACTGCTTTTCTCCGAACAGTTCCATCACCTGCTCCGGGCGGGCGGCGGTGCAGAGGTCCCAGTCGTGGGGCGCAAGGCCCAGCAGACTGTCCCGGACACAGCCGCCCACGGCGTAGGCCGCAAAACCTGCCCGGTGCAGCGCGTCCAGCAGAGCGGAGGCACCGGGTTCCAGGACGATGTTCATTCTTCGGCCTCCTCATATTGCAGGGTGATGCTCTTGCCGTCATAGCCGCACTCTGCCGCCGGGAAGAGGCTCTGCGCCTGGGCCAGCTCTTCTTCCGGGTCGGTGATCATGGGCGAATAGTGGACGAGCCAGAGCCGCTTCGCGCCCGCTTTGGCGGCGAGGGCTGCGCTCTGCCCGAAGGTGCTGTGGCCGTACTGTTTGGCCTGCGCGGCCTGCTCCGGCAGAGCATAGGTGGAATCGCAGAGCAGAAGGTCAGCACCCGCTGCGGCCTTTTCCAATGCCGGACAGGGGGCGGTGTCGCCCGAGAAAACAAAGCTCAGCCCCTGCCGGGCCGGGCCGAGGACGGCTTCCGGCCGGATGACACGTCCACCGTCCAGCGTGATACTCTCGCCGTGCTGGAGCGCCTTCCACTGCTTTACCGGTACGCCCAATGCCCGCGCCTGTTCGGGTGAGAACCGTCCGGCCCGGGGCAGATCGAGTCGGTAACCCTGACTGATGACACGGTGGCGGGTCGGCACCGGCGTGAGTTTCGCGCTCTGGGGCCAGCCGCCGAATTTTTCGCAGAGCGCCGCCGGGGCGTCCAGCACCTCAGCATAAACCGGGTACGGCAGAGGCCCCGTCAGCACCCGCAGTGCCGCCCAGACTTCGCCGAGCCCTTTCGGCCCGTACAGCGCCAGCGGGCGGGTGCGGCCCTGACAGCCCAGCGTCTGCAGCAGCCCCGGCAGGCCGAAGATGTGGTCGCCGTGGTAATGGGTCAGGCAGACGGCGTCCATCTTCATCAGGTTGACTCCGGCCCGGCGGGCGGCAGTCTGGGTCCCCTCGCCGCAGTCGAACAGGAGGCTGTGTCCTCCGCATTCGGCCACCGCCGCCGTGAGGGCGCGGTCGGGCAGGGGCATGGTGGCCGCTGTACCCAGCAGTGTAATGGTCAGCATAAAGTTTCTCCGTATCACAAAAAATCTCGATGGCTATAGTGTACCACACTCTTCGGCCCGGCACAATCGCACAGCCGCACCCTGACAGGCATAAGATGGCCCAAACCACAAAAGGAGGGGTCTTGTATGCGGCGTCAGCGGCCCAGGCATCGCATTTTGTCGTTCCACCACCGGGGGCTGCTGCTTCTGGTGGCGGCAGTGGCGGTGATGCTCTTTTTTCTCTACGGCTGTGTGGCCGGGGCGGCGTACAGCCCCCGGGGGAGGCTGGTGTTCATCCCTCTCGCACAGGTTTCAGGCAGTAGTACGACTTCGCTTTCCGCTTTTATCTGGAAGAATCGGAGCTGCCCACCGCATGGTACAATGTGCGGGCCGATATGAAAAGCAAGCCCGCTCCCCTGCTGAACCCCGGCACCCTCAAGCCCATGACGGTCAGGGAGCTGAGCGGCGTTTTCTGCGATGAGCTGGACGACACCACGGCCTGCATCATCAGCCAGCTCTACCACGACGGCCTGATGGAGGCCACCAGCGTGGAGCAGACCAGCGTCTTTGAGGCGGCAGAGCACTGAGCCAGACGGTCATTCCGCAAACAGCAAACCAGCCGCCCTGCAAGGTAACAGGGCGGCTGGTTGCTTCTATTATGCAATTCAGGAGAATAGAGGAGAGAATAGCGTTTTTATGCTTCCGGGGGACGGAAGGTTTGCCGGAGAATCACTCGCCGCGGACGGCTGCGAAGCCTGCCTCGAGGTCGGCGATGATGTCGTCGATGTGCTCGGTGCCGATGGACAGGCGGATGGTGTTCTGGTAGATCTGCTGCTCGGCCAGCTCCTCATCGGTCAGCTGGCTGTGAGTGGTGGAAGCCGGATGGATGACCAGACTCTTGACGTCGGCCACATTTGCCAGCAGAGAGAAGACCTTCAGGTTGTCGATGAACTTGAATGCTTCCTCACGGCCGCCCTTGATGTTGAAGGTGAAGATGGAAGCGCCGCCGTTGGGGAAGTACTTCTCATACAGGGCGTGGTCGGGGTGATCCGGCAGAGAGGGATGGTTGACCTTCTCGACCTGGGGATGGTTGGCCAGAAACTCGACGACCTTCTTGGTGTTCTCCACATGGCGCTCAATGCGCAGACTCAGGGTCTCGGTACCCTGCAGCAGCAGGAAGGCGTTGAACGGAGAGATGGTAGCGCCGGTATCACGCAGCAGGATGGCGCGGATGTAGGTGACGAAAGCGGCGGGGCCGGCTGCGTCAGCGAAGGACACGCCGTGGTAGCTGGGGTTGGGGGCGGCGATGTTGCCGTACTTGCCGCTGGCCTTCCAGTCGAACTTGCCGCTATCCACGATGATGCCGCCCAGCGTGGTGCCGTGGCCGCCGATGAACTTGGTAGCGGAGTGGACGACGATGTCAGCGCCATGCTCGATGGGACGGATCAGGTACGGGGTGCCGAAGGTGTTATCAATGACCAGCGGCAGGCCATGCTTGTGAGCGATGGCTGCGATGGCATCAATATCAGGAATATCACTGTTGGGGTTGCCCAGAGTCTCGAGGTAGACAGCCTTGGTGTTGGGCTGGATAGCGTTCTCGACCTCTTCCAGATCGTGAGCGTCCACGAAGGTGGTGGTGACGCCGAACTGGGTCAGGGTGTGCTCCAGCAGGTTGTAGCTGCCGCCGTAGATGGTCTTCTGAGCTACGATGTGGTCGCCGGCCTGAGCCAGTGCCTCGATGGTGTAGGTGATGGCAGCTGCACCGGAAGCAGTAGCCAGAGCAGCCACGCCGCCTTCCAGAGCGGCAATGCGCTTCTCGAACACATCCTGGGTGGAGTTGGTCAGACGGCCATAGATGTTGCCGGCGTCGGCCAGACCAAAGCGGTCAGCGGCGTGCTGGCTGTTGCGGAAGACATAGGAAGTGGTCTGGTAGATAGGCACAGCACGGGAATCGGTAGCGGGATCGGCCTGCTCCTGGCCAACGTGAAGCTGCAGGGTCTCAAATTTATAGTTAGACATAGTATTTTTCCTCTCTATCTGTACTCAAAGTATTATTTCACTCATAAAAATGCCCGGCAGCGTGGGGAGTTTCACCTTTCGTCTGCCGGGCAAAGAAATCGTTCTCAGCTCAGAGCCTTTTGTCTGTCTCGGGTGTCACATTCGCTCGCACATTCGCGGCATAGAGGGCACCGTACAGCTATGGCTCAGAGTTTGTTTCTCGGCCCGGGCGCTGTACATTCGCCCACAGCGGAAGTTGGCGTGCAGAAGACTTTTCCAAATCAGCGTCATTTGAGTACCCTCCTTTCCGAAATTCCCACTTACCTACAAGGCGTGTGGTTTTGTTGTCCGCATTATATTCCCTCATACCCATATTGTCAATAGGTTTAATCGAATTTCTTCCAAAAAAGTTTTTAAGAGTCATTCTTTTGAGAAAAATGCAAAAAGATTGCATTTTGGTCTTGCATTTCACGCAGAATCCGTGTATACTCTTCCCTGCGCCTAAATTGCAATCAGGTTGCAATTTAGGCAACTAAAGCACTTTTCGTTCCTCCGTTTATTTTGGGTGAAGACGTAAAATGGTGTGGCGGCTGCGCGCGCCGGCGCGGGGCGGATTTTATTCTTTCGGTCAAATGGCTTTGCGCTCCGCGCGGGCCAGAGGCAGGGAGGGGTGTTTCGAATCCCCCCTCCCTACCTCTGGACTCCACTCTCCCCGCAACGAGTTAAGGGCTGCTCGCCCTTAACGATTCCGAAGATGAGGTCGAAGCCCAAAAATGCTAGCCGCTTCGCTAAACGCATTTTTTTGTGCTTCTCCCATTTACGGCTCCGCCGAAGATTTCACGTTTCTGCTGGACGTTACCGTCAGCAGAGAGGTAACACCAGCTGCGAAGCAGCAAATCGGAGAAACGAGAAAAAAACGTTAAGCGCAGCGACTAGCTTTTTTCCGTTTCGACAACTCCTTCGGGATTATCAAGGGCGAGCAGCCCTTGATTCGTGCCTCCCGCGCCTCGAAAGTAGCGGGTGCTTTTCTGGTTCTCTTTTGGCACGCAAAAGAGAACTTAGCCCAGCGAAAAAGCGCTCTACCCCCGCGCCACCGGCGCGAGAAAGAGAACCTATCCCTGCAAAAAACAATCCAACCCTTATATACGAGGTATCAAACAATGGAACTTTTTCTGGATGTACTGAGCGAAACTCTGGTGGACACCGCCAAGATGCTCCCCTTCCTGTTTTTAGCCTATCTCTTTATTGAATATGTCGAGACCCGCCACGGTGAGCGCATCGAGGCTCTGCTGGCGGGCGGCGGCCGCTGGGGTGCAGTGCCGGGCGCGGTGCTGGGCTGTGTGCCGCAGTGCGGCTTCTCGGCCATCGCCTCCAACTTCTACGCCTCCCGCGTCATCACGCTGGGTACGCTGATGGCCGTCTATCTCGCCACCAGCGACGAGGCTATCCCCCTGCTGGTGTCCATGCCCGCCTACTGGGATAAGCTGATCCTGCTGATGGTCATCAAAGTCGTGTACGCTGTCTTTGTGGGCTTTCTGCTGGATTTCGTCCTCCGCAAGGCCCTGCCCCGCAGCCTGCGCGGCGGCTACACCGGCCACGCCGACGAGGTGGACTGCCACGAGGAACACAGCGACGAAGAGGGCCATCCCCAGCCCATCTGGAAGGCCGCGCTCCGCCACACCCTGGAGATTTTTGTCTTTATCTTCGTGTTCAGCCTCGTGTTCGGCCTCATCGTCGAGGGCGTCGGCGAGGATGTCTTCGCCTCGGTGCTGGGCCGGATGGGCTTCTTCCAGCCGGTGGTGGCCGCACTGGTGGGCCTTGTCCCCAACTGTGCCGCCAGCGTCCTGATGACCCAGCTCTACGTCGAGGGCGCACTCCGCTTCTCGAGCCTCGTGGCCGGTCTCTGCACCGGCGCGGGCGTGGGCCTCGCCGTGCTGTGGCGGGTGAATCCCTCCTGGAAGCAGAACCTCTTCATCACCGGCCTGACCTGGGCCTGCGGCGCCGCTGTGGGCGTGGGCATCCAAATCGTGGTGGCCTTCATCGCCTGAGTATTTGCAAAACACCTGCACCTTTTCTTCGGAGAAGCGTGCAGGTGCTTTTTATTTTGGAGACAAAGCCTCCATTTTGTGATATACTCAGCTTATATATAGATATAAGGAGAACACCATGCAATATAAAATTCTCGCAAGCGATTACGACAACACCCTCGTCCCCTTCGGGGAAAACCAGCCCCGTCCGGCCACGGTCAAGGCCGTGAAGAAGCTTCAGGCCGCCGGGGGAAAATTCGTGCTCAGCACAGGCCGATCCTGGCCAGCCATCAACCGGAAAGGCCAGCTGGGCGGCATCCGGTTCGACTATGCCATCACCTGCAACGGTGCCTGCGTCGTGGACAAGAACGGTGCCATCGTGGCAGAGCACCCCATGACCAACGAAGAGATGTACGCGCTGGTAGATTTCTGTGAGGACTACAACTACCCCCTGCAATTTGACTTCAAGGATGCATACTATGCTTACTGCGAGTATGACATCCTCCACAAGCACTACAATCAGATAAACAGCGTCGGTCTGGACTGCGTGGACGGCGAAGACCAGGACCGCCACCTCATCGATATGCCTCACGCGGCGTTCTGCCTCTTCCCCGAGGGGGCGCTGGAGCGGTTCAGCGAAAAGTACGGCCACCTCGGCCTTCACTTCATGCAGACGGGCGGCCAGCTGCCCGACGGCTCCCGCTTTTATGACATCGTGCGGGGCGGGATCGACAAGAGCACGGGCCTCGCAGACCTCTGCGAGAAGATGGGCCTCTCCCTCGCCGAGGCCGTGGCGGCAGGCGACTCCGCCAACGATGTCGGGATGCTGAAAGCAGCCGGCCTCGGCTGCTGCATGTCCAACGGCACCGACGAAGCCAAAGCCGCCGCTGACCGCGTCATCGGCGATGTGCGGGAAGACGGACTTGCTGCCCTTATTGAAGAGCTGTGGTTCGACGGCCCGAAGGCGGAGCCCTCCGACCGCAGCTTCGGCTCTGCATGGGAGACGATGGAACGATGAGCTTCGCACCCGTTTACTCTGAAAACAGCCGCGCCCTCATCCTCGGCACATGGCCCAGCCCCAAAAGCCGGGAGATGGCCTTCTACTACGGCCACCCGCAGAACCGTTTCTGGCCCATGATAGCTGCCCTCACCGGCGAGCCTGTCCCCGCCCGGGAGGACATCGAGGCCAAAAAAGGCATCATCCTCCGCCATGGCCTCGCCCTGTGGGACACGCTGGAAAGCTGCACCATCACCGGCGCGTCGGACGCCTCTATCCGGGACGTGGTGCCGAACGACATTGTATCTCTTTTGGCAAAAGCGCCCATTGAGGCAGTGTTCTGCAACGGGGCCACGGCCTACCGCATTTATACCAAATATCTGCTGCCGGTGTCCGGCATCCCGGCGGTCAAGCTGCCCAGCACCAGCCCCGCCAACGCCGCCTGCCGCCCCGAAACCCTGCGCGAGGTCTGGGGCGAGGCCCTCAAAGATTATATAACCGTTTCCAACCTGTAAATTATTCATGAAACACTTGCGTTTTGTGGATAAAAGGATTTATTATGGAAGAGTACAAGGGGCGGTGCGCCCCTCCGGGAAAGGAGAAAATGCATGAGCAAAGTTATCCGCACCCAAAAGCCCAGCGTCCTGCCGTGGTATGCGGCGGCGCTGGTGTTCGCGGTGCTGTGCGCGGCGCTGCCAGTATATAAGCTGTGGGCGCTGCTGATCGCGCTGGGCGGCGCAGCCGTGATGTTCGGCGCGGCAAAGAAGGTCTGCCCGCCCCGGGTGGTGGAGCATGAAGTGCCTTTCCACACCGGCAGCGGCGATGTGGACGAGATGCTGGCCGACATCCAGCAGAAGCTGGACGCCCTCCACGCGCTGAACGAGGCCCTGCCCGACCCGGAGCTTTCCGCCGCCATGACCCGGATGGAAAAGGCAGGCCACTCCATCATGGAGACGGTGGAGGCCAGTCCCGCCAAGGCAAAGCAGATACGCCGCTTTGCGAACTACTATCTGCCCGACGCGGTGAATGTGCTGGAGCAGTACGCAAAACTCGCCCGCCAGGGCGTGCGGGGCGAAAATGCCGCTTCGATTCGGGCAGAGGTGGAGCGGAACGCGGCTTCCATCGCCACTGCATTCGAAAACCAGCTGGATGCACTGTATGCCGCTGAAAGCATGGACCTCTCGGCGGATCTGACGGTATTGCAGAATATGCTCAAAGGACAAGGCTTAGGCTAAACGTCTGATTTGGAAAGGAAGGAATCTCCCATGGCTGATAATACGTTCAATTTTGACTTAGACGCACCCGCTGTTCCCACCCTGACCCTCGACCCGGTGGAAGCACCTGCCGCCGAGGAAAAGCAGCCCGAACCCGCTGCGGCCCCCGAGGCCGAACAGGTCAAGCTCAGCCCCGAGGAGCAGGCGATGGTGGACGCCTTCGCTCAGAAGATCGACATCACCAACAGCCAGCAGGTGCTGCAGTACGGTTCCGCCTGCCAGAAGAAGATCGGTGACTTCTCCGAGGCGGCACTTTCCAAAGTGTCCACCAAAGACCTTGGCGAGGTGGGCGGCATGATCACCGACCTTATCGGGGAGCTGAAGAACTTTGACGCCGCCGAAGAGGAAAAGGGCATCCTCGGCTTCTTCAAGAAAAAGGGTAACCAGCTCGACAACATGAAGACCAAGTACAGCAAAGCGGAAACGAACGTCGAGACCATCCAGTCCGCCCTCGAAAAGCATCAGGTGCAGCTGCTCAAGGATATTGCGATGCTGGACAAGATGTATGAGCTGAACATGGCCTATTTCAAAGAGCTGAGCATGTATATCCTCGCGGGCAAGAAGAAGCTGGCCGACTTCCGCGCCCACGAGCTGCAGCAGGCGATGGACAAGGCAAAGGCTTCCGGCCTGCCTGAGGACGCACAGGCCGCACGCGATCTGGCCGACCAGTGCGAGCGCTTTGAGAAAAAGCTCTACGACCTTGAGCTGACCCGCACCATCAGCCTGCAGATGGGTCCTCAGATCCGGCTTTTGCAGAACAATAACTCCATGATGGCCGAGAAGATACAGTCCACCATCGTCAACACCATCCCCCTGTGGAAGAACCAGATGGTGCTGGCACTGGGTCTGGCCCACAGCCAGCAGGCTATGCAGGCCGAACGTGCCGTCACCGACATGACCAACGAGCTGCTGAAAAAGAACGCCGACGCCCTCAAGATGGGCACCATCGAGACGGCCAAGGAGTCTCAGCGCGGTGTTGTGGACATCGAGACCCTGCAGCAGACCAACAAGAGCCTGATCGAAACGCTGGACGAGCTGAACAAGATCCAGAGCGAGGGCCGCGCAAAGCGTGCCGCTGCCGAGCAGGAGCTCACCCGCATCGAAGACGAGCTGAAACAGAAGATGATGGAGATCCGGAGCTGAAATGGCAAACGCAGATTTTTCCAGACAACAGAATCAACCCACCGGCGGCTTTGACGCTTCCAGCTATCGCGCCGCAGCGCCCGCCGAGGAGGAAGTGCGGCTGACGCCCTTCCAGCAGAAGCTGGCAAGCCTCGAAAAGGCCCTGCCTGCCGCGCTGAGCAAGCAGGCCGTGGCCGTGGCGCTTTGCATCGTGGTGATGCTGGGGTGCTTTGTCGGCTTTGGCGGGGCGAAGCTCCGGGCAAAGTACGACACGGTGAAGAACGGGTTCACCACTGGCGTGGCCGCAGACAGCGGCTATACCCTGAATGAGGAGTTGACCACACGGCTCAACACGGCCGCCAACATCATCACCACCGCGTCCAACACACTGGGTGCAGACCGCACCGAAGTGCAGACGGCACAGGCTGCGCTGGACTCTTTTTCCGCCTGCCTCGGGGCGGTGCAGTCCGATGGCAAGATTCACGCACCGGACTCTCTGAGTGTTTACACCGGCGGCAGGATGCATATGCTCTACCAGTCGAACGAGACGCTTGGCACAGCCATCGGCCAGCTCTACGCAAAATTGCAGGAGCAGGCCGCAGACCCCATGAAGATGGGCGCAGTGCAGGGGCAGTACAGCCAGTTCAACAGTGCGCAAACCATCATCAGCAACCTGCATTATAACGATGCAGTCCAGAGCTACCAAAAAGACGTCGGCGGCTTCCCGGCCAGCGTGCTGGGCAAACTGTTCGGCATACAGGAGGTGGAACTTTTCGCATGAAGACGATGAAAACATTCTCCCGCCGCATTGCGGCACTGCTTCTTGTCGTGACCGTCGGCATCACGGCGCTGGCACCGGCGGCTTCGGCCTCCAGCATCCAGCTGCCCAGCCTGCCGAAAGATCAATGCGTGGTGGACGCCGCCGGTGTGCTGAGCGACAGCACCACCTCGGAGCTCGAGACCCTCAACGCACAGCTCTCTTCCAGCTGCGACGGCGCACAGATCGGCGTGCTGACCGTGGACTACACCGGCAGCGCCACCACCGAGGACTACGCCACTGAAGCCTTCAACACCTGGGGCATCGGCAGTTCCAGCAAGAACAACGACGTACTCATCCTGCTGGTGATGCAGTCGGACCAGTACGCCGACGGTGACTACTATCTGACCTACGGTGACGGCTTCCGCAGCACCATGCTGGCCGACCAGGCAAGCACCCTCGTGCAGACCATGGAGGACGATTTCGCCGCCAAGAAGTACGACGCCGCCGTCCTCACCTGCGCCACCAATGTGGCCAATACCATCGCAGAGGTGTACGGGGTCACTCTGAGCGGCGGGACCATCTATTCCGACGGCTCTGACACCCAGACCACCCGGCCCTCTGTCGAGCCCGTCCCGCCCCAGAAGCACTACTCCATCTGGGAAAACTTTATCGGCGGCATTTTCTCCATGCTTGCTTATATCATCCTGTTTATCGCAGTTTTCTTTATCTTTATCACCCCTCTCGGCCACTCCTTCGGCTGGTTCTGGGGGCCGTTTGGCTGGTTCGGCGCACGGCGTTGGCACAGAGGCCCGCGCCCTCCCCGCGGCCCTTACGATGACTTCGGCCCCGGCGGTGGTTTTTATGGCGGCCCTCGCGGCCCGAGAGGCCCACGGGGGCCGCGTCCTCCCCGCGGCGGCGGCTTCGGTGGAAGCGGCTTTGGCGGTATGGGCGGCGGCTCCGGTTTTGGCGGAGCCGGGCGCGGCGGCGGCAGCTTCGGCGGCTTCGGCGGCATGGGCGGCGGCAGCAGCCACGGCGGCGGAGCCGGACGCGGACGCTGATTCGATAACTAAAAAGGCACCGTGCTTCGAGCAGAAGCACGGTGCCTTTTGCTTTATTTCGGCTGGTTACTGTCCTTGATGAACTTCATAATACAGCATCCCATCACGATGACAGGAAGCACGATTCGCAGGCCCATCGGGTCGTCCCAGCTGATGAACTCGTCTATAAAGTACCCTGCGAGCCATGCCGCCAGTGTAAAAACGGTTGCCCATCCATAACTCATATTACCGCCTCCAATCTTACTTGATGCAGCTCGAGCAGGGGCTGTAGCCTGCGGCCACGGCCTCATCATAGCTGGAGAAGAGGATCTGGTTCTTCTCTGCCGGGAGGTTGGCGCAGCTGGGCAGATGGAACTTTTTGCTGTTCACGTTGCCGATGTACGCCTGCTGGGCCGTGCTGGATGCTGCCGGGTCAGTGGGGTTCAGCTCAGCGTCGGTGGCAAAGTGTTCCGTTGCCACCGTGTAGTTCTGGCCGTCGCTGCCGATGGTGATGGTGCCTTGCAGGTCGGTGCGGTAGACGTCCACCTTTGCGTCCCGCAGGATGCTTAACGTCTCCTCGTGGGGGTGGCCGTACTTGTTGCCTGTGCCGCAGGAGATGACGCCCATTTCGGGCAGCACTGCGTTCAGAAACAGGTAGCTGGTGCTGGTGCTGGAGCCGTGGTGCCCTACCTGCAGCACATCGGCTTTCAGGTTGGCACCGCTGTTTACAAGGTCAGTCTCGGCGGTATTTTCCATGTCGCCGGTCAGCAGAAAGCTGGTGACGCCGTAGTCGATGCGCAGCACCAGCGAGGTGTTGTTGGTCTCGCTGTACTGCGTTACCGGGCCCAGCAGGGTAACGGTGGCGCTGCCCAGCGGCCAGACGGTGCCCACGGAGGGCACTTCCAGCTGCAAGCCCTGCTGCTGGGTGTACTTGACAAAATCGTTGAAGCATTTGGTGCTGCCCTCGGTCACAGGGCTGTAAGCGTGCCCCGCCGGGAATTTTGCCATTACGGCGGCAAGCCCGCCTACATGGTCCTCGTGGGCGTGAGAGCAGAACACATATTGCAGCTGCTCGACCCCCTGACTCTGCAAGTAGGAGACTACCAGACTGCCGTCGTCCACATTGCCGCCGTCGTAGAGCATGAACTGTCCGTCACACTCCACCAGCACGCTCAGCGCCTGCCCCACGTCGATGAAGTGCATCTGGAAGGCGGCGTCCTGCCCGTCGGAAGGCGTCGTTTCGGTCTGAGAAGCTGCCGGGTTCGGCATGACGTCGCCGCTGCCTCCCGGGACGATGGAAGAGGTGTCACAGCCCACGAGGCCCAGCGCAAGGGCTGCGGCCAGCGCCAGCGCAGCGAGGCGGCTCATGAGCGTTTGAGCGGTCACTTTTTCTTTTTTGAAGTTTTCCACGATGTATTCTCTTTCTGTTGATTGCTTTTCGGTTTATGCGCAGGAGCCGAATGGGGCGCAAAACGTGCGCCGGGGCTGGGCTGACGGCCTGCCGGGGCGGCGGAGCGGCTCTGCGGCTTGCCGCCCTTTCCTCTGGGCCGGACGGTGTAGGTGCCGTCGCTGTGGATGGTCACATCGGCGGCCTCGGCTCTGCGGGCCGAACGCTGGACCGCAATGCGGCCCTCAGCGGGAACCAGCAGGGGGATGAGGTCTTCGCGGTGGGTCATTTTCAGCGCCTTGATGACCTTTTCGGCGTTGCGGGGCTCATAATACTGGAGCAGGGCGCGCTGAAGCGCCTTGCCCTCAGCGGTCTTTTCCACAAACACCGGCTTCAAAGTGTAGGGGTCGAGGCCGGTGTAGAACATACAGGTGCTCACGGTGCCGGGCGTGGGATAAAAATCCTGCACCTGCTCGGGGCGCATATGGTTCTTGTAGAGGTATTCGGCCAGATAGACGGCATCCTTGAGGGTGCTGCCCGGGTGGCTGGACATGAGATACGGCACGAGGTACTGCTTTTTTCCTGCCTTCCTGCTCAGCTCGTAGAACTTATCCTTGAACTTGTTGAAGGTTTCGATCGGCGGCTTGCCCATGTAGGCGAGGGTGTTGGGGGCGCAGTGCTCCGGCGCGACTTTCAGCTGGCCGGAAACGTGGTACTCCACCAGCTCCTTAAAGAAAGTGTCATCGGGGTCGGCCATCAGGTAATCGAAGCGGATGCCGCTGCGGATGAACACCTTCTTGACGCCGGGCAGCTCCCGGACGCGACGGAGGATTTTCAGGTAATCGCTGTGGTCCACGATCATGTGGGAACAGGTGGTGGGGGCGAGGCAGTGCTTGCCGCCGTTGCACATACCCCGCAGCATCTGCTCGCGGCAGGATGGGAAACGGAAGTTGGCGGTGGGGCCGCCGATGTCGTGGATGTAGCCCTTGAAATCCGGCTCGTGGGTCATCCGCTCTGCTTCGGCCACGATGCTGTCGGCGCTGCGGCTGGTGACGCGTCGGCCCTGATGCAGCTGGATGGCGCAGAAATTGCAGCCGCCGAAGCAGCCGCGGTTCTGGATGATGGAGAACTGCACCTCGCGGATGGCAGGCACACCGCCCATGGCCTCGTAGATGGGGTGGTAGCGGCGGGTGTAAGGCAGGGCGTAGACCTTATCCAGCTCCCAGCGGACGAGGGGCTTTGCGGGGATGTTCTGCACGAGGTACTTCTCGCTCTGCTTCTGGACGATGATATTGCCGCTGACGACGTCCTGATTGTCCATCTGGATGCGGCAGGCTTTCGCATAAGCCACCTTATCGGAGGCGACCTTCCTGAAGCCCGCGCACTCCACATACCGCTCGGGCAGGTGGTCGAAGTCGGTCAGGTAGCAGGTGCCGTCCACATCGGTGATGCTCTCCACCGGCTCCCCTGCCGCCAGACGGCGGGCAATTTCCACGGTCTGGTGTTCACCCATGCCGAAGCTGATGATGTCCGCGCCAGAGTCCTCGGCGATGCTGGGCAGGACGGTGTCCAGCCAGTAGTCGTAGTGGGCAAAGCGGCGGAGCGATGCTTCCAGACCGCCCAGAATGACGGGCAGGTCGGGGTATGCCTGCTTGGCAAGTCTGGTGTAGACGGTGGCGCTGCGGTCGGGCCGTGCGCCGCCCTTGCCGCCGGGCGAATACTCGTCCTCCGCGCGGGGGATCTTTGCGACGGAATAGTGACTCACCATGCTGTCCACATTGCCGCCGCCGATGAAGAAGCCGTACTTCGGCTTTCCGAACCGCTTGAAGTCCTCGCAGTCGGTGTAGCGGGGCTGGGCCAGCACGCCCACCTTGTAGCCCTCGGCTTCCAGCAGGCGGCTGATGATGGCGGTGCCAAAGCTGGGGTGGTCCACATAGGCGTCGCCGCCCACCACCACGAAGTCCAGCTGGTCCCATCCCCGGGCCTCCATGTCGGCCCGGCTGATGGGGAGAAATTCGGTGTAATGTTCCATAGTTATCCTTTTTCTTTCATTATGCCTGCCCTATACAGCAGGGCTCTATTGCTTCCGAAATCAAAAATTCTATTCCTATTCATCCAGCGTGAGCCTGTCCGGTACGCCAGTGGCTTCCCTGGTAGGGGAGCTGGCAAAGCCGTCCGGCTTTGACTGAGAGGTTATTCATCCGGCTGATTCATCTGCATTTCCAGCCACTGCTGGCGGCTGATGAGGACAGCGCGGGGCTTTGCGCCCTCGTAGGGGCCGATAATGCCCTTTTCTTCCATCTCGTCCATGATGCGGGCGGCGCGGGCATAACCCAGCTTGCAGCGGCGCTGCAGCAGGCTGGTAGACGCCTGGCCGGCGTCGATGACCACCTCCACGGCCTGCTTGAGCATCGGGTCACTGCCGCCCTCCTCGTCGGAGTCGGCAGAGCTGCTGCCCTTCTTGCCGTCCTGGATGGCGTGTTTTTCCATAGCCTCTATCATGGCTTCGTCGTACTGGACGGTGGCGCTCTTCTTGATGAAGTCCAGCACACGGCTGATCTCCTCATCCCGCACAAAGGTACCCTGGATACGGGTGGGCTTGGGTGCGCCCACGGGCATGAAGAGCATATCGCCCATGCCCAGCAGCTTTTCGGCACCGGCACCGTCGAGGATGGTGCGGCTGTCCACCTGACTGGACACGGCGAAGGCGATGCGGCTGGGGATATTGGCCTTGATGAGGCCGGTGATGACGTCCACGCTGGGGCGCTGGGTCGCCACGATGAGGTGCATACCGGCGGCGCGGGCCTTCTGGGCGATGCGGCAGATGGAGTCTTCGACATCCTTGCCGACGACCATCATCAAATCGGCCAGCTCGTCGATGATGATGGCGATATAGGGCATCTTCTCGAGGTTCGGGTCCGTTGCAGCCAGCTTATTGAAGGACTTGATGTCGCGGACGTTGTTCTCCGCGAAGAGGTGGTAGCGGCGCTCCATCTCCTGCACTGCGCCGCCCAGTGCGCCGGCCGCCTTGCGGGGCTCGGTGACGACGGGCATCAGCAGGTGGGGGATGCCGTTGTACTCAGCCAGCTCGACGACCTTGGGGTCGATGAGCAGGAGCTTGACGTCCTCGGGGCTGGAGCGGAACAACAGGCTCATGATGATGCTGTTGACACAGACCGATTTACCGCTGCCGGTGCTGCCCGCGATGAGCAGATGGGGCATCTTGCACAGGTCGGCCACCTGGGCCACACCGGCGATGTCCTTGCCCAGCGCAATGCCCATCGGCGAGGTCATCCGCAAAAAGCTCTGGCTCTCAAAGACGCTGCGGATGTAGACCGGCGTTTTCTTATGGTTCGGCACCTCGATGCCCACGGCAGGCTTGCCGGGGATGGGTGCCTCCATGCGGACATCGGCCACCGCCAGGTTCAGGGCGATGTCGTCCGCCAGCGAAGTGATGCGGCTTATCTTGACACCCGCCATGGGCTGGACTTCATACCGGGTGACCGACGGGCCGCGGGAAATATCCAGCACACGGGTGCGGACGCCGAAACTTTCCAGCGTGTCCACCAGCTTCTGGGCGTTGGCTTTCAGCTCGTCTTCCGCGCCGGAGTCGCTTTCCTCCGGGGCGCGCTCGAACAGCTCGATGGACGGGTACTGATACTGGAAGCTCTCCTCCGTCTCCGCCTCTTCGGCGGGGGCGTTCGCGGCCTGCTCCTCGGAGACAGCAGGCTTTTCCATGGCGGCTGCCACCAGCGTGTTGAGGTCTTTTTCCTCCACCGGGTCGCTGGTGATGCTGATCCAGCCGTCCTCATCCGGCTCAGAGCGGAACGCCACCGCATTCTCGGCGCTGACCGGCTGCGGGGCCGGTTCCGGAGTCGGGGTCAAATCATAGAGCGGGATGCCGAAAGAGAGCGGCGGCTCAGGTGCGGGCTGCTGTTCCGGCTCTTCTGCCGGGGCAGCGGGCGTGACGGTAGGTGTCACCGTCGGCTCGGGCTGGGCCGTGAAGAAGTCCTCAGCGGCAGTATCCACAGCGTCCGGGACGATGGGAGTCACGGTGGCGCGGATGGGCGCACGGCGGAGCGGGTCCATGCCGAAGGTGCCGCCGGGGCCGAGGATGATGGGCTCGATAGGCTCACTGCCGCCCTCGGTGACGGTGGTATGGTCAGGGCCTAAGTCAATATCAAAGGGCGCACGAGGCCGGGACTTTTCCACCTGTACGGGGGCAGGCTCGGGCTGAGGCGGGGTCTGCGCTTCCGGTGCGGGCGCAGGGGCAGGCTCCGCCTGTTCGCCGCCCTGCATCACCTGATGGCCCCAGTGGAAGACGCCAGCCAGCCAGCCGGGAGGCTGGATATGGAAGGCGGGCGCGGCAGGCTCTTCGCCGCCGTAGTAGTCCTCGCCTTCGCCCACTTCGTCTTCCGGCAGGTCGTCGTCATAGTCTTCATATTCCTCTGCCGCGGCCTCCTCAGCGGCGCGTTCTGCCAGACGCTCAGCCCGGCGGGCGGCATTCTGCTCGTGGACGGCAAGGCCCTTTTCGTGGACGCTGCCGCCCACGTTGCAGAGCCACTGCCAGCACTCGGCGGGCGTAACGTCAAAAATGTACAGACTGGCGCAGGCCGCCAGCGCCGCCATGACCAGATTGGCGGCGGGTCTGCCGCAGAGCAGCAGGAGCGTCCCGCCCAGCACAGCGCCCAGCGCACCGCCCGAGAGCCATGCGCTCATACCATTATGATAACAGGCGGCAGTCATCTGCGCGGCGGTCTGGTCGGTGGGGATGTCAGAAAAGACGATAACCGTGCCGCTGGCGAAGATGAGCCCCAGCACCAGCTTTGCGATATGGGGCAGAAGGTCTTCGCCCCGGGTGTAGAGGATGGCCAGATAGCACAGCGCTGCGCCCAGCACGAAACTTCCGCAGCCGAACACGCCGAACAGGACATCGTGCATCGTGCGCCAAGCCGAGCTGCCCGGCACGAAAGCCAGCGCCATGAGCACCAGCCCCGCAAACAGGGTGATGAGCCCCGCGGGCATCCGGTCCTGTGTCCGGTTCTTGCGGCGCGAGGCTGTGCTGCGCCCGGAGGTCTTGCGTTTTCTCTTTGCCATGTTTCCTAAAACCCGTTCCTTATTTTATATCATGAAGCAGGGCGCGCTCAGGGCGGCTCTGTCGGTGACGATGGAAGAATTTCGATACTACTCGATTCTTTCATTGTACCACGGGAAAAGTCAAATGGCAATTTATTTCCCCTCGATTTCTCGGTAGAGCCATGCCAGCGCGTCCGACAGCCCGCCCAGCTCGTCGATAAGCTTTTCCCGCACGGCTTTTCGGCCATCCAGCACGGTACCCACGTCCATGACCAGCTCGCCCGTGCGCATCATCAGCTCGGTGTACCGCTTCTCCGAGATGCCGCTGTGGGACGCCACGAAGCCGGTGATGCGCTCCTGCATCTGCTCGAACCAGCGCATGGTCTGGGGCACGCCCAGTATCATGCCGGAATGGCGGACGGGGTGGACCGTCATGGTGGCAGTAGGCACGATGAAGCTCCGCTGGGCGCTGACGGCCAGCGGGATGCCGATGGAGTGGCCCCCGCCCAGCACCACCGCCGCACTGGGCTTGGAGATGCTGGCGATGAGCTCCGCCAGCGCAAGCCCCGCCTCCACATCCCCGCCCACCGTATTGAGCAGGACCAGCAGGCCCTCGATGGCGGGGTCCTCCTGCACGGCCACCAGCTGGGGGATGACGTGCTCATACTTGGTGGTCTTCTGGCCCTGAGGCGCTTCCACATGGCCCTCCACCTGCCCGATGACCGTCAGGCAGTGGATGGCGTGAGCTCCCCGGGTACGGTAAACGCTGCCCATATCCTCGATCTGCTCTTTTTCCAGCCGCTGCTGCTCCACGGGGATGTTCTTCTCTTCTTGTGACATTCTGCGTATCCTCCTTTTTGCTTCATTTCAGCTTGTCCGGCATTCCTGCCGGTTATACTTCGGCAAAGATTTCTTTTCTTTCTCAAAAAAATGTGCCAAATGGTTTGACATTCTGTCTTCGCGCTGTATACTTTATACTAGAGATAAGATTGTCAAATATGTATCATTATTGTACAAGAAAGTACAAATCTTTTGCCGGAGCACTCTGCCGCTGCGCACTTCTCCCCGGCAATGCTGCGGATAAAAAGAAAGGAGACCCCCCTATGAACACTCCCGGCAAAGCTTCTCTGCCCGTCATCAAGCGCCTGCCCAAATACTATCGCTACCTGCGCACCCTGAAGAACGACGGCATCACCAGCATCTCGTCCCGTGAGCTGGCCGCCCAGATGGGTACCACTGCCTCTCAGGTGCGGCAGGACTTCAACTGCATCGGCGACGTGAATGGCCGTCAGGGCATCGGCTACTCGGTGGAGAACCTGCTGAGCATCCTTGAGCATCTGCTCTTTGGCAACGGCGACCTCCTGCCCACCATCCTTATTGGCTGCGGCCGTCTGGGCAAGGCTGTGAGCCGCTTCATCACCACCGACACCAACGGCTACAAGCTCATCGCCGCCTTCGACAATGCCCCCGACGAGGTAGGCAAAGAGATCAACGGCATCCAGATTTTACACATTGATGAGCTGGAAGCTTTCTGCGCCGAGCACCACCCCGAGGTGGCTGTGCTCTGTCTGCCCCGCAGCGGCGCAGAGGAGATCAGCGGCCGTCTGGTGGCTCTGGGCATTCAGGGCTTCTGGAACTTCTCCCACTACGATCTGTCTGTCTCCTACCCCGACGTGGTGGTGGAGAACGTCCACCTCGGCGACAGCCTGATGAGCCTGGGCTATCGGCTGCGCAATCAGGACTGAGCACATACTATCAATAATACAGGCCCTCTCCGTCAGGCTTTGGCTGAGAGAGTCCTTTCATGAGGAGACTTTTTCGACATGGCAAAGCTTTATTTCCGTTACGGCGCAATGAACAGCGGCAAGAGCACCGCGCTGATGCAGGTGGCCCACAACTACGAGGAGCAGGGGATGCGGGTGCTCATCCTCAAGCCGAAGGTGGACACCAAGGGCAGCGGCGACCTCGTGAGCCGTCTGGGCGTCCGCCGCCCTGCCGACCTGCTGGTGCCGCCGGACATGGACCTGGTGGAGGCCGTCCGGGCCGCCAGCAGCGAGGGTCGGCCTCTGGCCTGTGTGCTCTGTGACGAGAGCCAGTTCCTCACTGCCGAGCAGGCCGAGCAGCTGTTCATGGTGACGGTAGAGCTGAACATCCCCGTCATCTGCTACGGCCTGCGCTCCGACTTCTCCCTCAAGGGCTTCCCCGGCTCCACCCGGCTTCTGGAGCTGGCCCACACCATCGAGGAGATGAAGACCATCTGCACCTGCGGCCGCAAGGCCACCTGCAACTGCCGCAAGGTCAACGGCCGCTTCGTCTTTGAGGGCGAACAGGTAGCCATCGACCTTGAGAACGACGTCCAGTACGTCAGCATGTGTCCCCAGTGCTATTTCCGGGAGCGCAGCGCCTTCTACGCCGCCCGCCGGTGACTCTTTTTCCTGATTTTATGCCGTCCGCACGCCGGACGGCATTTTTGTATCTTTTCTGCATCCGTGATATATCAGTCGCGCCCCAATTCGCGCGTTTTTTGCACTATTGATATATCAGCTCAGGGTCGGAACTTTCTGTTATCGTCGCTTTTGATGTATACAACGCTCTTTCAACAAATTCTGCCTCGGCTACAAAATTCTTGCAATTCAGGCCAATCTTCTCCTGTTGCATCCCAGTTTTCTATGCAAATCGTTGAAGTATACAAGTTGCACAGTTTTTCGGTCCAAGTTTATTCATTATGGCAATGACGTCAAAACCGGGCAAAAAATAAGCGCAATATTTGTACGTTTTCTGCCGTTATCACTACAATTTGCATCTTTCTTTTTTTTCTTGCCTTTGGTATCATATTTGTATACAACGGATGCTTTGCAGAGGCATCCATGCAAGAAGATGTTTTCTACATAGGAGGAGAACGAAAATGAGCAAGGCAATTTCTCGTCGTGACTTTCTGAAGGTCTCTGGCGCTGTGGGTGCTGCCGGCCTGCTGGCCGCCTGCGGCGGCTCCAGCAACACTGGTTCTACCGCCACTTCCACCGCTGCTTCTTCCGCAGCAGCTTCTGTGGCCGGTCTGTCTTCTGACCCCGTCACCCTGACCATGAGCTGGTGGGGCGGCGAGTCCCGTCACAATGCTTACCAGGAGGCCATCAAGGCTTTCTCTGCTGAGCACAGCACCATCACCGTCAACCCCACCTTCGCTGCATGGTCCGGCTGGGAGGACACCATGTCCACCAAGTTCGCAGGCGGCGTCGCTGAGGATGTCTGCCAGATCAACTGGAACTGGCTGTACAACTACTCCAAGAGCGGCCAGACCTTCATCGACCTGAACAGCGTCTCCGACTATCTGGACCTGACCCAGTGGGACGAGGCCAAGCTGGCTGCCTGCAACGTGGCAAACGCCCAGCAGTGCGTGCCTGTCTCCATGACCGGCCGTATCTTCTACTGGAACAAGACCACCTTCGACAAGGCCGGCATCTCCTTCCCCACCACTCTGGACGAGCTGATGGCTGCCGGCAAGACCTTCCAGGAGAAGCTGGGCGATGACTACTATCCCCTGCACCTGGGCGCATACGACCGTATGATCCTGATGGTCTTCTACCTCGAGTCCAAGTACGGCAAGGACTGGGCAGACCCCACCACCTCTACCCTGAACTACGACGCTGACCAGATCGCTGAGGGCATCGACTTCATCAAGAGCCTGGTGGATGGTCACGTCATCATGAGCCTGCCCACCTACTACGGCTCCAACGGCGACAACGCCGCTCACCAGTCCACCGAGTGGATTACCGGCAAGCTGGCCGGCTGCTTCGAGTGGGACTCCTCCGCTACCAAGTACGCTGACGCTCTGGACGAGGAGAACAAGGCTGGCTTCACCGTGGGCGAGGAGATCAAGTTCGGCGATTACAACGGCGGCTTCTCCAAGGTCTCCATGGGTCTGGCCATCACCAAGACCTGCGAGCATCCCGCAGAGGCAGCTACCCTCATCAACTTCCTGCTGAACGAGGAGAAGGGCGCTTCCATCATGGGTTCTGAGTGCGGCATCCCCGCCTCCAAGGCTGGTCTGGCTGCTGCTCAGGCTGCCGGCGCCGTCAAGGAGCTGGTCGCTGAGGCAAACGGCAAGGTCATGGCCTTCGTTTCCAACCAGCTGGACCCCCTGTTCGAGTCCAACGACCTGAAGGCTACCGGCACCGGCATCTATCAGGAAGTGTTCGACACTCTGGATTACGACAATGCTTCCGGCGCTGACCTGGTCGATACCCTGCTGGACGGCATGGAGTCTGTCGGCTACTCCGTCTAATTTCCGCCTCACGGACTTTTTGCGGCCCGCACACGCGCGGTGTTGACACAGGCCGCCCCGCATAAAGGAGTCTTGCAAGGGGCATCCCTTCCACCTACGGACGGATGCCCCTTTTTTGCAAGACGGTGATGACATTTTTTTGACAAAAATGTGTCCAAACTATTGTGCGGCGTACGAGACATATCCTTATAAAAGGAGGATTCCCGGATGAAAGAAAGCAAAGCGCCCTCTCTCGGGCGTACCCCGGCCCAGAAGTTTTTTGACAAATGGCAGGGCCTGTTCTACCTGATCCCCTGGATCATCGGCTTCGTCGTCTTTAAGGCCATTCCGTTCGGCCAGTCTCTGTACTACAGCTTTACGGATATGGACTTCTTCAACGGCATCCATCAGTATGGCATCATGAACTATGTGGACGCCTTTACCACTCCCAAGATCACCAAGGCGCTCATCACCACCTTCAAGTACAGCTTCATCACTGTGCCTCTGAAGCTGGTCTTCGCACTGTTCATCGCCTACATCCTGAACTTCAAGATTGCCTGCGTGAACGTGTTCCGCACCGTCTACTACATTCCCTCCATCCTCGGCGGCTCTGTTGCTATCGCCGTGCTGTGGAAGGCCGTGTTCCGTGATGACGGTCTGGTCAACACCCTCATCCGTATGCTGACCTTCGGCCACTTCCAGGGTCCTTCCTGGCTGAGCGACCCCGGCTACGCACTGTGGATCATCTGCTTCCTGCGTATCTGGCAGTTCGGCTCCGCCATGGTGCTGTTCCTCGCCGCTCTGAAGGGCGTGCCGGCCGACCTGTACGAGGCTGCCACCATCGACGGCGCTGGCAAATGGAAACAGTTCTTCTCCATCACCGTCCCGATGATCACCCCCATCATCTTCTACAACCTGGTCACTCAGATCTGCCAGGCTTTCCAGGAGTTCAATGGCCCGTTCATCATCACCAACGGCGGTCCCCGCGGTTCCACCACCCTCATCTCCATTCTGGTCTACAACTACGCATTCAAGTCCAACCAGATGGGCATGGCTTCCGCACTGGCATGGATCATGTTCGTCATCGTCTGCATCCTGACGATCATCGCCTTCACCAGCCAGAAGAAGTGGGTCTACTACTCGGATGAAAGGTAAGGTGTGACAGTATGGGAATGAAAGCTTCTAACGCCATCGCGACGTTTTTCAAGTACTTCGTCCTGATCCTGGTGGGCCTCATCATGATCTATCCCCTGCTGTGGATGATCAGCGCCACCTTTAAGGACAACAGCGAGATCTTTGCAGGCATCGGCCTGTGGATCAAGAACCCCACTCTGGAGGGCTACAAGAACGCGCTGAACAACTTCGGCGGTTCCATCAACATCCTGCAGGCCATGCTGAACACTTACAGCTACGTTCTGCCCAAGGTCATCTGCACCGTGGTCTCCTCCTGCATTGCAGCTTACGGCTTTGGCCGCTTCGACTTCCCGGGCCGGAAGATCCTGTTCAGCATCATGCTGGCCACCCTGTTCCTGCCTCAGGTCGTCCTGAACGTGCCTCAGTTCCTGCTGTACACCAAGTTCGGCTGGGTCAACAGCCCGTTCTATCTGGCCATCTGGGTCCACTGCGCATTCGCAACTGAGACCTATTTCGTCTACCAGCTGGTGCAGTTCATGCGCAACGTCCCCCGCGACCTGGACGAGGCTGCCGCCATCGACGGCTGCTCCTCCTTCCAGACCCTGTACAAGGTCATCGTCCCGATGCTGATGCCCGCTCTGGTGTCCTGCGCACTGTTCCAGTTCATGTGGAGCTGCAACGACTTCATGGGTCCCCTGCTTTACGTCCAGACCCCTGCAAAGTACCCCATGTCCCTGTTCGTCAAGCTGTCCATGGACGGTGATACGGGCTTTGCCTGGAACCGTATTCTGGCCCTGTCCCTGATCTCTATCCTGCCGCAGCTCATCGTGTTCTTCTGCGCACAGGATCAGTTCGTCGAAGGTATCTCCGCCGGTGCTGTCAAGGGCTAAGCTGAAGCCCCCGCCGCTCGGATAATCCCGACAAACATGAATGCCCCCTGTGCCTCTTCCCGTAGAGAGGACGCAGGGGGCATTTTTTGCGGAGGTATCAACCTCTCAGTCTCGCTATCGCTCGACAGCTCCCCTACCGAGGGGAGCCTCTGGCGAAGAGGTGAAGCTTTATGAAATGCCAAGGCCTCTCCTCGATAGGAGAGGTGGCACGCCGTCAGGCGTGACGGAGAGGTTTATTTCCTACTTTTTCTATATTGCAGCGGCCCGACGCCCATCGTCTCCCGAAAAACGCGGCGGAAGTGGGCCGCAGAGGCGAAACCGGTCTGCTCGGCCACGCTGCCGATGCTCAGCTCTGTCGTTTCCAGAAGCTTCTGTGCCGCCTCGATGCGGCGGGCGTTGATGTAGTCCACGATGGACTGCCCCGTCACCCGCCGGAACAGCCGGCTCAGATAGTAGGGCGAGATGTAGAATCGCGCTGCCACCTCGGTGAGGGAAAGCTTCTGCTGGTAGTTTGCCGCAAGGTAGGCGCATATCTGCTCCACCGTCTCGTTGCGGGGGCGGGCATCGGCGGCGCTCTGCGCCCGGTGCTCCTGCTCCACATAGTGGAGCGTCAGTGCCAGATACAGCCCGCCGGGATACTCCGGCTCGCCCATGGCGCCCCGCATCATCTCCAGCAGCGTCCGCAGACGGCTGGCCCACTGGACGCTGCCGTAAAGGACCATCTGACTTCCCGGTGCAAAAAGGCGGAGGAAATCTTCGCCGGTGGCGTTCTTCATCTCGTGGAGCACTGCCAGCGGGAACTCGCACCCCAGCATTTCCGGCTGGGTGTGGCCTGCCTGCGATACCACCCACGCCCCTGGCCCCAGCAGCAGTGCGCAGCCGGGGCTGACCAGGAGCGACATGTCCCCGCACTGGACCGTGCAGCTGCCGCCTGAAAACAGAACGATATGGCACATCTCGGCAGGCAGCTCGAGCCGCCCGCCGGCCAGCTTGAGCGCTCCCGCCGTGATCTTCGCGTTGAGTTTTTCCCGTTCGGCGCGCATCCGCCCTTCCCCCTTCTTGCTATGCCTGCCCCGCCGGGGCAGTGCTCTGATATTCTTATCTCCAGTGTACCATGCCCGCCCTCTGCGGGCAAGCCGCAAATCTACGCAAATAACTCAGGAGGCTGTAAAAATGAATCTGTCTCTCATCCGTTCTATGACCCGCAGCGCCGTCTTCGAGCTGGAAAATGGCAAGTGCTTCCGCCCGGAGCACCCCTTCGCCGTGGCTCTGAACGGCAAGACCATTTACGAAAGCTGCAACACCAACGTGTTCTCCCTCTTTTCCCTGACTCCGTCCACCACCTACACCGTGGAGGTAGACACCGAGGGTGAGCACCTGAAACTGGATTTCACCACCGAGGCCGAGAGCTTCTTTGTGGACGCATCCCGCTATGGCCTCGTCGCCGATGGCGAGACCGACAACACCGGCAGGCTGCAGGCTGCTCTTTCCACCTGCCCCAGGGGCGGCACGGTATATGTCCCCGCTGGCCGCTACCGCACCGCCAGCCTCTTCATGAAGAGCTGCACCACCCTCTACCTCGAGAAGGGTGCTGTGCTGCTGGGCGACAATGACCGCACCCACTACCCCATCCTGCCTGGCGTCATCCCCAGCGAGAACGAAGTGGACGAATACTACCTCACCGGCTGGGAGGGCAACCCGCTGAACAGCTTTGCGGGCCTGCTGAACATCACCCAGGTGCATGACGTCGTCGTCACCGGTGAAGGCACACTGGACTGCGACGCCCAGAACGGCGACTGGTGGGTCGATCCCAAGGTCAAGCGCATCGCATGGCGTCCCCGCGCCGTGGCGATGGTGGACAGCGAGAACGTCTGCCTCCACGGCATCACCGTGCAGAACAGCTACTCCTGGACCATCCACCCCATCTTCGTCAAACACCTCGACCTGCTGAACTTCAACATCAACAATCCCTACAACGCCCCCAACACCGACGGCATCGACCCCGAAAGCTGCGAGTACATCCGCATCATCGGCGTGAACATCCACGTCGGTGACGACTGCATCGCCATGAAGGCCAGCAAGGTCTTCCTCGGCATGAAGCTCAAGAAGAGCTGCGAGCACACCGTCATCCGCAACTGCCTGCTGGACAAGGGCCACGGCGGCATCGTCATCGGCAGCGAGATGAGCGGCGGCGTCAAGGACATGGTGGTCACCCAGTGCCTCATGGACCACACCGACCGCGGCCTCCGCGTCAAGACCCGCCGCGGCCGCGGCAACACCGCCGTCATCGACGGTCTGGTGTTCCGCAACGTGGAGATGCGGGGCGTCAAGGCTCCCTTCGTCATCAATATGTTCTACTTCTGCGACCCGGACGGCCACAGCCCCTATGTCCAGTGCCGCGAGGCTCTGCCCGTGGACGAGTACACCCCGAAGCTCGGCACCCTGACCATGGAAGACATCGTGGCCACCGACGCACAGTTTGCGGGCTGCTACTTTGACGGCCTGCCCGAGCAGCCCATCGAGGGCGTCTCCATGAAGAACGTCACCATCACCTTCGACCCCGACGCAAAGGAGGGTCAGGCTGCCATGGCCGACAACCGCCCGCTGGTCAAGAAGCTGGCCATCTACGCCGAGAACGTCAAGAACATCGAGCTGCACAACGTCAAGATCGAGGGCTACGAGGGCGAGCGCCTGCGCTTTGCCAACGTCGGCCATTTTGAGGAGGACTAAGCCATGACTCATGAAGAGATTTTGTCCATGCTGGGCGATTATGTGGACTACCTCATCGCCAATTCCAGCGCCGAGGCACCCATGTGGAACATCGAGAAGGTCCGCAGCGGCAAGCCCAACAAGTGGAACTACATCGACGGCTGCATGATCACCGCCTGCCTGAGCCTGTATAAGACCACCGGCGACGAGAAGTATCTGAAATTTTCCAGGGATTTCATCGACTGGTTCGTGCAGGAAGACGGCTCCATCAAGACCTACGACCCGAAGGAGTACAACCTCGACAACGTGAATCAGGGCAAAAACCTGTTCATCCTCTACGACATCTTCGGCGACGAGAAGTACCGCAAGGCCATCGACACCATCCGCAGCCAGCTGCTCACCCAGCCCCGCACCAAGGAGGGCAACTTCTGGCACAAGGACATTTATCCGTGGCAGGTCTGGCTGGACGGCACCTACATGGCCCAGCCCTTCTATATGGAGTACGAGACCCGCTACAACAAGATGCAGGGCTGCATCGACAGCTACAAGCAGTTCATGAACATCAAGAAGCACATGCGGGATGAGAAGACCGGCCTGTACTACCACGGCTACGACGAGAGCCGCCAGATGTACTGGGCCGACCCCGTCACCGGCTGCAGCCCCAACTTCTGGCTGCGGGCCATGGGCTGGTTCATGGTGGCGATGGTGGACGTGCTGGAGCGGATGGATGAGCAGCTGTACAACGAGTACCGCGGCATCATGGCGATGTTCAAGCAGACCATTGAGGACGTCCACAAGTTCCAGGACGAGGAGACCGGCATGTTCTGGCAGGTGATGGACCACCCCGGCGTCGAGGGCAACTACCTCGAGACCAGCGGCACGGCCCTCTTCGCCTACGCCGTGCTCAAGGGCGTGCGTCTCGGCTACCTGCCCAAGCGGATGGCCGCATGGGCCGAGAAAGCCTTCTACGGCACCTGTGACAAGTATCTGAGCAAGAACCCGGACGGCAGCCTGCAGCTGGACGGCATCTGCCTCGTGGCCGGCCTCGGCGGCAAGGACCACCGCGACGGCTCGCTGGCTTACTATTTCAGTGAGCCAGTGGTCTGCAACGACGCAAAGGGCGTCGGCCCGCTGGTGCTGGCCTATACCGAGATGATAGCACGGAAGTAAGAAAGACCGTATCGCGCAAGAAAGCGCCCCGGCTCCCTCACTGCACGAGGGAGCCGGGGCGCTTTTTGATGAGGTCCATTTTTTATTAGCCGCTTAACTTAACGGCATTGGCCGGATGGCTCGTTTTGCTTATTTGTTTTTTACCAGCAGCGCCTGATAGGGCTTCAGTTCCACATCCGCCAGCCAGACGGAAGCTCCATCTGCGGTGTGATACTTGCCGCCCAGAGCGTCCAGACCGGCTCCTGCCGGGTACTCGGTAAAGTTGAACAGTCCCACCAGCGTTTCCTCGCCGCGCTTGCGTACCAGCGCCAGCACACCGGGGTTGTGGCTGTCCCATGTGGTCACCCACGCATCCGGGGCAAAGCAGGGGTCTGCCCGCATTTGGCGCAGCTGCTCCATGCCCTGCCACAACTTGTTTTGCAGCGTGCCTTTTTGGGTGCGCTGTTTGGCATCCTCCCAGTTGAACTTGCTGCGATGCAGATTGCGGCTGTCCTCCACACGGTCAGGGTCGTTTTTGTAATCCCAGCCGTTGCACTGGGCGATCTCGTCCCCGCAGTTCAGCATGGGGAAGCCCTGCAAGAATGCCATAGCAGTGTGCAGCAGCAGGTCGCGCTTCACGGCATAATCCAGCGCAATTTTATCGTTTTTCTCAAGTGCCTGTTCGATACCGCACAGGCTGGCGGTGGTGCCGCAGCTGCGGGCATCGCCGGTGGCAGGGTCGTAGTTGTACAGCTCGCCCTTTGCCCAGCTGCCGGGGAAGTTGCCCTCGTAGAAGTGGTAGAGATATTCTTTATGTTTCTGCGGGTCGATACCAAGCCGGTTTTCCACCGCCTCGTCCAGACCCCAGCCAATATCATCGTGGCAGCGCAGATAGTTCACGAACCAGCAGTTGTCTGGCAGAGCGTGGAGGGCATCCAGCTGGGCTTTCAGCAACCGAGTATCCCGGCTGGCAAGGGCACCCCACAGGTTGACCATGGTGGATACGTTGTAGAGCATATGGCATTCCGGTTTTTCCGGGGTGCCGAAGTACGCTGCCAGCTCCTTGGGAGCCATGACCACCTCGCCCTTGAGGATGACCGCCGGGCAGACGCATTCCAGCACCATGCGGAGCATCCGCACGATGGTGTGTACCTGCGGCAGATTGCGGCAGGTGGTGCCCAGCTGCTTCCAGATGTAGGGCACGGCGTCAATGCGGAACACCTCTACGCCGAGGTTGGCAAGATGCAGGATGCTCTTGGTCATGTCCACGAACACCGCCGGGTTTGCGTAGTTCAGATCCCACTGGTAGTCGTGGAAGGTGGTCAGCACCCACTTGTGCATCTCCTCACACCATGTAAAGTTGCCGGGGGCAGTGTTGGGGAACACCTGCGGCACAGTCTGCTCGTACTGGTCGGGGATGGTGCGGTCGTCATAGAGATGGTAATACGCCTGAAACCACGGGTCACCTGCCTTTGCCTCCATGGCCCAGCGGTGGGTGCTGGCGGTGTGGTTCATCACGAAATCCAGACACAGGCTGATGCCCGCCTTGCGCAGTTCACGGGTCAGATCTTCCAGATCCTTGTTGGTGCCAAGGGCAGGGTCTACGGTGTCGAAATCCTCCACCGCATAGCCGCCATCGTTGTGGGGATGGGGCATCTGCAGCAGGGGCATCAGGTGCAGATAGGTCAGCTTCTGCTCTTTGAGGTAGGGCAGCTTCTTTGCCAGCTCTTTCAAGTTCCCGGCAAAGAGGTCGGTGTACATGGTCATGCCGAACATATTGCCACGCTTGTACCAGTCCGGGTCGGCAGAGCGTACCTTATCCAGTGCTTTCAGCTCGGCACTGCGGGCGTTGTAGGCTTCTGCCATCTCCCGCTCCAGAACCTCCAGCCCTTCCCGGTTGTGGTACAGCTCCATGAACAGCCATTCCAGCTCGTCCTTGTGCTTGGCAAACCGGGACGCAAATTCCTGTTTCGCTGCCATGGTTCAGCCCTCCACTTCTGCAAGGGTGGGCATGGCAGGGATGGCACCATGCCGGCTGGTGGTGATGCTGGCCGCTTTGTTGGCAAAAGCCAGAATGCCTTCCAGCTTGTCCACGGTGAGGTTGTTCAGATCCTCTTTGCAGAGCTTGGACAGAGCCGCTCCAAAGAAGGTGTCGCCTGCGCCGTTGGTGTCGCCTACCTTGCAGGGAACGCCAGCCACATGACCGGTTTTCTCTCCAAAACGGTAGAATACGCCGTTTGCACCCAAGGTGACGAAAATCAGCCGGATGCCATTCTGTGCCAGCTGTGCTGTGCCGCTTTCGCAATCAGTGGTGCCGGTGAGCAGGGGCAGCTCTTCATCGGACACTTTCAGAATATCCACCAGTGGCAGGGGAGCTTTCATCTGGGCAATGGCTTCCTCTTTGTTCTTCCAGAGGTTTGCACGGTAGTTGGGGTCATAAGTAATGACAGCACCCATCTTTTTGGCACGGGCGGCGGCATCCAGTGTGGCGGTGCGGGAAGGGTCGGCGGTCAGGCTGACAGAACCGAAGTGGACGATTTTGGCAGCTTTCAGAGCGCCCTCCGAAATGTCCTCTTTGCTCAGCATCACATCGGCGTTAGCACTGCGGTAGAAGCTGAAATCCCGCTCACCGGTAGCATCCACCGAGACCACCGCCATGGTGGTGGGGTGGTCTGCATCCACCGCCATGCCGGAAACGTCCACCTTGTTCTCTGCCAGAACCTCTTTCAGGTAGCGGCCAAAGGCATCTGCACCCACCTTGCCGATAAAGGCAGTCTGTGCGCCCAGCCGGGCGGCAGCCACCGCCAGATTGGCCGGAGCACCGCCGGGGTTTGCGGCAAACTGAGGGATGCCGCGCTCATCCTTGCCGGTCTGGGTCAGGTCGATCAAAACTTCACCAATCGTTAAAATGTCCATGATAATTCTCCTTATTCTTGATGTGAAACCCAACGATCACCGCTGGAACAGATAATGAATGTAAGCGGCTGCACGCTCCGGGTGCGGTGCATTCTGCACTACCCCAAGATAGACCTTGCCAGAAAAACCTGCCTGCCTGACAAACGGCGTGTCCGAAATATCCAGCACTGTCCCACCGGCGTTCAAACCCGACAGTGCATGGAAAGACGCATCCAGTGTCCGCAGATCGAGAAAATAATCATCTGCCAACAGTCGATCCCGTGCATATTCGTCCATCAGAACAACATCTAACCGCTGGGCACTGACTGCACCCAGCAGCTTCATCTCCGAAGCATATACATACTGCTCCTCTGCGCGTTCGCTTTCGCTGAGCAGCAAGCCGGACAGCAGATCGACCTGTTGCTTTTTGGTCAGACCCTGCGCCTCGGCAAAGCCGGTGGTAAGCTGTTCCGTCAGATCAGACCCGGCAGTGATATTTACCAGACCAAGGTAAAGCACATCCTCTTTTTTCGTCACATGACGGTAGGCTGCATACCCGAGGATATAGACGACGATGAGCACGATCGCAATGGGCAGCTTGTAATATGCCCAGATGTGCTCCCACTTTTTGCGTCCATGGAGGGAGCGGAGCGTATCCCGGTCAGTTTTTGTCATGGTCGTATTCCTCGTGTACTGCATCAGGGTCTCCACCGATCAGATAGAGGATCCGAAGCATCAGAAAGGAGCAGATCATGGCGCAGAAGCCCATGCCCAGCAGGAATGCAGGCGTGAACACAAACACTATGACGTACCCCATGATGCCATAGACCGCCGCCATCAGCAGGGTGCAAAACAGATACCGGACACCCACGAGAAACGCCGTTTTCAGGATGCCGAAGGTGGTGTTTTCAAACCGTGCCAGCAGAGGAAAGACATACAGCAGAACGATGCCGTACAGAACTGCCGCACCAATAAGCACTGCCGTGAGCAGCGTCCAGAAAATGTTTTCGCTCCACATTCGGCACAGCACAAAGCCATCCGCAGCCAGAAAACTGCCGACTGCCAGCAGGATAAGCCAGAGTTTTGTGGCAGGCTTAAAATTTTCCCGGAACGCCTTAAAAAACATCCGGGTCAGACCATCGTCCCGATCTTCCGCCATTTTGAGCGTGACGTAGAACAATGCGGTCGTAGAAGCCCCTATGGTAACGATGGGCAGGCTGCACACGAGCCATAAGATGTTCAGATAAGCACTGTAAGTCAATTTCGTCAGCACAGCAAACAACGGCTTGTCCGTATTGCACAGGTCACGCATGGTGGTTCTCCTTTCGCTCAATCTCCTGTGGATTCGCGCAGGATCAGGTTGGTTTCCGTATAGACGGTGCGATAGTTCAGCGATGGCTCTTCGATGCGGGTCATAAGCAGATTGGCAGCGGTGTAGCCCATGATCTGTCCATGGATATGGATCGAAGTCAGACGGGGGACAAAGTAGGAAGCCTCCTGACTGTCATCGAAGCCGCAGACCCAGATATCATCGGGAACCGAATACCCCAGCTCATTCAATGCCTTGACCAGATCCATGGCAACAAAGTCATTGGCGCAGACAAAGGCATCCGGCATCGTTTTGAACCGACGTATGGTTTCGTACAGGGATACCGGATAGTTCTGCTGTCCAGATGGCATCGCACAGGTGCTCAGGCCTTCTGTCAGACCAAAGTACTCCATTGCATCCTTATAAGCCATATAACGCTCAAAGAAGGACTGACAGTGGTTTTTATCCCCCGCAAAGCTGATGCGTTTTTTGCCGTGCTGGACCATGTGGGCCACCGCATTCTGAATCTCAATGCGGTTTTCCATATAAAGGCGGTCAGCTTTAAGAGGAGGACGCATATCCATCACAGGGGTGTCTACAAACAGCAGCGGAACATCCAGATCGCACAGCATCTGTGCGTAGTCATAGTCGAATACTTCAAAACAGATGATGCCGGCTGTGTGCTGGATGTTGAGAGAAGATGGAAGTTTTTTCTCTTTCAGCTCTATGGGAGAAATGCGATGAATGGTCATGCAGCTGTGCAGATGGTCGATTTCCGACTGGAAACGATCCAGCATCATGGAGGAAAAGTGAGAGTTGTTCAGAAAACGGGTCGTCAGCATGGCGATTTCCCGTTTGTCACTCGGCAGAATGAAAGGCCCTGCTGTTTTTGCAGCGTCTTCCTGAAACAGCGGCAGATAGGCAAACTGCTTATAGCCCATTTCGGCGGCTTTGCGCAGGATCTTCTCCCGTGTGGCATCTGCCAGCACACCGGTGTTGTTGATGGCCTTTGAAACTGTGTTGCGGGAAAGCTGCAGTTCGCTTGCAATATCCTGAATGGTGACCTTGGTTGCCATAAGTCATCCTCTTTCTTTATAATACAGGAGCGGATGTTCTTTTTTATAGATAAAGTCTGGTGACGGATCTTATTCTTTGTGACTCCAGTATAGTGCAAATGCACAAATTAGTCAAATGTAAAAATGCAAATCATCATTTTGCATATTTACGCACTTTCGAATTTGTGCATCTGTACAAATCCACAGTATTTTTTGATATATACCATGAATTATCGTTGACATTCGCTTGCTTGCGTGATATAAATGAATTACAGAGTTTTACATTTGCACAATCAAAGTGAAAAACGTAAAATTCAAAGGTGCAAATGTAAAACGCAAATCAAGCGGCAAGCAAATCAAAAAGGAGGAGAATGATTCATGAAAGCAAAGACGGCCTCGCCGGAAACGGCTGTGCTGACAGCAGAACGCAAGCTGCACAACACATGGGTCTACATCAAACGGCATTGGCAGCTTTACCTGTTGTTCCTGCTGCCTGCCGTGGTGCTGACGCTGGTGTTCAAGTACGCTCCCATGGGCGGTGTGCTGATCGCATTCCAGAAGTACAATCCCTTCAAGGGCATCTGGGGCAGCGAGTGGGTAGGCTTCAAAAACTTTACCCGCTTCATGTCCTCGCCGGACTTCCAGCGCTATCTGATCAACACCCTGAAGCTGAGCGTCTACGGTCTGCTGTGGGGCTTCCCGATCCCCATCCTGCTGGCATTCCTGCTCAACCGTATCGAGAGCAAGAAGATCAAGCAGAAGGTGCAGCTGGTGCTGTATATGCCCAACTTCATTTCGGTCATCGTGCTGTGCGGTATCGTCCGGGTGCTGCTGAGTGTCACCGGTCCGGTGAACGGCCTGCTTCACACCAGCATCAACTTCATGACGCTGCCGGAAGCGTTCCGCCCCATCTACATCATCAGCGGCATCTGGCAGGGTGCCGGCTGGGCATCCATCATGTACACCGCATCCCTTTCTAACGCCAGCAAAGATCTGAAGGAAGCTGCGATGATCGACGGCGCAAACCTGATCCAGCAGATCATGACGGTGGAGTGGCCCGCCATTAAGGATATGGTCGTTATTCAGTTCATCCTGCAGGCAGGCAACATCATGAGCATCGGTTTTGAAAAAGCCTATGCCCTGCAAACTGACCTGAACCTGAACACCGCCGAGATCATTGCAACGTACGTTTATAAAAAGGGCCTGTTGGACGGCGATTACAGCTTTTCCACGGCAGTCGGTCTGTTCAACACCGTTGTCAACGTCATCCTGCTGATCGCAGTGAACAAGGTCGTTGCCAAAATGAACGATGGCAAGGGCTTGTAAGGAGGGGTTTACCATGGCAAAACAGAAAAAATCAAAAATGGCCCTCTACACCAGACAAGATAAGATCATCCTGTACTGCGGCTACGCACTTCTGGGCTTGTTCCTGCTGGCGATCATCGTTCCGATGATCTACATCGTCATCGCGTCCTTTATGGACCCGGTCACTCTGCAAAACAAGGGCATCTCCTTTGATTTCAGCAAGTGGAGTCTGGATGCTTACCAGCGTGTCGTTTCGGACAAGCAGATCTGGGTCGGCTTCAAGAACGCAATCCTTTACTCGATCATCTTCACCATCATCTCGGTAGCTGTGACGATGCTTGCCGCTTATCCCATGTCGCTGCCGGACTTCAAAGGCAAAAAGATCTTCAACGCCTTGTTTGTGATCACGATGTTTTTCAGCGGCGGTCTGATCCCCACCTACCTGCTCATCAACAATCTGGGTCTGCTGGATTCCATGTGGGCGGTCATTCTGCCGGGAGCATTCAGCGTGTGGAACATGATCATTGCCCGTACCTATTATCAAGGCATCCCGCGTGAGCTGCGTGAAGCTGCGGATGTGGATGGAGCCAGCGAGATGCTTTACTTCTTCAAGATCCTGCTGCCCGTCTGTATGCCGGTGGTGGCAGTTCTGGCTCTGTGGCAGTTCGTGGCGATGTGGAACAGCTACTTTGACGCCATGATCTACCTGAACAGCGCATCGAAGCAGCCGCTGCAGCTGGTGCTGCGTTCCATCCTGATCCAGAGCCAGCCGGAATCCGGCATGATCGCAGATATCCAAAGTACTGCCGAACGTGCGAAGATGGCAGAGCTGCTCAAATATGCAACCATTATTATTTCCAGTCTGCCGCTGCTGGTGATGTATCCCTTCTTCCAGAAGTATTTTGATGCCGGCATCATGGCTGGTTCCATTAAAGGCTGAGGATATTCCAGAATTTTATGAGCCGGTACGCTCATCTGTTACACGAAAAAAGAAACATGAAAAAGGAGAAAATACCATGAAAAAGCTGATCTCTCGCCGCAACTTCCTCAAGGTCTGCGCTCTGGCGGGCTCTGCCGCTGCTCTGTCTGCCTGTGGCGGCGGCCAATCCACCGGCAGCAACAATTCTGCTGCCGCAGCTGTGGATGTGACTGGTGCCGTTACATTTCCGCTGTCCGAAAAGGTCACCTTTACCGGTATGACCAGCTTCCCTGTGGGCAGCGAACCCGAGCCGAACAACCGCACCATCTTCAAGCGTCTGGAAGAACAGACCAATGTGCATATCGACTGGACCGCCATCCAGTCCGACCAGTGGAGCGATAAGATCACCCTGAATATGTCCAACCCCAACACCCTGACGGATTTTGTTTTTACTGCTGATTTTACCGACAGCAATCTGCTGCGCTACGCAGATCAGGGTGTCATCCTCAATCTGGAAGACTACATTGACAACAATATGCCTTATCTCCAGAAGGTCTTTGAGCAGTACCCGGAGTACCGCACCATGTGCACCGACAGCGATGGCCACATCTGGGCACTGCCCTGGATCGAGCAGCTCGGCGCAGAAAAGACCGCCATCCAGACCATTGGCAACATGAGCTTCATCAATACCAAGTGGCTGAACTTCCTCGGTCTGTCGATGCCCACCACAGTGGACGAGTTTGAGCAGGTTCTGATGGCATTCCGTGATAACGCCGCTTCTCTCAAGGCAGAGTATGGCATTGACGGCGACATCATCCCCATGTCCTGCATCGTCAACAACGGCGATCAGGACCCCAGCATCCTCATCAATGGCTTTGGCGAAGGCTACGGCGACGCTGACAAGGACCGTCATATTGCCGTTACCAACGACCGGAAAGTCATCTGTGCCGCCACCCAGCAGGGCTACCGCGATGGTCTGGACTGGCTGCACAAGCTGTACGCCGAGAAGCTCATCGACCCGGAGTGCTTCACGCAGGAGTGGTCCACCTATGTTTCCAAGGGCAAGGCTGGCCGCTATGGTGTCTGCTTCAGCTGGGATGTTGCCAACATCGACAACCTGACCGACTGGGAGCCGCTGCCTGCCCTGACCGCCGACACCCGAAATATCACTCCGCAGAACGGCTCTTTCACCAGCGGCTTTGCCCGCGGCAGATGCGTTGTCACCGCAAAGGCGGCTAATCCTGCACTGGTTTGTGCATGGCTGGATCAGATGTACGCCCCCCTCCAGTCTCCGCAGAACAACTGGGGTACCTACGGCGATGCGGAAGGCTTTAACATTTTTGAACTGTCCACCAACGATAAGGGCGAGCCCATGCTGAAGCACGCTCCTCTGGGCGATGCTTCTCCCGTGGAAGTCCGTGAAGCGCAGTGTGTCAGTGGGCCTCTGGCGGTTCTGGATGATTACTATGGTGTATACGTTACCTGCCCGGACGATGCACAGTATCGTCTGGACTGGATCAAGGAGATCTACACCCCGGATATGAACAACGATTATGTCTATCCCAATGTCTTTATGAGCAACGAGGACACCGAGCAGGTCTCTAACCTGCAGGCAGATCTGCAGACCTACATGAATACGCAGAAGGCCAACTGGATCATGAACGGCACTACGGATGCAGAGTGGAACGAATATCTGAGCAAGCTGGAAGCCTACGGCCTGTCCGACTATCTGGGCATTATGCAGAAATATCTGGATGCTTACTACGCATAAGAATTCTTTCCTTTGGAGGATTCCATGAACGATTTGACTTTACAAAAAGCCCGTGCCTACGAGGCCGAGCATGGCGCTGCCATTTCCCCGGCGGAACGCCCTGCCTACCACATGACTCCTTATGTGGGCTGGCTCAACGACCCCAACGGCTTCTCTTATTATAAAGGGAAGTATCACCAGTTCTATCAGTATAACCCCTACGATGTGCGGTGGGCGCCCATGCACTGGGGTCACGCCGTCAGCACCGACCTGCTGCACTGGGAGTATCTGCCCTGTGCGCTCGCACCGGATTCCCCGGCAGATAACGGCCCCGGCTGTTTCTCCGGCTCTGCCACCCAGATGGATGACGGCAGGCAGCTGCTGATGTACACCAGCGTGGTGGCAGAAAAGCAGCCCAATGGGGAGATGCGGGACATCCAGACCCAGAGCATTGCCATCGGTGATGGACTGAACTACGAAAAGCCTGCCTGCAACCCGGTGCTGACCCAGAAAGACCTGCCGGAAGGCTTCAGCAAGTTCGACTTCCGGGACCCCAAGATCTGGCGGGAGGCTGACGGCACCTACTCTGCCGTCACCGTCTGCCTTGCCGAGGATGGCAGCGGCGCAGCAGCACTGTTCCAGAGCAAGGACGGCTTCGACTGGCACTTTGTCACGGTGCTGGAACGCTGCAACAATCAGTACGGCAAAATGTGGGAATGCCCGGACTTCTTCCCGCTGGACGGCAAGCAGGTCCTGATGCTGGGGCCCATGGAGATGCTGCCCAAGGGCGAGTTCCACAACGGTCACAACGTGATCGCCTTCATCGGCAGCTACGACGAAGCCACCCACACATTCACCAGGGAAAACGTGCAGCAGATGGACAGCGGCATCGACTTCTACGCTACCCAGACCACCCTTGCCCCGGATGGCCGCCGGCTCATGACCGCATGGCTGCAGACCTGGTCGGACACCGAGGATAAGCCGCAGGGCTGCAAGTGGTTCGGGCAGACCATCTGCCCGCGCGAACTGCACATCAAGGACGGGCGCATCGTTCAGACCCCGGTGCGGGAGCTGGATGCCGTCCACGGTAAGCGAACCTTCCACGAAAATGTGACGGTGCAAAACGAAACCTCTCTGGAAGGTATCAAGGGTCGGGTGGCCGACCTGACCGTCACGGTGCAGCCCGGCGAATACCGTTCCTTTACCCTGAAACTGGCTGCTGACGCAGACCATCACACCAGCCTGACCTACGACCCCTACACCTCCGAGCTGACGCTGGACCGCAGCCATGCCGGTTCCCGTGCAGACATCGTTCACAGCCGCAGCTGCAAAGTACGCAGCCAGAACGGTGCGCTCAAGCTCCGCATTCTGCTGGATAAAAACAGCGTGGAGGTCTTTGTCAACGATGGTGAGCAAACCATGACCGCATGGATCTACACCCCGCAGTCTGCCGATGGCATCACCTTTGCTGCCGATGGCAAAGCAACTGTTACGGTGGAGCAGTTTGAACTGGACCTGTAATCTGATATTTCCTTCATTTCTCCTTCATTGAATACAGCCCCGCTTTGGCTTCTCCTTCGCCAAAGCGGGGCTGTGTTTGTTATGTCATTGATCTTTCAGCCTGCCGTGGTCACAGCTGAGGGAGAGATAATGCTCGATCTCCCCACCCAGCACAAGCTGCGCATACTCCAAGGGCTTGTTGTAGAGCAGCCAGTCCAGTTCTGCCCGCTGTGCCGGGGTGTTGCCGTACTCGTCCTCGACGGCGATGCAGTCGATAGCAAGGGTAGTGCCACCCTCGAACCAGGCTTCCACCCGATTGGTATCCATATTGTAACGGCAAGAAAGCCGTTTGTTCATAAGGAAACCTCCATGTTTTTCACATTTACTTCTTCTGCGGTGGAAAGTTTCAGCTGTCCGTTTGCAAATATATAAAGCCACTTCCTGATGCAACCCTTTGCAGGTCTGCACTCATCCACCACACACCCGCTTCTTACGTCAAACCCGAACAACGCTCTTTTTGCTCTGCACAAAATCATACATCGTTTGGCGTAAAATTGGCGTATGGCGCAATTTTCGTTGGAAATCCATCAAAAGAAAAAGCCTGAAACTTCTCGGTACATCAAGAAGTTTCAGGCTTTGTTTCGCTTAAATTGGAAATTTACTGCTCAATCGGCTTCATCGTGGGGACAGGTCAAGGAAGGCTCACAAATGGCTTTATTTTCCTTTATAAGCCTATCCATGCGGCTTTCTTTTTCCTGCTCCCGTACGTCACCCTACGCAACTCTCCACAACTTACCGGCAATTTGGTGTAAAAGTGGTGTAGTAGTTGGTGTAGTAGATTTCAGACCGAAATGCCCAGTTTACCGTTCAGATTTGTAAAGGAATGGGCTTTGGCTTCCTTGGTGGCTTCTGCGTAAATCTCCATCGTGGTGCTGATGTCCCGGTGTCCCATGATATCCTGAATGATCTTCAGGTTGGTCTCATTTTCGCACAGCCGGGTACAGAATGTGTGCCGGAGATTATGGCAGGAGAAAGGCGGCAGCAGCTGCGGTTCCCGCTTTTCCTTTTCGGCCTTTTCCAGCTCGGCTTCGTTGTAGGCCACACTGATGCGCTTGATGGCGCGGTTGACCGTCTGCGGATTCTGCGGCTGGCCGAAGCGGTTCAGGAATACGAAGTCCGAGATTCCGTCGATTTCGTATTCGCATACCAGTTCCAGCTCCTGCTGGTTGGTGCGTTCCTGCTCCAGCGCTTTCCGCACTTCGGGCAAGATTGGAATTGCCCGCTTACCGGCGGCAGTCTTGGGGGTGGACATGGTGAAATAGCAGCCACCGACCTCGTGGTCATGGTACACCAGATTGTGCTGGATGGTGATAAACCCACTCTCGAAGTCGATGTCACCCCAGCACAGGCCAACCGTTTCCGAGATGCGGCATCCGGTACCCAGCATGAAGGTGAACATCGGGAGCCAGTGCTGGAACTTCGGCGTTTTCTTGATGAAATTCAGAAACGCCTGCTGCTGGGGCAGGGTCAGAGCGTGTCGTTTGGGCGTTTCGTACTGGTGGGCGGCTTTAATGGCCGTCAGGACACCATCCGTGGGATTCACACGGATGTACTCATCGTCCACCGCCACCGCAAAGACCTGATGGAGAACATTCTGGATGGTTTCCAGCGTGTTCAACGCCATCTTGCCATTGCGGACGATGCCATTGTAGTAGCTGCGGATATCCGACTTGCGAATGTCCTTGAGCTTCATCATGCCGATCTCATCCCGGACGAACCGATTGTACATATAAACGTAATTGGCGAAGGTATGCTCTTTCAAGCCCACCTTGTTCTTACGCCACAGTTCAAACAGGTCATTCAGGGTCAGGCTGCACTCCGGGATGCGGAGGCCATCTGCCAAGTCGTGCTGGATCTTCTCTTCCTTTTCGCGCAGCCCCTCCAAGGTTGCATCATAGATGGTATGGCGTTTTCCGTTTTTCGCAGTCCAACGGTACATATACAGCCCATCGCTCTTGCGGTAGACCTCGCCATCCTTCAAAACACGGCCTTTATTATCTTTACGTCTTTGCATATAAACTCTCCTTTTCATTCACAGAATGTTGAAAAGGAGCCTTACGCCATGAGTATACCATGACGCAAGACTCCCTGCAACATCAAACGGTCAATTTTTGAACCGCATCAGATCGAGAATGCCTTGTCCAGATATTCGTCCAGCTTACGGCGTTTGATCAGCCGTTTGGTTCCGTTCCAAAGGACGAACTTGCATTCATCGCTATCGGTCATTGACCGCAGTTTATTGATACCGATCCCAGAGTAAGCCGCCGCTTCCTCCAAGGTCAGATTACTCTTTTGCCAAATCGGAACTTGTCGGGACTTAGTCCCTCCATCTTGCTGACGCAAGACCGTTCCGTTGCTTAAAGTCCCCACTGGGGACTTCATTGCTTCGCAAACGCAAACTTCTTTCACTTGCACCTCCATATCCTTGTAACCGGGTGCCGGGGCAGAAAGTGCCAGCTTTCTGCTCCGAACTCTCCCGATGAGGTTCAGATTTCCGAGTGCCCCTCCTGTGTGCGGGGTTGTGCCGCTGGTTTGTTTTGTGCCTGTTCTGCCTGCAAGCGGTTCAGCAGTTGCAGAACGGAATCTCGTGCTTTCTCCTTGACCTGCTCCTTGCCCTTCTGCCGGACTTCCGGCTTCAGCAGCTTCTCCTGCAAGCGGGTAGTGGTGGTTTGCATGGTCTTGAGAAACTTGTCCAGCACAGTGTCCAGATGTTTGGCAGTGTACTCCCGTGTAACCTTGGGAGCCTTTCTCTCTGGCGACAGCACCCACTTCTTCGTGTCCTCGATCATCCGCATATCTTCCTTGCGGGTCTCGGTGCGTACCACGTCCGTCACGACCTCCACCGCCTTGTCATAGGCCGCAGCCGAAACATTTTCCAGCAGGGTCTCCATATCCGAAACTTTCAGGGTCAGTTCGTCCAGCTTGCTCTGCTGGGCGGCAAGCTGCTCCTTCTGCTTGGCAAGGATGAAGTCCTGCTTTTCGAGATACTTGCGGTTGCCGTACTCCGCTTCTTCCTCCAATTCCAGACCATGACGTTTGGCGATTTCAAACAGCATCTTCCGGCAGGCTGCATCGAAGGTGATTTTGCGGTTGTTGCGGCGGCTGAGGGGCTTGTCCGGGTCGGGCAGGTTGAAGCCCAACACTTCCAATGCCTTTTCCTGCTGGGGTGCCACCTCGCCGTACTTGTTCCCGCAGTCGAACACATGACGCTCGTGGATGTGGGGTGTGCTTTCGTCCAGATGCAGCGCCCAGTCCAGAACGTGAACGTGTTCGCCAAACTTAGTCTTGAACTCGTCAATGAACTCGGTGACGATGTTCAGCAAGTCCTCTGCCGAAGCGTGTTCATCCAGCGTTCCAAGTTGGTAGATGGTCTCTTCCGGACAGGTCTTGCGGCTGGACAGCAGGTCAGGAATGGAGCGGTTGCGCTCCGTGTGCCGGATCTTGGCGTTGCGTTCGTTCTGGCTTTCAACAAAGGCCGTGTAGTGGGTTTCGTAGAACTGCCGTTCCACATCCGAGAAAGTCGCAGCCAAATCATCCGGGTCTTGCGGGTCGAGAGCCGAACGGAAACCGTGAAAGCAGTCCCAGTAGATGTTGCCCTTGGCTCGTTCCGGGTCGATGTGCTCACTGTTAGCAAGGTTAAAACTGCGGTCATTGTGCTTTGGGTTATAGGTGCCGTGTGCTCCGGCTCGTCCATTGTGTCGTGTTAACTTCAGATAGACATCCCTCCGTTTCAACATCTTGGCAGGGAGAACGCAGCAGCGAAGCTGCTGAATCTGCCGCCGTTTTGCGCCAGATAATACCCAGTAGCATATGACGCACAGCATCATATCACTGGGGCAAAGGGCTGCACCCTCTGCACTCCTGCACCGGGCAAGCTGACAAGCAACGATTTGCGAATCCCTGCCCGCAGCTCGTCCGGCTTTTTCAGTGGGTCATTTTGACCCACTGGTTTTGCCTGTTACCAAAATGGTAACAGGCAGATAGACGGTCTGATAACGGCCATCTCACACTGATTCCCATTTTGGGGATTTGGGTGGATGCTGGCAAGTGCCGCTTTCCGGCACTTAACGCTATGGGGTTGGTTGGTGGTCGTTTTGACCACCAACCAAAGCCCCTTATATGGCGCGTTTTCGGTCAATCGCTGCGTACGTGCGTACAGAGAAAGCCGACTGCTGCGTACACACGTACGCAGCAAAACACCCAAATTCTCCTTTATAGGGGGTCATACTCGCCAACTGTTGGGAGTAAGGTCGGGCTGCACAAGGGCTTCAATGCCGATAAAGCCCCGGACACGCCGCCCGGACGAATTGACGATGTTGTTGGTGGATTCCAGATTATACCTGCGCTGGTTGGCGATCAGCGCATCGCTGAACCCTCTGGCCTTGATCGCATTCAGGCTGTTCTCCTCGCACCACATCTTGTAGACCTCATACAGCTCTTTCGAGCTGGTGCAGGCATCCGCCTTCAGGCGGATGTAGCCCTCGGATTCGAGGAAATCAAACACATTGTTGTTGTCCCGCTTCACCAGTTCCCGGTTGCGCTTGGCACGGTCACTCTCGGTGAACTGGAAGCCATTCTTCACCAGCCGCTGCAAGCCCTCAAATGCCCACAGCAGGATGCCCTCGACCTCTGCCGCCATCTTCTCGGCAATGTCCGGGTCATCCACACGAGACAGGGGCTTATCCTTGGTGGTCAAGATGAGCTGACGACGATAGAAACCGTCCGAGCGGTCATACAATGCCTGCAAATCGCCATTGCTGAACGCCAGCAGGCGGGCGTACATCCAACCCTGATAGCTCTGCTTGCCCTTGCGCTCCAAGTCCATCTGCCCCTGTGCGGTCACGATGGACTTGACATAGTTGGTCTGGCGCAGGGCTTCCATCCGCATATCGTCGTCCACGCAGAGCAGGGTGTGCTCCAGGTCAGCACGGGCGAAGCGGTTCTCCGAGATCTTGCCGATGCTGCCATCCTTCATGTTGCAGCCGAACAGCCGGGACAGCACCACACCGATCTGCGACTTGCCCTCGCCGCCGTTGCCCTTGATGACCATCATGCGCTGGCCCTTATTGCTGGGAATCAGGCAGTAGCCGATGAACTCCTGCACGGTGGGGATGTCCTCCGGGTAGAGCAGGTCGGACAGAAACCGCAGCCAGTGGACGGGCTGGGCGGCTTTCGGGTCATACTTGACAGGCAGGCGGTTGCGCACGATCTCCGGCTTGCCCTCCTGAAAGGTACCGTCCAGATACAGGGTGCCGTTTGCCAGTGCGATGCGGTCGGTGACAGGCGGAAAGTCCTCCACCTGTGCCGCCAGTTTCAGCACGTCCACCACATTGGTGACCTTCTTGGCAAGGTTCGCCCCGACGTATTCACGCATCATCTCGAAGATCTCACACCGCAGGGGCATGGGGTCCACCATTCTGCCGTCCGGGGTGAAAAATGCGCCATTCGAGTAAAGCAGTTGGTGGATGCTCAGAAAATCGTCACAGAACAGGGATTCGTTGAAAAAACCTTTCTTGAACCATGCAGGGGTAAAATTACTCATAGGCACACCGTCCTTTCTTGGCGTTACGGAAAAACGATGTGATCATTTTGAGCACATCGTTTTTCTCCGCAACTGGGAAATCAACATCCTGCCGTTCTCCCTGCATGGCTTTCCTGCCCCCTTCCGGCGGCGTTTTCCGGCTCTCCCACTTGGGGGTCATCGCCGGGTATCCCATGCAGACGGTCATGCGGTTTTCAAGGTTCAACAGGCAAAACGGCAACAAAAAAGCCGTCACAAAACAGACCAGCCATGCCTTCGCTTTTTCTGGAAGGTCATGCTAGTCGGTTATGTAACGGCTGAAAGCCAAAATGTTCAGCCCCGCAGGGTCTGAACGAATATGTAAAAATATGTTATATTCAATTGTTGGGATAGATTACCACAAAAATCGAGCCGTGTCAACAAAAAGTTTTGGGAATACGCTGATTTCGGCAGGGTGCAAGAAAAAGCAAGGGAAACTTTGGCAAAAAGAGAGAGGGCTGGACGACGCCTACCCTCTTGACAAGGCAATAATAGTCAAAAAGTTTCGTACCCATCTTCATCCCGGTTTCGTCCCGGTTTGCAGAATGCCCTTGCAATCCGAAAGGAGCCGTGCTATAATGCCGCTGTAATTGAATCAGAAATCTTCAGGGCAGGGTGCGATTCCCTACCGGTGGTACAGCCCACGAGCCGTAAGGCATGATTCGGTGAAACTCCGAAGCCGACAGTACAGTCTGGATGAAAGAAGATACCAAGCGCAGAGCCCGCACGGTTCGGCGCTTGTGGAGGCTGCTCTGGGATGCGTTTGCATTCTGGAGCTTTCTTTTTTGCACAAGGGTCCCTTGTGTCTTTTCGGCTTGCCCTGAACGTTTTTGTTCAGGGCTTTTTCTTTTGGAGGCAACACGATGAACGACAAAGAGTATATGCGTCTGGCTTTGCAGCTTGCAAAAAAGGGTTGCGGATGGACATCTCCCAACCCGATGGTGGGTGCCGTGGTCGCAAAAGAGGGCAGGATCATCGGACAGGGCTGGCACCAGAGATACGGTCAGGCTCATGCGGAGCGCAATGCGCTGGCATCCTGCACCGAAGATCCGCAGGGAGCGACCCTGTATGTGACATTGGAGCCGTGCTGCCATTACGGAAAGCAGCCGCCCTGCGTGGATACGATTCTGGACGCGGGCATTCACCGGGTGGTCGTGGGTTCTGCTGACCCGAATCCGCTGGTGGCTGGAAAAGGAATTGCAATCCTGCGCGCACACGGCATAGATGTGACCGAAAATGTTCTGCAAGAGGAATGCGATGCGCTGAACAAGGTATTCTTCCACTATATCACCACAAAACGCCCTTTCGTTTCCATGAAATACGCCATGACGATGGATGGAAAAATCGCCACATACACAGGCGCTTCTAAATGGATCACCGGGGAAATTGCCCGGAATCATGTTCAACGGCAGCGACACCGATTCCGCGGCATTATGGTGGGAGTCGGAACCATCCTAGCAGATGACCCGCTGCTGACCTGCCGGATAGAGGGTGGCCGTGATCCCGTCCGGATCATCTGTGATACACATTTGCGGACACCGCTGCAATCACAGGTGGTCATGACCGCCAAACAGGTTCCGACCATTCTTGCGACCTGCTGCGGCGACCCGGAGAAGCAGGCGGCATATCAACAGGCCGGGTGCCGGGTCCTTTGTCTGGAAGCGCATTGCGGTCATGTGAATCTTCTGCAACTGATGGAACAGCTGGGGCAGGAGCAGATCGACAGCATTCTGCTGGAAGGCGGCGGAACCTTGAACTGGTCTGCACTGGAAAGCGGCATCGTGCAGCAGGTACAGGCTTACATTGCCCCGAAGCTGTTCGGAGGAAGGGATGCCAAAGTACCCATTGAGGGTGCAGGTGTCCCGCTTCCGGATGCTGCATTCCGCCTGAAGAACAGCCGATTGGAACAGCTTGGCAAAGATTTCCTGATCGAAAGTGAGGTGGAGTACCCGTGTTTACCGGAATCGTGGAAGAAGTCGGAACAATAAAATCCATCAATCGGGGACAGCATTCTGCCGTACTGACTGTTCGTGCAAAAACGGTTCTGGAAGAAACCAGAATCGGTGACAGCATCGCCGTCAACGGCATCTGTCTGACCGTCAGGCAGCTCTTCCCGGATAGCTTTGCTGCGGATGTCATGCACGAGACCTTGAACCGCTCTGCACTTGCACAGCTCACCGTTGGAAGTGCTGTCAATCTGGAACGTGCCATGCCGGCCAACGGACGTTTTGGCGGACACATCGTAGCAGGCCATGTGGATGGCGTCGGACGCATTGCTAATATCCGAAAAGACGATACGGCTATCTGGTACACCATTCATGCAGATCCTGCAATCCTTCGCTATGTCGTTGAAAAAGGCTCTATCACAATAGACGGTATCAGCCTGACCGTGGCTGCGGTGGAACCTACGGGCTTTTCCGTGTCCACGATACCGCACACCGTCCGTCAGACGAACCTGAACCAACGGCACAAAGGGGATTTTGTCAATTTGGAAACCGATGTTGTTGGAAAATATATCGAGAGGCTGCTTCCATCAGAAACACCGAAGCAAAACACGCTCACAAAAGAAATGCTGCTGCGCTGCGGCTTTTAAGGAGAGTTTACGATGAACTTCAATACCATTCCCGAAGCTTTGCAAGACCTGAAGCAAGGAAAAATCATTCTGGTAACGGATGACCCCGACCGTGAAAACGAGGGGGACTTCATCTGTGCTGCCGAATTTGCCACCACCGAAAACATCAACTTTATGGCGACCCACGGCAAAGGTCTGATCTGTATGCCGATGTCCGAGGCTTTCGTCCAGAAGCTGCAATTTCCGCAGATGGTGCAGTATAACACCGACAACCATGAAACGGCATTTACGGTGTCCATCGACCACGTTTCTACTTCTACGGGCATTTCTGCCGCAGAGCGTTCCATTACGGCGATGGCTTGTGTGGACGATCACGCAAAAGCAGAAGATTTCCGCAGACCGGGCCATATGTTCCCCCTTCTGGCAAAAAAGAACGGTGTGTTGGAGCGCAACGGTCACACGGAAGCAACCGTTGACCTGTGCCGTCTGGCAGGGCTGAAAGAATGCGGCCTGTGCTGCGAGATCATGCGGGAGGATGGCACGATGATGCGCACCGCTGAACTGGCAAAGCTGGCAGAGCGTTTCCAGATCAAATTCATCACCATCCGTGATTTACAGGAGTACCGCAAGTGTCACGATAAACTGGTCGATCAGGTGACGGCAGTGAACCTGCCCACCAAGTATGGCACCTTCAGAGCTTATGGTTTTGTGAGCCGCCTGAACGGAGAGCATCACATTGCACTGGTAAAAGGTGACATTGGCGATGGAAAGGATATTCTGTGCCGCGTCCACTCGGAATGCCTGACAGGAGATACATTTGGCTCTTTGCGTTGTGACTGCGGCCAACAGCTGGCCGCTGCCATGACGCAGATCGAAAAAGAAGACCGGGGTATCCTGCTCTATATGCGGCAGGAAGGCCGGGGCATCGGTCTGATCAACAAGCTGCGTGCCTATGAACTTCAGGAGCAGGGCATGGATACGCTGGAAGCCAATCTCGCTCTTGGGTTCCATGGAGATGAACGGGAGTATTATCTCGGCGCACAGATCCTCCGGGAACTTGGCGTAAAAAGCCTGCGCCTGCTTACCAATAACCCGGACAAAGTATATCAGCTCTCCGAGTTTGGGCTGGAGATCTCCGAGCGCGTACCCATTCAGATGACGGCGACCCCGTATGACCTGTTTTACCTGAAAACGAAGCAGGCACGGATGGGGCATCTTCTGGAATATTAACAACGAAAGAGGTATTTAAAAATGAAAACATTTGAAGGTAAGCTGGTTTCTCAGAACATCAAGGTCGGTATCGTAGCTGCCCGCTTCAACGAATTTATCACGTCCAAACTTCTGAGCGGAGCAATGGATGGTCTGCTCCGGCACGATGTGCAGGACGCTGATATTCATGTTGCATGGGTTCCGGGTGCTTTTGAGATCCCACTGGTTGCCTCTAAAATGGCAAAAAGCGGAAAGTATGATGCTGTGATCTGCCTTGGTGCCGTGATTCGCGGTTCTACCAGCCATTACGACTATGTGTGCAATGAGGTTTCCAAAGGCATTGCCACGGTCTCGCTGGAAAGCGGGGTTCCCGTCCTCTTTGGTGTTCTGACCACCGAAAACATCGAACAGGCCATCGAGCGGGCAGGCACCAAAGCAGGTAATAAAGGCTATGACTGTGCAGTCAGTGCCATCGAGATGGTAAACCTGCTCCGGGAAATGGATACCGCCGCAGAGTAAAATACACGCAGGAGTTTGCCATGATCGTTATAAAGACCCGACAGCCTGACCCGGAATTAGAGCAGAAGATCCGGATGCTTCTGGAACGAGAGCACATCGAGGCAGAGCAAATATCCATTGATTCATGGGAGAAGTTGGTTCTTCCGGGGCTTACACTGGACGGAATGACCCACGAAGTGTCGTGCAACGGCAGAAAAGTCTCCCTTACACGACTGGAGTTCGATTTGCTGCTGATGCTTGCCTCCCACGAAGGACAAATCTTCTCAAAAGAAGAGCTTTTCCGTGCTGTGTGGGGACAAAACTGTGACGACACCTTAAAGGTCGTGGCAAATACCGTTTCCAATCTGCGAAAGAAGCTGGCCGGCTGCGGTAGCTTTATCCGCACTACCCACGGCGGCTATGCTTTTGTAAGCCAAAAGGAGAACGACCCGGCATGACCAGGATCTTATTTATTTGTCTCGGAAATATCTGCCGAAGCCCGATGGCGGAGTATGTGATGAAAGACCTTACGTCCAAGGCAGGACTATCCGAGCAATTTGAAATCGCATCAGCCGCCACCAGTGCATGGGAAATCGGAAATCCGGTCTATCCTCCTGCACGGCAGAAGCTGGCAGAACATGGCATCGACTGCAACGGCAAGACCGCCCGGCAGATGACCCGGCTGGATTATGCACGGTATGATCATCTGATTGGCATGGACGAAAGTAATCTGTGCGACATCCTGCGGCTTGTCGGCGGAGACCCACAGCATAAAGTCTCGCTGCTGATGGCGCATACGGATCATCCCCGTGAAGTGGCAGACCCATGGTTCACGGGAGATTTTGAAGCCACATGGCAGGATATACTGGAAGGATGCACGGCATTGCTTGAGGAACTGCGCTAAATTGGCGTAAATTTTGGCGTATGCCAAATCAGGAGTGTTTGACACTTGCCAACGACAAATTGATTTAACCACAGGAGAAGTTGCCTGTCAGCATAAAATCTCTATACGAAACAAAAAGCGGCAGCTACGTTGTATTTTCACAACATAGCTGCCGCATTTTTGCGTTTGGGGTTCAGTGTACCTACTACACCAATCCGCCTATTCGATTCTTACACCACACCGCTTTGTAAGGCTCCTTTTCGGGAAAACGTCCCAAAATTGGTGTAGTTGTGGTGTAGTACCGCAGATGTTGCTTGAAATCCGTTCAAAATTTCATCGTACCTGCGTTTTAATTTTGTGTTTTACTGCTCAATCGGCTTCATCGTGGGGAACAGCAGCACGTCACGGATAGAAGCGCTGTCCGTCAGCAGCATGACCAGACGGTCAACACCGAAGCCGAGGCCGCCCGTGGGAGGCAGACCGTACTCCAGAGCGTTGACGTAGTCGTAATCGACCTGTGCCTTGCAGTCGGGCTCGATGGCCTTGCGCTCGGCGACCTGACGCTCGAAGCGGCCCTTCTGGTCGATGGGGTCGTTCAGCTCACTGAAAGCGTTGCCGTACTCGGTGCAGTCGATGAAGTACTCAAAACGCTCGGTGAAAGCGGGATCATCCGGCTTGCGCTTGGCCAGCGGGCTGATCTCGACGGGGTAATCATAGATGAAGGTGGGCTGGATGAGCTTGTCCTCGACGAAGGCGTCGAAGAACTCGGCCAGGATGGCGCCCTTGGTGGGAACCTCGGGCAGCTCCACATGGTGCTCCTTGGCAGCGGCGATGGCGTCCTCATCGGTCTTCCAGTCGTTGAAGTCAACGCCGGAATACTTCTTGACGGCCTCGATCATGGTCAAACGCTCCCAGTGGCCCATGTCGATCTGCTTACCCTGATAGGGGATGACCAGGCTGCCGCAGATCTTCTGAGCGAGGCGCTTATACAGCTCCTCCACCAGGTCCATCATACCGTGGAAATCGGTGAACGCCTGATACAGCTCGATGGTGGTGAACTCGGGGTTGTGCTTGGGGTCCATGCCCTCGTTGCGGAAGATGCGGCCCACCTCATAGACGCGGTCCATGCCGCCCACGATGAGGCGCTTCAGGTACAGCTCCGTCTCGATGCGGAGCACCATGTCCATGTTCAGGGTGTTGTGATGGGTGTAGAAGGGACGTGCGGATGCACCGATCTCGAACGGGGTCAGGATGGGGGTATCGACCTCGAGGAAGCCCTTCTCGTCCAGATAAGCACGAATCTCCTTCAGGATCTTGCTGCGCTTGACAAAGGTCTCCTTGACCTCGGGGTTTGCGATGAGGTCAACATAGCGCTGACGATAACGCATCTCGGTATCGGTCAGGCCGTGGAACTTCTCGGGCAGGGGGCGCAGGCTCTTGGCCAGCAGAGTGATCTCCTCGGCACGGGCGCTCAGCTCACCGGTCTTGGTGCGGAACACCTCACCCTTGACGCCGATGATGTCGCCCACGTCCAGCTTCTTGAAAGCAGCGTAAGCGTCGTCGCCCAGCTCGTCACGGCGGACGTAGAGCTGGATGTCGCCCTTATCGTCGCGCAGATGGGCAAAGCTTGCCTTGCCCATGACGCGCTTGGACATCAGACGACCGGCCAGTGCGACCTTCTTACCGCTGTCGGTCTCGTTGGGCAGGTCCTTGAACTCTTCCTTCAGGTCAGCAGAGTAAGCATCCTGAGGGAACTTGGTCAGGGTAAAGGGGTCGTGGCCTGCAGCCTGCAGGTCTGCCAGCTTCTGGCGGCGCACCTGCACCTGCTCGCTCTCAGACAGGCCCTGTGCGGGGTTCTTCTTCTGTTCTTCCATAATTTCCTCCCGCTTGGCTCAGTTTGCAGAGTGGGTGATGCCCAGCACCTTGTAGTTGACGGTATGGCCGGTGGGCAGCAGGACTTCGGCGGTGTCGCCGACAGCCTTCTCCAGCAGGGCGTGGCCCACAGGGCTCTCGTCGCTGATCTTGCCGTTCAGGGGGTCAGCCTCGGTGCGGCCCACGATGTCGTACTCCTCGACCTCGTCCTCACCCTCCATCTGGATGGTGACGTGAGTACCGACAGAGACGTTCTCAACGCTCAGCTCGCTCTCGTCGATGACGACAGCGTTCTTGACCATCTGCTCCAGCTCGGTGATGCGGTTCTCGACCAGACCCTGGGTGTTCTTGGCCTCATCGTACTCGCTGTTCTCGGACAGGTCGCCGTGGCTGCGGGCTTCCTTGATCTCTTCTGCCAGCTCCTTGCGGCGGACAGTCTTCAGGTATTCCAGTTCCTCCTGCATTGCCTTCAGGCCAGCAGCGGACATCTTGATCTCTTGTGCCATTTGGAAATCTCCTTATCTATTTTTTGGGGTACGGCAGAGTGTCATAAAACATAAAACCGCACACGAATGCCATTTTGACCTATTCATTATAATAGCAAGCCGCGGCCTTGTCAATAAAAACTGCCGCCCTGCGGGCCAAAAAGGCCGCAAAAAAGCCCCGCCGACAGAGGGAAGTGCCGACAGGGCTTGGAAAATGTCTTATTCAGTCGTCTGCGGATTCATCCAGATTGCCCAGCTTCCTGGCCTGCTCGACCACGGCGGGAACCAGCATCTCAGGCAGGATCTCGTAGCGGGCGAACTCGGTAGTGAACCAGCCGCGGCCCTGGGTGGTCTGACGGATGAAGGTGGTGAAGTTGGCCAGCTCAGCCAGAGGCACTTCGGCGATGATGGTCTGCAAGCCGTCCTCGTCGGGCTCCATGCCCAACACGCGGCCGCGGCGCTTGGTGACATCGCCCATGATGTCGCCGGTATTGTCGTTGGGAACATGAGCTTTCAGGGTGTGGATAGGCTCGAGGATGACAGGGCCAGCCTCGGGCATTGCGGCCTTATAAGCCAGCTTTGCAGCCATGATAAAGGCCATTTCGGAGCTGTCCACGGGGTGGTAGCTGCCGTCCAGCAGGGTGGCTTTCAGGCCGACCACAGGATAACCGGCCAGCACACCCTTCTCAGCGGCAAGGCGGACACCCTTTTCAACAGCCGGGAAGAAGTTCTTCGGCACGCTGCCGCCGAACACCTTCTCTTCGAAGACGACCTGCTCGCTGTCGCAGGGCTCGAAGTTGATGACGACATCGCCGAACTGGCCGTGGCCGCCGGTCTGCTTCTTATGACGGCCCTGCTTCTGGCAGGCCTTGCGGATGGACTCGCGGTAAGCGATACGCGGAGCCTCGAGGCCAATTTCCACGCCGAACTTATTCTTCAGCTTGGCTTTGACCACGTCGAGGTGCTGCTCGCCCAGACCGCCGATGATCTGCTGATGGGTCTCGGCGTTGTTGACGTAGCTCAGGGTGGGGTCTTCTTCCATCAGACGGGCCAAAGCGCTGCTGATCTTGCCCTCGTCGCCCTTCTTGGCGACGGTGACAGCCATGAACAGGCTGGGCTTCGGGAAGACGGGTGCGGGCAGCTTGACCACGCGGGAAGCGTCGCAGAGGGTGTCGCCGGTCTTTGCGCTGACCAGTTTTGCCACAGCGCCGATGTCACCGGCACCGATGCTCTCGGCCTCAGTCTGCTTCTTGCCCATAACAGTGAGGGGCTTGCCCATCTTCTCGGTCTCACCGGTGCGGGCGTTGACGAGAGAAGCGCCTGCGGTGATCTTACCGCTGACGACGCGCAGATAGCTCAGCTTGCCCACGAAGGGGTCGGCCACAGTCTTGAAGACGTAGGCAGCGGTAGGCTCGCTCTCTGCACAGGTCAGCTCGACGGGTTCGCCGTTGGCATCCTCAGCCAGAACGCTGTTGTGCTCCGGGCTGGGCAGCAGCTTATGCATATTGTACAGCAGCATATCCAGAGCCTGCTGGTTGACAGCGCTGCCGCAGAACACAGGGGTGATGAGGCCATCCTTGACGCCCTTGCGCATACCATCGACGATCTCTTCGGTGGTGAATGCCTCGCCGCCGAAGAACTTCTCCATCAGCTCGTCGTCGGTCTCGGCGATGGCCTCGCTCATAGCCTCGATAAGGCCCTGGAAGCGGTGGCCGATGTCGGGCAGATCGACCTGCACCTGCTTGCCGCCCTCATACTTGAAGGCTTTCTGGCTGAACAGATTGATGTACACGGGGGTGCCGTCGTCGAGCTTCGCCGGGACGACGCAGGGGCAGACGGTGGAGCCGAACTTTATCTTCATGTCCTCGAGAATCTTGAAGTAGTTCGCGTTCTCCAAATCGCACTTCGAGACGAAGACCATCGTTGCCTTGCCGTTCTTGCGGGCCAGCTGGAACGCTTTTTCCGCACCGACGGTCACGCCGCTGCGGCCCGACACGCACACCAGCACACTCTCGGCTGCACGGATGCCCTCGTACTCGCCTGCCTCAAAGTCGAACAGGCCCGGAGCGTCGATGAGGTTGTACTTGATGCCCTCATACTCCACCGGCACGACCGATGCCGACAGACTGGCCTTCCGCTTTGCTTCCTCGGGGTCAAAGTCCGAAATCGTGGTGCCGTCCTCGACCCGGCCCATACGCTCGGCAGCGCCCGAAAAATAGACCAATGCCTCGGTCAGCGTCGTTTTGCCGCTGCCGGCATGGCCTGCGATCAAGATATTACGGATGTTGTTGCTTGCGTATTTCATATCGGTTTTTCCCTCATTTCCGCCGCACAGAGCATTCTCTCTGTTTTTGTGGCATATTTTACAAAGATAATACCACACTTCAAACGATTTTTGAATATTTCATTTGAAATTTTCGGCTTTTACCCTGCCAAACTTCCCAGCTTTGTTTTGTGCATTTTGCCTTGAGGGCAAATATTTTATTGTAAAAGCTGCCGTAGCACGCTATAATAGGGCCACCGAACCCAATTTTTATGCAGAACAAGGAGCACCACACGATGAAACGCACGGATTACATCAACTGGGACGAATACTTCATGGGCATTGCCCTGCTCACGGCCATGCGCTCCAAGGACCCCAGCAGTCAGGTGGGCGCCTGCATCGTCAGCCCGGAAAACAAGATCCTCTCTCTGGGCTACAACGGTATGCCCATCGGCTGCGACGACGACGCTATGCCGTGGGAGCGGGAGGGTGAGCCGCTGAATACGAAATATATGTACGTCTGCCACGCTGAGCTGAACGCCATCCTCAACAGCGCCCACAACAACCTCAAGGGCGCGCGGGTGTACGTCACCCTCTTCCCCTGCAACGAGTGTACCAAGGCCATCATCCAGTCCGGCATCGCCGAGGTCGTCTACTACAGCGACAAGTACCACGACACCGATTCCAGCGTAGCTGCGCGGTTCATGTTCAAAAAGGCCGGCGTCCGGCTCACCCCCTACCAGCCCAGCGGGCGGAAGGCGGAGCTGGAGTTGTAAGATGTTAAATTTTTTCATAGCACCTTGATTTTTGCATTGGATCGCAATTTTGACAGGTGCGTCAAGTGCTTCCTCTTGACCCCACCTTTGCTCTGTATTATAATAGGGTCTGTGAAAGTATAAATATTCAAATTTTGGCGCATAGAGAGGAATATATACAATGAATCTTACGAACCGCAGCTTTTTGAAGCTTCTCGATTACACTCCCGAAGAGATCGAAGGTCTGCTGGACCTCGCCGCCGACCTGAAGGCAAAGAAAAAGGCCGGCATCCTCCACGATGCTCTGCGCGGCAAGAACATTGCCCTTATCTTCGAGAAGACCTCCACCCGCACCCGTTGCAGCTTCGAGGTCGCCGCCCACGACCTGGGCATGGAAGTCACCTACCTCGACCCGTCGGGCAGCCAGATCGGCAAAAAGGAGTCCATCGCCGACACCGCCCGGGTGCTGGGCCGGATGTTCGATGGCATCGAGTACCGCGGCTACGGCCAGAGCATCGTGGAAGACCTGGCCCACTACGCCGGTGTGCCGGTGTGGAACGGCCTGACCAACGAGTTCCACCCCACCCAGATCCTCGCCGACTTCCTCACCATCCGGGAGCACTTCGGCCACCTCAAGGGCATCAACTTCGTTTACTTCGGCGACGCCCGCTACAACATGGGCAACAGCCTGATGGTGGGCTGCGCCAAGATGGGCCTCAACTTCACCGCCTGCGCCCCCAAGAAGTACCAGCCGGACGCTGCACTGGTGGAGCAGTGCAAGGCCACCGCCGCCGAGACGGGTGCGACCATCTCCTTCGAGGAAGACCCTGCCAAGGCCGCAAAGGGCGCAGACGTCCTCTACACCGATGTCTGGCTGTCTATGGGCGAGCCGGTCGAGGTCTGGGCCGAACGCATCAACGACCTGGCCGCATATCAAATCAACCAGGACCTGATGAATATCGCCGGCCCCAAGGCCGTGTTCATGCACTGCCTGCCCGCCTACCACGACCACAAGACCACCGTGGGCAGGGAGATGGGCGAGCGCTTTGGCCGCGACGCGATGGAGGTCACCGACGAAGTCTTCGAAGGCCCCCAGAGCATCGTCTTCGACGAGGCCGAGAACCGGATGCACACCATCAAGGCTGTCATGGCGGCCACGCTGGGCTATAACGGCTGATGGGCGGAGGACACGTTTCGCGCCCCGATTTCGGGATGCCGCAGCCCGACCCGGCCCACCCGCTGACGGAGTTTTACTGCCTGTTGCAGCGGGCCTTAGACCGGGAGGGCGTGTTTGCCCTGCCCGCGCTGTATGCGCAGTTCCGCGCACCGGCCCGGCGCATCTACGCCGACGAGGCGGCGGATTTTCTCACCCTCTCCCCCGACGAAGAGGCAGGTTCTGCCCGTCTGCTGGCCCCGGCGCAGCTGCAGCTGCTCTATTCCTCCCTGCACGTCATGCCGGATGGTGCGCCCGCCGCGCTGCTGCTCACCGAAGAATGCACCCGGACGGTATACGCCGTCCAGCTGCTGCCGCCCTTCGTCTGGGAAGACCCGCTCCCTCCCCTGCCGGACGCTCCGGCGGCGCTGAGCCTCACCCTCACCATGCGGGACGTGGAAGAGATAGACGCCTGCCCCGCCGCGCTGGGCCACCGTCTCGCCTGCGACAAGGCGGGCAAGCGCTGGCTCCACCATCCCCGGGCCGAGACCTATCTCTCCGAGCGGGTAGCCCTCTTCCAGCGGCTCTACCGATAACTGAACAGAAGCTCTCAGGGTCATTTGCCAAAACATGGCGGCAAATGGCCCTTTTGTTTTTGGCGTATTCATGTTATACTTTGGGTACCTTGTACGATGCCGGGCGGAAGATTTTTCCGCTCTGCACCATAAACTGCAATAATCGGGGCCGCTCATCCGTATACAGGGTGAATGTCCCCAATCAAAGATAATTTTTCCACCGGGTCCTGCTGTACACAGGACATCAAAGGAGCATAGAACTATGGGACAGCTGACCAAAAACGAGATTTTTGCGCTGGCCGTGCAGCGATACAGTGACACGGTGTTCCGAGCTGCCATGCACAACTGCAGCTGCACCGCCGATGCGGAAGATGTGGTGCAGGATGTTTTCGAAAAGCTGCTGTGCTACAATGGCCGCTTCGAGAGCGAGGAACACCTGAAAGCCTGGCTGCTGCGTGTGACCATCAACCGCTGCCACGACCTGACCCGCGCCGCCCGCCAGAAGGACACCGAGCTGGACGAGAATCTTCCTGCTCCGGACCAGATGGAAGACGGCAGTGTGCTGGACGCCGTGCGCGCCCTGCCCGAGAACTACCGCAACGCGGTCTACCTCCACTACTACGAGGGGTACACCGCCGCCGAGGTGGGCCGGATGCTGGGCGCACCCACCAACACGGTGCTCAGCTGGCTTCGCCGCGCCCGCGCACAGTTACATACGATGCTGAAGGAGGAGATCGAAGATGAGGTGGTATGAGTACAAGATGGAGGTAGACGACCTTCACGCTTCGGACGACCTGAAAGCAAAGCTCCTCGCCATGCAGCCGGCAGAAGAGGCGCCGAAACCCGCCAGGAAACCGAAAAAAGCCATCCACTTTCCCCGCAAGACTCTGAGCATCGCCGCCTGCGGCCTGCTCTGCGGCGTTGGTCTGTATGCGGCAGTCCACTCCCCCTTCAGCCTGCTGCCTGCGGGCGGCGCGGCCCTCAGCTCTGCCCCTGAGACGGCCTCCTACGCCGCCGCCTACTCGATGGACGACGTGAACAGCGCCCTTGCCGCACCCAAGATGGCCGTCCCGGCCGGTGGAAGCGCCGATGCCATGAGTGACCGCGATGCAGGCGGCACCGGCACCCTCAGCGCCGAGGCCGCGCAGACAAGCACAAAGCTCATCTACACGGCCAACCTCACCATCGAGAGCAAGGACTTTGACGCCGCCCGCACCGCCCTCACCGACGCCGTGAGCGCCGCCGGGGGCTATCTGGAATCCAGCAATGAATCCTCTTACACCGGCTCGAGCCGCACCCTCTCCCTCACCATCCGCGTCCCGCAGGACAACTACGCGAGCTTCCTCGAAGCCGCCGCGCAGGCGGGCAACCTCGTGGACAAGAGCGAGCAGGTGCAGGACGTCACCACCCAGTATATGGACATCGAGGCCCGGCTCTCCAACCTGACGGCCCAGCGCACACGTTTGCAGGAGCTTCAGGCCAGCGCCGAAAACCTCTCCGATCTACTGGAGATCGAATCTTCTCTCAGCGACGTCCAGTACCAGATCGAGAGCTGGCAGTCGCAGCTGGACTGGTACAGCCAGCAGGTGTCCTGCTCCACGGTCTACCTCTCGCTGGACGAGGTGAAGGAATACACCCCCACTGAGGAATCCTACCTCTCCCGGCTGTCCAGCGCCCTCCGCAATGGCTGGACGGGCTTCGTCTCCGGCATCCAGCAGCTGACGGTCTGGGTCGTGGGCGTCTGGCCCGTGCTGGTCGTTCTGGCCGCAGCCGCCCTCGTCGTCCGCTTCGTGCGCCGCCGCACCCGCAAGTGATATTCGATCTGTCGAAGCGCCCCGGAATGGGGCGCTTTTTGTTTCCGGCAGCGGCCTTTTCGAAAAAGTCATATTCTTTTTGAAAAAACGCTTGACAAGTTCCCCGCCTTGTGGTATTATACTTGAGCAGTCAGCGAGAGGCCGACAGCAAAAAGTAAATATCGCGGGGTGGAGCAGTCTGGTAGCTCGTCGGGCTCATAACCCGAAGGTCGTTGGTTCAAATCCGGCCCCCGCAACCACCAAGCATCTTGATTTTATCAAGATGCTTTTTCTTTTTTGCACACAAAACGAGAGACCGCACAGCTGTGCGGCCTCTCGTTTGCGTTTATATCTTTTACAGCATCCCGTGCCGACGCTGTTCGGCTTCCAGCTCCTGATTCAGGGCCGCCTTGCGGTGGTCGAGCAGGAGGTCTTTGTTGTACTGGAAATACCGCTCACAGCCGTTTTCGGCAATGAACGCATGGGCGGCGGGCGAGAGGGTCAGTTCGGTGACGAAGACCACCATCTCCTGACTTTCGGCGAATGCCTGCTCCATAAAGTCGAAGGCCGCTTCCAGCGCGGCGCTGGCCGCCTGCTGGGCAGTGTCCCGGGCATCCGACAGGGTGCCGAACTGGGTGCGCAGCACCTTGAAGGCGGCGTCCGCGTCCGGCGCGGCGGCGCGCAGAAGCTCTTTCTCCCAGCTGCGCAGGGTCTTGGCAGTCTGCAAGCGGGCTTCCAGCGTGGGCTTATCCAGCAGACCGGCGGTGCGCTTTTTCTGGGTCTCAGCCTCGTAGTCGGCGGTCATCTGGTCAAAGAGCTGCGCCCAGCAGTTCGGCTCCTGTGCCAGCTCTGCGGGCATCTCGGCAAAGGCTTTCTTCGTCTCCCGCAGGAAGGCATAGCAGCTGTCGGCCACAGCGTCTGCCCGCCGGGAGGCAGAGAAGCGCGTCTCGAGGCCGGACAGGATAAGGTTCACGAGGCTCAGCTTCTCGTCGAAGGGGGCCTGCAGCAGCCGCGCAAAAGCGGCAGGCTTGGCCTGACCGGCCAGAATGTCCTCCACGCCGTAGTCGTCACGGTACTTGTAGTAGAGGTCGAGGTAGGCCGAGAAGTCCTCGGCGATCTTCTGGTGCTGGATATACTGGCGGATGAGCTCTTCATCGGCCTGTAGGCCCAGCGACTCATAGGTATTGAGCAGGTTGGAGAGGTCTTCCCAACCGCGGGCGGTGACGAACTGGGTGCCGTCCACGTCGGCGTTTATCTGGTAGAAGTTCTGGGGGTGCAGTTCGAGATAGCTCAGGATAGCACTGTGGATGTGGGCTGCACGGGCGTAGTCCTTCCAGACCGGCAGATCCGGCTCAATGTCCATCCGGCGGACGCGGTCGAGGGTGACAATATCGAAATCGCGGACAGATTTATTGTACTCCGGCGGGTTGCCTGCCGCCACGATGACCCAGCCCGCAGGCACGGCCTGATTGCCGAAGGTCTTGCACTGCAAAAACTGCAGCATGGTGGGGGCCAGCGTCTCGGAGACACAGTTGATCTCGTCGATGAAGAGGATGCCCTCTTTCAGGCCGGTGGCCTCCATCTTGGCGTAGACACTGGCGATGATCTCGCTCATGGTGTACTCCGTCACAGAGACGTCCCGGCCGCCGTAGTTGCGCTGACGGATGAAGGGCAGGCCCACGGCGCTCTGGCGGGTGTGATGGGTGATGGTATAGGCCACCAGCGCCACGCCGCACTCCCGCGCCGCCTGCTCCATGACCTGGGTCTTGCCGATGCCCGGAGGCCCCATCAGCAGGATAGGGCGCTGGCGGATGGCCGGGATGGCGTATTCGCCCAGAGCATTTTTGGCGAGGTACGCTTTGACGGTATGCTCGATCTCTTCTTTGGCTCGTTTGATGTTCATATTCTTTCCCTCGTTATCACGAATTGTTGAGGTCACGGTAGAGGTCGTCTTCCTCCGCCAGCGCTTCGGACAGGGCCGAGGCGCTGCGGGCTGCCTCACCGGTAAATTCTTCTTCGTCCAGCACTACTTTCATCGCCCAGGGCGGCACATTGGCGTCGTCGAAGCGGTCGCCCAGAAATAGAAATGCCGTGTCGTAAGCCGGGCGTCGGGCCGGGTAAGTACCCATACCGTCGGTAAAATAGAGCAGACCCCGGAGGTTCGAGAACTTCTTCTCGGCGCAGAGCTGGCTGACGTACTCGAAGGCGGGCCGGAAATCGGTGCCGCCGCCGCCCCGCAGCTCGAAATGGTTCATGGCACGGATGAGGTCGTCTTCGTTTTTGACGGGAATATCCTGCCGCACCGCGTTGTCGGCCTGGATGAGGTGGAGATTCATCCGATGGAAGAAATTCTCCCTGCCCTTCAGCAGAGTGTACGTCTCGGCCAGAAAGGCCCGCACCAGCTCACCCGAGGTGGAGTAGCTGGTGTCGATGACGAGGGCCAGCTCTTCTATCTTCTTGCTCTCCCGGGTCTCCAGCGGCTCGATGAGGGGCAGGTTGCCGTAGACCGACAGGCCATAGGTGTAAAAGTTCAAATCGAACTCGTCCGGGTCGAGGTGGACTTCCTCCCGGGTGACGCAGAACCGGCGCAGGAAGTCGCCGTAGCTGCGGCGGCTGCGGTTTGCGGCTTTGATCTGCTCCCGCATGGCATCCGCGCCCTCACCGGCCTCTTTGTCCCGGAGTTCCAGCTCTGTCTGCATCCGCTCGCCGATTTTTTGCCACGTCCTCTGGGGCAGCGGCGCAGGCATCTGCTGAGGCTGTTCGGGGGCATCTTTGGGCCAGAGGCGGTGGTCGTCGGTGTAGAATTCTTTTTCCAGCTGGCGGAGCACGCCGGGCGTCTGCCGCACCAGCCAGCGGTAGATGGGAGCTGCAGCAACCACTTTTTCCTGCGCGATGATCTCCTCATAGGCGTGTTGGCGCACCCACGTCAGGGGGCGCTGGACGCTCTTGCGGCCAAGACCGTCGATGACGTTCTCCACCGCAATGTCACACGCAAGGTCCCACAGGCGTTTGTCCCGCTTGCCGCGCAGCCAGAGATGGCGGAAGATGCAGTGGAACACCGTGTGGAGGTAGAGCCGGTTGAGATATTTGGGGTTCTTCTGGTAGAGCCGAAGCAGGGCGCTGGGCTGGTAGCAGAGGATGGTCCCATCCGTCGCCAGCACACCGCACCGCTCGTCGGCGGTGGGCGTCAGGGCCGAGAGGGCCTGGTCTAAAAAGCGGAAGTCCAGATACAGCCCGCTGCGCACCACGGCCAGCACCTCGCCGCCCATCCGGGCCTGCCACTCTTCGTGAGTCTCAGGCCGGGCCGACTGGAAGGGCTTGCGGGGGTCAAAAAACTTTTCCTTCTCAGAAATCAAAATCATACCTCTTCTTTTGGGGCGCAGCGGCACGCTTTTTGTGCTCTGCGTCGGCCAGCAGGGCGGCAGCTTCGGCATTGTCGGCCTTGGCCGCGAGGGCAGCGCCCTCGGCAAAGGCATCCGTATCCATCACATCCAGCGCCAGCAGGACTTTGATGCCCTCGGTGTCCTGCGCCTTGAGCAGACGGGTCAGCACCCGCCCGGTGTTGGTCTTGAGGAAGTCCCGGTATGCATCCCGGGCGGCATCGCTCAGCTGCCACGGCCAGCGCAGGCGGTCGAAGCAGAGCATCGCCATCACGGAAGCGTCGTCGGCGTCGTGGCCCTGCGGGAAGATGGCGTCGTACTCCGCCGGGAGAAGCTTATTTTCGAGAAAGCACTGCCGGTAGTGGTAGCCCTGCCCCGAAAAGGTGTGGAGCAGGATGTGGGCGGGCGTCTCCTCGATGTCCTCCCAGTAGGCGGGATACCACAGCCCCGCCCGGGGTGCGGCCTCCCCCACCGGCCAGAACAGCGCCCGCACGGCCTCGGTGATGCTGCCCACGAGGGCGAACAGGCCGGTGGCCTGCTCGGGCGTAGCGCGGATGACGAGGTCTTCCAGCGCAAAGCAGTTGAGGAAGACATCGCTGCCCATGGTCAGCTCTCCTGTCCCGGCAGTCAGGCGGCGCAGCCTGCGGCAGTTGTAGAATGTGCAGCTGCCGATGACCCGCAGACTATCCGGCAGGGTGACTTCTTCGAGGAAGTTCCCGCAGATGGGGTGGAGCTCGTCGTCCTGCGCCGGGGCGGCGGGGGCGTCGAAGTCAAAGCTGTACCGCTCTTTGCCGCTCACATCCCGGCCAAAAGCACGGGTCAGACAGAGCTTGCCGTCCTCGGCCCGCTCATAGCGGCAGATCTTTTCCGGTCCGGGCAGACCCCGGGGCTTTTCAGAAAAACAGTAATCTCCCAGTTCGGTGATGGGCCACTGGCCCTCCCCTTCCGGCGCAGGAACAGCCCCGGGCAGCTTTACGCAGGGCTCGCCTCCGTACACCCGCACAAGGCGGGCCGTGCCGCCCGCCAGCGGCAGAATATCCAGTATCATAAGAACCTCGCTCACAAAAAAGCTGCCGCACAGGCACGCCGTGCAGCAGCTCCGTTCAAAACTTCATCACTGTGCGGCCTGTGCAAGGCAATCGTTCATTGCCGCAAATACCGCGTCGCTGGTCATGGTGCTGCCGGAGACAGCATCCACTCCGACGGTCGAGCCAGCCGCCAGCAGGGAGGCCGACAGCGTCTCTGCCGCCTTGCCGCCCAGCTCCGGCGTCTCGCCGGAAGCATCTATCACAACATTCGTCACCTTGCCGCCGGTGATGGTCACGGTAACGCCCACCTCGCTCAGACAGCCCTGCGCACTGGAGGTGTAGGTGCCGTCGGTGTAGGTGTCGGCGTTATCGGCAGCAGGAACCGTGCCGGTGTTGGCGATATAGAGGGCCAGCACGATGCCGAGGATGACGTCCAGCACCAGCATGAGGATAATGTTGCGGGTCATGTGTTTTTTCATGGTCTGTGAAGTGCTCCTTTTGCGATGTTTGGGGTCCGCTCGTTATTTTGCGGGCTTGAAGCTGTCGCGCAGGGTCACGACACGATTGTACACGCCGGGGTTCTTCGAGTCGGGAGTGAAGAAACCGGTGCGCACGAACTGGAACTTATCGCCGGGCTTTGCGTCGGCCAGAGCCTCTTCCAGCTTGCAGCCCTTGCAGACGACAACGCTGTCGGGATTCAGATAATCCTTGTAGTCGCTGCCCTCGGGGATGGCATTCATGTTCGCCTCGGTGAAGAGCTTGTCGTACAGGCGTACCTCGGCATCCACGGCGTGGGCGGCGCTCACCCAGTGGATGGTACCCTTGACCTTGCGGCCATCGGCAGGGCTGCCGTTGCCGGTCTCGAGGTCGGCGGTGCAGTGGATAACAGCGATGCTGCCGTCGGGGTTCTTCTCGACGCTCTCGCACTTGACGATATAGCCGCCCATCAGACGGACTTCGCCGCCGACGGTCAGGCGCTTGAACTTCGGAGGCGGCACCTCGGCGAAGTCCTCGTTCTCGATCCACAGCTCCTTGGTGAAGGCGACCTTGCGGGTAGTGGTGTCGTTGGCTTCACGGTTGGGGTTGTTGGCGATGTCGAAATACTCGGTCTTGTCGGCGGGGTAGTTGTCCACCACCAGCTTGACGGGGTCCAGCACGGCGATGCGGCGCTGCGCGGTCAGGTCCAGCTCGCTGCGGATGCAGGCTTCCAGCTGGCGCATATCAATGAGGTTGTCGGACTTGGAGATGCCGGCCTCACGCACGAAAGTGAAGATGGAAGAAGCGGTGTAGCCGCGGCGGCGCAGGCCGCACAGGGTGGGCATGCGGGGGTCATCCCAGCCGTCCACGATGCCCATCTCCACCAGCTCACGCAGATAGCGCTTGCTCATGACGGTGTTGGTCATGTTCAGGCGGGCAAACTCGCGCTGCTTGGGGAACTCGGTGCCAAAAATGTTCTCGATGACCCAGTTGTACAGCGGGCGGTGGTTCTCGAACTCGAGGCTGCACATGCTGTGGGTGATGCCCTCGATGGCGTCCTGGATGGGGTGGGCAAAATCGTACATCGGGTAGATGCACCACTTATTGCCCTGACGGTGATGCTCGGCGTACTTGATACGGTAGATGGCCGGGTCACGCATATTCATGTTGGGGCTGGCGAGGTCGATTTTAGCGCGGAGGGTCTTTTCGCCCTCCTTGAACTCGCCTGCACGCATCCGGCGGAAGAGGTCGAGGTTCTCTTCCGGGGTGCGGTCGCGCCACGGAGAGGGACGGGAGGGCTTGCCTGCGTCGCTGCCGCGGTACTCGCGCATCTCGTCGCGGGTCAGGTCATCGACATATGCCTTGCCCTCGAGGATGAGCTTCTCGGCGTACTCATAGCACTTGTCGAAGTAGTCGCTGCCGTAGAAGATGCCGCCGTTGGGGTCGGCACCCAGCCAGTGCAGGTCCTCGATGATGCTGTTGACATACTCCTCCCCTTCACGGGCGGGGTTGGTGTCGTCGAGGCGGAGGTTGAACTTGCCGCCGTACTGGTTTGCGATGGACCAGTTGATATAGATCGCCTTGGCGCTGCCGATGTGCAGGTAGCCGTTGGGCTCCGGCGGGAAGCGGGTATGGATCTCGCTGATTTTGCCTTCGGCGAGGTCGGCGTCAATGATCTCAGTCAAAAAGTTTTTATCTGCCATAGTGGCGTTCCCCCTGTCAGGGCATAGCAAGCCCGGAATTACACTTTTGATACCCCTTATAATACACTATTTCCCTCTTTCCTTCAAGGTGGAAAGCCGAAGTTCCACCTGTTTTCGGCGTCGTTTTGCGAAAAAGCTTTCCCTGTCTCCCGCTTTTTGCAAAAAAGGCGAAATTCATGCTTGACATTCCGCACAGAATCTTATATAATAATCAAGCATTCAGCGAATGCGACAGATAGATAGGGGTATAGCTCAGTTGGTAGAGCAGCGGTCTCCAAAACCGCGTGCCGTGAGTTCGAGACTTACTACCCCTGCCACAAGCGCACAGAGAGTACTCTGTGCGTTTTGTTTTTGTATTTTTCCCTGAATGTCAGACTTTCCCAAACTTTTTTGACATTTTCCGAAATTCATGCTTGACAACAGCGCGTTTCTCAGGTATAATAACACACGTTCCGGCGGTCAACCGCCAGAAACGATGCACTTGAGCGATCATGGCCCGGTAGCTCAGTTGGTTAGAGCACCAGCCTGTCACGCTGGGGGTCGTCGGTTCGAGCCCGATCCGGGTCGCCATTTGCTGCTATAGCTCAGTTGGTAGAGCGCATCCTTGGTAAGGATGAGGTCTCCAGTTCGAATCTGGATAGCAGCTCCATCGAGAGAAAACCACTTGAATCCTTGAGATTCAGGTGGTTTTTTGTTTGCATCGACAGTTGCAACTGTCGAGCACCGGCCCATGATAGAACCTCTCCGTCACGCCTGCGGCGTGCCACTGCCCGGGTTGCGGCTCCCAGCGTCTGCTTCGCTGTCGCTCGCATCCTGCTGGCCGCGGCCCCAACAGCTCCTCCCTGTTTCCGCCGCTGGCGGCGGTCGTCGCCGTTGCTCCTAACGAGGGGAGGCTTTGGCATGTCGGCCAAGTTTCCCCTGAACGAGTAAAGCTTATTTATTTCGTGGACTGTAGTGCTCCGCTACAGAGAGCCGCGGCAGCTTGACAAGGTGCGCTGTCCAGAAGCAGCTAACCTCTGCAGCGGAGCCCGCACTTTTGCGCCATATTGGACTTTTGGCAGTCAGCTCAAAGTGACCCAGCCTGCCAAGGGCTCCCCTATCAGGGGAGCTGGCAAAGCCGACAGGCTTTGACTGAGAGGTTCTCCCCGGCAGAGCGCTCTGCCAAAAACAAAAACCGCGCCACAGGTAATGTTCGAACCTGCGGCGCGGTTTATCTATTGGAGGAAATAGTTCTCGTAAATAATAATTGGTTAAATCCCGTCTGGATTATAGAGATAGTATACTTCATTCAGCGCAAAAAATCAACCCAGGTAGGCAAAATCACAAATTACAACAAAAAAACACCCTGAAGTTTTTCAACCTCAAGATGTTCTGAGCTGGAGCTGCTATCCAGATTCGAACTGGAGACCTCATCCTTACCAAGGATGCGCTCTACCAACTGAGCTATAGCAGCACAATCACAGCTCAATTATAATACCATAAACTCTGCCGCATTGCAAGAGTTTTTTGCAAAAAAATTTTGCATTTTGCGTTTTTTCTGCCCGGATGCAGAAAAACGGCTGCCGTTTTCCACGGCAGCCGTCTGCATTGTTGAAAATATCACTCGATAAGGCCGTTCAGCAGGGCCAGGCACTTGCGGCTGTGCAGCTTGCGGATGGCCTTTGCCTCGATCTGGCGGACGCGCTCACGGGTGACGCCGAAGTCGCGGCCCACCTCTTCCAGCGTGCGGGGACGGCCATCGTCCAGACCAAAGCGGAGACGGATGACCTTCTCTTCACGGGGAGTCAGGCTCTTGAGAGCCTGATTGATCTGCTGGGCCACCATAGCGCGGTCAGCAGCCTTGCCGGGAGCCTCGGCATTCTCGTCGGCAACGAAATCGCCCAGAGAGGAATCCTCTTCCTCGCCCACGGGGCTCTCAAGGCTGGCGGGCTCCTGTGCCATGCGCTGGATCTCACGCACACGCTCGACGCTCATGTCCATGGCCTTTGCCAGCTCTTCCGGGGTGGGCTCGTGGCCGTTCTGGTAGACCAGCTGGTTGGTGGCCTGACGCATCCGGTTGATGGTCTCGACCATATGCACCGGGATACGGATGGTACGGGCCTGGTCGGCGATGGCGCGGGTGATGGCCTGACGGATCCACCAGGTCGCATAGGTGGAGAAGCGGAAGCCGCGGTCGCAGTCGAACTTCTCAGCCGCCTTGATGAGGCCGATGTTGCCCTCCTGGATGAGGTCGAGGAAGGCCAGATTGTGGCCCACATGCTTCTTGGCGATGGAGACCACCAGACGGAGGTTCGCTTCGCTCAGGCTGCGGCGGGCGTTCAGGCCGTCGCGGCGGATCTTCAGCAGCTCCTGACGGCGCTCCTCGGTCAGGGGACCGTTCTCCACAGCCTCCATGGCCTCTTCCTCAGCGGCCTTTTCCTCGGCGTCCTCGCTGGGCTTCTCACTGCCCTCTTCGTCGATGTCCTCGGTGTAGCTGCGGCTGTTCTCATCCTCCTCGAACGAGAAGCGGGCGCTGTTCTTCTTGATGTACTCGGTCGCACCGTACTTCTGGCGGTCGGCCTGCAGGATGTGGGCAGCCTCGGCACCGGCGTGGATGCGCTTGCTCAGATCAACTTCCTGTTCCGCGCTCAGCAGAGGGATCTGGCCGATCTGCTTGAGGTAGTTCTTGACGGGGTCGTCCAGCAGCTCATCCATTGCAGCCTTCAGGTCGGCAGGGTTCTCCTCGGCGGCCTCTTCCTCGTCGTCGCCGCCCAGACCCAGCTCGTCGCTGTTGTTCTCGGCGTTCTCCACCTCGGCGATGATGCTGTCCACGTCCAGATTCACATCGGCGTCGGCCTCATCCTCGATGATCTTGATGCCGCGCTCTTCAAGGAGCGTATAGAGCGTTTCCACATCCATCCTGCACTGTGCGGCCAAAGTTTTGGCCTCCTGTGCCGACAGGGTGCCTTCGCCTTTCGTCAACAGTTCCTTCAAAGTCATGCCCATTTCGCTCTCTCCTTCTCACTGCAGGGGAAGCGCCCCGCAAGTGAACTTGTCTCATAGTTTCGGCCTTGCTTCTTAAATCACAAGACCTCCGTTGACGCCGAACACCTGGCCGGTGATGTAGCCGGCGTCTTCTCCGGCGAGGTACAGCAGAAGCTTTGCCACCTCTTCGGCGGTGCCGAGACGGCCCACAGGGGTCTCTTCGGCCAATGCCGCTTTGTCCTCAGCAGTGAACGAAGCCATCATATCGGTGTCGATGACGCCGGGGGCCACGCAGTTCACGGTGATGCCGCTGGGACCTTCTTCTTTTGCCAGTGCCTTGGTCAGGCCGATGAGGCCCGCTTTGGCGGCGGAATAATGTACCTCGCAGCTGCCGCCGGTCTGGCCCCACATGCTGCTCACGGTGAGGATACGGCCCGCTTTGCGGCGTATCATCCCGGGCAGGGCCAGCTGGCAGAGGTTGAACGCACCGGTCAGGTTGACGTCCAGCATCCGCTGCCACTCTTCCGGCGTGATGTCGGTGAACAGCTTCTGCTGGGCGATACCCGCGTTGCTCACCAGCACATCCACCCGGCCCAGCGCCTGCTCGGCGGCGCGGAAGGCCAGCTCACAGCTGGCCCGGCTGGCCACGTCACACTGGACGGCCAGTACGCCCGGCAGCTCTTTTTGCAGGGCTGCGGCGGCCTCGGCGTTGGTGTGGTAGAACACTGCCACCCGGTAGCCCGCCGCATAGAATGCGCGGGCTGCTGCTGCGCCGATGCCCCGGTCGCCGCCCGAGATGAGGACGGTGCGGTCCTTCGCCGCCGGGGCAGTGCTCTGGGGCTCTGCCGCAGGTTCCGGCTCGCGTTCCGGCTCCGATGCCGGCGTGTTCTCCGGCGCAGCGCTGACCGGCATTTCCCTCGTTTCCTGCACCGGCGGTACGGCCACAGCCGCTTCTTCCGGCTCGGGCAGGGTCGGCCTGCGCTGTTCTTTCTTCGGCCCGGCGTCTGCAAGGTCAAATGTCAGCTCAAATTCGTCGTTGTACAAGAGTCAAACCCTCCTGTCCACTATTTTCGGCCGCAGCGCCTCTTCGTGTCAAAGCCTCTGCGGCGGGAAAGGAAACAACTTCCCCCACCCCGCCGGAGCTGCGCTCTGCTCACTTTTTCCGGTCTAGGCCGGCTCTGCGGCGCGCCCGGCGGCATTTGTGTGGTTTCGACAAGTTTCCATTGAATAATATAGCACAATCGGGCGAAAAAATAAAGTGGTCACCGGTGATTTTTTCACGCAGTTCCCACTTTTTTCACAGATTCAGGGGTTCACGGGCGGCTTCCAGCGGGGCTTTGCGGCCCGCCTGGCCCGCAGTGAAACGAAAAATTCCTGCAAAAGCTGCTGTGCCTCATCGGCCCGCAGTCCCTTCTCGATGACGGGGTGATGGTTGAAGGGCTGGGCGAAGAGGTCTGTCACCGAGCCGCAGCAGCCCGCCTTGACGTCGGCGGCACCGTACACCACCCGCTTGATGCGGCTGTTGATGATGGCGCCGCTGCACATGGGGCAGGGTTCCAGCGTCACGAACAGCTCACACTGCCACAGCCGCCAGCCGCCCAGCTTTTTGCAGGCCGCGTCGATGGCCAGCAGCTCAGCGTGGTGGAGGGCGTTTTTCTCCGTCTCGCGGGTGTTGTGGGCGGCAGAGATGATCTCTCCGTCCTTCGCCACTACCGCGCCCACCGGCACTTCGCCCAGTGCAGCGGCCTTTCGGGCCTCTTCCAGCGCTGCGCCCATCAGCTCAAAATCGGTCATCCCATTCCCCTTTCTGCCAGCCGTGCGGCAAACACGAGGCAGTTATTTATAATATGTAACGCACTGCCGGGCCATACGCTCTTCGCTTTCTGGGCCGCCCAGCCGAAGATGAGTCCCATGCCCAGCGCATAGGCCCGGGCCGTCCAGCTGCCGTGCAGAGCCGCAAAAATCACCGCCTGCACCACCACAGCCCCCGCGCCGCCCAGCGGCTGCAAAAGATAGAGCGCCCCGCCCCGAAAGGCAAGCTCTTCCGCCAGAGGGGTCACAAGGCAGATGCGCAGCGCAGCCCACGCGAGGGCCGCGCCCTCGGGCAGAGCCGTCTTTTCTGCCGGGAGCAGCAGCAGTGCTCCCGCCGCCAGCAGCGCCCAGAGCACTGCCGCCTCGGCCAGGACCCGGCACTGAGCCGGAAAAGACGGCTTTTCCGTTTCCCTTATCAGTCTTTTCACGGCGCACCCTCCTGTCGGCGGACATTGTACCATATTGCCGCCCCGTTTTGCAAGCAGTTCTTCGTTCATTCGAAGAAATTTCACTCAAAAGATTGACATTCCGCCCGGCGTTCTGGTATACTTTGTACGACTTTTTTATAGATTTGTCGTTTTACCAAAGACACACGATGAACGCACCCATGGAGGTACGAGCTATATGATACGCATTCTTACCGATTCCGCATCCGACATCCTGCCCGCCGAGGCCGTACAGCTGGGTGTGGACGTCATCCCCCTCAACGTCACCCTCGAGGACGGCACCGTCATCCAGGACGGCGTGGACCTGACTCCCAGCGAGTACTACGAGCACATGGCCGGCTGCAAAAAGCTGCCCACCACCAGCCAGCCCAGCCCTGAGCTGTTCGAAAAGTTTTACGCCGAGGCTGCTGCCGCCGGAGACGAGGTCGTGGGCATCTTCCTGTCCCATGAGCTGTCCGGCACCTATCAGTGTGCGAAGCTGGCCGCAGACCTGGCCAACGTGGACAACGTCCTCTTCGTGGACAGCACCAATGTCTGCCTCGGCGAGGGTCTGCTGGTGCGTCTGGCCGCACACCTGCGGGATGAAGGCAAGTCTGCCGTCCAGATCGCCGCCACCCTCGAACACGCCAAGGAGCACCTGCACCTCGTCGCCGCCATCGACGACCTGAAGTATCTGCGCAAGGGCGGCCGTCTGCCCGCCGCCGTCGCCGTGGCCGGCGGGATGCTGGGCATCAAGCCCCTCATCACCATCAAGGAGGGCAAAGTCGCCATGGCCGGTAAGGCCCGGGGTCTGCCCGGCGCATACGTCGCCCTCTTCAAGAAGATAGAGGAGCTGGGCGGCGTCAATCCCCGTTTCCCCTCTCTGGCCGGTTACACCATCAGCCCCCGCGAGGTGAACCCCATCCAGACCTATCTGGTGGACAATCTCGGCCTTCCCGAGCCGCTGGTGCGCCAGATTGGCTGCGTCATCGGCACCCACGCCGGTCCCGGTGCGTTTGGTCTGGCCTTCTTTGATAACGGGCTGGTCATCGACTAAAAGTATATAGGAAGAGGCTGCTGTGCATCTGCACGGCAGCCTCTTTTCGTTTTTCCTTACAGCATATCCGTGATGAGCTTGCCCAGCAAAAGCACCAGCACCACGAGCATCATGGGGCGGATGAACTTTGCGCCCTTTCTCAGGGCGAAGTGGGAGCCGATGATGTTGCCGACGATGTTGCTGATGGCGCAGGGGATGCCCACCGGAAAGACCACCAGCCCGCTGCTCAGATAGGTGAAGAGGCTGGCGTAGTTGCTGGCGAGGTTGAGCACCTTGGCGTTGCCGTTGGCGGTGCGCAGGTCAAAGCCCATCAGGCTGGTAAAAGCGATGATGGCAAAGGTCCCGGTGCCAGGCCCCACCATGCCGTCGTACAGACCGATGCCGAGGCCGATCCCCAGGGCCAGCAGGGCCTTTTTCAAATTCAGGGTGCCGTCGTCCCGGTTCTCGTCCGGGAGATTGCGACGCCACAGGATGACGACTGCCGCGATGGGCAGGATGATGAACATCATCATCTGCAGCACCTCATCGCTGAGCATCAGGACGATGTGTGCGCCCAAGGCACTGCCTGCAAAGCTGCCGATGGCGGCGAGGATGCCGACCTTGAGGTTCATCGCGCCGTTCTTGAAGAAGCTGGCCGTGGCGAACGTCGTGCCGCAGGCGGCGCTGAATTTGTTGGTGGCGTAAGTATAGTGAGGCGGCAGGCCCGCGAAGAGATAGGCCGGCAGGCTGATGAGTCCGCCGCCGCCCGCTGCCGAATCGACAAAGCCCGCAAAGCCGGTCATGAACACCAGAAATGCCATCATCGGCAGGCTGATTTGAATACCCATTGTTATGATTCCCCTTAATATTCCTATTTTTTCCACGATTTTACTTGTACAGCTCACCCTCGCAGGCCAAAATCTGGTCGAGTATCATCCGGGACACCCGGGCGCCGTAGACCATGGAGGGATGGTCATTGTACTCGATGATGTCGTGGAAGTCCTTGTTCATCAGGACGATGACATACTCGCCGTAGGGGGTGTGGACGATGCCGCCGTCGTTGCGGCAGGCGTTCATGCTGCCGCTCTTGCTGGCCACCCAGATGAGTTCCGGCTCGCCGGTCTCCTCGCAGTCGAGATAGAACTGAGGGAAGTCGTGGGTCAGCATGGTATTGTAATGCTGCTGACGGAAGATGGCCAACATCTCAGCGCTGGCCTCAGCGCTGACGAGCGTTCCCTTTGCCACCTGCGCAAACAGCGAGGCGTAGTCCCGGGGCGTCGTGGTGCCGAGGTCGTTGTAAATATCAAAGTGGAGCGGGTTGTGCAGGACGGTGTGGGCAAAGCCCATCTCCCGGATGCAGGCGTTGATGGTGTCCAGCCCCAGATAGTCGATGACCATGTTGGTGGCGATGTTGTCGGAGCAGATGATCATCATGGTGGCGGCGTCTTTAACTTTCAGACTTGCGCCCACGCCCAGCGCCCGGAGCATACCGGAACCGTCCACAAAGTGCTCGGGCTTGTAAGTGATTTTTTCCTCGAGGCTGGCTTTGCCCCGGCTGGCCTGCAGATACAGGGCTGCGAGGATATATGCCTTGATGGTGGAAGCCGTCTCAAATTCCTCGTCAGCGCCGATTTCGACCGTGTGGCCGTGCAAATCGTCCACAAAGACGCTCATCTTGCCCTGATAGGAATACAGCTCGGCGGCAATACGCTTTTCCAGCGTCATGTTTTTATCCATTTTGGAATCTCCCTGTCGTTTTATACATTATTTAGAGGTTTTCTTCGAAGAACCGCCGGGCGTTGCGGTAGAAAATGGCCTCTACCTCGTCCTCGGTGAAGCCCTCGCGGCAGAGTGCGTCGGCCAGCAGCGGGAGCTTGGAACAGTCGTCCATTTCCAGCTTGCCGCCGATGCCGTCGAAGTCACTGCCCAGACCGATGATCTCAATACCGCCCACCTGCTTGAAGTGGGCCGCGTGCTTTGCCATCAGGGCCGTGGTGCTGCGGCAGAGCTTTTCTTCGGGCTGGTTGTCGAGGAAGCCGCTGCAGTAGTTCAGACCCACGAGGCCGCCCTTGTTGGCGAGGGCGCGGATCATCTCGTCGGTGAGGTTGCGGCAGTGGGGTGCCAGGGCGCGGCAGTTGGAGTGGCTGGCCGCAAAGGGGCGGGTGGAGTGCTCCACAATGTCCCAGAAGCCCTTGTCGGACAGGTGGCTCACGTCTGCGATGATGTGCAGACGCTCCATCTCAGCCAGGAACTCGAAGCCCTTCTCCTTCAAGCCCGTCTCGGTGTTGGGGGCGCAGGGCCAGATGTTGTGGCCCCCGCCGGGGACGACGTTGGGGCTGGCAAGCTCGTTCTCGTGGTTCCAGGTCAGAGTCATCATGCGGACGCCCAGCTCGTACATCCGGCGCAGCACGCCGATGCTGCCCTTGCAGCAGCCGCCCTCTTCGATGGTGAGCATTCCGCTGATCTTGCCCTCGGCGGCGTTTTTTCGGATGTCAGAGGGTTGATATACCGGAGCAATATCCTCCGGGTATTTTTCCATGATGCGTTTGAAGACGTCGATTTCTTCCAGCGCCGTCACCAGCGGGTCGGCACCGGGGGTCTTGTCGCCCAGATTGACAAAGGCGGCGAAGCACTGCAGCATATAGTCGCCCTTTTTCAGTTTCTGCAAGTCGATATGCAAATCATTCTGCGCAAAGCTCTTGGGCGTACCCGCCTTTTCGGCGTAGCGCAGCTCACTCAGGGTATCACAATGTAGATCAAAGACTTTCATGGTTATCTCCTTTTAGAAAATACTCCCCACCGCATACAAACACTTCACCAGATCCTCCCGATACAGCGGGTCGCTCGGCTCAAGGCTGTTGATGACCACACCGCCGCTGGCGGCGGCACCGGTGGAGTGGATATACCGCCCTTCGCCCAGATAAAGCGCCACATGGCCGGGGAAGAAGAGCGCATCGCCGGGCTTTTTGTTCTCGAAAGCCACCTCATGCATCGGCCAGCCCTCGATGATCTTTGCGTCGCGGTAGATGAGCACACCACACTGCATATAGGCGCTGCTGACAAGGCCCGAGCAGTCGATGCCCCGGCCCGACTTGCCGCCCCAGCGGTACTCGGTACCCATATACTTCTTTGCCTGCTCACAGACAGCGGCGCGGAAGGCATCTTCACTGCCGCCGTACCAGCGTGCTACAGCTTCTGGCACGAGCTTGTCTGCCGTCGTGTCCAGCGTCTCGGCCAGCGCGTCATTGAAGGCAAGGCCCTCTCTCTGGGAGAAGACCGCCGTCATCTCATATTTCACCGGCTCCAGCGCCACATCCCGGACATAGCCCGTCCGGCCATCCGTCAGCAGGACTTTCGCCCAGCCCTTGTGGGCCTCGGCCTCTTCGGCGGTCTCAGGCTGGCGGCGGAGAACGCCTCCCCGCTCCAATTCCATCATCCGGACGCCCTGCACCTTGGGCAGGCTGAGGACATCCGTAGCGCGGCCCACGAGAACGAGGTCTGCCCCCAGATACTCCCACAGCTCCTCCTCGCGGACAAACTGCAATTCCCGCTGATTCACATAGCCATGGTAACCGTAAAAGCTGACCACTTCGGCCACATCGGGCGGAAGCTGGACGCCCGCAGCGGTCACGCTGCCGGGCGCAGTCCGCACCTGACAGGCCTGCCCATACAGGCCCTCATCTCCGATGGTGGAGACAAGACCCGCCTCGCTCTCTTTGATGGTCTGGGGCAGGTCGTAAATGGTGCCTACCGGCACCGAAAACAATGCGTATTTCATGGTTCGCTCCCTTCCAGCAGCTGCAGCAGCTCATCCGGCCGCATCGAGAGGATGGCACCATCGGCGGTGCCGGTCACGGTGTCGGCCAGCGACTGCTTGGCCTGCTGCAATTCCACGATTTTTTCTTCAATGGTATCCTGTGCAATGAGCTTATACACCTGCACCGGGTTCTGTTGGCCGATGCGGTAGGCGCGGTCGGTGGCCTGATTCTGGGCGGCGACGTTCCACCACGGGTCGTAGTGGATGACGATGTCCGCCGCCGTCAGGTTAAGGCCGGTGCCGCCGGCCCGCAACGAGATGAGGAAAACGCTCACCTCTCCCCCGTTGAACCGCCGGACCAGCTCCGCCCGGACGGGCTTCGGCGTCGAGCCCTGCAGCGTAAAGTGGCTGATGCCCTCGGCGTCCAGACGCTTTGCCAGCAGCTCGAGCATCGAGGTGAACTGGCTGAACAGCAGGATGCGGTGGCCGCCCTCCACGGCGCTGGAGACCAGCTCCACGCAGGCGTCCAGCTTGGCGCTACCGCCCTCCCAGTTGTCTGCGATAAGGCGCGGGTCGCAGCAGATCTCCCGCAGCCGCATGAGGACGGCGAACACCGCCATCTTGTCCTCGGGCTTTGCGGCCTGCAGCTTCTCCCGGGCGTCCACCACAGCGGCCAGATAGAGCTTGCGCTGCTCCTCTTCCAGCTCGATGCGGTAGACATTCTCGGTCTTGGGCGGCAGCTCCTTGAGCACATCCGACTTCATGCGGCGGAGGATGAAGGGGCCGGTCAGCTGATTGAGACGCCGCACGGCGGTCTGGTCTTCCTCCTGCACGATGGGCTTCTCGAACCGGCTGCAAAAGCTCTTGTAGGGCGGCAGATAGCCCGGCATCAGGAAGGAGAAGATGCTCCACAGCTCACCCAGCCGGTTCTCCACCGGCGTACCGGTGAGGGCGAACCGCACCCGGCTGCGCACTTTGCAGACGGCCTTGTATTTCTGGGTGGTGTGGTTCTTGATGGCCTGCGCCTCGTCGAGGATGCAGGCATAAAACTCCTGCCCCTCGTAAAGCGTCTCGTCACGCCGCAGCAAATCGTAGCTGGTCACCACGAGGTCGGCGGCGGGCCAGCTCTCAGCCAGCTCGGCGCGGTGGGCGGCGTCGCCATCCACCACCACGCAGGAGAGTTCGGGCGTGAATTTCTGACACTCCTCGGCCCAGTTCAGCACCAGCGAGGCCGGGCAGACGATAAGGCTGGGCAGAGTCTGGCCGTTCTGCTTCATGGCCAGCAGGTAGCTCAGCACCTGCACCGTCTTGCCCAGGCCCATATCGTCGGCGAGGATGCCGCCCATGCCGTAACCGTCCAGCGTCCGCAGCCAGCGGTAGCCGTCCCGCTGATATTTGCGCAGAGTCTTTTGCAGGGAGGCAGGCGGGGCATACTCGCTGTCCTTGACGGCGTGGAAGCTCCGGCTGATGCGCCGGAAGGCGTCATCCCGGTTGAAGCGCACACCGGTCTGGCCCGACAGCGCCCAGTCGAGGCTGGGCGCACGGTAGAGCGGAAGCTGCGCATGATTCTGGCCCAGCTTTGCGCCGGAGAGTTCCAGCGTTTCGTTCAGTTCGTCCAGCACTTCCAGCGAGTCATCCAGCCGCAGCAATCGGCCATCCCGCAGGCGGTGGTAGCGCTTTTTCTGGTGGAGCGACTTGAGCAGAGCTTTCAGCTCGCTCACCGGGAATTCGCCGGTGTCCACCTCCAAATCAAGCACACTGCCCTGTACCGACACACCCACCGAGATTTTTGGCGGTGCAGCCTGCAAGTCGCGGAATGCATCGCTGAGGTAGACTTCGCCCTCCGCCAGCAGGGCAGGCACACCCTCTTCAAGGAAAGTAACAAGGGTATCCTCGTCGTCTGTGCCATATTCGGCGGGGCTGGTGTCGGTCTGTTGGGTCAGATAAGTTTGGAGCAGCCGCCCGGCCCGACGCTCTGCGCGGGCATCCCTCAATAAATCGGTCGGGGCCGCAAAAGGCGTCACCCGGTCTTCCCCATACAAAAATTCCGGGTGGGCGCGGACGGCCCCCATGTGGGGCGCATCCAGATAAAACTGCACCACCGGCTCCAGCGGTATCTGATTCAAAAGCAGCCGGTCAGGGTCGTCGATGGTGATCTTCCGGCCCAGCTCCGGCAGCACGAAGCTGCAAAACGACACGGCATCCTTGCTGGTGAAAAAGAGTCCGCTGCCACAGAGGGCGTTCAACGCGGGCAGCAGACGGGCCGCTTCGGCTCGTTCCAGCTTCCAGATGGTATCTTCATTATAAAGGTAGCTGTAGTCGAGGCCCTGCAATGTGTATAGACTGGGCTCTACCACGATGTGTACGCCGCCCCTCTTCTTCTCGACCCGCAGCGTCAGCGCGGGCAGACCCTTTCGCAAGGCGTAACCGCCCACCTCGCCCCTCGGCTCATATAATACCACCAGTTCATCCAGCAGCTCACCCGATAGCGGCACACTTCCAGCGGGGCCATTTGCGATGCTGCGGGTCGGGCGGCCTGTGGCGGCTTCCACGCTCTTTACCGTGTCCTGCTGGCGGCGGAGCAGCGTCAGAATTTTCTGTGCCTCGGAGGTAAAGGCGTCCCAGCGGTGGACAAAGGCCAGCGTTTTGCCGTAGCTGACGCTCCGCTCTTTCTCGATAGCCATCAGCAGTTCCGGGATGCTTTTTACGACATACTGCCGCCCGCCGTCCGAAATGCGGAGGCGCAGCAGCGGCGGCTGTCCGGAGTAGTCCAGGATGAGCTCCGGTTCCAGTTCCGCGAAGCCTCGCTGCTGGCCGTCCGAGGCCGTCAGACTCTCCACCTCGGCCAGCGCGTCCTCCTGATAAGCTCGAAGAAGTTCCTGCGCCTGCACATCCGAGACGGGTTCATCGCCTCGCCATTTCCTGCCGAACAGCATCTCGAGACCGGAGACGTAGCTATCCTTCCGGGCTGCGGCTTCTTTAGCAAATTCTGTCCCGCGCTGCACGCCCGGGATGTCCAGCAGTGCCTTCTTTTCCGGTTTTGACTCCGTCTTTTCTTCCGGCTCATCCACCTCATGCAGCAGCAGCGCACCGATGTGCTTGCAGCAGGGACCTTCGCCGTTTTCATTGAAAGGGCAGGTACAGCTGGCGCTGACGAAACTGCCGTTCTGGCGCAGCCACGCCTGGGTCCGGTAGAGGTTCCGACCGCTGCCCCGCACATCGGCGCTCAGATGGCGCACGCCGTTCTCCGCCGTCTCACATTCCAGATCCTGCACCCGGTTCTCATATGCCTTGGCCCGTGCATAAATCGTGCTGCCCAGCAGATAGCGGATCTCTTCTCTGTCCATGTCTCTGCCCTCCCTCTCCCAAGCGTCCTATTGGTTAAGCATACCGCACCCGCCGACCAGATGCAAGAGCTTTGGACGAAAAAAGCAAAAAGAAAACGCTCCAAGATTTCTCTTAGAGCGTTTTGATCAAGTCGGCGACTACCTATTTTCACAAGCCGTTTCCA
>NZ_JAJEQG010000089.1 GCF_020687245.1 Faecalibacterium longum CLA-AA-H243 | reverse complement strand
GGTACAACCGAATCGCCGCTTTTACCGCCCGGAGAACAGTCCGGGCAGACAGCTTGGTGGTGGAGATCATAATATTGAAGGTTTTCTGTTCGATTTCTTCCTGCACTGCCATCACCTCCCGTGCAGCAGGGGGATTTTAGCGGTCATGCTCTGCCGGAGGCTTGGTGCAGGGCTTTTCTGTCGGAGGTTCGTCGGGCACCGACAGCACCAGCAGACGATTGCCCAACTTCAGAAAGGCTTCCGGCTGATGAAAAAGCTGCTCGTACTTCTGCGCCAGTTCCGGGGTCAGGGATGCGAAATCCTTCTCGCCCAGCCCCACCACCAGAAAGGTCCCGGCAACGGCATCGTACATCTGCCCGTCCTCGTCCCGCAGGGCACGGTTCAGGGGCAGCCCCATGAGCTTTCCGTCATCGTTATAGACGATAGCAACCGGGTCATCAGCAAAGGGGTAGCTTGCGCCGATGGAGCCTCCCACAGCCTGCTGCAAATCTTCGAGTTCTGCGCCGATGCTGACGTTTCGGGGATGCTCATTGGGCTTCACGAGAAGAACGTCCAGCATCTTCTTTTCCGAAAGTTCGTGCTCACCGGTCGTTTTGAAATCGACCCCCACATAATCCTCATCGGTGAGGACGTAATCTCCATCGCGCCATCCACGGTCAACCATACGCTCCGCTTCTTCCTGCGAAGCGGCTTCTACGGTCACGGTGCGCTGAAGGGTCTCCGTGATCTCCACTTCAAATTTCTTCATGGTCATCCTCCTGCCCGGCATGGGCGGCGTTCAGCAGAGCCGCCACGAAGAAGCCGAAAATGGCACCTGCTTCAAAAAATGCGAAACCGATAAAAAAGTTCAGCATGGCACACCTCAGTCGATGCAGATGCAGGGCAGCTTCTGGTCGTCTGCCATCAGGGTGATGCTGTGGTTTGCCAGATACTTCTGGAACAGGTAGACCTCATCAATGGTCAGCGAGACGACCTCGCCATCCATGTTGGTGCGAGCCAGAATCAC
>NZ_JAJEQG010000088.1 GCF_020687245.1 Faecalibacterium longum CLA-AA-H243 | reverse complement strand
CACTTACGAGCCATCGAGAAGGGGCAAATTGTTACCTGAAAAAGAAAATAGTTCAAAAGTTCTTCAAAAACATAGTCATTCGCTCGATTCGCTTATGAATCGTAATCCTTTTGGATTCCAAGGCACTTGCAATCTCGGACTCGGTGTACCCGGCATAGACATAGAGCGTAAGGATTTTGAGATCAAGTTCCGATAAGCTTTCAAGAGCAGCCAGCAACCGCTCATTCTCGATTTCGCCGATCCATCCAAAGCGGCTCTTGGTTTCGTGGTAGGTATCTGTTACCGTGATCGCAGCCTCATATTGCTTAAGATCTGCTGCTTTCCTTGCGTCAACGTCATCTTCGCCATCACAGACTGCCACCGTGCTGGCATCATAGGCGCGTTCACTGTTCAGGACGCCCAAATCAAACTCATACATCGCCTGAATTGCCTCTTCGCTCATTCCGGCTTCGCGGTACTGCACACGGAGTTGCTCCCACTTTGCGTTCAGCTTGCGACGTTCATTACCATTATTGAAACTCATGTGTAACCTCCAAATTTTCGATAAAGCGTAAAAAGTCGAAAATTTGGAAGGCTACGGATATTTCGCCGCTTGGGGCATCCACGAAAAACGGACAAACATAAAGCCTGCTCCTTTTTGCGGGAGCAGGCTTCCTGAAGGCTAAAAAATAGCCGGACAACCAACTAACAGAGCGGTTCTAAAAGCAGAATCACTCTATCAGCTGTTGCCCGGCTATTTGGTGCACGTTTCATACATTGCCTTGCGGCAATGGCCCGTTGCTCGGTGACGAACAGTCCATATTCAGGGTGCAATGCACCCGATTTTTGAAATTGTGTTTTGTCTAAAAAGTCAGCGCCTGCGGTAGGCTAAGTCAACGGTTGCTACGTTGCCGCACTTGAGGCACTTTATGCTGATAGAGCCTGAACAGCTCTCAGTTTTTTGGTAGAGCTTGTGTCCGCAAACCGGACAAAACCTCCAGCCAATGCTGAATTGTGCCTGCTGTATATTGTTCAGCGGTTTACTCTTAAAAGAGCGATTATTTGACCAAGTCATATTATTCTCCAAATCGAATGACGTCTAATGGGTGGCAGTGGATGGGTTTGCCGTTGATGATCTGCATCTGCTGTAATCTGATCCT
>NZ_JAJEQG010000087.1 GCF_020687245.1 Faecalibacterium longum CLA-AA-H243 | reverse complement strand
CCAAATCGAATGACGTCTAATGGGTGGCAGTGGATGGGTTTGCCGTTGATGATCTGCATCTGCTGTAATCTGATCCTGATCGCAGACCACGATACTCCCATCCGCACAGCCATCTCCAGAATTTTTTCATAGTTCGGGTCAGATGCGGATTTGTATAGGATTCCATTCGGCAGGCACAGCGCTGCCCGTTCTATTTCGGCATTGATCAGAAATGTTGGCATCAGCAGCTCTGCTGCAAGGGTATCTGCCTGCCATTCTTCCCACGAGGGCTGACCATTTCGCTCTCGATAGGCAATGTGCCTGCGGCAGTTGGCTGCTTTTCCGTAATCATTCGGAAACTGGTCAGCCAGAATCTGGTGCGCCGTTTCATGTGCTATCGTAAAATTCCGGCATCCAGTGCATCTGTCTGCTGCAAGGGAGGAATCAATCACAATGTCTCTCGGCATAAATACTTCAAGAAGCTTTATCCCATCCCCAAGGGTTGCTGTGAAGCTACATCTCTGGAAAACCGTTAATCCAAGGATGTGACCATCGCTACACAGCGGCAACATCTTCAGATTCAGTCCAAGAACAGAACTTGCGAGCCGTTCAGGGTCAATGGGTTCCGGGGCATCTTTGCTGATCCCGAAGCGGGTATAGTACTGGTCGATATACTTACCCGCTATGCGCGAAAGGTCTGCGCGGGATAAGTACCTTGCCATTACGAAGCACGGCTTTCCGGCACGGAGCAGTAGGCTTCCACGAACCACTTGCCCTGCTCAAGCCAAAGATTCCGCTTCTGCCCGCAAATCAGGCAGGTGAAGCAATGTCCTTTCACGCCAAAACGTGATGTACCGTGCTTGACTGCCAAGACACGATCAATTCCATAAGTGCGAGTCTTGTCATAGTTTATGGCAAGAGGACGGATCTTACCGTCAGGAGTAAAACGAACATCCACTTCGACGTATCTTTTCTCACGGCGAAGGTTGTAATCACCACACATCAGAAATCCTCCTTTTTGCAGATTTATCAGAATGCAGCGTGCATTATTTGCGAGTCATACTGCGTGCCACGAACTGTTTTTCGTTTAACAGAGGAACGGACACTGTATGCTTTTTCCACTCATCCATAGAGCAGGTTACCGCTTTGCACAGACGGCATTTTGTCCAGCCATCGGTTGCATCAAGATC
>NZ_JAJEQG010000086.1 GCF_020687245.1 Faecalibacterium longum CLA-AA-H243 | reverse complement strand
GTGTAACACACTAGACTTTGTACCAAAGTCGTGTGCCAAGGGTGCTGCGCCCCTTTGGAATCCCTGCTTACATCGCCTGTGGGCGATGTAGATTCGCCGCACAGAAAGCTCTCACAAAAGGCACACCCGGCTGTCTGCGGCGAGGAGAAGGCACTTCTGCGGAAGTGTAATAACCCACTATGACACTTTCATCCCTGTGGTCTGCAAAGTGTAGTGGGCTCTCCGAGGGGGAACGGCTGTATAGAGTGCGTTTCGGGCAAATCGCCGCATACGTGTATACGGAAGATGGGTACGCACGTACGCAGTAAATCGGCCAAGTTCTCCCATGTAGAGGGTGTAATTTCGATAAAGAACGTGGTATAATTGACTCAACAAATCGATTTGTGGAGGCGATTATTTATGAAAAAAGAAACCAAGAAATCTATCTTATTCTATGCAGCTTCTGCTCTGTTATATATGGCTTCACTTATTAGCTTCATAAGTGGAAATGATAATTCTATGGCTGTTGTATGGTTGTGTCTTGGTTCATCATTTCTTTGCCTTGGCTCGACGCATCTTTGTTTAGGTTTGTCTCGTAAGAAAAAGGGAAACGACAAAACCGATGCAAGCAATAAATAAATTCCTAGTATATCGCACTCACTCCTAAGCAGGGTTTGGGGCAGGCACGCCCCAACAAGAAGCTGTCCCAAAAGGGCAAGAAATTTTCAAGAATTGAAAATTTGTGGCCACGGGACGATTCTTGCTCTCACGAAAACCCATACTTTTTGAAAAAACGCTTTTCGCAGCCAAAGGAGGATGCACCATGAAAAAAGAGATCGAAGCCTTTGTCAACGCAGCCAACGAGCAGGAGTTGGAAGCCGCATGGAATAACCTCTCGGCAGAGGAACAGCGGATTTTCGAGCAGCTCATGGAGGAAGACTCACCCGAAGATGCACTGGCATTTTTCGCCCAGCTGTATGACGATACCCCGAAGGAGCAGGCCAGCGAAACCGTGAGCATCTCCGAAAATGAAATCTATTTCAAGCGGCAGCCCTTGACCGAAGAGCAGAAGAAGCACGGCTCCTATGTAGATGAGAACGGCAACCTCCATGTCAAGAACCTGTCCGCTTTCTGGATTCCAGAACTGACCACCACGGAGAAAGTCGGTCACACCACCTACACCGTGACCGGCAGCTATGAGGGCAAGGAATCCTTTTT
>NZ_JAJEQG010000085.1 GCF_020687245.1 Faecalibacterium longum CLA-AA-H243 | reverse complement strand
GGCTTGCAGTTCTGCAAGGACAACTTCCCCGGTCATCCCGCCATCGTCTGCACCCACCCGGACGGTCACAACAGTGCCGGGAATATCCACGTCCACATCGTCATCGGCAGCTTGCGCGTCCGCACCGTGGAACGGCAGCCCTTCATGGACAAGCCGTGCGACTGGGAAGCGGGCAAGAAGCACCGCTGCACCTCTGCCATGCTCCGGCACCTCCGTGTCGCTGTCATGGAAATGTGCGAGCAAGCCGATCTGAACCAGATCAACCTGCTGGAAGCTCAAGGCAACCATGTTTCGGAGCGCGAGTATTGGGCGCAGCGGCGCGGACAACGCCGTCTCGACCATGCCAACGCCAAACTTGCCGCCGAAGGGCAGCAGCCCACCCAGACCGTCTACCAGACCGAACTGGACAAGCTGCGAAAGCAGATCTACGCTGTGCTGAACAAGACCACCACCTTCGAGGAATTTTCTGCATTGCTCATGCAGGAACACGGCATCGCCGTGAAGGAGAGCCGAGGTCGGTTGAGTTACTGCCCGCCCGGCCGGACAAAGTTCATCACAGCCAAGAAACTGAGCAAGAAGCTGGAAAAGGAGCAGGTGCTGACCGCCCTCTCCCAGAACATCCAGCTTGCCGCCATCATCCAGCCCGCCAGCGAACAGAAGCCGGATAAGATCAGGAAACTGGTTGACATTCAGGCAAACGTTGCTGCGGGCAAGGGCATCGGCTATGAGCGTTGGGCGAAAAAGTTCAACCTCAAACGCTGGTCGCAGACCTTGTGTCTCCTGCAGGAGAAAAAGCTGCTCAGCGAAGATGCCCTACGTCAGCGCATTGCCGAACTGCAAACGCAGTATGACGATGCACTGGCGGTGGTCAAAGACATGGATGCCCGCATGGCTTCCCTCAAGGAGCTGCGCGGGCATCTTGCGGTCTATCGGCAGTACAAGCCCCTTGCACAGAAGCTCCAGACTGTGCGGAATCCCGCCAAGTTCAAGGAGCAGCACCGTGCAGAGTTTGCTGTGTACGAGGCCGCTTGCGCCTATTTCAAGGCCAACGGGCTCAGGACGCTGCCGGACCTCAAAAAGCTGGATGCCGAATATCAGACCCTTTCCTCGGAGAAAAACGGTTTCTACACCCGTTACAAGAAAGCGCAGATCGAACTGCGTGAACTCCGCACCGCACAACAGAACGTGGAAACCTTCTTCCGCAAGGAGGAGCGCAACCACGCCGTACCGCAGCAGGAGGTCAAATGAACAACACTCTGACGGATCGATGTGTGAATAAACCCAACCTCACCCA
>NZ_JAJEQG010000084.1 GCF_020687245.1 Faecalibacterium longum CLA-AA-H243 | reverse complement strand
GGCTTGCAGTTCTGCAAGGACAACTTCCCCGGTCATCCCGCCATCGTCTGCACCCACCCGGACGGTCACAACAGTGCGGGAAACATCCACGTCCACATCGTCATCGGCAGCTTGCGTGTCCGCACCGTGGAACGGCAGACCTTCATGGACAAGCCGTGCGACTGGGAAGCGGGCAAGAAGCACCGCTGCACCTCTGCCATGCTCCGGCACCTTCGTGTCGCAGTCATGGAGATGTGCGAGCAAGCCGACCTGAACCAGATCAACCTGCTGGAAGCCCAAGGCGACCATGTTTCGGAGCGCGAGTATTGGGCGCAGCGGCGCGGACAACGCCGCCTCGACCATGCCAACGCCAAACTTGCCGCCGAAGGGCAGCAGCCCACCCAGACCGTCTACCAGACCGAGCTGGACAAACTGCGAAAGCAGATCTACGCTGTGCTGAACAAGACCACCACCTTCGAGGAATTTTCTGCATTGCTCATGCGGGAACACGGCATCGCCGTGAAGGAAAGCCGAGGCCGGTTGAGCTACTGCCCACCCGGCCGGACAAAGTTCATCACCGCCAAGAAACTGAGCAAGAAACTGGAAAAGGAGCAGGTGCTGACCGCCCTCTCCCAGAACATCCAGCTTGCCGCCATCATCCAGCCCAACAGCGAGAAGAAGCCGGATAAGATCAGGAAACTGGTTGACATTCAGGCGAAAGTTGCCGCAGGTAAGGGCATCGGCTATGAGCGTTGGGCGAAAAAGTTCAACCTCAAACGCTGGTCGCAGACCTTGTGTCTCCTGCAGGAGAAAAAGCTGCTCAGCGAAGATGCCTTGAGCCAGCGCATTGCCGAACTGCAAACCCAGCACGACGATGCACTGGCGGTGGTCAAAGACTTGGATGCCCGCATGGTCTCCCTCAAGGAGCTGCGCGGGCATCTTGTGGTCTATCGGCAGTACAAGCCCCTTGCACAGAAGCTCCAGACTGTGCGGAACCCCGCCAAGTTCAAGGAGCAGCACCGTGCAGAGTTTGCTGTGTACGAGGCCGCTTGCGCCTATTTCAAGGCCAACGGGCTCAGGACACTGCCGGACCTCAAAAAGCTGGATGCCGAATATCAGACCCTTTCCTCGGAGAAAAACGGGTTCTACACCCGCTACAAGAAAGCGCAGATCGAACTGCGTGAACTCCGCACCGCACAACAAAACGTGGAAGCCTTCTTCCGCAAGGAAGAGCGCAGCCACGCCGTACCGCAGCAGGAGGTCAAATGAACAACACTCTGACGGATCGATGTGTGAATAAACCCAACCTCACCCA
>NZ_JAJEQG010000083.1 GCF_020687245.1 Faecalibacterium longum CLA-AA-H243 | reverse complement strand
CTGCTCTCTCCTTTGATCGTGTGGAACAATACACTTGTTGACGGTCACAATCGTTATGCGATTCTTCAGAAGCATCCTGAGATTTATTTTTCCACCATGCCGCTCCGATTTGAGAACCGCGAAGAAGCCGTTGCGTGGATCTGCCGGAATCAGTTGGGACGGCGAAACCTGAGTCCTGAACAGAAACGCTATCTGCTTGGGAAGCAGTACGAAGCCGAGAAGAAAGCTGCAAAAATCTTTCGGGGTAATCAGTACACTTTAGCAAAGAAAAGTGGTGGTGATCACGGTGATAACCACCACTCTGGAAAGAAAACCTGTGACCGGATCGCAGAGGAAAACGGTGTCAGCCGTGCCTCCGTTCTTCGTGCCAGCCACTATACACGAGGCATCGACATCGCAGATAATCTCTCTCCCGGCATCAAGCAGAAAGTCTTTTCCGGCGAAGTGAAGTTCACCAACGAAGAAATGTCCAAGCTTGTGCAGGCAAGTGTCGAGCATCGTTCAGATGTCCTTGCTCAAATCCTGCATCCAGAGGCATTGGAAGTGTTGGAATCTGGCAGCGCAGAATTTGAACCTGAAAAAGCGGAACCCGTTCCCATGCCCACACCACAAACAGAAGAATTTCGGTGCTATCATGTACCGGACGAGTTTATGAAGGTTTACAAATCTTTGAGCCGTGCGACCGAAATGATGAAAAACTCATGGAAGAAAACGCTCAAAAACAATCCCAGCTATTTCACTGACCCGGAAAAGCAGAAGGTTCTCCGCTTCGCAATGCAGCGACCTGCTAACTACCTGACTGAAATCGAAACCTATCTGGAAAAGGCTCTTGCAGAAGCCCTTGCAGAAGAAAAGACCGCATAACAGCAGACACCTGTAAGCCATCAACGAGCCCCCAGCCGCAAGTGCAGGGCGGAAAGCATCCGCGCCCTTGCGCCTGATAAAAATTGGAACTTTGATTTTCTCGCCCGACTTTGCTGCGGTGGGACGATCAAAGGAGCGTGCGTTTGAACAAAAAGAAAAAGTCCACAAACACTTTCCCTTATCCCGATGAAGTCATTGACCGTCTGGCACGGGCATTCTACCCGGCCATCCTTGCCTGTTGGAACAGCGAGGAAGGCCAAAGGGAGTTTGCCGCATGGCAGGCGGAACAGGCTCATCATACCCCCAGCAAAGAAAAGCAGAGCGTTCCCGACTGCTGGGTATCCGTAAAACAGTTTTCGAGAAATGACACGGCAACTGCCTGTCAGGATTGGTTACGGAGTACCCGGCTAGGCCGAGGAAGCATCAAGTCCCATGTCC
>NZ_JAJEQG010000082.1 GCF_020687245.1 Faecalibacterium longum CLA-AA-H243 | reverse complement strand
GTGTCGGGCTTGAAGCGGACATACGCCGTTGCCTGCATGAACTGGGTCAGGTTGTCGCTGTCCGCCATGGCTGCTTCGAGGTTCTGGATGGAGCGCTCGCTGATGGTGAACTGATAGCGGTTCGCCAGCAAACGGTGCAAACCCTCCAGCATCCACAGCAGGATGCCGGGACGCTCCTCGGACAACTCTTCGATGAGGAACGGGTTATCCACCCGGGCAGGGTCACGGTCTTTCACCGTGATGAGGATCTGTCTGCGCCAGAAGCCGTCGCTGTCATCGTGAGCGGCCACAAGGTTGCCATTGCCGAAGCAGATGAAACGAACGTACAGCAGGCCTTGGACAGCCTGCTTATTCTTTCGCTCAATGCACAAACGGTCTTCGGCGGTGACGATGGACTTGATGTTCCGGGTTTCGGGCAAAGCCACCATGTTCAGATCGTCATCGACCATGACCAGCTTGTACTCCAGATTTGCACTGGCAAAGCGGTTCGTTTCGATGCGGAGGATGGATTCGGAGTGAGAGGCTTCCCCGAACAGCTTCTTCAGCAGCAAGCCGATGCGGGATTTGCCCTCGCCGCCCTTGCCGGTCATGACCAGCATCTTCTGCGCCTTGGTAGACGGGATCAGGAGATAGCCAAGGTATTCCTGCAAGGTCAGAATGTCCTCCGGGATCAGCAGACCGTCCAGAAATTCCAGCCACTTGGTCGGTGCGGGGGCATCGGGCTGGTATTCCACGGGGAGCCGGTTCAGGCAGAGTTCCTTTTCCGGCACAAATCCCCGCTCGTCCAGAAAGTAGGTTCCGTTCTGGAGATGGATGCGGTCAAGCTGGGGTTTCCATTCAGGGGTATAGGTTTCGATACGGAGTGCGTCCAGAACCTGCTTCTCCTTCTTGGCAAGGTTGTCGAGCACAAAGTCACGGAGGTCGCTGTGGACTTCGTAGAGCAGTGCGTCCTCGTCTACCTCGCCGTTCTGGTCGAACAGCTTCTGTTTCAGGCACATCATGGGGTGTTTCTCTAAAAGGTACTGGCAGTAAGCGGTTTCACGCACTTTGCCCTTGCTGTCTACCCAAGGGCATTCGCATTCTTCCTCTTCTTCCAGTTCGTCCTCATCACGCCAATCTTCGTTCCTCTTTTTCCAGTCGCTCATGCAATCCCTCCCAATACTTCCGTAGCTCGTTTTCGGTCTGCGGGTCCGGGAGCACCGAACAGTCCAGATAATATTCAACGATGTCAAGGTTCTTTATCGCTTCAAGGAAGCAGGGGTGAAGTTCTTCTGTGGGTGACTGCGGTGCGTATCGGACCCGCCAACGCTGCAGACAGCGGTAATAGTCCAGCAGCTGCTGCCGGACGGTGGGCGGTCTGCGGGGAGCAAGCCGCACCTTGCCGTCGGCAAGTGCCATGCCGAAATCGTTCT
>NZ_JAJEQG010000081.1 GCF_020687245.1 Faecalibacterium longum CLA-AA-H243 | reverse complement strand
GTGTCGGGCTTGAAGCGGACATACGCCGTTGCCTGCATGAACTGGGTCAGGTTGTCGCTGTCCGCCATGGCTGCTTCAAGGTTCTGGATGGAGCGCTCGCTGATGGTGAACTGATAGCGGTTCGCCAGCAGACGGTGCAAACCTTCCAGCATCCACAGCAGGATGCCGGGTCGCTCCTCGGACAGCTCTTCGATGAGGAAGGGATTATCCACCCGGGCAGGGTCACGGTCTTTCACCGTGATGAGGATCTGTCTGCGCCAGAAGCCGTCGCTGTCATCGTGAGCAGCCACAAGGTTGCCATTGCCGAAGCAGATGAAACGAACGTACAGCAGACCTTGGACAGCCTGCTTATTCTTTCGCTCAATGCACAAACGGTCTTCAGCGGTGACGATGGACTTGATGTTCCGTGTTTCGGGCAAAGCCACCATGTTCAGATCGTCATCGACCATGACCAGCTTATACTCCAGATTTGCACTGGCAAAGCGGTTCGTTTCGATGCGGAGGATGGATTCGGAGTGAGAGGCTTCCCCGAACAGCTTCTTCAGCAGCAAGCCGATGCGGGATTTTCCCTCGCCGCCCTTGCCGGTCATGACCAGCATCTTCTGCGCCTTGGTAGACGGGATCAGAAGATAGCCGAGATATTCCTGCAAGGTCAGAATGTCCTCCGGGATCAGCAGACCGTCCAGAAATTCCAGCCACTTGGTCGGTGCAGGGGCATCGGGCTGGTATTCCACGGGGAGCCGGTTCAGGCAGAGTTCCTTTTCCGGCACAAAGCCCCGCTCGTCCAGAAAGTAGGTCCCATTCTGGAGATGGATGCGGTCAAGCTGGGGTTTCCATTCAGGGGTATAGGTTTCGATACGGAGTGCGTCCAGAACCTGCTTTTCCTTCTTGGCAAGGTTGTCGAGCACAAAGTCACGGAGGTCGCTGTGGACTTCGTAGAGCAGTGCGTCCTCGTCCACCTCGCCGTTCTGGTCGAACAGCTTCTGTTTCAGGCACATCATGGGGTGTTTCTCTAAAAGGTATTGGCAGTAAGCGGTTTCACGCACTTTGCCCTTGCTGTCTACCCAAGGGCATTCGCATTCTTCCTCTTCTTCCAGTTCGTCCTCATCACGCCAATCGTCGTTCCTCTTTTTCCAGTCGCTCATGCAATCCCTCCCAATACTTCCGTAGTTCGTTTTCGGTCTGCGGGTCCGGGAGCACCGAACAGTCCAGATAATATTCAACGATGTCAAGGTTCTTTATCGCTTTAAGGAAGCAGGGGTGAAGTTCTTCTGTGGGTGACTGCGGTGCGTATCGGACCCGCCAACGCTGCAGACAGCGGTAATAGTCCAGCAACTGCTGCCGGACGGTGGGCGGTCTGCGGGGAGCAAGCCGCACCTTGCCGTCGGCAAGTGCCATGCCGAAATCGTTCT
>NZ_JAJEQG010000080.1 GCF_020687245.1 Faecalibacterium longum CLA-AA-H243 | reverse complement strand
GTGTAACACACTAGACTTTGTACCAAAGTCGTGTGCCAAGGGTGCTGCGCCCCTTTGGAATCCCTGCTTACATCGCCCATGGGCGATGTGGATTCGCCGCACAAAAAGCTCTCACAAATGCACACCCGGCTGTCTGCGGCGAGGAGAAGGCACTTCTGCGGAAGTGTAATAACCCACTATAACACTTTCATCCCTGCGGTCTGCAAAGTGTAGTGGGCTCTCCGAGGGGGAAACGGCTGTATAGGGTGCGCTTCGGGCAAATCGCTGCGTACGTGCGTACCAATCTCTCGTACGCACGTACGCAGTAAAACGGCTAAAATCTCCTATATAGGGGTGTTCTTCTGGAAATCAATATGATATACTCAACTTGATCAACCATCAACTAATAAGAGGAGGTAATATTATGGGAAAAACTTTTGTGTGCAGCTTATGCCGTAATGGAATCATTGGCGGTGGTTTGTACATTGATGAACAGAGCATTACATATTCCACCCAAAAGCTTACAGTCAGTCCGCTATATCGCAGCCTTGTATTGCCCATGAAGGAGATAAAGGAGATTTCATGGAGCCAGATGGTCGTTCCTGTTGCAGCAATTTCCATGAAAGACGGAGAATGTTATAAATTTATCATATATAACAAATCAGGATTTGAAAAGGCATATAAGCAATATAGCAACCACCAAGAATGAAATCACCTGGCAGGGTTTGGGGCAGGCACGCCCCAACAAGAAGCTGTCCCAAAGGGGCAGGAAATTTTCAAGAATTGAAAATTTGTGGCCACGGGACGATTCTTGCTCTCACGAAAATCCATACTTTTTGAAAAAACGCTTTCTGCAGCCAAAGGAGGATGCACCATGAAAAAAGAGATTGAAGCCTTTGTCAACGCAGCCAACGAGCAGGAGTTGGAAGCCGCATGGAACAACCTCTCGGCAGAGGAACAGCGAGTTTTCGAGCAGCTCATGGAGGAAGACTCACCCGAAGATGCACTGGCATTTTTCGCACAGCTGTATGACGATACCCCGAAAGAGCAGTCCAGCGAGACCGTGAGCATCTCCGAAAATGAAATCTATTTCAAGCGGCAGCCCTTGACCGAAGAGCAGAAGAAACACGGCTCTTATGTGGACGAGAACGGCAACCTCCATGTCAAGAACCTGTCCGCTTTCTGGATTCCAGAATTGACCACCACGGAGAAAGTCGGTCACACCACCTACACTGTGACCGGCAGCTATGAGGGCAAGGAATCCTTTTTGAAGAAGCTGGAGCGCATTGTAGCCAAGAACGCCCAGCAAAAATTTGAAGATGAGGGTGCAGACGAATGACAACTGCGCCCAATTCTGCTATACTTGAACCGGTAACCAATCCTGTACCGACAGTTGCTCCACAGAGTAAGGAGGACACAACAATGTCTGGAGCAACGAATAAAATCACCGCACTTTACTGCCGACTGTCGCAAGAGGACGCAC
>NZ_JAJEQG010000007.1 GCF_020687245.1 Faecalibacterium longum CLA-AA-H243 | reverse complement strand
CCCTAGTTCGTGCCTCCCGCGCCTCGAAAGTAGCGGGCACTTTTCTGGTTCTCTTTTGGTGCGCAAAAGAGAACTTAGCCCCAATGCAAAAGCGCTCTGACTCCGCGCCACAGGCGCGAGAAAACGCTCTCCCATCATCACAGAAGAGCCTCCTCAGTAACAATATGTATCCTCCCCGGTTTCGCCATCAGCTCCTCCTCTGGCAGCGGCGGAGCCTTCTCCGCCCAGAGCCACCACCCGGCCCAGAGGACGGGGACCGCCGCCGCAAGGGCCAGCCCCGGCCAGAGCACAGCCGGATAGCCCAGCGCCGCACTGCCGGGCCAGAACACCGCCGCTGCGCAGAGCGCCAGCGCCGTCCAGCCCTCCCAGAAGATCGTCGTCCATTGTGTTTCCTGTCGCATGGCTTTTCGCCTCCTTCTGGCCCCAATATAACGCTCTCCGGGCGAAAAACGAGGCGAAACGGCCCGCCTTACACACAAAAACATCCCGGTTTGAGCCGGGATGTTTTTCTAATTCTGGTCATGACTCTTCCCCACCCACGAGCAGACGACTCCGCACACAAGGCTGGTGGTAATACCTGCCGCAGCGGCAGTCAGCCCGCCGGTGAGGATGCCGATGGCCCCTTCCTCTTCGATGGCCGTCCGCACGCCTTTCGCCAGCAGATGGCCGAAGCCCAGCAGCGGCACGGTGGCCCCGCAGCCCGCGAACTCCGCCAGCGGCGCATACCACCCCACCGCCGAGAGAATGACGCCTGCCACCACATAGCCCGTCAGGATGCGGGCCGGGGTCAAACCGGTGAGGTCGATGAGCAGCTGGCCGATGACGCAGATGCCGCCGCCCACCACGAAGGCCCAGAAGTAATTCATCCGTTTTCCTCCTTCTGCTGCGGGCTGCGCAGCTCCACGAGATGGGCGATGGCCGGGATGCTCTCCTTCTGCAAAAAGGTCGTCTGGCTCATCAGCGCGCCGGTGGCGATAAAGAGCACCCGCTTCTGCGTTCCCTTCTCGAGGCGCGGCAGGATATGCCCGCAGAGGACGGAGGCGCAGCAGCCCGGGCCGGAGCCGCCGCTCTTCACTGTCTGCTCGGCGGCATCGTAGAGGATGCAGCCGCAGTCCACATGGTTCTTGAGCAGAAGACCTTCTGCCGCCAGCAGGTCGCGCAGGAGCTGGCTGCCCACATGGCCGAGGTCGCCGGTGTAGATGCGGTCGAAGTCCGCCGGGGCGCTGCCGGTGTCCTTCAGATAGTGCAAAAGAGTTGCGGCGGCAGCGGGGGCCATGGCCGCACCCATGTTGTTGATGTCTTTTATTTTATAGTCCTGCACCCGTCCGAAGGTGGCGGCGCAGAGCTGCACCCCCTCACCGGCGGGCCGCAGCAGGCAGGCACCCGCCGCCGTAGCCGTCCACTGGGCGGTGGGCGTCCGGACAGCGCCGTAGCTCAGCGGCGTGCGGAACTGACGCTCTGCCGCGCAGAAATGGCTGGACGTCATCGCCAGCAGGCCGTCGGCCATGCCTGCACTGCACAGCGCCGCGCCGAGGCCCAGCGCTTCGGCCATCGTGCTGCAGGCCCCGAAGAGGCCGACAAAGGGGATGCCCAGCTCCCGCAGGGCGTAGCTGGACGCGGTACACTGGGCCTGTAAGTCGCCCGCCAGCGCGAGGCTGACTTTATCCGGCGTCGTCTCAGCCTTTTTGAGGCAGAGCCGCGCCGCCCGCAGGGCCATTTCTTTCTCGGCGGCCTCCCAGTTGGACTGGCCGAAAAAGTTGTCGGCGCTCAGCTCGTCGAAACAGGCGGCAAGGGGGCCTTCGCCCTCCTTTTTGCCGCCGATGGCCGCATGAGCCGCCACGACGGGCGGCGTCGGGAACAAAAGAGTGTCTCCGCGTCGTGCAGCCATCACAGTTTCCTCCTTTATGGGGCTGATTTTATCTGTTTTTTGTGGTATACTGAATTTTAGTGTGAAAGTGCAATTTCCGCACTTCCTTATGCGTATCCTTGGCAGGGGAACTTTTACTGCAGCAGCCAGTAGACGCTGCCGTAGAGAACCGCCGCCAGCGTACCGTATACGATGACCGGCCCGGCGATGATGAACATCTTCGCGCCGGTCCCCAGCACACGGCCCTCGGTCTTGAACTCGATGGCCGCACTGACCACCGCATTGGCAAAGCCCGTGATGGGTACGAGGGTGCCTGCGCCCGCTTTCGCGGCCAGCTTCTGGTAGAGGCCCAGCGTCGTCAGCAATGCCGACAGCGCCACCAGCGTGCAGCTGGTGAGCGTCCCGGCCAGCTCTTTGTCGAGCCCCATGGTCAGATACCACCCGCGCAGAACCTCGCCCAGCAGGCAGATGCCGCCGCCCACGCCAAACGCCCAGAGGCAGTCCCTGCCCAGCGGCGAGGGCGGGCCGACCCGGCGCACCCTGCGCCCGTATTCCTCAGCCGACATTTTCATCCTGTTCGCCTCCCGGGAATAGGATGTCCGCCCGTGTGCAAAAATATACACACCCTCAACAAGAAAGAAGGTCCATTATGAATCCCTCTGCTCCTCATCCTCACCGCCGGCGCCTCACCCGCGCCGAGGTGCGCCGCCGCAGACGCAGCCGTGCCATCCGCCGGGTGGCCGGCCTTACCGTGATGCTCTGCGTCGCCGTAGGCGGCGTCTCCTTCCTGCTCACCCGTCATGCCGTCGTCCCCAGCGCTTCGGCGGCGTCCGCCATCTCCATGCCGGCCCAGAGCATCGCCGATTCCACTGTGAGCTCTGCCGAGAACACCGCTGCGCCTGCCAACGCCCTTGGCCTCACCGCCGACGAGGCCCGCGCCATGCTGGCCGACCCGCTGATGGTGCTGGTGAACCACACCAGCAAGATGCCGGACGACTATACTTTCGATACTAAGGAGTGCGGCTCTGCCACCGCCGTCAACAAGACGCTGCAGACCGTGGCCTGCGATGCCTTCCTTGAGATGCAGAAAGCCGCTGCCGCCGACGGCGTGACCGTCTGGATGCAGAGCGGCTACCGCAGCGTCAAGTACCAGACCAGCCTCTACGAGCGGAAGACCAAATACTACCTCGACAAGGGCTACGACAACGCCACTGCCAAGGAAAAGGCCGCTGCCGTCGTCAACCCTCCGGGATACTCCGAGCACAACTGCGGCCTCGCCGCCGACCTGAACAGCCCGGAGCACACCGGTCTGGACGAGGGCTTCGAGAAGACCGCCGCCTTCCGCTGGCTCTGTGAACACGCGGGCGACTACGGCTTCATCCTCCGCTACCCCAAGGACGCCGAGGACAAAACGGAGATCATCTACGAGCCCTGGCACTGGCGGTACGTGGGCGTGGAGAACGCCGCTAAGATCAACGCCAGCGGCCTGTGCTTTGAGGAGTATATCGAGACTCTGCAGAGCATCGCCGCCGAGGGCTGAATCCACCGGTGAAGAAAAAGTTAAAATTTCACGCTTCGTTTGCAATTCTGCCGTCGATATGGTAGACTATCTTGGGGTTTTGGGCCGACAGTTTTCGGGGCGGCCAGGCCTCAGAATTTTAACGACAAAAGAGGGAAATCTTTTATGAATATTCGTCTGAAACTCGTCCTTTCTGCTGCTGCGCTGGCTGCGGGCTGTGTCCTGCTGGCAGGCTGCGGCGGCTCTGCTTCCTCTGCATCCTCTTCGGCCTCCTCCGGGGCTGCCAGCCAGAGCGCCTCTGAGCCTGCTGCTTCCGTCTCCGCCGAGGAGAACGGCGCTTCCGACGCCGTGGCCTCTGCCGTGGACGCCCTGCTCGAGGCTGACCCCATCTCCAACCAGTTTGAGATAACGGCCATGAACATCGAGTACGACTTTGGCCTGAAAGCCGACGATGTGACCAGCTACAAGGGCCTCAAGAGCAACGACAACGGCGACGCCGGTCTGGTGCTGGCCATCCAGCCCGCCGCTGGCAAGGCACAGGACGTCATGGACACCCTCAAGACCTACCAGCAGGACCAGGTGGCTTTCTACGGCAACTATGCTGAGTTTGCACAGGCACAGTCCAACGTGGAGAACGCCATCATCGACGGCGGCGACGACCTCGTAGTGATGGTCATTGCTTCCAACGACTGCTCTTCTGATTTGACCAGCGCCGTAAAGGACGTTCTGGGCAAATAAACAGACTCTCTCGGGCCGGTGCCGTGGCGGCATCGGCCTTTTTCAGCTTTATCACAATGTTAAAAGGAGGCTGACGCCGTGGTCTTCAGCACCATCATCTTTCTGCTGCGCTTTCTGCCCATCACACTGGCGCTGTACTATCTCGCACCCCCGAAACTCAAAAATACCGTTCTGTTCCTGTGCAGCCTCGTGTTCTACTGCTGGGGCGAGGTGCGTTTTTTCCCTGTCATGCTGGCGCTCATCCTCATCAACTACCTCTGCGGCCTGGGGCTTGAGCGCTTCGAGCAGAACAAGACCGCCCGTCTCATCCTGCTGCTCATCGCGCTGGCGGGCAGTCTCGGGATGCTCTTCTACTTCAAGTATGCAAATTTCGTGCTCAGCAGCATCAATGCCATCTTCGGCACCGGTTTTGCGCCCATTCAGGGCATCAGCGTACTGCCGCTGGGCATCAGCTTCTATACCTTCCAGACACTTTCCTACACCATCGACGTCTACCGCCGGGATGTGGAAACGGAGCATAACATCATTGATTTTGGTGCTTACGTCGTCATGTTCCCCCAGCTCATCGCCGGCCCCATCGTCAAGTACCGGGATGTCTCCGACCGTCTCCATGTCTACAAAGGCCGCTATGAGCTCAAGCAGATCGAGGACGGCATGACCCTGTTCACTTTCGGCCTGGCAAAGAAAGTCCTGCTGGCCGACGCCATCGGTGCGCTCTGGACGGACATCATCGGCGTAGCGGACAGCCCCTCCGTCTCCTTCGTGGGCCTCGCCAACGCCTCGACCCCGCTGGTCTGGCTGGGCGTCATCGCCTACTCGCTCCAGCTCTATTTCGACTTTTCCGGCTACTCCCTGATGGGCATCGGCATGGGCAAGATGCTGGGCTTCGACTTCCCCCAGAACTTCAACTACCCCTATATCTCCGCGTCCATCACCGAGTTCTGGCGGCGCTGGCACATGACGCTGTCCGGCTGGTTCCGGGAGTATGTGTATATCCCCCTCGGCGGCAACCGCAAGGGCCTCAAGCGACAGATCTTCAACCTGTTCGTCGTCGAACTGCTCACCGGCATCTGGCACGGCGCGAACTGGAACTTCATCTGCTGGGGCCTGTACTATTTTGTGCTGCTGGCTCTGGAAAAGCTCTTCCTCCTGCCCTACCTCAAAAAGGGCAGGGTCTGGCCCCATATCTACACCCTCTTCCTCGTGGTCGTGGGCTGGGCCATGTTCGTGGGCAACGACGCAGGCGTGGAGTTCGGCCTGCTGTTCCGCAAGCTTTTCATCCCTTCCGGCGGCGTGATGCCCCTTTACTTCCTGCGCAACTACGGCGTACTGCTGGCGGTCTCCGTCGTCTGCTGCACCCCGCTCATCGAAAAGCTATGGAAGCTGCTTTCCCGCAATGTCATCACCAAGGCGCTGACCATTCTGGTGCTGTTGACGGTCTCGATGGCTTACGTCGTGGGCAGCACCAACAGCCCGTTCCTGTATTTCAACTTTTAAGAGGAGGCGTGAACGATGGACAAACATTCAAAGCGCTCCGCTTCGATTTTCCGCTATCCGGTCCTTATCGCATTCACCCTGTTTTTTGCCGGGCTGTTCGTGCTGGACCTTGTCACGCCGGACCGGGCCTACAGTGAACTGGAAAACACCACCCTCTCCCAGCGGCCCAGCCTGTCCAGCGTCTCGGCTGATGGGCTGAACAAGTTCTTCACGGCCTACACGAAATACGTCAAAGACCAGGTGGTGGGCCGTGACAACTGGGTCGCCCTGCAGAGCACCGTGGAAACGAAGGTGATGCAGAAGGAGCAGAGCGGCGGCATCCTGCTGGGCAAACAGCAGATGATGTTCCCCCGCACCTACGGCCTCGTTTCCAGCGAGACGCGCACCCTGCCCAAGAACACTGCCGCGCTGGAAGCGCTCTGTCAGCGGTACCCGGGCAAGGTCAACGTGATGCTGGTGCCTGCGGCGTCCGCTATCTACCCGGAAAACGTCCCTGCGGGCGCTCCGCTGCTGGACGAGGACAGTTATCTCGACTCGCTTTCCGATGCCGTACAGGCCGCCGGAGGCCGCTTTGTGGACGTGCGGCAGACCCTCACCGCGCACAAGGACGAATATATCTACTACCGCACCGACCACCACTGGACGAGCGCCGGCGCTTACTACGCCTACAAGCTGCTCTGCGACACCCTGGGCCTTACGCCCTTTGATCCCTCGGCCCACACCGTGCTGACGGCAGACGGCTTCTACGGCACCCACTACTCCAAGGCGCGGACGCCGGACGCAGAACCGGACACCATCACTTATTATGACCTGCCGAACGAACTGACCATCTACTCGGTCAGCGGCCCCGGCCAGCCCGCCGACGGCGAGACGACCGGCCTTTACGACACGGCCAAGCTGGACGTTTACGACAAGTATGCCATGTTCCTCCACGGCAACAACGGCCTGAGCCGCATCAAGGGCGACGGCACCGGGCGCGTTCTCGTCATCAAGGACAGTTACGCCAACTGCTTCGTGCCTTATCTGACGGCCAACTACGCCGACATCGACGTGGTGGATTTCCGCAACTACAACTACGGGCTGGACAAGCTCATCGCGGACAACGATTATGACCAGCTCCTCGTGCTTTACAGTTTCGACAGTTTCAAGAGCGACCCCTATCTCTACCGGGCCGGCGTAGCGGGCTGATACCGGGAATTATTGCAGTATTTTTCCACAAACTTCCGAGGTATTTTTCATGCATTTTCCCGGGTTTTTGTGGTTTCTGTCCAAAACCCTTGCACAAAATCCAGCGTTGTAGTAGAATGATGCTGTCAGAGATGTTTGCTCTGCAAGAGGGATTTTTGCAGCGCGGTGCGCCGCCTGCTGATATGAAGGAGTGATTCTTTATGAAGAAATATATGGAATTGCCTGCTGATTACGCAGTGCTTTCTGACGATGAGATGACCTACACCACCGGCGGCAGCGCTGTTGGCGGCGTCGTCACCATCGTGGGCGTGGCCGTTCTGGCATCCAGCTATGTCTGGGGCATCTCGCAGGCCAGAGATTGGCTGAGCGTTGACAGCAACCGCAGGGGCAATCCTCTCACCGTTATGGGCCGTGCAATGGACACCATCAGCGACGATATGTCCAAATCGCCTTCCAACTTCCTGCGTGACGTTGTTTCTACCGGTACGGTGGTGGCTCTCGCTCCCCTGAGCGCGCTGCTGCTCATCCTGTAAGTTTCCCCTGCGGCTTTTCGGGAACTTCTATCTTTCGTCAAACCGGCGCACACCGCGCTGTTTTGGGATATTGTTCGTAAAGGAGTACTATTATGGAAAACATCATGATGCTGCCCGCTTCCTACTGCGTGATGAACGAAGAGGAAATGACCTATACCACCGGTGGTGCCAGTGCTATTCAGGCTATCGCTGCATGGGTCTTCCCTCCTTATGCATGGCTTGCAGGCGTCACGGCTATCCGTGATTACCGCAAGAAGAACCCTAATACTTGGACTCAGGATGGTCTGGACTATTTCGCAAATGATATGGGGAAGAGTGTATCTAATTTCCTCTATGACCTTGCGTGTGCCAGTTGGGTTCTGGGCACCTCCGCTACCGGAATTGGCCTTGTGATTAACGCAGCTCTTATCCTGCTTTAATAAATCAGGAGACTCCAAAGAACAACAAAGGCGGCGGCTCTTCCCGCAAGGGAAGGGCCGCCGCCCTCTTTTTATCTGTCCATACAAAAAGCAGAGGCACCCGAACCGGATGCCTCTGCCTGTTTATGGACGTGTTGATTTAGTTATTGAACATATCCTTCAGCTTTTTGAAGAAGCCCTTGCGCTTTTCGTAGTTATCCTCTTTCAGGGTACCCTCGAACTTCTTCAGGGCCTCACGCTGGGTGCGGCTGAGCTTCTTGGGGATCTCGACCTCGCACTTGACGTACATATCACCGCGGCCTCTGCCATTCACATACTGGACGCCCTTGCCGCGCAGGCGGAAGGTGGTGCCGCTCTGGGTGCCTTCCGGCACATTGACCTCGACCTTGCCGTCGATGGAAGGCACTGTGATGGTATCGCCCAGGACAGCCTGACTGTAGGTGATGGGGAAGACGACGTAGATGTTGTTCTCGTCGCGCTGGAACACCTCGCTGGGCTGGACAGTCACTGCCACGATGACGTCACCTGCGGGGCCGCCGTTGGTGCCGGCATTGCCCATGCCCGAGAGGCGGAAGCCCTGATCGTCGTCGATGCCCGCAGGGACATTGGCCTCCAGAGTCTTCTTGACCGCAATGGTGCCGCTGCCGTGGCAGCTCTTGCAGGGGTTCTTGATGAGCTTGCCCTTGCCGCCGCAGCGGGAGCAGGGCTGCTGGGTCTGCATGACGCCGAAGGGCGTACGCTGCTGACGAATGACAAAGCCTCTGCCGCCGCAGTCAGGGCAGGTCTCCGGGCTGGAACCGGCGGCGCAGCCGCTGCCGTGGCACTCGGTACACTCCTGCTGACGGGTGATGGTGATGTTCTTCTTGCAGCCATGCACCGCCTCGTCAAACGTCAGGGTGATGCGCACCCGGATGTCCTGACCCTTGCGGGGGGCGTTGGGATTCGCCGAACGGCTCGAGCCGCCAAAACCGCCGAAGCCGCCGCCAAAGATGTCGCCAAAAATATCGCCAAGGTCAACACCGTCGCCGCCAAAACCGCTGAAACCTCCAAAGCCGCCGGGGCCGCCGCCGTTCTGGGCGGCGTAGTTGGGGTCAACACCGGCAAAGCCGTACTGGTCGTAGAGCTGGCGCTTCTTCGGGTCCGAAAGCACCTCGTTTGCCTCGTTGATCTCCTTGAACTTTTCCTCGGCTTCCTTGTCGCCGGGGTTATAGTCCGGGTGGTACTTCATGGCCAGCTTGCGGTAAGCCTTTTTGATCTCCGCGTCGGTAGCCGTCTTGGATACACCCAGCACTTCGTAGTAATCACGTTTCTCCTGTGCCATAATCCAATCACCTCTCGTATAAGCAGCAACCTCCCCTATATAGCAGCGCACTGCCGCTTCCAGTACAGACAGCCTCAAGCAGATCTGTACAAGCCTGACCGGCCTGCCAATGGCTCCCCTATTAGGGGAGCTGGCGAGCGTCAGCGAGACTGAGAGGTTTTCTCTATAACCAGCAAGAGCCGCCCCGGCAAAACCGGAGCGGCTTTTGCTATTCTACGCGCATACCCGCCGGTTTGGCCGGATACGCACTGCTGTGTCTCAAATCAGACTTCCTTGAAGTCTGCGTCCACAACGCCGTCATCGTTGGGCTTCTGCTGGCCGTTTGCGCCAGCATCGGGGCCGGGCTGTGCGCCTGCGGCCTGCTGCTGGGCAGCAGCGGCAGCCTGATACATCTTCTCGAAGACGTGGCTCAGAGCATCCTGCTTTGCCTTGATGTCGTCGATGGAGCCGGACTGGACAGCGGTCTTCAGGTCGGCCAGCTTTGCCTCAGCCTCGCTCTTGACGTCGGCGGGCATCTTGTCGCCGTTCTCCTTCAGCATCTTCTCAGTCTGGAAGACCATCTGGTCGGCGCCGTTGCGGATGTCCACTTCCTCGCGCTTCTTCTTATCGTCGGCAGCAAACTGCTCAGCTTCCTTCACAGCCTTGTCGATGTCGTCCTTGGACATGTTGGTGGAAGCGGTGATGGTGATGTTCTGCTCCTTGCCGGTACCCAGGTCCTTCGCGCTGACCTTCACGATGCCGTTTGCATCAATATCGAAGGTAACTTCGATCTGAGGCACACCACGGGGAGCCGGAGCGATGCCGTCCAGATGGAAGACGCCGAGGCTCTTGTTGTCGCGGGCAAACTCACGCTCGCCCTGCAGGACATTGATCTCAACAGAGGGCTGGTTATCCGCAGCAGTGGAGAAGACCTGGCTCTTGTGGGTAGGAATGGTGGTGTTGCGCTCAATGATCTTGGTGCAGACGCCGCCCAGAGTCTCAATGCCGAGGCTCAGCGGGGTGACATCCAGCAGCAGCAGACCCTTGACGTCGCCCTGCAGGACGCCGCCCTGGATAGCAGCACCGACAGCCACGCACTCATCGGGGTTGATGCCCTTGAAGGGCTCGCAGTTCAGCTCTTTCTTGACTGCATCGTAGACAGCGGGGATACGGGTGGAACCACCGACCATCAGGACCTTCTTCAGATCAGATGCGCGCAGGCCGGCATCCTGCAGAGCCTTGCGGACAGGGGTCATGGTGCGGTCGACCAGATCTGCGGTCAGCTCGTTGAACTTTGCACGGGTCAGGGTCATATCCAGATGCTTGGGGCCGGTAGCGTCAGCAGTGATGAAGGGCAGGTTGATCTGGCTGCTCATAGCGCTGGACAGCTCGATCTTTGCCTTCTCGGCAGCTTCCTTCAGGCGCTGAGCGGCCATCTTATCCTTGCGCAGGTCGATGCCGTTCTCGGTCTGGAAAGCGTCTGCCATCCAGTCGATGATGCGCTGGTCGAAGTCGTCGCCGCCCAGATGGGTGTCGCCGTTGGTGGCCAGAACTTCGGTGACGCCGTCGCCCATCTCAATGATGGAGACATCGAAGGTGCCGCCGCCCAGGTCGTAGACCATGATCTTCTGGTCATCTTCCTTATCGATGCCGTATGCCAGAGAAGCGGCAGTAGGCTCGTTGATGATACGCTTGACGTTCAGGCCGGCGATGGTGCCAGCGTCCTTAGTAGCCTGACGCTGGCTGTCGTTGAAGTAAGCAGGAACGGTGATGACGGCCTCGGTGACAGGCTCGCCCAGATAAGCCTCCGCATCAGCCTTCAGCTTCTGCAGGATCATAGCGCTGACCTGCTGGGGAGTGTACTCCTTGCCGTTCAGGGTCACCTTGTGGTCGGTACCCATCTGACGCTTGATGGAAGAAACGGTGTTCTCGGGGTTGGTGATGGCCTGACGCTTTGCGACCTGACCGACCAGACGGTCACCGGTCTTGGTGAAGCCAACAACAGACGGGGTGGTGCGGGCGCCCTCGGAGTTTGCGATGACGACGGGCTCGCCGCCCTCCATGACAGCCACGCAGCTATTCGTAGTACCAAGGTCAATACCAATGATTTTGCTCATAAATGAAGTCTCCTCTCAAAAGAACTTGTTTATCTCATGCTTAGATGTGAAGCGGATGTCTATATTCAAAACCCCTGCGGGTCTTTGCGGATCTACTCGGCCACCACGACGGTCGCGTGGCGGACGATCTTGTCGCCCAGCTTGTAGCCTTTCTGGTACACCGTGATGACGGTGCCGCTCTCCTGCCCGTCCGGGGCGGGGATCTGCTGGACGGCGTTCATGAAGTTGGGGTCAAAAGGCTTGCCCAGCGCCTCGATCTCCTCCACATGGAGGGCATCCAGTGCCTTGGCGGCTTTGTCCAGCGTCATAGTCACGCCCTTTTTGTAGTTCTCGTCGGTGGTGGGGGCGTTGGCTGCCATTTCCAGCGTGTCCAGGATGGGGATGATCTGGTTCACGGCGAAGGACACGCCATCGTTGAACTTCTGGTCAGCCTCGCGGGTGGAGCGCTTGCGGTAGTTCTCGTACTCCGCTGCCATCCGGAGCAGCTGGTCTTTGGCCTGTGCGGCGTTCTTCTCGGCTGCGTCGAGCTTTGCCTTTACGGCGTCCATCTCGCGTGCCTTCTTATTGAACCAGCCATCTTTCTTCTTGGCGTCTGCGGGTTCTGCCTCGGCCTCCTTCTCGGGGGCTGCGGCGGTCTCGGGCGCTTCCTGAGGTGCGGCTTCGGTCTCCTTTGCTTCCTGCTCGGGAGCTTCTGCCGTCTTTTTGGTCTCTTCGCTCATTCCAGATCCTCCTTATATATCACAGTCCGCCGGGGTGCGGCCATCTGCGGGGTGTCTTTTCGTTTACCGCTCATGCCCTCGCCAAGCTCGTCGGCGAAGAGGTGGAGCAGCGGCATCAGCTTCTGGAAGGGCATCCGGGTCGGCCCGATCAGGGCCACCGTACCCCACAGCCCGCCGCCTACCAGGTAGCGGTCGCTGACGATGCACAAGCCGGGGATCTGAGGTTCCAGATCCTCACCCAGCAGCACGCTCTCACTGCGGTCTGCCGGGGGTGCGATGATGTGGGCCGCCTGCTCTTCGTCGTTCAGCAGGGTGAGGATGTCGCCCACCTTGCCTTCGAGCTGCGGCCAGTTGAGCAGGTACTGCTCACCGCCCAGAAATACGTGGGGCTGTGCGGAATCCTGCAAAATCGCAGCGGCTGCGCTGATGACCGGAACCAGCTCCGGGTCGATTTGGCTGCACAGCTCTGCCAGCAGCCGGTTGGACAGGTCCACCGGCGCAACGAAGGTCAGGTTGCGGTTGAGCAGCGCGGCCAGCGCAGCGGCGTTCTCGCGGGAGAGGCCTGTGCGGACCCGCGCCACACGGGTGCGAACGTAGCCCGCCGTCGTGACGGCCAGCACAGCCGCCGCGCTGCGGCCCACCTGAACGACTTCGTAGTGGGCGACGCAGAGGTCTTCGGCACAGGGGGTGCTGACGGCTGCGGTGCAGCCGCTGATGGCGGCCAGCGCCTTTGCAGCGCCCTGTGCGAGCTTTTCCGGCTCATGGTCGAGGCTGGCGAAAACGGCTTCGACGCGGGCGCGGGTCACGCGGTCCAGCGGCTGGTCGTCCGTCAGCAGATTGTCGAGATAATAACGGTAGCCTTTGGCACTGGGGACACGGCCCGCGCTGGTGTGGGGCTGCTCCAGCAGACCCAGCTTGGTCAGCGCCGCCATTTCGTTGCGCAGCGTGGCGCTGGACACGGCCATATCAAAATAGTTTGCCAGCACACTGCTGCCCACAGGCTCGCCCTCGAGGCCATACAGCGCCACGATCGCCTGCAAGACTCGCTGCTTGCGTGCATCCATCGTCATAGCGCCTGCCTCCTTTTTGGCTTTCGTTTCTTTAGCACTCCATCTTCCTGAGTGCTAAGACCATTATAGCCAAAAATTTTTCCCTGTCAATAGCTTCTCGAAAAAGTTTATAAAGATTCATAATTCTGTCATAAACAAAAAAGGGAGCGCCTGCCAGAAACGCAGACGCTCCCTCTATTATAATAATGTTCACTCTTCCATCTGCTTTGCCAGGAACGCTGCCGCCACAGCCACAGCCTTCTGCTGGGCAGGGTCGGGCTGCTGGGTGCGGTCTTCGGCCAGCAGACCCACGGCCCCGGTGACATCCCCTGCCGCGATGATGGGCCACGCGCAAAGCAATGGCCGCAGCGAACCCTCGCAGGGCAGCAGGACATGCTCGGGGTCGCCCTCGCTGAGGTAGGGCTTGCGGGACTCCATCACCTTTTCCAGCGGCTGGCTGACGCTGCGGTCGGCAAGGTCGCGCCTCCCCGACCCGGCTGCGGCGAGGATGCGGTCACGGTCAGCCACGAAGGCCGTCAGGGCGAAGCTTCGGCTCAGCACCTCGGCGTACTGCACCGCCACCCCGTGCAGCTCCCCCACCGGGGAATACTTCTTAAAGATGACCTCGCCGTCGCCGGTGGTGAAGATCTCGAGGGGGTCGCCGCGGCGGATACGCTGGGTGCGGCGTATCTCCTTCGGGATGACCACCCGGCCCAGCTCATCGATGCGGCGGACGATTCCGGTTGCTTTCATCTGTGTACCATCCTTCCCATTCTGCATTTTCCCATGCTGTGTAGTTATTATGTGGAAGCGGCAGGGAAATATACACCTGCCCGTCCTGTGTTTGCCAAACAGGGGCGGCTATGATACAATAAATTTACTACAGAAAGGATGGGCAGAGGATGCAGCAGATTTTGATTTTGGGCGGCGGCGCAGCCGGTCTGGCCGCTGCGCTGGCGGCAGCACAGACCGCAGAGGGCCGCGCACACATCACCGTGCTGGACAAAAACGCGAAGGTGGGCAAAAAGCTTCTGGCCACCGGCAACGGGCGCTGCAATCTCGACAACCAGAACATCACGCCGGAGCGGTATTTCACCAGCAGTCCCAAAGCCTTGCGCCGCCTGCTGAGCGCCGTGGACGAGGCTGCGCCGCTGGCGTGGTTCGAGAGCCTCGGCCTCTACCCCCGCACCGACGAGGCCGGGCGGGTGTACCCGTATTCCAATCAGGCAGCGGACGTACTGGCCCTGCTGGAGCACCATCTGTCGAGACTGGGCGTCGAGGTGCGCACCGGCTGCACCGTCCAGAACCTGAGCCAGAGCCGGGGCGGCTATGCCGTCCAAATCGAAACAGAGGCAGGCCGCGAGACCCTGCGGGCCGACGCCGTCATCTGCGCCATGGGCGGTGATGCCGGCCCTCAGTTCGGCACCGATGGCTTCGGCACCCGGTTCGCCGCCCAGTGCAGCGGACGGATGGCCCCCCTCTATCCCTGTCTGACAGCCCTGCAGTGTGCTCATCCCCGCAAGTCGCTGGCCGGCATCCGGGCCAAGGGCTGCGCCAGCCTGCTGGACGGCGCAGATGGCCGCGTGCTTGCCCGGGAAACGGGCGAGGTGCAGTTCACCGAGTACGGGCTTTCGGGCATCTGCATCATGCAGCTTTCGGGTCTGTTGGCCCCGGGGCGCGGGCCGAAGCGGCCTATCGTGGCCCTCGACCTCTTCCCTGCTCTGAGTGAAACCGAGCTGGCCGCGCTGTTCGCCCAGCGGGTCGGACTATTGGGCAGCGAGGCGGCGGAGTTCTGGCTGGGCTTGCTGCCCGCAAAGCTGGGCCGGGCGCTCTGGTCCGATGCCGGTTTACCTGAAAACGCCCGCGCCCTGCCCGCCTCCGCGTGGCCGAAACTCGCCGCCACGGCCAAGTGCTGGCGGTTCGAGGGCTTGACGCCCTGCGGCTGGAAGCAGGCTCAGACCACCGGCGGCGGCCTGCTTCTGGACGAGGTAGAGGACGATTTCCAGTTCAAGGGTTGTCCGGGACTCTACTTCGTGGGCGAGACGCTGGACTGCGCCGGCAGCTGCGGCGGCTACAACCTCCACTGGGCCTTCGGCAGCGGCATCATCGCCGGGCGGGCGGCGGCAAAGCTTCGCAAAAAGAAGAAGTAAACCAGCAAGCCCCCGGAAGGTCGCCTTCCGGGGGCTTGCTTTTTGTGTTATTTGTTTGCGGCCTTATCCAGCTCCGCCTCCTCGGCGGCAGCCTCGGCCTCTTCTTCCTTCTGATACTCTTCAAAGGCCGACCACATGGGCTCGATGTCCTCGCCCCGGACGCGGCGGGCAAAGTAGTTCCTGGTGATGTCTACCACAGTGCTGGACAATGCCAGCACGCCGATGAGGTTCGGTATCATCATCAGGCCGTTGAAGGTGTCGGAGAGGTCCCACGCGAGGCCCAGCTTCATGGTCGCGCCCACAACGGTCATGCAGACAAAGACGACCTTATAGATGCGGCTTCCCGCCGTGCCGAAGAGATACTCCACGGCCTTGGTGCCGTAGTGGCTCCAGCCGAGGGTGGTGGAGTAGGCGAACAGCAGGATGGACACGGCGATGAACTTCGGGCCGAAACTGCCGAAAGCCGCCGTGAACGCCTGGCCCACCAGCGCATTGTCCTGCACGCCTGCGAGGACAGCGCCGCTCTCGAGGTCTACCACGCCGGTGGTCAGGATGACGAGGGCCGTCAGGGTGCAGACCACGATGGTATCGGCGAAGACCTCAAACACGCCCCACATGCCCTGATGCACCGGCTCCTTGACGTTAGAGGCCGAGTTGACCATGACCGCAGAACCGAGGCCGGCTTCGTTGGAGAACGCGCCGCGCTTGAAGCCCCAGGTGATGGTCTGGCTGATGCCGTAGCCCAGCGCGCCGCCGCCTACAGCGTTGAGGTTGAATGCACCCTTGAAGATCGCCGCCAGTGCCGCCGGGATATTGCCCGCGTGCATGACCACGATGATGAGCGCACCTGCAACATAGAACAGTGCCATCAGCGGCACCAGCTTTTCCGTGACAGCGGCCACCCGCTTGAGTCCGCCGATGACGATGAGGGCCGTGACCACCATCAGCGCAAGGCCGGTGGCGAGGTACGGCACATGAAAAGCCGCGTTCATGTTGCCGGCGATGGAGTTTATCTGGCTCATGTTGCCGATACCGAAAGACGCGAGGATGCAGAAGCAGGCAAACAGAACAGCCAGCACCTTGCCCACCGCCCTACAGCCGGGCTTTGCGCCCAGACCGTCGGTCAGATAATACATCGCGCCGCCGCTCCACTCGCCTTTTTCGTTCTTGCGGCGGTAGTAGACGCCCAGCACGTTCTCTGCAAAGCTGGTCATCATGCCCAGCAGGGCCATGACCCACATCCAGAAGATGGCACCCGGGCCGCCGGAGACGATGGCCGTGGCCACGCCCACGATGTTGCCGGTGCCGATGGTGCCCGCCAGCGCCGTACACATGCTCTGGAACTGGCTGATGGCCATGTCTTCCTTGCTGGTGTGGGCGGTGACGTCCTTATTGGTAAAAATAGCACCGATGGTATGCTTGAGCCAGTAGCCCATCCGCCGGAACTGGAAAAAGCCGGTGCGGACGCTGAGCCACAGGCCGGTGCAGAGCAGCAGTGCCAGACCGAACGGCCCCCAGACGAAGCCGTTGACCACATTGTTGACGCGCGTAACGATGTCCACCATATGAAATCCCCCTCTGATCATCCCAAACAAAAATGCGGGCAGAACCTCTTTTCCAAAGGCTCTGCCCGCAAAAAACTCAGCGTATGACCCCGCACAGGACACCTTTCCTGCGCAAAAGACGTTTGCTCTGTCCTTTTGCCTGAGAGATCGGCCCAAACGGCCTTACACCTTCGGCACCCGCCTCCTGCAGGCTTCTCCAGAGTGCGGCACACCCGGCTCACCGGGCGGCACATCTTGCGATTCGGTTCTCACCACATGCACAACTGTACACAATGGAAATACTTTATCACATTTCCGGCTTCTTGGCAAGCCTTTTACCGCATTTTATTCCCGAGTTTCATCTTTCATACCAGAAAGTGAATTTTGTTATGGTATGACTTTTTTCGTCCTTTATCGGTCGATGGGCGGTACATCATCGGGGCTGCCCATCGTGTCCAGCCACTCCAGCGCTTTCAGCTGGGGCGGCAGATGCGGCACCGGTTCGCTGTCCGGGTCGTCGTCGGGCGGGGTCACGAGGTCTTTCGGGCTTTCGGCCCCTTCGAAACCATGGGCAAGGCCGTCCGGGCTGGCGTCGCCGTCGCGGCGGGCTGTCTCACAGCAGTCCAGCCCCTCGTAGGCACTGGCCGGGCCGAGGTCGAGCCAGAAGTCCTCCCGCTCTTCCCTGCTGGGGGTATCATCGAATTTCATAGCATTTCCCTCCTTTTCTGCATAAAGGTTCCCCCATCAGGCCATGCTTTATGCAGTTTTTTAGAAGCTGTTTTCGTGAGCGGGGTTCGCCGAATGGCGAGGATTTTTACCCGCAGACAAGGCGATTTCCCGCAGCGATCCTTGGTGGATTGCAAGGGGAAGCAACGCAGTATACGGATAAAAAGACCGCTCAGGCGGTGTGCAATGCTTACGAAAACGGCTTCTCAGGGAGGAACGAGATGAAAGAAAAAGGCTGGAGACCCTTCTGGGCCGCACTGCTGGCGGCGCTGCTGGTGCTGCTGCCGCTAGTGGGCGGCACCGTGCTGCTCACCCGCCGCTCTCTGCGGACAAGACTGGCCTCCCGGCCTCAGAGCGGCGTCGCCATCCGTCAGCCGAAGGAAGAGAACCGCCTGAGTCTGCTGGTCTGCATCGCTCCCACCGAGACGACAGCACCCGGCTTTCTGCTGCTCTACCTGAATGCCAGTCAGAACTGCATCCATGCGCTGGCTCTGCCCGGAGAGCTGACCGTACCCTTCGGAGCGGACGAAACCGCCCTCTCCGACTGCTACCGCGCCGCCGGCCCGGCCCGCTGCCGGGAAGCACTTCTCTCAGCTCTCTCCCTGCCCGAGGACACCCACTATCTCGCCCTTGCGCCGTCCGTTCTGCAAGCCATCGCCGACCGGTACGGGATGCTTCGGGTGGGTTTTTCGGGAGCGCTGACCGCCGAGGAGCTGGCCCTCACCGGGTGCAGTTCCAATGTGCAGGCCATCTCGGCCCGGGAGGCAGAAGAACTGCTCAACGGGATGGAGGACACTGTCCCGCCCGCCCACAAAGCCGCCGCCCGGGCGGCGGTATGGGACGCCTTTTTCCGGCAGGAGCTGGAACTTCTGCCCGCTACCCTGCCGGACGCCCTGCGCGCCCACAGCTCGAGCCTGCTCACCGATTTGACGGCGCAGGACCTGCTCATTTTAGAAGATACGCTGGAATTTCTCGCCGACCGCTCTGCCGCCATCCACACCGAGGCCCTGCCCGGCGAGTGGGACGGCGAATGCTACACCCTCACCGACGACTCCCACGCCGCCGTGCAGGCCCTCTTCAACGTCTCACCCACCGAGGCACAGCTCTCGTCGGCCAGCGAGCCGTAACCCAGCACCAGCGTCCCGCCCAGAGCGGCCCCACCGCCGGTGAGGTCATAGTCACTCAGGAGGCTGAGCCGGACGCCTTCGGCCTCAGCAGCGGCCCGGAGAGCATCGTCCGGCGGCGGGTCGCGCAGTTCGGCCAGCAAGTGCAGGCCGGTGTGCAGGCCAGTGAGGTGCAGTTCTTCCGGTGCAAAGGCTTCCCGCAGGGCTTTTGTCAGGGCGTCCCGCCGGGCCTTATAGGCCACCCGCTCCCGGGCCAGATGGCGGGTGAAGTAACCGCCGGTGATGAACCGCGCCAGTGTCTGCTGCTCAAAACGGCTCACCGTGCCGGAGTAGAGGGCGTATTTCGCGTGCCATGCGGGCAGAAGCTGCTCCGGCAGCACCATGTAGGCGATGCGGATGCTGGGTGCGAGGCTGCGGGAGCAGGTGGAGAGGTAGACCACCGGCCCGTCGGCCCCCGCCATCCCCTGCAGGCTGGGCAGGGGCCGGGTGTCGAAACGGAACTCGGAATCGTAGTCGTCCTCGATGATGTACCGCTGCCCGGGACGCCGTGCCGCCCAGTGGAGCAGTTCTGCCCGGCGTCCGGCGGGCATGGTGACGCCCGTGGGGAACTGGTGGCTGGGGGTGACGTAGCACACCGCCGCCCCCGACTCCGACAGCGCCCGGATGGAAAGCCCGTCCTCGTCCACCGGCAGACAACAGCAAGAGATTCCGTTGTTTTCCAGCACCTGCCGGGCGCGGGGATAGCCGGGATTTTCCACTGCCGCCGGCCCGGGCAGGAGTGGTGCCAGCAGGCCCAGCAGATATTCGAGGCCCGCGCCAACGACGAGCTGGTGCGGGCCGCACCGCACACCGCGGTACTCCTCAAGGTACTCGGCCAGTGCCTGCCGCAGCGAGAGGTCGCCCTGCGCGTCACCGTGGGTCAGCAGCTCCGGCGAAGAGTACAGCAGCTCTTTTTGCAGCCGCGCCCATGTGCGGAAGGGAAACAGCTCCGGGTCTACGCCCCGGGTGGAGAGGTCGTAGCGGACGGGCTGCTCCGGCGCTGGCGCTGCCTCGGGCTGGGGCGGCGCGGCGGACTCTGTCCGCTCGGGCAGGGCCAGATATTCCTGTACATAAAAGCCGCTGCGCTCCCGCGCCTCCAGATAGCCCTCCGCCGCCAGCATCTGGTAGGCCGCGTCCACCGTGTTCACCGAGACGGAAAGCTCTGCCGCCAGCCGCCGCTTGCCGGGCATCCGGGTCCCCGCAGAAATCGCCCCCGTCCGCATCTCGGCGGCGAGGCTGCGGTAGAGCTGTTCGTAGAGCGGCACACCGGACGCCGCGTCCAGTGCTGTCGTCAAATGGACCATAAAAAGCCCCTCCTTTTCGGGCAGTGCGCCAAACTGGACCCATAAAAAATCTTTATTCTGGGTATTTGCACAGTGCCAGTTTTGCGTATAATAGGAGCATACCCGCAAGAGCCAAAAAAGTCAATCGGTTTTGTGGGTATTTCGTAAAACTGGGAGGGAAAATCATGTCAACAACTGCAATGTGGCTGCTGCTGGCAGTCGTCGTCATCGTTATCGTCTTTGCAAGTGTGCTGTATAAGCGCACCTTCACCGTCCACGAGCTGGCACTCACCGGCGTCATGGCCGCGCTAAGCCTCGTGGCCTACCTGTTCTTCCGTGTGCCGTTCTACGGCGGCTCTTCGTTCCATCTGGGCAACACCTTCACCGCCCTGACCGCCCTGCTGCTGGACGGCGTATCCGGCGGTCTGGCCGGTGCCATCGGTCTGGCTCTGGCCGACATCCTGGCCGGTGACCCGGGCTATGCCGTCACCACCTTCGTCCTGAAGTTCATCATCGGCATCACCTGCGGTGCGGTCGCTCACAAGGTGTTCAAGCTCCGTGAGCTGGACAAGCACACCCCCGGCTATCTGGCCAAGGTGATCGTCGCTGCCGCTTCCGGCCTGCTGCTGAATGTCTTCACCGACCCGTTCCTCGGCTACTTCCGCAATGTCTACATCTTCGGCCAGGAGTACACCATCGCCAAGGCTCTGACCAAGATCACCGGCGGCGTCACCTTCGTGAACAGCGTGGCCTCCACCGTCTGCGTCGTCATCCTCTATCTGGCTCTGCGCCCGGCCCTCGAGCGTGCAAACCTGCTGCCCAAGGCCCAAAAAGCATCTGAACCGAAGGCCGACAAGTAACCAACTTCCATTCCTGTCTGATGTACTCATAAAGCAAAAAGAGCGTGTGCCCGCAGCACACGCTCTTTTTGCTTTATTTCTTTTCAAATACGAGGAACCGGAACGAGATGTCCGTTGTCAATTCCGGCAGTGCCGCGAGACGGGCTGCGCCGTCCCGGGGCGTTTTCCAATAGTAGGGCGTCATGGCGAAGAGAGCTTCCAGCTGCCCGGCAGGCACCGTGATGCTGCCAGAGACTTCCCGCTCTCCGATGGCTTCAAAGCCCGGATACGCCACTTCCTGCACCGGGTTCTTGTAAGGCTTTTCGTAGAGGACGGCCTTCATCTGGAAGAGATGCTCTGCACCCGGCACGGCGTAGATAAGCCGTCCGCCGGGGCGCAGGACGCGGAGAAACTCCTCCTGCGCGAAGGGCGAGAAGCAGTTGAGCAGCACATCCGCCCAGCCTGTGCGCACCGGCTGATGGAAACTGGACGCCACGGCGTACCGAGCCGGGGGCAGAGCCTTCGCAGCCAGACGCACGGCTGGCTTTGCGATGTCGAAACCTGCCAGTTCCAGCGGGAGGCCCGCCTCTTCGAACTGCTTTGCGATGCACCGGTCATACCAGCCCTCGCCGCAGCCTGCGTCCAACAGGCGGAGCGGCTTTCCGGCTTTTGGCTGACCGTACTCGAGGCAGAGTTCTCCCAGCGCCTGCCCGAAGATGCCGTAGTAGCCCGCGCTCAGGAACGCGCGGCGGGCAGCGACCATTTCCCTGCTGTCGCCGGGGGCCTTGGTACGGGTGTTCTGCACCGGCAGCAGATGCCAGTAGCCCTCTTTGGCCCGGTCGAAGCTGTGGCCAGAGGGACATTTCAGTGCGTTATCCCCGGCAAGCGGTGCGCCGCACAGCGGGCAGCACCACGGGGCGAATCCCTCTGCCATCACACTTCCTCGCTGTGGTCCTCGATGGGAGCCGTCGCGCCGCCGTGGGCGTTCATATACTCCTCAAAGCTGGTGAACTTCTGCTGCGGCGGGCGGCGGCTGATGAGCACGAGGCCCGGGTCTTCGTCCTTCGTCGGAACATTATTGCTGCGGCTGCGGTTATTGCGGCCGGACTGCTCTGCCTTGGGGGCGCGGGGCGCACGGCCTGCGCCGCTCTGCTCATTGCGGTTGTTGCTGCGGCCACTGCGGTTCTCATTGCGCTGGCTGTTCTGCTGTGCAGGCTGAGCCGGGCGGGCGCTGCGGTCGTTCCGCTCATTGCGGGGGCTGCGGCCTGCACCATTGCGGCCATTGTTCTCGCTTCGCTGGGCGGGCTGGCGGTTCTGCATCGCGGTAGGAATGGTCTGGGCCGGAACGGCGGGGATGGCAGCGTTTTTCTTGGCAGAACGGAGCGGGGTGGCCTCCGGGGCGCTCACAAAGTGGGGGTCGAACTTCGGCTGGGCGTTGCTGCCGCGGCCTGCGCCCTGTGCAGGGGCATTGCCCTCGCGGCGGGGTCGGTTGTTATTGTTACGGCGGCTGTTGTCGCGTCCGCCGGGGGTGCGCTTGTTATCATCCATGAGTTGTTCCTCTTTTGCTTCGATTTTGGGAGCCTTCTGCTTTTTTGCCGCAGAGGGCTTGGCCGCACTCTTTTTTTCGGGCGCAGCGGGTTTGGCGGCTTTTTCCGCCTTGGGAGTTTCAGCCTTTTCGGGGGCAGGCTGTTCGGCCTTGGGCTTGCGGCCCCGCACCGGCGGGGCTGCTTTTACGGGGGCGGGTACGCCGTCCCACGGGTGGCCGGACACCACCGGTATCTTCCGGCGGTTGAGCTTTTCGATGCCGGCCAGATATTCCATCTCCTCGGGTGCGCAGAAGCTCACTGCCGTGCCATCTGCGCCCGCGCGGGCGGTGCGGCCGATGCGGTGGACGTAAGTCTCCGGCACCTCGGGCAGGTCGTAGTTGAACACATGGGAGAGCTCGCTGATGTCGATGCCGCGGGCGGCGATGTCTGTGGCCACCAGCACCCTGGTCTTGCCCTCCTTGAAGCCTTCCAGCGCCGCCACACGGGCGGTCTGGCTCTTGTTGCCGTGGATCGCAGCGGCGGTGATGCCCTGCTTGGTCAGATCGCGGGCGATCTTATCCGCGCCGTGCTTGGTGCGGCTGAACACCAGCGCATTCTGCACCGGCGGGGTCAGGTTCTTGATGAGCCAGGGCAGCAGGAACTTCTTGTTGCCCTTCTCGACGAAATACAGGCTCTGGTCGATGCGCTCCACCGTGCTAGACACGGGGTCCACCTTCACGAAGGCGGGGTCGTGCAGGATGCCTGCGGCCAGCTGCTCGATCTCTTTGGGCATGGTGGCGCTGAACATCAGGTTCTGGCGCTTTGCGGGCAGCTTTGCGATGACCTTCTTCACGTCATGCACAAAGCCCATGTCCAGCATCCGGTCGGCCTCATCCAGCACGAAGACCTCGAGGTTCGACAGGTCGATATGGCCCTGTCCGATGAGGTCGTTCAGACGGCCCGGGCAGGCGATGAGGATGTCCACGCCCTTTCGGATGGCCTCCACCTGCGGGGCCTGGCCCACGCCGCCGAAGATGACGGTGCTGCGCAGTTTGAGGTACTTGCCGTAGGCGTCGAAGCTCTCGCCGATCTGGAGGGCCAGCTCACGGGTGGGGGTGAGGATGAGGGCGCGGACAGCGCCCTTCTTGCGGGGGGCGGCGACGCTCAGCCGGTCGAGCATGGGCAGCGCAAAGGCAGCAGTCTTGCCGGTGCCGGTCTGGGCGCAGCCCATCAGATCGCGCCCTTCCAGCACCGGCGGGATGGCCGAAGCCTGAATGGGCGAGGGGGTCTCATAGCCTGCCTCGCTTACAGCCTTGAGCAGGGGGGCGGACAGTTTCAAATCGTTAAAAGTCATGGTTCTCCTTGGTCATTCTTTGATTCTGCGGCACTCGATGTAATACCGCTTTTCCTCCGCATGGCCCATGCTGAAGGTCTTGCGGGGCAGCACGCCGCCCATCACGATGCCTTTGAATAGATCGCTCTTCTCGAAGGGCGGCAGCAGGAAGGCCACGCCGCCCTGTCTGGTCAGGGCGCGGACGGCGGGCTCGTCGTGGACGTAATCCACCCGGGCCTCGCTGTGGCGGGCCATAAAGTATTCGATAAATTCGTCCACCGTGCCGACGGTCAGCGGGGCGACGGGGTCCTCGAAGCTGAGGACGTTGGACACATGGGGGCCGGCCAGCGTGAAGGCCTGCTGCTTCGAGTCGCCGAAGCAGATGCCGGCCATGTTGGAGTCGCTCCACGCGATGAGGGCCAGCAGCACCGCGCCGCAGTCCACATTGAAGAGGACGCGGTGGATGGGCTCGATCTCGATCGCAGGCGAATGGACGTTGCACACCTCAGCCAGGCACCAGCGGGCGGGATGGCTTTCCCGCTCCTCAGGGGTCAGGGTGGCTTTCAGCTCCTCCCAGCAGGCTTTGGCTGCGGCCAGCGAATGGTTGCCGTCGCCCACAGCCAGCGTCAGGGGCTTTGCGCCCCTGGCCTGGGGATACTTGGCGTCGAAAGCCTTCTGACTGCCCAGTGCGGCCAGTGCAGCATCGATCTGCGCCAGCATCGCAGGATCTTCCACGGCCCAGCCTGCAATGTGGCCGCCGCCCTGCATCAGCTCGCCCTCGTACAGCTTTTTCAGCTCGCTCTTGTGCGCGCCGATGGGCTCGACGAGGGTGCAGCCGGGGTCGTCGGCCAGCATCATAACATGGGGCGTTTCCAGCGCCGCACCCCGGCGCACGGCCATGCGGGGCGGGATGCGCTCAGTGACGGTGCGCTCGCTGGGCCGGATGGCCGGGCGGGCGCCCTTCTCGTAGCTGTAAGCCTCGAGGTCTATCTTGCCCACGAGGCCCTGACGCACCCGGCCGCTCTGCTCGGTGCGCTCGACGTAGACAAAGCCGTCCACGGCGCGGGTCAGCACGTCGCGGCTGTACTCGTCCATCGCGGCATGGATGTTCTCCACCCGCTGGGCCGCGTCTTCATCCTCGAGGTAGACTTCCGGCAGGATGAGCCGCAGGGTGCTGGGGCAGCCGCCCACAGCGGCGTCTGCCTGCTCCCAGTAGGCGCGGTCGCTGGTAAACTGGTCACAGGCCACGCAGCCCCACTTTTCCAGAGGGATGTTCTCCCCGGGCAGCAGGATGTGGGCCGGACCAAAGCAGGATGCAGTTTTCATAACACATTCCTCACTCTCACATAAATCACCAACAGCAAATGGAGCGCTCTCACTGGAAAATGCCCGCTGCATCGTCCCAGAACACGGCATGCTCCACGCCGGAAGCCGACAGGGTGTCCCGCAGCTCGTTGCGGGCGGTGTCGTCCATGGTCTGCTTTGCGGGGACTTCGACCACGAGGTTCCTGACGCCCAGCGCCGTCGCGGAGCCGCCCACGGTGGAAGCTCCGTCCGTCACCTGACCCAGCGAGTAACCGTACCACAGGGTCACGCTGCCCTCAAAGCGGGCATCCCATGCGGCGATGTCCGCAGCCAGCTGGGCGCTGCGGTCGCGCCCGCCGGTGGAGCCGAAGTCCTGCTTGCCGTTCTGGGCAGAGGGGAACTGGACGTTCTCCAGCAGCACATGGTCAAAGCCCATGCTCTGCACCTCGCCGATGAGGTCGCCGATGAACTGGACGGCCTCGTCGGAATAGGGGTTGAGCCAGGGGTTGCCGCCGGCGGACGCCTTATTATCCAGCCAGAGGTAAGCCTGCCCGGTGTAGCCGATGGCCATATTGCGGTCGGTGCGGGCCGCGATGGGGTCGCGGAAGGCCGCCAGCTTTGCCACCGGCACAAGGCTGTTCTCCTTGAGCACCGAGGCGATGAGGGCCGGGTCAAGGGACGCCCCCTCGATGCTGCCTGCCGCAGCAGCCACCTGAGAGGGATACAGGATATTTCCGGCACTGTCCTTCAGGGTGACGACGGCGTAGACCGCGCCCTGCTGGGCCAGCTGCTGGGCGGCGGCACGCAGGGAAGCTTCATCCTTTGCCGCAGCCGTGTCCAGAACGCCCCAGCTGCCCTCGATGATGACGCCTGCGGGTGCAGCCGGTCCCGATCCCGGCTCCGAGTCCACCCGCACCTCCGAGGAAGCGGCAGGCTCTGCCGTCACTTCCGACGAAGCGGCCGCACTGGACGCTGTCGTCTCAGACGAAGCCGAGAGGTCACGGTTGCGCACCACGGTGTACCAGGTGTGGGTGGCCCAGTCCAGCACATGGGGCGCGGCCAGCCAGCCCACGACCAGCACCACGGCCACCAGCACGATGATGCCGACGGCCTTCTTCACCCACATGCCGGGGCTGTAAAAACTGCGGTGATACCGCTTGACCTTTTTATACTTTGCCATGATCGTCCCTTTCTCCTGCACTCCTCACAGGATCACCGAGTGGCCCGTAAAACCATAGATAGCCAGCGCCAGCACGCCGATGTAGATGAGCGTGATGGGCAGGCCCCGGAACGCCTCCGGGATGGCCTCGCTGCGCAGACGGCGGTCAGCCTCCGTCACCAGCATGACGGCCAGCAGATAGCCCAGGCCGCTGCCGAGGCCGAAGCCCATGCTCTGCTCCAGCGTAAAGCTCTGGGTGCGCTCCACCAGCACCGTACCCAGCACGCCGCTGTTGACCGCCGCCAGCGGCAGGATGCGGAGCAGCTGGCCGCCGTGGCGCTTGCCCCGTGCGGCCCAGAGCACGATAAATTCAAACAGGCTCACCACCGCCACGCAGGCCAGATAGACCAGCGGACGGAGCTGGGCGGGGTTGGACTGGGCGGCGATGAAGCCGCCCGCATAGAACGCCAGCGAAGCCACCAGCACCTGCGTGACACAGAGCAGCAGGGCGAACCACCCGCTGCTGGTGCGCTCGTCGCCCACCAGCTGGACGAGGCGGGACACGCCGAGGCCCCGGGTGAACACCGCGTTCTGTGCAAAGACGGCCAGCACAGCGTAGCTGAAAAATACGCCGACGGCCTGCATCACATCATTCATCCTCAGGCTCCCCTTCTTTCTGGCGGTAGACCGCCATGAGGCCGCGGGCCTCCGATGTCAGATAGTTTTTGTACTTCCTGGCCAGCGTGCGCCAGACGGCACACAGCACGCCCAGCACGATGAAGCCGCCTGCCGGCATACTGGCCATGGGCAGGACGGGACGGCTCAGCACATGGCCGAACACCGTACCGGCGCTCAGCCACTCGCGCACACAGCCCAGCAAAAGCAGCAGCAGGCCGTAGCCGATGGTGATGCGGATGCCCTTGGAGACGGCCTTTTTCATCGTCTCCTGCACGCGGCCGAAGCGATAGGTCAGCAGCGGCTCCACCACCAGCATGGGCAGATAGATGCCCAGCACCAGCAGGCTCACGCCGAACAGCTGGTTCAGGATGGGGTATGCCGCCAGATAGACCACCGCCGCGCTGCCCGAATAGAGGATGCTGCGGGGCAGCAGCTTCTTTTCCAGCTCTGCGTTGGCCGGATGCTCCTCCCGCAGGGGGAACAGGCGGCTCAGCAGGCAGGCCAGCATCCGGGAGGGCGTCAGCAGCAGCGCCACGGCCACGGCCAGCATCAGGGCGTTCTGGCCGCTCGTCGCAAGGACGACCAGCGGCGCAAGGCCCATGCCCTGCATGACCACCGGGTTATTCAGAAAGACGCGGTCATGGTGGAAGAATCTTTCCGGGTCCCGGGTGATGAGTTCTGCAGCATGACGTTTCATTCCGCATCCCCCTTTCCGGTCTTCTTCTCTTTGAAGTATCTGCCGCTCTTTATCAGCTCATGGAGGCGGACTTCGGTGCGGTCGAGCCAGCCGGAGATGCTGTTGACCGCCAGAATGGCGAAGCAGACGCCCGTCTCGTAGACGCCGAAGTAGCGGAAGCCCATCGTAAAGGCTCCCACCATGGCGCCGTAGAGGATGCGGCCCCGCCGGTGGTGGGCGCAGGTGTAGGGCTCATTGAGCAGGAAGACGGCGCTGAAGAGCATCGCGCCCGTCAGCATCTCGTCGCGCACACAGCGCAGGCGGAACACAAGGCCCGCCGTAAAGGCGGTCCCCTCCGTCAGACCCAGCTGGCGCGGGAAGAAGAAGACGATGAGGCCCGCCGTGATGAGGAAGCTCAGAGAGGCGCTCAGCCGCACATCCTTCTGCATCCAGAGGAAGAGGCCGCAGGCCACCAGCACGATGGCTGCACCGGTCCCCATCGGGGCGGCATACTCGCCCAGCACCAGCGACAGGGCGCTGATGTTGATGAGGCCGCCGCTGCGCAGGGTGTCCGAGATGGTGCTGGATGTTGCCACGCCGGAGGCGTCCCAGAGCGGGATATTGGCGTATGGGGCCGGATAGCGGAAGACCTGCTCCGGCCAGGACACTGCCGCCACCGCGTAGCCCACGGCGGCGGGGTGGAAGGGGTAGCTGCCATAGCCGCCGAAGACCTCTTTGCCGATGAGAGCACCGGCCAGAATGGCGGCGGCGAGGACATACCAGTCCACCGTCGCAGGCATCAGCAGGGTGATGACGAGGGCAAAGCTCTCGTTGGAATAATCCCCGGCCTGATAGACGCGGCGGCGCAGCAGAGAGATGAGCCGGTCGCACAGGTTGCCCATCAGCACCGCAAAGCCGCAGAGCAGCAGCGGGCGCAGGCCGTAGAGGTAGCAGGAGACGCAGAGCAGCGGCACACAGAGAAAGCAGATGTGCTTATAGTATCTGCCGGTGCGCTGGAGTTCTTCCTCCTGCAGCCGGATCAATGCTTCATCCATGGGCAGTCCCCTCTCAGAGAGCTGCCATCGCACGGACGGCCGCGGCGGGGTCGGCGGCGCCAAAGATGGCGCTGCCCGCCACCAGCACGTCCGCACCGGCGGCGACGCACTGCGGAGCGGTGGCGGCATCCACGCCGCCGTCCACTTCCAGCAGGAATTTCAGGCCACGGCGGTCTTTTTCCGCCTTGAGCCAGCGGAGCTTGTCGAGGGCCGAGGGCATGAACTTCTGGCCGCCGAAGCCAGGCTCCACGCTCATGACCAGCACGAGGTCCAGCTGGTCGAGGTAGTAGCCCAGCTCTTCCACCGGGGTGCCGGGCTTGATGGTCATGCCCACCTTGCAGCCCTGGGCCTTGATGGCGTCGATGGTCTCCTGGATGTCGTCGTCGCACTCGAGGTGGAAGTTGAGCAGGCTGGCACCGGCCTTGGCAAAAGCCTCGGCGTACTGCTGGGGGTGGGTGATCATCAGGTGGACGTCATAGAAAGCATCCGGCAGGGCCTTGTGCAGGCTCTTGAGCACCGGGACGCCAAAGCTGATGTTCGGCACGAAGTGGCCGTCCATCACGTCATAATGCAGCATCTGCGCACCGGCATCCAGCACCATACGGCAGTCTGCGCCGAGATGGCTAAAGTCAGCCGAAAGGATAGAAGGACTGATCGTTGTCATTTTATTTTACTCCCCGTTATTTTTTAGAGAATTTTTGTAATTTTGCTCTGCCGCCGTCCCTGCGGCATCTCCCACAGGAGCAGTCGGCATAGTCGATTATAGTTTACATGAAAACAGCGAAAAAATCAAACCCGCCGCCGTGTTTTTCACGGAAAAGACGTAAAGTTCTGCGTATCTTCCCTCTTCCACAATGCAAAAAGCAGCCAGACCGCTCCTTTGAAGGGCAGTCTGACCGCTGTGAAGTTAGTCTACCGGCTTCATGCTGGCCGGGTCTTCCACCGCACCGGGGCGGCCGCTCTCGTCGGGCAGACGCTTCATGCCGCCGGGGTTGGGAGGCTGGACGGGCAGGGTGAAGACGAACCTGCACCACTCGCCCTGCTTGCTCTCCACCCGTATCTGGCCGCCGGAGAGGTTGACCAGCACCTTGCAGATGTTCAGGCCGAGACCTGCGCCCCGGGCGTGGAGACCCCGGGACTGGTCTTCTTTGTAGAAGCGCTGGAAGACGTAGGGCAGCGCCTCGGGGCTGATGCCCTGGCCGGAGTTCCAGATGGAGACTTCCACCTCCGGGCCCAGCCTCTCCACCCCGAAGCGGATGGTGCCGCCTGCCGGGGTGAACTTGATGGCGTTGTCCAGCAGATTGTAGGCCACCTGATGGATGAGGTCGGGGTCGGCATAGACCAGCACCTTCTCATCCATGGTCAGGCCGTCAATGTCTATCATGCCGTCGTTGATGCGCTGCTCCGCCGAGAGGGCCACGCCGGTCAGCGTCTCCCAGATGTTGAACATCCGGGCGTTCACCTGATATTCGCCGCTCTCCAGCTTCGAGAGGTCCAGCATATTCTGGATGAGGCGCGCCAGACGGCCCGTCTCCTCACTGACCAGCTGTAAGTAGTGGTTCTGCATATCGGGCGGGATGGTGCCGTCCAGAATGCCGTCGATGAAGCCCTTGATGGTGGTCATGGGGGTGCGCAGCTCGTGGGCAATATTGCCCATGAACTGGCCCCGGGAGTTGTCGTTGGACTGGATATTGTCCGCCATCTTGTTGAAGGTGCGGGCCAGGTCGGCCACTTCGCCTTCGCCGTCCACGCCCTCGACCCGGACGGACAGGTCGCCGCCGCCGAAGCGCTGGGCCGCATCCGTCACCTTCTGGATGGGGTCGGTGAGCTTATGCATCATCACCTTGGTGAGGACGCTGGCCACCAGCAGCATCAGACAGGCCGAGAGGAAGAAGTTCGAGAAGAACTCCTTGCGGAACTCCACCAGCCGGTCGCCCGACGAGCAGAGGAAAAGGTAGCCGGTACACTCGCCGCTCTCGCTGCGCATCTCATGCACCGAGATGTAGCTCTTCTCGGTCAGTACACCGTCCAGCGTACCGAAGATGTGATAATTCTCCTTGGCCTTGGCCGACTTTTCCAGCACGGACGCCTCTACCACATCCCCGGCCAGATCGTCCGGGTCTGAGGCCAGCACCACGTTGCCGTCGCAGTCGGTGAAGAACAGGTACACTTCCGCGCTCTCGCCGATGAGCTCGAGCTTGGTGTTCAGGGCTTCCAGTTCTTCGCCTTCCGGCAGAGCGGCTTCCTGCACCAGATGGGACGCCGTGCGCTGGGCCACATTGACCACTTCGTCCAGCACGTCGTACCGCTCCTGTGCGAAGTAGTTGCTGAACAGCACCAGCTCCGAGCCGCCCATGATCACCGTGCCGAAGATGAGCAGGGTGCTCATGAGCGAGAAGAACGCAACGGAAACACTTTTGCGCATTACTGACGCACCTCGAATTTATAGCCCACGCCCCAGACGGTCTTCAGCTCCCATTTATCGGAAGCACCGGCCAGCTTCTCGCGCAGGCGCTTGACATGGACGTCGATGGTGCGGCTGTCGCCGTAGTATTCGAAGCCCCACACCTCGTCCAGCAGCTGGTCGCGGGTGTAGACCCGGTTGGGGTGAGAGGCGAGGCAGTTCAGCAGTTCCAGCTCCTTCGGGGGAGCTTCCACCACCTTGCCCTTGACCCGCAGCTCGTAGCTGTTCATGTCGAGGCGGAGGTTGTCGAACTCGATGACGCCCTCGGAGCTCTCGGTCTGGGACGTGGTGACGGTACAGCGGCGCAGCACCGCCTTGATGCGGGCCACGACCTCTTTGGTGTCGAAGGGCTTGACCATGTAGTCGTCTGCGCCCAGCTCGAGGCCCAGCACCTTGTCAAAGGTCTCGCCCTTGGCCGTCAGCATCATGACCGGGGTGTTGCCCAGCTTGCGGATGCGGCGGCAGACCTCAAGGCCGTCCATCCTGGGCATCATGACGTCCAGCAGCACCATGTCGGGCTTGAGCTGGTTGAACTTTTCAAGGCCCTCTTCGCCGTCGTTGGCCGTCGTGACCTGATAGCCCTCCTTGGTCAGGTAGAGCCGCAGCAGCTCGCAGATGTTGGTATCGTCGTCCACAACGAGTATCTTTTCGTTTGCCATGTGAGTGTTCCTCCTCTATCCAGTCCAAAGCCAGCCCCCGCCGGGCGCTGGCCGCAATTTTGATGTTGACCTATATTTTATTATACGGGACAGTTATGACAAAATAAAGAAGGTTTTGTATGATTTTTGAATCTTTGGCAGACAAAGAGGGCGGGAGAAGCAATATAAATACACCAAAAGGGGCCTCCTTTACAGGAGGCCCCTTTTGCATATCACGGGCTGGTCAGAATGGGGGACGCAGCCCGGTTTCTGGTATTTTCAGGGAAATGCGCTCAGATCCTTTGAAGCGGTCTTTACAGGACGGGGGTCTGGATGTTGTCGTTGTTCTTGATGCCGTGCTTCTCGGCGTAGCCGGTCAGCATCAGGGTCAGAGCGCCGTCGCCGGTGACGTTGCAGGCAGTGCCGAAGCTGTCCTGCAGGGCGAAGATGGCGAGCATCAGAGCGGTGCCGGCGTCATCGAACATCAGAACGCCGGTGATGAGGCCCAGAGAAGCCATGACGGTGCCGCCGGGGACGCCGGGAGCGCCGATGGCGAAGATGCCGAGCAGGGCGCAGAAGAGGAGCATGGTGCCGATGCTGGGCAGGTGGCCGTAGAGGATCTTGGAGATGGTCATGCAGAAGAAGACCTCAGTCAGGACAGAGCCGCAGAGGTGGATGTTGGCGAACAGGGGGATGCCGAAGCTGACCATATCCTTGCGCAGGACCTTGCTCTTGCGGGCGCAGTCCAGAGCGACTGCCAGGGTGGCGGCGCTGGACATGGTGCCGACAGCGGTCAGGTAAGCGGGGCCGTAGTGGCGGAGGACTTCCCAGGGGTTCTTGCCGGAGTATGCACCGGCCAGCAGGTACAGGACAGCCAGCCAGATATAGTGGCCTGCCATGACGATGAGGATGATCTGGATGAAGGCAGGCAGCTGGTGGGTGATCATGCCCTCATAGCTCAGGTTGCAGAAGGTAGCGGCGATATAGAAGGGCAGCATGGGGATGATGATCTTGCCGACGATGTCCAGCACGATGTTCTGGAACTCGCCGAGGAAGTCGCAGGTGAGCTTGCTGTTGGTCCAGGTAGCGGCCAGACCCACCAGAACGCTGAGCACGAGGGCGCTCATGACGCTCATGATCTGGGGGATGTTCAGCTCGAACACGACGTCGGGCAGGGTCCGCAGACCGGCCACCTCAGTGTCGATGGACAGGTGCGGGATGAGGGCGTAGCCTGCGCCGGTGCTCATGAGGGCTGCGCAGACAGAGGAAACGTAAGCGATCACGATCGCCACGCCCAGCAGGCGGGAAGCGTTCTTGCCCAGCTTGGTGATGGACGGGGCAATGAAGCCGATGATGATGAGCGGCACGCAGAAGGTGATGAGCTGGCCCATGATATACTGTAAGGTGACGACCACCTTCATGACGCTCTCCGGGAAAACCTGGCCCAGGATGACGCCGATGATGATACCGAGAAGCAGCCGGAACGGCAGGTTATTGAATAGCTTTTTCATAATAATTTACCCCTAATTCTCCTGCGCTTCGGGCGCAGGGTGTTTTTTGCAGGATGCGGATGCAGGCTTGCCAGGGTGTTGCGAGGACGCTTATTCGGCGTCCGGAGCATGTTCTTTGTTGAGCATCAGATCGAGGATAACGCTGTCGCTGGTGCCGTGGGTGCTGAGGATGGCGAAGTTGTCCAGCGTGCGCTCCACGTTCTCTTCCACGATGCCGTCGGTGCTCTGGACGCGGACGCCGCGGGTACCCATGGCCGCTGCCTGACAGGCGGCATTGACGCAGGTGGAAATTTTCAGGGCGCAGTCGGCCTTTGCGCCGTCGCACACCATGCCGGTGACATTGCCCACCATGTTCTGGATAGCGCAGCATATCTCATGGTAGCCGCCGCCCAGCAGGTATGTAATGCCGCAGGCCGCGCCGGTGCCGGCGACGGTGGCGCCGCACAGGTTGCTCAGACGGCCAAACTTCGACTTGATACGGATGGCGATGAGGTTCGACAGGGTGACGGCACGCAGCATGGTGGGCTCGTCGATGTCCAGCCAGTGGGCAGCAGCCACGACGGGCATCGTCGCAGTGATGCCCTGATTGCCGCTGCCGGAGTTTGCCACCACCGACACTGGAGCACCTGCCATACGGGCGTCTGCGCCCGCAGCGGCGGCTATCATGGAGTTGGTGGTCAAATCGCGGGTCATGAGGCCCTTGCGGCAGTTGAGGTCGAGGTTGCGGCCGATGGCGAGGCCGTATTCCTTCGAGAGGCCCTCATCGCTGATGACGGAGTTTACCTTCACGGCACTGCGGATGATGTCGATGGGGTCGTTCATCGGGTCGAGCTCTTTGGTGCAGTAGTCCCAGATGGAGCGGACGGTCAGGAAGGACGCGATCTGCTCCGGGGAGACCACATCGCTGTCGCCTGCGGCGGCGGTGTCCGTGTCCCGCTTGTCGAGGGTGGCCACCCCGTCCTGCTCCACCAGCACGACGTTGGTGTGCAGGTCGCGGACGATGGCACGGCCCGTATGGCCGCCGCCCTTGGCAATGACCTCGATGTAAAGCTTCTGCGGCACCTGCGCCACATTCACCCTGACCTTGCCGGCTTTGACCAGCGCGGCGGCAGATTCCACCGTCTCGCGGGGGACGTGGTTCATGACTTCCAGCAGATAGACCGGGTCGCCGCCCAGCGCACCGATGGCGGCGGCATAGTCCATGCCCTCGTAATCGGTGCCGGGGATGCCCGCCGACATGGCGTTCTTGATGATGTTGATGCTGGCGTTGACCGTGATCTCTTCGGCCTTATCCACACCGGCCTTCCGCAGGGCCTGACCCGCCTCGGCGGCAGTCAGCGCCACAGCGCCCGGCTCGGTGCAGCCGGTAGCCAGCTCCATCTCACTGTTCAGGATGCGAATGAACATGTTCTGTTCCATAGTGTTGCACCGTCTCTTTCTCTTATAGGATGCTCTGTTACTTCACGGCGATGCATTCGATCTCCAGCGGTGCGCCTTTCGGCAGTTTCGCCACCTGCACGGCGCTCCGCGCGGGGAAGGGCTGGGCGAAGTATTCGCCGTAGACTTTGTTCATCTCAGCAAAGTCGTTCATGTCGGCCAGAAAGACCGTGGTCTTGACCACATCGGCCAGGGTCATACCCTGCTCGGCAAGGATGGCCTGGATGTTCTTGAGGGACTGTGCGGTCTGGGCCGCGATGCCCTCGGGGATGGCCCCGGTGGCGGGGTCGATGGGGAGCTGGCCGGAGACGTAGACCGTCTGGCCTGCTGCGATGCCCTGCGAATACGGCCCGATGGCGGCGGGTGCCTGTGCAGTGGCGAGTGCCTGTTTCATAATTCTCTCTCCTTTTTCCGAATTGCAGGGGCATCGCTTGCCTTGATGCCCTTTGTCCTGACCCTATCCTAACGCGGCGGGCGTCAAAAGTCAACAATTTTCTCTCTCGATGAGAAATTATTATCACTTGTGACAAATCCCGCGGATATTTTGAAGCACTTTCACGAAAATGCATTGAGTTTTCCATTTCTCATTGTCAATAACACGCGAACGTGATATGATATAGGCAGCAGGATGAGAATAAATTCTCATCATTTCCCTCATGAAACAACGTGGAAAGTGGTGACATACATGGATGCACGGCTGGAACCCTATCGGACACTCGTTTCGTTTCTGGGCGAGGCGCTGGGGCCGGACTATGAAGTGGTGCTGCACGACCTGACCAGCGAGGAAGGCACCATCGCAGCCATCGTGAACAACAACATCAGCGGCCGCACCGAGGGCGCACCGCTGTCCAATATGGCCCTGCGGTTCATCCACGGCAAAGTCTACGAAAATCAGCCCTATGTGGCAGGCTATCAGGGCGCGTCGCAGGCCAAGGGGCGGCTGCGCTCCTCCACCATGTTCATCAAGGACGGCAGCGAGCTTATCGGGATGCTCTGCATCAACTTTGACGCCGCCAAGTACAGCCGGATGGCGCAGGAGCTTCTGGCCCTCTGCGGGGCCCATCAGGAGCCCGGCCCCAGCGTTGGGGTGGAAAACTTCGTCAGCAGCCTGCCCGACGCAGTGCAGGCCGCCATCACTGACGTGACCGGCAGCGCTCTGCCGCCCGACCGGCTGACGATGGACGAAAAGATCCGCATCGTGGAAGACCTGCAGCAGGCGGGCATCTTCTACATGAAAGGCGCGGTCAGCGAGGTGGCGGCACAGCTGGGCTCCTCGGAAGCGACCATCTACCGCTATCTGAGCAAGCTGAAAGACTGATACATACAAAAACGAGGGATGGCTCTGAAGCCATCCCTCGTTTTGATATACTGGTAATTATGCGTACAGAACGCAGCCGAGGACCTTCTTGCCGAAGCTCTCGAGCTTTGCCTTCTGTGCGCGGAGCGAAGCGTGAGTAGAAACAGCGCAGTCTGCTGCAAGGACAACGACATCCACTTTGGCAGCCTCAGAGACCGTTGCCGAAGACTGCAGGATACTGCCGGAAACAAGGATATTCTTGCCGTCCAGCTCGCCGGAAGCCTTCAGAGCCTCGCCCAGAGCAGTCAGCTGATCCCCGGCAATGTCGCCGGTCAGCAGGATGTTCTCAGCCTCCGGCACACGGTTGCGGATGGTCGCCGCGATGAGGCGGGTCATCTCAGCATCGGCACTGCCGTCCGGCCGCTTCTCCATCTTGTTGAGAGAGGCATCCATGCCCTTGGCGGACTTGGACGCTGCGTTGGCCAGCGTACCCAGCACGCCCACGCCGCAGCTGCTCTGGAGGTCCTCGCTGACACAGACCTTGTCCTCCATCAGGAAGCGGACGACTGCCACGCCTGTCACAGCCACGATGCCCAGCAGGAAGCCGGTAAGAACGAACTTCTTGGCACCGCTGCTCTGCTTGGGCTCCTCGGGCTTTTCCTGTGCGGCGAGGTCCTGATCTGCAGTCTCGATGCTCTTTTCCAGCAGCTCATGATTGTTCTGCAGGTCTGTCAGATTGTTCTGCAGGCTGATCATGTTATCACGGGTATCCTGCTGGCTGTCGCGCAGCCAGGTCAGCACAGTGGTGCTGTCACTGCGGGAGACCTGCTTGGTATTATGGCCGCCCACGGTCGTCTCGATGTTTTCGCGGACTGCCTCCATCCGCTTGAGCATCAAATCCATGATGCGGCCCGCCTCATCAGCATCTTCACCATAAGTCGTGATGGTCAGCAGACGGGTATCGTTGTCCACAGAAACACTGATAAGTTCACGCATATAGCGTTCTTCCATGCTGAACTGGTCCGCAATGGTGATGATGGACTCATGGCTGGTCAGCAGGCTGTTGTAAGCACTGAGGACGGCGCTGGTGTAGTCCGGGTTCTGGTAGTCCATACCAGGCATGATCTTATAATCGGTGGTGATATAGAAGCGGGTCTCCGAGGTATAGACATTGTACGGGTCGAGCTTCTGGCGCACCGACTTGTCGATATACTCCTGTGCATTGTCGATGTCGAACTGGGCGCGCACCTGATCCGCCTCGTTCTGGTTCAACTGCTGCTTATAGCTGGTGACATCCGTGTCGTGCTTCGTCTGGGCCTCACGGTACTCGACCATGTCCTCTTCGTACTGCTGCTCTGCGCTGGTGCGGGGGACTTCCTCGCCGTTGGCGATGGCCTCATCGATGGCGCGCTGGTTCAGCATTCCCTTCACCACGCTGAAGCCGCCGAACAGCACGGCGCAGATCACCGCTGCGGCGGCCATCTGCTTGTACCTATGGGCGACCGCAAAGAACAGCGAGACCAGATCGATCTCCTGCTCCTGATTTTCTGCCTTGTAATTGTCCATACTTTGTGATTCCTCTCCTGTGCTTCTGCTTTTCAGCCTTCCTTGCTCTTTCAGAACAGTCAGCCGTTATACAGCTTGTTTTTCAGCTCTGCATAGCGCTGGCTCTTTTCGGCTTTGTAGGTGCTCATGACCTGATCGGCCAGTTCTGTGCTCTGTCCATTTTCTTTCAGGACCGTGCGCAGCTGGCTCACAATGCGGCCCATCTCCTTGTCGCAATACGACTGCAGCGAGGTGAGCTCACCTGTCTTGGACAGGCAGATCATGATCTTTTTGGTTTTGGTCTGCTGCTCTGCGGGCAGCGTCTTGTACTCAGCCTTTGCCGCAGAGATGCTGGAATTGAGTCCCTTTTCTGCAATGGCTTTCAGCGCGTAGGTCTGCTGGATGAGAGCCTTGACTTCGGCCTCACAGGCTGCCTCCTGCTGCTTTTTTTCCGCCGGAGCCTCGGACGACGAGGCTGCGCTCTGCTCCGTGCCGGATGCAGAGTCTTCCGGCTCGCTGGACGCTGCCGCCTCAGACTCCGTTCTGGCCGGCTGCTCACCGGCGGCGGTCCCCTGCGCCTCGGAGGCTGCAGGCGCTTCATCCGTACCGGTCCGGGTCAGGCTGTCCAGCGTGAGCTCGCCGCTGAGCAGCTGTTCCAGTTCCGCATCTGTGATGGTGACAGATGCCGCTTCATTCGCTTCGTTCTCCGAGAGGGCGGGTTCAGCCGCTGTCACTCTTACCGTATTGAAGATGCTGAAAAAGCCGAATGCACCAGCCGCTGCCAGGCCAAGCAGTGCCAGCAAAGTCTTCCAGCCCCACTTTTTGACCTTTCTCTTTTCCGCGGCCATTAGTTCTTCTTGCTCAGGTAAGTGTCGATCTTCTCGCCCAGGTGGTAGATACCATAGATGTAGCCGATCATACCCATGATCCCCATGCTCTTGAAGTTCTTGAACCAGTTCTGCAGCGGCTCAGTAGAACCCTTCTTGGCGCTGCTCCAGACAGCCGAGCGAGTATCACTCAGGACTGCGTCCCGCAGATAGTCACCGATGAGGTAGTTGAACAGCCCCCAATAATCGGCACCGCCCTCAATATAGATTTTTTCATTTTCCGCAATCACAGTATATTCGACAGGATAATTCATTTTGTTTTCCTTTCTCGGGTCTAGTCCCTCTATTTTACACGATCCCAATGCTTCCCGAGCGCAAAAGGGCAGACTTTCCCCTTCAAAGCACGCTCTTCCATGCATTATATCATAGTTTGCAGGCGCTTTCAACCGATTCGAAAGTGAAAAATCAATCACATATCGCCCATCTGCCCCTTCTTCTGCTTCCGGAAAGGTCTTGAAGAGCCGCCGCAGGCATGATAAAATAGATGTGTATGTAAAAATGACCCGGAGTCATTCTGTAAAATGCTCTGTCATCCATGACTATAAAAGGAGAAATCTGAAATGAAACTCGGTATCGTCGGCCTGCCCAACGTCGGCAAGTCCACTCTGTTCAACGCCATCACCTCCACCAAGAACGCGGAGGCTGCAAACTACCCCTTCTGCACCATCGAGCCCAACAGCGGCATCGTGGCCGTGCCGGACAAGCGGCTGGATAAGCTGGCTGAGATCTGGCAGACCAACAAGAAGACCCCCGCTATCGTGGAGTTCGTGGACATCGCCGGCCTCGTCAAGGGCGCAAGCCAGGGTGCCGGCCTCGGCAACAAGTTCCTCGGCCACATCCGCGAGTGCGATGCCATCGTCCATGTCGTGCGCTGCTTCGACGACGACAACATCATCCATGTCGTGGAGGACGTGACCAAGGCCGAGGCCGTGGACCCCATCGCCGACATCGACGCCATCGACTACGAGCTCATCCTTTCCGACCTCGAAGTCGTCCAGAACCGCGCAGGCCGCATGGCCAAGGCCGCAAAGAGCGGCAACAACAAGGGTGCTGCCGCCGAGGCCGCATGGCTGCAGCAGCTGGCCGCCCATCTGGAATCCGGCAAGCCCGCCCGCAGCTTCGACTTCGACGAGAACGACGCCGAGCAGCAGACCGTGCTCCACGAGATGGGCCTGCTGAGTGCAAAGCCCGTCCTCTACGCTTGCAATGTGGGCGAGGACGACCTGATGGAGGGCATCGAGAACAACAAGTACGTCCCGCTGGTGGCTGCACGCGCCAAGGAAGAGGGCGCACGCTACATCCCTATCTGCGCCAAGACCGAGGAGGACATCGCCGACTACAGCCCCGAGGAAAAGAAAGCCTTCCTCGCCGAGATGGGGATCGAAGCAAGCGGCCTCGACAACCTCATCACCGCCAGCTACGACCTGCTGGGCCTCATCTCCTTCCTGACCGACGGCAAGAAGGAGTGCCGCGCCTGGACCATCCGCAAGGGTACCAAGGCTCCGCAGGCTGCCGGCAAGATCCACAGCGACTTTGAGCGCGGCTTCATCCGCGCCAGCGTCATCGCCTACAGCGACCTCGAGGCCCACGATTTCGATTACGCTGCCGTCAAGGCCAAGGGCCTGCAGCGCACCGAGGGCAAGGAATATGTCGTGAAGGACGGCGATGTCATCGAGTTCCTGTTCAATGTGTAAGGAGAGTTTATGATTTTAGGTATCATGGGCGCAATGCCCGACGAAGTGGACCAGCTCTGCGCCAGGCTGGAAAATGTCACGGTCGAGCCCTACGGCGGCGTGGAATATCACAAAGGCACACTGGCCGGCAAGCAGGTGGTCGTCTGCTGTGCAGGCATGGGCAAGGCCAACGCCGCTGCCACCACCCAGGTGCTCATCACCAAGTTCGGTGCTGAGAAGATCATCTTCTCCGGCATCGCAGGCAACATGACAAGCAAGATCGGCATTGGCGACGTAGTCATCGGCAAGACAGTGCTTTACCACGACGCTCAGCTGGATATGATCTGCCAGAATCCGCCTTTCCTGAAGGAGTACACCGGCGACCCGGCCCTTATCGCCGCCGCCGAGAAAGCCTGCGCCGACGCAGGCGTCAAGGCTCTGGCAGGCAAGATCGCCACCGGCGATATGTTCGTGGGCGACAGCGCCACCAAAGCCGCCATCGAGGCCAAATGCGCCCCCGACTGCGTGGAGATGGAGGGCGCGGCCGTGAGTCAGATCGCCGCCAAGAACGATGTGCCTTGCGTCATCCTCCGCGCCATGAGCGATAACGCCGACGAGGACGGCCATGAGGTGCTGGTGGTCAAAAAGTTCAGCATCACCGAGTACGTCGCCACCGCGACCAAGATCGTCGCCGCGATGGTCGAATCTCTCTAATTTTAGCTGCGAAAAGCTCCTGCCTCATCCGGGCAGGAGCTTTTTCTATTGCAGCATCTAAAAAATCTGCTGCGAAGCAGCAAATCGGAGAAGCGAGAAAAAAGCGCAACAGCGACGACCGCCGCCAGTGGCGGAAACAGGGAGGAGCTGTTGGGACAGCGGCCAGCAGGATGCGAGCGGCAGCGAAGCAGACGCTGGGAGCCGCAACCCGTCTTAGCGAAGCGGCTAGCTTTTTTCCGTTTCGACTTCCCCTTCGGGGTCTGAAAGGGGCGAGCAGCCCCTTTCCCGTGCCCGCGCCTCGGAAAAGCGGCGCTTTTCTGGTTCTCTTTTGGCGCGCAAAAGAGAACTTAGCTCCGTTACAGGTACTGCTCCAGCTTCAGCCTGTTATCCTCCTCAAAATCCTGCAGCTTCTGCATCAGCCTCTTCGACCCCGGCGCGGCGTCCGGGTAGTCCTTCTGGGATTTGATGCAGTCCACCACGCCCATGCCGCTGCCCTGGGTGAGCATCTCGGCGAGGTTGCGGGTGGATTTGTCGGTGATGGTCTTCATGCCGATGCTCACCTTGGTGTTGAGCTTCGCCATAGCGCTCTGGCCCTGGGCCGAGCCGCCGCAGGCGTCGATGGCGGCGTGGGCCTCCTGATTGAGCTGGCGGTAGATATTGCGCTGGCGCAGAAGCTCCGCCTTGAACTGCTCATCCTCCGCCATCGGCACGAGCTGGTCGAGGGTATTCTTCCCCATCTCGGTGTTCTGCACGATGGCTTCCAGCATATTGAGATTGTCGTTTTTCTGGTTTTCCATACAAAAATCCCCCTTTTGAGGGTAGTTTCTCTCAAAAGGGGGACTCTTATGCATTATTCGCCGTCGTAGATGCGGTCTCCGCCTGCGGTCTGTGCAGCGGCCAGCCGCTTCTCGCACAGGTCATAGAGGGCATCCCAGTTCTTACAGCGCACCTCGCGGGTGCCAGCCACGCCGATGGACTGGGTGAACGGCACCCGGCGCATCAGGCCCACCGAGGCCACACACTCCTTGGGCATCTCGGCGTAGATGGCTTTCAGCTCCTCTTCCAGCTCACGGCGGGTGCGGTCGGCGCAGCCGATGGCGAACAGGGTATCGCTCAGGCGGCAGACCACCCGCTCAGCAGGCTGGTCAAAGTGCTTTTTCCACTGGTTTGCCACAAAGCAGACCAGCTGGCCCATGACGGCGTCGCTCTCCCGCGCGGAAAGCTTCTCTGCGCCGTCGATGGACACCAGCGCCAGCGCAGCGCAGCGGTGGCAGTCGGTCCACTCATCGAGTTTCGTGCAGAATTCCGTCTCGTAGTAGCGGCGGTTGAACACCCCCGTCACAAAGTCGTGGTTCATGTCGTCGCGGCACATCTCCCGCTCCCGCGGGGTCATCCGGTCTTCGGGCAGATCATTGCCAGCCAGAGGGGCCGTCATCTGCAGCTGCCACACCTTGCCGTCTGCCACGACACAGCGGCGCAGCACACAGTCCACCTGACCGCCGCGCAGCTCGTAGTCCACCATCAGGCCGTCGTCCTGCCAGCAGCGGTCGGCGTCCTCGTCCACCTGCGTCAGGCTCACATCCTGAAACACAGGCCGCGAACTTTCGACGAATTGCCGCAAGTCCTGCTCAGTCCATTCATTTTTCATGCGTTTTTCCCCATTTTATACACCGGGTCTTCCTTCCCGGTGCTCTGCCTTTTCACAGCCGAGCCTGTTTTCATGGCCAGTGTATCGCTGTGAAAATAAGTCTTATATCTGACTGCGTCTCATGCGATTATACCACGATGGCGGGGCGCTTACCAGCAAAACGCACAATTTTCAAAAAGATTTTTTACATTCCCGTCAAATTGAGGTTTTTGCCTCTTTTTCGACCGGCTCCTTGGCGCGGCAGTAGACCTCGCACTCAGCCTGGATACGGCTGGCCAGCGGCTCTGCGTCGAAGCCCTCCGCGGCACGCCAGGTCCAGTTGCCGCCCAGCTTGCCGGGGGTGTTCAGGTGGGCCTCTGCGCCCAGACCCAGCCAGTCGGGCATAGGGATGATGGCCCGGTCAGCCACAGAGCCGAGGGCCGCACGCAGCAGCGCGATGCGGGCGGCGTCCGGCTTGACGGCGGCCACTTCCTTCGCGGTGGGCTTGCAGGGAGTCAGGTGGAGATAAGCGGCGGCGTTGGCCTTTTCCTTCCCGGTGGCGGCGTTCTCCCACCAGTCGGTGAGGGTGGTGTTGTCGTGGGTACCCGGGTAGACCACGCTGTTCTTGACGTAGTTGTGGGGCAGATACTCGTTGTCGCCGCCGCCGAAAGCGAACTGCAAAACTTTCATGCCCGGGAAGGTGCTGTCGGCCAGCAGCTCGCGGACGCTGGGGAACAGCTCGCCCAGATCTTCCGCGATGATGGGCAGCTTACCGAGGGCAGCTTCCAGTGCGTGGAACAAGTCCATCCGGGGGCCGATCTCCCACTTGCCGGTGCAAGCGGTAGGGCTGCCCGCCGGGATGGCCCAGTAGGTGTCGAAGCCGCGGAAGTGGTCGATGCGAAGCAGGTCGTAGATGCCGAGGGCGTGGCGGACACGCCGGATCCACCAGACGTATCCCGTCTGTTTATGATACGGCCAGTTATACAGTGGGTTGCCCCAGAGCTGGCCGTCTGCGGAGAAGTAATCCGGCGGACAGCCGGCCACGCGGGCAAAGCCTCCCTGCGCGTCCAGCTCGAAGAGCTCGCCGCCCACCCATGCATCCACCGAGTCGGCAGAGACGTAGATAGGGATGTCGCCCAGAATTTTCACGCCCTTGGCGTTGGCGTAGTCCTTGACCTTTTTCCACTGGGTGGCAAACTCGTACTGCAGGAACTTCCAGAAGCCGATCTCCTCTTCCTGCTCTGCTGCGAACTTTGCCAGCGCGGCGGCGTCCCGCAGGCGGTACTCCCGGGGCCACTCAATCCAGCTCTTCATGCCGTTGGCGGTCTTGAGGGCCATGTAGAGGGCGTAATCATTCAGCCAGCTGTCGTTGGCAAGGGCGAAAGCGTAGTAGTCGTCGGGGTAGTAGTGGGCGCAGCCGTGGAGACCGGCGTACTTCTCGCGCCATGCGGCGTAGGCGGTGCGCAGCACCTTATAGCGGCTGGTGTAGAGAGTGCCGTAGTCCACCGAAAGCGGGTCATCCCCCCACTTTTCCGCCTTGAGCTGGGCGGCGGTCAGCAGGCCGTCGGCCTTGAGAGCGTCGAGGTCGATGAAGTAGGGGTTGCCCGCAAAGGCAGAACAGCTCTGGTAGGGGCTGTCGCCGTAGCCGGTGGGGCTGAGGGGCAGCAGCTGCCAGATGTGCTGGCCAGCAGCGGCCAGAAAATCCACGAACTTGAGCGCTTCGGCGCCAAAGCAGCCAATACCATAGGGGCCGGGCAGGCTGGACACCGGCATCAGGATTCCACTTTCACGCATGATGATACCTTCCTCGCTTTATATTCCGTTTGGGTTTATGCTGTTTCCTATCATAACATAAGCGAAGACTATTTTCCACAGGCAAAAAACGTGGTATACTTAGTTTTATAGTGGGATAATATCGTTTTTATTACAGGAGGTATCGTGCCATGCAGCGCACGGAAAAATATTTTGAGAACGACGCATTCCGCAAGACTGCCGCCGGGGTCATCCTGGCCGCAGAGGCGGACGCAAAGACGGGCGGCGGGCGCATCGCGCTGGACGGCACGGTGTTCTACCCCGAAGGGGGCGGTCAGCCCGCCGACAGAGGCACGCTTACCCTCGCCGACGGCACGGTGCTCCATGTCACCGACGTCCACGAGACGAACGGCATCATCTGGCACACGGTGGATGCCCTGCCCGAGACCGCACAGCCCGGTGCCGCCGTCACCGGCACCATCGACTGGGAGTGGCGCTTCGACAAGATGCAGCAGCACACCGGCGAGCACATCCTCTCCGGCATCCTGCACCAGATGTTCGGGGCGGAGAACGTGGGCTTCCATATCGGCTCCGACGCCGTGCGGATGGACACCAGTGTCCCCATCTCCGCCGAGGGCCTGCGGGAGGCAGAACTTGCCGCCAACCGCATCATCTGGGAGAATGTGCCGGTGCTCATCACCTACCCCACCCCTGAAGAGCTGGCGGCGCTGACCTACCGCAGCAAAAAAGAGATCGCCGGGCAGGTGCGCATCGTGACCATCCCGGGCGCGGACGTCTGCGCCTGCTGCGGCACCCACACCGCCGCCACCGGACAGGTGGGACAAATCAAGATCCTCACCTCTGAGAACTACAAGGGCGGTGTCCGGCTCAGCGTCGTCTGCGGCGGACGCGCCCTGCGGGAAGCGCAGGCCATGCGGAGCCGTCAGGCCGACATCGGCGCACTGCTCTCGGCTAAGGCCGACCAGACCGCCGTGGCGGTCCACCGGGTGTACGACGAGTACACGGCCCTGAAATTCGCCCACTTCGGCCTGTGCAGTCAGCTCTTCGATGCACTGGCCGCACAGCTTGGCCCCGACGAAACGGCCATCCGCACCGTTCCCGGCCTCGACCCGGACGGCCTGCACCGTCTGGCTGCACGGCTGAGCGAGGCCACCACCGGCCTCTGCGCCGCTCTGACGCCCAGCGAGAAGGGCACCGGCTACTGCATCGCGCAGACCGGCGGCGACGTCCGCGCCCTGACCAAAGCCCTCAACGCCGCCCTGAACGGACGCGGCGGCGGCAAGCCCGGTATCTGCCAGGGCAGCTGCGCCGCCACGCCGGAGCAGGTAGAGGAATTTTTGAAGAAAAATCTGTAAGTACAAACTTTTCACGTCACAAGGAGAATACTATCTTATGAGAATGCGTTTCAAGCCCTACGCCCACGACGAACTGATGGCCGCTGATTTCCACGTCCACGAGCCCCTTATCTGGGGCGGCAAGTGGCACAGCCAGTATGCCCGCCCGGAGCAGCCTTTCGTGCTGGAGCTGGGCTGCGGCAAGGGCGGCTTCATCTCCCAGCTGGCCTCTGCCCACCCCGAGAACAACTATCTGGGCATCGACATCACCGACAAGGTGCTCATCCTCGCAAAGCGCAAAATCGAAGCCGCTTACGCCGAGGCAGGCCGCCCCATCGACAATGTCAAGATCATGAGCACCGACATCGAGCGCATCAAGGGCGTCATCACCCCGGAGGACACCGTCAGCCGCATCTACATCAACTTCTGCAACCCGTGGAGCAAGAACGCTTCCTCCAACAAGCACCGCCTCACCTACCCCCGTCAGCTCATCCAGTACCGCGATTTCCTCAAGGACGGCGGCGAGATCTACTTCAAGACCGACGACGATGACCTGTTCCGCGACAGCCTGACCTACTTCCCCGCTTCCGGCTACGACATCGTCTGGCAGACTTACGACCTCCACGAGAACGAGCCGGAGTGGAACATCCGCACCGAGCATGAGGGGATGTTCACCGAGATGGGCATTAAGATCAAGGCCCTCATCGCCCGCAAGAAGGCCGGCGACGACTCCGTGACCTGGGTGGAGCCGAAGGTGCTCAAGAAGCTGGCCGCGCAGGCGGAGGCCGAAGCTTCGGCCAAGGCCGAGGGTGAAGGCAATGTCTGACCCTTGTGAATACTGCCTGAACAACCAGCAGGACGAATATGGCAGCTGGTACTGCGCCGAGGGCGGCGCACTGGATGAGGACGAGATGGCCCGCTATCTCTCCCATACCACTTCGGCCTGCCCTTACTTTGAGCCGGGCGATGAATATAAGATCGTCCGCAAACAGAACTGACTGGAGGTGTCCCCTTGTCGTTTTTTCTTAATACGACAGTCTGCGGTTTCTCGCTTTATCATATCCTTGCGTTTTTCCTCATCTACTCCTGCCTGGGCTGGTGCGTCGAGGTGGTGTATGCCGCCGCCACCACCGGCCAGCTGGTGAACCGGGGCTTCCTGAACGGCCCGGTCTGCCCTATCTACGGCTTCGGCATGATACTGGTGCTCTTCTTCCTCACACCGCTGGAAGATGACCTGTTGCTGCTGTATCTCGGCGGCGTCATCCTGCCCAGTGCCTTGGAGCTGGTGGGCGGATGGGCGCTGTATAAGCTCTACCGCACCCGCTGGTGGGACTATACCGACAAACCCTTCAACATCGGCGGCTATGTCTGCCTTGAGTTCTCGCTGATGTGGGGCGTGGGTGCCATGGTGATGGTCAAGGTCATCCATCCCACCATTGCCGCGCTGGTGAACATCATTCCGCCGCTGGTGGGCTTTGTGCTGATGTGTCTGCTTTACGCGGTGTATGCCGCTGACGTGGTGGCAACCGCCATCGCCGCCTCCGACCTCGCCCGGGAGCTGGACGCTCTCGAGAAGGTGGCCGACAGTATGCATGCTGTCAGCGACGCCATGACCGAGATCCTTGGCACCACCGCACTGGACATGGACCAGAAGATGGACGAGAGCCGCCTGCAGCTCAAGCTGGCCGCCGCCGAGGCCCGGGACAGCTACGACAAGCTGTCGCCCCGTGAGGCCGCTTCCACCATGCGCACCCGCGCCGATGAGGCCATGGAGGCCGCACGCCGCGCCTCCCAGACTGCCCGCCTCAACGCCGCCGAAGCGGCCAAGGCCGTCAAGCTGGCCGCGCAGGGCAAAGCCGAGCAGACCACCGCATTCCTGCAGCTGGAACAGCTCAAGGAAGAGCTGGCAGCCCGTGCGCAGGTCATGCAGGCCCGCACCCGCCGCGGCACCCATCTGCTGGGCAAGGGCCGTATGCTCCGCGCCTACCCCAAGCTGAAGCACGGTCAGAGCAACCGCTCCCTCAGCAGCCTGCTCGAGCAGCTCGAGGACGAATATCCCGACTCCTTCAACGGATTCGGCATCCAGTAAAGATAAAAAAATACGGCTGGGACGCTGTCCCAGCCGTATTTTTTTATGCAGATTAAGCCCAGAGATTTTCCGGGTAAAGGCCGTCGGCCGTCTTTTTGGCGATGGCTTCCACCACCACGGGTTTATCCTCGCGGTAGGTGACGCCATACCACTTATCGGTGCTGCGCAGCACCTTGACGGCGGCTTTCTTTTCGCCGATGAGCTCACTGACCACCAGCGGCAGGAAATACTCGCACTTGAGCGGGTTCTTTTCCAGATTCTCGTCCAGCCAGCGGGCAAAGCGCCGGTCGGCTTCCTTCACGAAGCTCTCGCCGAAGCCCCAGAGGTTCATGCTCACGGGCGTCTCGCCGGGCAGGTCCGTCCAGCTCTCGCCGCCGTCCTCGGTGTAGTGGATGCCGCCCTCATAGGTCTCGATGCGGGTGCGCTCGGTGACGCTGTGGAGGGTGCTGTCCTCGTTGAGAGCGCAGACGCCGCGGGCGACGCTGCCATTTTCGGAAACGGTGTTCTTGAGCAGGTAGCTCACCATACAGTAGTCGTAGACCTCGCCGTCGGTGTGAGTGGAGAGGTAATCGTAGATGACCTTGAACGCCTCAGGGCCGTAGTAGTCGTCGGCATTGATGACGGCGAAGGGGCCGTGGATGTAGGGCTTTGCGGCCAGCACCGCGTGGCAGGTACCCCAGGGCTTCACGCGGCCCTCGGGGATGGTGTAGCCCTCGGGCAGCTCATCCAGCTGCTGGAAGGCGTACTTCACGTCCATCACCCTGGACACGCGGTCGCCGATGGCAGCTTTGAAAGCCTCCTCGATCTCGTGCTTGATGACGAAGATGACCGTCTCGAAGCCTGCGCGGCGGGCGTCGTACAGGGAATAATCCACGATGACCTGACCGCAGGGACCCACCGGGTCGATCTGCTTCATGCCGCCGTAGCGGCTGCCCATGCCGGCAGCCATGACCACCAGGACCGGTTTGTTCATGTTTTATCTCCTCCTTGAAAAGGGTGTTTCTCTTTTACGGTTTTATTATACTCCAAACCACGCCGGGCAACAAGACGAAGCTGTTTTTTGAAACTTGACAAGTTTTTATTGCATATATTGGCAAGTAAATATTGCCTTTTGCTTCCAGATAGAGTATAATAACTTCATCCGACACAAAAACGACCGGCCAGCCGCTTTTGCAGGCCGAAGTCAAGAAGCCGTTTTCACAAGCATTGCACTCCGCTTATGAAAGCAGCTTCTGGAAAGTGAGTTTTTCCATGAACGAAACTGTGACCAAGCGTTTCCTGCTCTACTTTCGCCTGATGATGGTGGTGTGGATCCTGATCGCTAACGCCTTTTTCCACGCCATCGAGTTTGAATACAGCTGGCTCGTCTTTTTGAGCAACATCATGCTCTTTACGATGGAGGGCGACATCAAAGACCGCTTTGTCAGCGTGGAGCTGGGCGGCCTCGTGGGCATGGTGCTCACGGTGCTGGCGATGCTGGCCATCGGTGCGCTGACGCCTGTTCTGGGCGGGATGCTGGGCCTGCTGCTGCCGCTGGGCGTGGTGCTCTTCCTCCTCATCATCCTGCACCCCTACGCCCCCAAGGTGCTGAACAATGTGGGCTTTGCCTACCTGACCGTCGCCTGCATCGACAGCGCAGCTTTTGCAGCGAATCTGCCTCTCTTCTTCGGGGTGTACATCGTCGGCTCTCTGGTCTTCAACGGCGGCTGCGTGCTGCTCATGAAGCCGGCCCGTTATCTGGCCGCCCGGAGCATCAAGAACGACGTCAAGGCTGACGCCTGAATCTGAGCTTCTCGTCTTTTCTTCTTTTTTCTCACAGCGCCCCGGCAGCAAAGATGCCGGGGCGCTGCACTTTTATGTGGATTCTGCCGTTTTTCCGTGCTACAATGGGGTAAACTGAACGAAAGGAAGTTTCCCGCCATGTATGCTGCATCTCCTGCACGCTACTCCACTCTGCCCTACCACCGCTGCGGCAAAAGCGGCCTGATGCTGCCCGCCGTCTCGCTGGGCCTGTGGCACAACTTCGGCGATACCGCGAACTTCGAGAACATGCGCCTGCTCTGCCGCACGGCGTTCGACAACGGCATCACCCACTTCGACCTCGCCAACAACTACGGCCCCGAGCCGGGCAGCGCCGAGAAGAACTTCGGCCGCATCCTCAAGGAAGATCTTGCCCCCTACCGCGATGAGCTCCTCATCAGCACCAAGGCGGGCTACACCATGTGGGAAGGGCCTTACGGTGACTGGGGAAGCCGGAAATACCTGCTGGCCAGCCTCGACCAGAGCCTGAAGCGGATGGGCCTCGAGTATGTGGACATCTTCTACCACCACCGGATGGACCCCAACACCCCGCTGGAAGAGACCATGGGTGCTCTGGCGCAGGCGGTGCGCAGCGGCAAGGCGCTTTATGCCGGCTTGTCCAACTACAACGGTGAGACGCTGGAAAAAGCCTGCGCCATTCTCGACGAGCTCCACGTCCCCTTCGTCATCAACCAGAACCGCTACTCCATCTTTGACCGCACCATCGAGCAGAACGGCCTGAAAGAGACTGCTGTCCGGCTGAACAAGGGCATTATCGCCTTCAGCCCGCTGGCGCAGGGTCTGCTGACCAACCGCTACCTCAACGGCATCCCGGAGGACAGCCGCATCCGCACCGATGGCCGCTTTTTGAAAGAGAGCGTCATCACCGAGGAAAAGCTTGCACAGATACGCGCCCTGAACGAAATCGCCGCCGCCCGCGGCCAGACGCTGGCCGAGATGGCGCTGGCGTGGATACTGCGGGACGGCAAGGTGACGAGCGTCCTCATCGGCGCGTCCAAGCCCCAGCAGATTCTCGACAACATCGCTGCCCTGAACAACACCACCTTCACCGCTGACGAGCTGGAAGCCATCGACAAGGCTTCCGGATTTTACAAGGAGTAATTTATGTCCAAAACTGTATGGATAACCGGAGCTTCTTCCGGCATTGGCCGGGAGTTTGCCCGCCGGTATGCCCGCCTCGGCTTCCGGCTCATCCTCACCGCCCGCCGCACCGACCGTCTCGAAGCTCTGGCTGCAGAGCTCACCGCGAAGCACAGCACCTTCTGCCGCATCCTGCCTGCTGATTTGGAGCAGGAGAGCGAGTGCGCCCGTCTCTGCGAGGCGCTGACTGACGAGCGCATCGATATTTTCATCAACAACGCCGGCTTCGGCGTCTGCGGCAGCTTTCTTGAGACCAGCGGCGAGAAAGAGCTCTCCATGGCGAAGGTCAATGTGCTGGCCATGCACCAGCTGTTCAAGTTCGCCGTGAAAAAGATGGAGGCTCAGGGCTTCGGCACCGTGCTCAACGTGGCGTCCTCCGCCGGGCTGCTGCCGGGCGGACCCTATATGGCGGGCTACTACGCCACCAAAGCGTATGTTGTCAGCCTGACCCGGGGCGTGGCCGAAGAACTGCGGGAGCAGCACAGCCCGGTCTACGTCTGCGCCCTCTGCCCCGGCCCGGTGGACACCGAGTTCAACGAGCGGGCCGATGTGGTGTTCGCACTGCGGGGCATCAGCCCGGAACTCTGCGTGGAGGAGGCCATGCGGGGGATGCTCCGCCACAAGACCATCATCGTCCCATCGGCCCTCATGCGGGCGGCAACGACGGCCCAGCGGTTCATGCCGATGGCCATCCTCATGCCCATCATGGCCCACCAGCAGAAGAAAAAACTGGGCTGAAAGGCCATTGTGTGCAACAAGCAGCAATCCCGGCCTTTGCAGAGTCCGTTTTTATGACGATTTCACGAAAACGCAGCAAAATAAGAAAAAATTTGCAGTAATTGTGCTAAGAAAACACCTTGACAGTCGGAATAAAGAATGCTACTCTAGTATACAAGAGGGCGCAGGGCCGGACAGTCCAAATTGCTGCTTCCCGTGGCGGCAGTTTGACTACAGATATAGTCCGGCAGCGCAGCACCCCGCAAAGCAAAATTCTGATTGGAGGACTTAATTATGGCACAGTGTACTCCCAAATCCTTTGACCTGACCGGCAAGGTCGCGCTCATCACCGGCGCATCTTACGGCATCGGCATGGCTATCGCAAAGGCAATGGCCGCAAACGGCGCTACTATCGTCTTCAACGACATCAAGCAGGAGCTGGTCGATAAGGGTCTCGCCGCTTATGAAGAAGCTGGCATCAAGGCTCACGGCTATGTCTGCGACGTCACCGATGAGGACGCCGTGAACGCTATGGTCGCAAAGATCACCGAGGAAGTCGGCCATATCAACATTCTGGTCAACAACGCCGGCATCATCAAGCGCATCCCCATGACCGAGATGACCGCTGCTCAGTTCCGTCAGGTCATCGATGTTGACCTGAACGCTCCGTTCATCGTCGCCAAGGCTGTCATCCCCGACATGATCGCTCAGGGCGGCGGCAAGATCATCAACATCTGCTCCATGATGAGCGAGCTTGGCCGTGAGACCGTCTCCGCCTACGCTGCTGCCAAGGGCGGCCTGAAGATGCTGACCAAGAACATCGCCTCCGAGTACGGCGAGTACAACATCCAGTGCAACGGCATCGGACCCGGCTACATCGCTACCCCGCAGACCGCACCTCTGCGCGAGCGTCAGCCCGACGGCAGCCGTCATCCCTTCGACAGCTTCATCGTCGCCAAGACCCCCGCAGGCCGCTGGGGCGAGGCTGAGGATCTGGGCGGACCCGCTGTCTTCCTGGCTTCTGCCGCTTCCGACTTCGTCAACGGCCTCATCCTGTACGTTGACGGCGGCATCCTGGCTTACATCGGCAAGCAGCCGCAGTAAGTTTTTCCATATCCGGCATTTTTTGCGCCGTGTCCGCTGCCTTCCGGGTGCCGGGCACGGCGCTCTTTTGTTTCCCATATCGACTTTTTTTCCGGAATCTGCTACACTGGTCATAATAATAAAAACAGGAGGACTTTCCCATGAAGATCGCACTTATCAACGAGAACAGTCAGGCCGCAAAGAACGGCATCATCGAGGCCGCTCTGAAGAAGGTCGTAGAGCCGATGGGCCACGAGGTGGTCAACTACGGCATGTACGCTGCCGATGACGCCGCACAGCTGACCTATGTGCAGTGCGGCATCCTCGCCGCCATCCTGCTCAACAGCGGCGCTGCCGACTACGTCATCACCGGCTGCGGCACCGGCGAGGGCGCCATGCTGGCCCTGAACAGCTTTCCCGGCGTCATCTGCGGCCATGTGGAGGACCCCGTGGACGCCTACACCTTCGCCCACGTCAACGACGGCAACGCCGTGGCCATGCCTTTCGCTAAGGGCTTCGGCTGGGGCGGTGAGCTGAACCTCGAGTACTGCTTTGAGAAGCTGTTCGGCTTCGGCCACGGTCAGGGCTACCCCAAGGAGCGCGTCGAGCCCGAGCAGCGCAACAAGAAGATCCTCGACGGCGTCCGCGCCGCCACCTTCAAGCCCCTCATCGAGTGCCTCAAGAGCATCGATCAGGACCTGCTGAAGGGTGCCATCGCCGGTGAGAAGTTCAGCGAGCTGTTCTTCGCCTCCTGCAAGGACGAGGAGCTGGCCGCTTATATCAAGAGCCTGCTGGCTTGAGCGGTGACCAGAGCATGACGGCCCTGTATCACCTGAACGAGAACATCGCCCACCTGCTGGAGGGCTTTCTGGAATCGGCAGTCCCCCTCATCGCGGGGCTGGCGGAGGTCATCGGCCTGTTCATCATCGTGACGAGCCTTGTCAAGGCCACCTACCACTATGTGCGGACGACCTTTTTCCACGACCGGTACGACTTCCACCACGAAATGAGCACCGGCCTGACGACGGCATTGGAATTTCTCATGTCGGCAGAGATCGCCAAGACCTTCCTTCTGCAGAACCTCGAGTCAGTCATCCCGCTGGCGGCGACTTTCGCGCTGCGCGCTCTGATGAGCCTGCTGCTCCATGTCGAAATGCGGGCAGACCACAAGGGGGAAAAATGATGCCTGCCAAAGTTTTCTTTGCCCAATCTTTTCCGGTTTGTGCAGAACGTCAAAAATAGCATCCAGCTCTTGACACTTTGACCAAACCGCCTTATACTCTTGCCATCGAAAGCAAAGGCGCTGACGGATGAAAGATCCGCCAGCGCCTTTTGTGTTTCCGGGGGAAGTGTATCCCCTGCGGCCAAGGGAGAAATAGAGGGCTTCCTTTTCCGGATTTTCCGCGCTGCTGCGCAGATAGAGGGGTGCAGCAGCCGGAGTGTACGCGCCGCCGGGCTGGCACCCGGCAGCCAGATCATTGGGGAGGTATCTGCGTCATGTTCAGCTCCGTCAACACCTGTTGGACGCTCGTAGGAGCGTTCCTCGTCTACTTCATGCAGGCCGGCTTCGCGCTCTGCGAGGCAGGCTTCACCCGCGCCAAGAACACCGGCAATATCCTCATGAAAAACATGATGGATTTTTGTATCGGCACGCCCTGCTACTGGCTCATCGGCTTCGGCCTGATGTTCGGCGGCACCGGCGCTCTCATCGGCGGGTTCGACCCTTTCATTCAGGGTGATTATTCTCATCTGGGCCTCGACATCCCGCTGTGGGTGTACATCGTGTTCCAGACTGTCTTCTGCGCAACGGCAGCCACCATCGTCTCCGGCTCCATGGCCGAGCGCACCAACTTCAAAGCCTACTGCGTCTACTCCGCAGCCATTTCGCTGGTGGTCTACCCCATCTGCGGCCACTGGATGTGGGGCGGCGGCTGGCTCCAGAGCATGGGCTTCCACGACTTTGCCGGTTCTGCAGCAGTCCACAACGTCGGCGGCATCATCGCCATGCTGGGCGCGGCCCTGCTGGGTCCCCGCATCGGCAAGTACGACAAGGACGGCAAGCCCCACGCCATCCCCGGCCACAACCTGACCGCCGGTGCGCTGGGCGTGTTCATCCTCTGGTTCTGCTGGTTCGGCTTCAACGGCGGCTCTTCCCTGAGCCTTTCCACCGATGAGACCATGACTCTGACCGGTCTGGTCTGCTTCAACACCAACCTTGCGGCAGCAGTTTCTACCTGCGTGACCATGCTCTTTACCTGGAAGCGCTACGGCAAGCCCGACGTCTCCATGACGCTCAACGGCTCTCTGGCTGGTCTGGTGGCCATCACCGCAGGCTGTGACACCGTTTCGCCCTTTGGTGCTTTCATCATCGGCTTCGTCGCCGGCATCCTCGTGGTGCTGAGCGTCGAGTTCTTCGATAACATTGCGAAGATCGATGACCCCGTGGGCGCTGTCTCCGTCCACTTTGCAAACGGCGTCTGGGGTACCATTGCCGTGGGCCTCTTCTCCGACGGCGGCAACGGTGTCGGTAAGGGCCTGTTCTACGGCGGCGGTCTGAGCCAGCTGGGCATCCAGCTTCTGGGCCTCATCGTGGTGGACGCCTATGTTCTGGCCGTCATGTTCGTCATCTTCAAAGTCATCGACAAGGCCATCGGTCTCCGCGTTCCCGCTGAGGTGGAGATCGACGGTCTGGACATCCACGAGCACGGTCTGGCTTCCGCTTACGCCGGTTTCGCCATCTCCGATGCAAACTCTGCCGCCATGGTCCCCAACGAGAACACCGACCTCGGCGAGGACGACGCTTCCAAAGCTTCTGCAAAGCAGATGGACGCCGCTGTGCCTGTGGTGCGTGAGCCTGCTGTCATCCACGACGGCATCTACGACACCGGGATGCACAAAGTGTCCATCATTGCAAAGCTTTCCAAGTTCGACCAGCTCAAGAGCGCCCTCAACGATCTGGGCGTCACCGGCATGACGGTCACGCAGGTCATGGGCTGCGGCATCCAGAAAGGCACCACTGAAAAATACCGTGGTGTGCCTGTGGACAGCACCCTCCTGCCGAAGATCAAGGTCGAGGTCATCGTCTCCAAGATCTCGGTCGATTCCGTGGTGGAGGCCTCCAAGAAGGCCCTTTACACCGGCCACATCGGCGACGGCAAGATCTTCGTCTACAACGTGACCCGCGTGGTCAAGATCCGCACCGGCGAAGAGGACTTTGCCGCCCTGCAGGACGTGGAGTAAGCGTCCCCCTGATTTCATCGCTATCCCGCCGAGACGGCGTGGATATATTGTTCTCCTTTTTCCTTTTTTCTGATAATTCCAAACACAGCTCAAAGCCCCGCTCCTTCACACAAGGGAGCGGGGCTTTGGCGTTTCTTGACAGCGCCCGTCCGTCGTGCTATCTTTGTGGGCAGGATATAAAAAACACAGGAGTGCTATCATGAAAGAATTTTTGAAAAGGGAGCTTTATTCCTTCCGGGCCGTCGCGGCCATCCTGGCCCGCTGGCTGCTGTTGGCCGTTCCCACCGGCCTCGTCTGCGGTGCCGTCGGCACAGCGTTCCACCTGGCCGTGGAGCATGTCACCGAGTGGCGGGCCGAGCACATCTGGCTGCTCTGGCTTCTGCCGGTGGCAGGTCTTGCCATCGTGGCACTTTATAAGATAACGGGCTGCGAAGGGATGGGGACGAACAACGTCATCCGCGCCGTCCACAGCGGCGAGAGCGTCAGCCCGCTGCTGGTGCCGGCCATCTTCTTTGGCACGGTGCTCACCCACCTCTGCGGCGGCTCGGCCGGACGCGAGGGCGCGGCTTTGCAGATGGGCGGAAGCATCGGCTACAACATCGCAAAGCTCTTCCGCTTCTCCGACCACGACCGCCGCACGGCCACGGCCTGCGGCATGGCGGCGTTCTTCTCGGCACTGTTCGGCACGCCGCTGTCGGCGACCCTCTTCGGCATCATGGTGGAGGACGTGGGCCTCGCGTTCTCGGTGGCCTTTGTCCCCGGCTTCGCCGCTGCCCTCATCGCCTATGGCGTCTCGCTGGCCTGCGGCATCTCTCCTACCCATTTTGAGCTGACCGCACCGGCGCTTTCCATTGATTCTACTCTGCTGGTGGCTGTGCTGGGTGTTGCCTGTGCGCTGGTGGCCCGGACATTCTGCTGGCTTCTCCACACCATGGAGCACGAGATGCCCCGCCGCCTGCCAAACCCCTGGGTGCGCGCCGTCGTGGGCGGTGTTGCCGTGGTGGCCCTCTCCTACCTGATGGGCGTGGGCCGCTACAACGGCGCGGGCATGGGCGTCATCACTGCCGCCGTGGAGCAGGGGCAGGCCCTGCCGTGGGACTTTATCTGCAAGATACTGCTGACCGCCCTGACCCTCTCGGCGGGCTTCAAGGGCGGCGAGGTCGTCCCCAGCTTCTACATCGGTGCGACCTTCGGCTGTGCATTCGGCCCGCTGCTGGGCCTGCCCGCCGGGTTCTCCGCCGCCGTGGGCCTCGTTTCGGTGTTCTGCGGCGCGACGAACACCCTCATCCCCTCCATCCTGCTGGCCTATGAGCTGTTCGGCGGCGTGGGGCTGGAGCTGATCGCGCTGGGCTGCGGCGTCTGTTATATGCTCTCCGGCACCCACGGCCTCTACAGCAGTCAGCTCTTTGTGACGGAGAAGCTGCTGTCGGAGTATACGGAGAGCTGGGGGAAGCGGCTGCACCACTGATCCTCTTTCATTTTCCAGCGCACAGCCCTTGATTTTTTCCGTTTCTCGTGCTACAATCATCTGTAGTTTCATCCTGTGATGCGCAGTGTGCGCAGGTTTTCTGCCGCCGGTGCGTCAAAATCAAATGTCCCAAAACGATGATGCGGACAAACCGAAGTCCCGTTCTCCATGCCGCAGAGAGGGCTGCCGTCCGGAAGGACGCGCTGCAAGCAGCCTGCCATGTGCCGGACTTCTACCACCGCAGAGTGCAGAGGAGAACCTCTGCCGGGTGCGCCCGTTACAGCACAGCGAGTGGCGTGCAGCAGCACGCAATTCGGGTGGAACCGTGGAACGCAGTTGGATCTTTCAAAGGCGCTTCATCCCGTAAAGCAAATGCGGGGTGAAGCGTCTTTTTTTGTTATACCAAACGCATTTTTCATGTCAAGAAGGAGTAACACCATGAAGATCATCTATAAGGACGGTCATGTGGACGAGTGCCCGCAGGACCAGGAACTGCACGTCATCCGTCACACCGCAGCCCACGTTATGGCTCAGGCCATCAAGCGCCTCTACCCGGAGGCTGACTTCGCCTTCGGCCCCGCCACCGAGAACGGCTTCTACTACGACGTTGACCTCGGCGACACCAAGCTGACCGACGAGGACCTGGCCAACATCGAGAAGGAGATGCGCAAGATCACCAAAGAGAATCTGGCCATCAAGCCCTTCATCCTGCCCCGCGCAGAGGCCGTCAAGCTGATGGAAGAGCGCCACGAGAACTATAAGGTCGAGCACATGGCTGACCTGGCCGACGAGACCGAGTTCAGCTTCTTCCAGCAGGGCGAGTACGTCGATATGTGCATCGGACCTCACCTGACCTACACCAAGGCTCTGAAGGCCTTCAAGATCACCCAGCAGTCCGGTGCATACTGGAAGAACGACAAAGAGAACAAGATGCTGACCCGTATCAACGGCGTGGCTTTCCACAATCAGGAGGAGCTGGACGCCTGGGAGAAGGAGCAGCAGGAGGCCCGTGAGCGCGACCACCGCAAGATCGGCAAGGAGATGGGCCTGTTCATGACCGACGACCTGGTTGGCCGCGGTCTGCCCATGTTCCTGCCCGCAGGCTACACTGTCTGGCAGGAGCTGGAGAACTATATCAAGGAGAAGGAGCGCGCCCGCGGCTACCTGCACGTCATGACTCCCTGCATCGGCACCGTGAATCTGTACAAGACTTCCGGCCACTGGGATCACTACCGCGAGAATATGTTCCCCGCCATGGAGATGGAGGGCGAGAGCTACGTCCTGCGCCCGATGAACTGCCCCCATCACATGATGATCTACGCAAACCGTCCCCACTCCTACCGCGACCTGCCCATGCGCATCGGCGAGATCGCACACGACTTCCGCTATGAGTCCTCCGGCACCCTGAAGGGCATCGAGCGCGGCCGTCACTTCTGCCAGAACGACGCTCACCTGTTCTGCACTCCGGAGCAGATCAAGAGCGAAGTCGCTGATGTCTGCAACCTCATCTTCGAGACCTACAAGGATTTCAACATCACCGACTACCGCTGCGTTCTGTCCCTGCGTGACCCCGCCGATAAGAAGAAGTATCACGACGACGACGCGATGTGGAACCACGCTGAGAACGCTCTGCGCGAGGTCCTGACTGAGCTGGGCATCCACTTCACCGAGGAGATCGGCGAGGCTGCTTTCTACGGCCCCAAGCTGGACGTCAACGTCAAGCCCGCTGTCGGCGCTGAGTACACCCTGTCCACCTGCCAGCTGGACTTCTGCCTGCCCGCAAAGTTCCACCTGACCTATGTGGACAAGGACGGCACCGAGAAGACCCCTGTTGTCCTGCACCGTGCAATTCTGGGTTCTCTCGACCGCTTCATGGCCTACCTCATCGAGGAGACCAAGGGCAAGTTCCCCACCTGGCTGGCTCCTGTTCAGGTCAAGGTTCTGCCCGTCTCCGAGAAGACCCTCGAGTATTCCGAGGCCATCACCGAGAAGCTGGTGGAGGCCGGTGTCCGTGTGGCTCTGGACGACGACAACCAGAAGATCGGCTACAAGATCCGCGCTGCACAGCAGGTGGACCGCGTGCCTTATATGCTGGTCCTGGGCGCCAAGGAAGCCGAGGCCGGCAACGTCTCCGTCCGTGACCGCAAGGGCGAGACCACCACGATGGAAGTGGATGAGTTCATCGCAAAGGTCACTTCCGAGATCAAGAACCGCAGCCTGTAAGCTGTAACGTAAGATACAAAAAATCCCCTCCGCCGTCTGGCAGAGGGGATTTTTATTTACGTCTTGTTATTTCAGCAGATTATCATCCGTGAAGTAATCGATTTTCATGGACTTGCGCACTTCGGCGAGGGTGGCGGCGGCGGTCTTTTCGGCCACGGCGCTGCCTTCCTTCAGAATTTCCACGACCTCGGGCAGGCGCTGCTCCCACTCCTTGCGGCGGTTGCGGATGGGCTCCAGCTCAGCCTGCATGACGCTGTTCAGGAACTTCTTCACCTTCACGTCGCCCAGACCGCCGCGCTGATAGTGTGCCTTCAGCTCGTCGAGGTTCTGGTACTCGGGCAGGAACTCGGCAAAGTGCTCCGGGCGGCTGAATGCATCCAGATAGACGAAGACGGGGTTGCCCTCCACCTTGCCGGGGTCCTGCACGCGCAGGTGGTTCGGGTCGGTGTACATGGACATGATCTTCTTCTTGATGTCCTCAGGCTCGTCGGAGAGGTAGATGCAGTTGCCGAGGCTCTTGCTCATCTTGGCCTTGCCGTCGGTGCCGGGCAGGCGCAGGCAGGCGCTGTTCTGGGGCAGAACGATCTCCGGCTCCACCAGAGTCTCACCGTAGACGGCGTTGAACTTATGGACGATCTCGCAGCACTGCTCGATCATAGGGCGCTGGTCCTCGCCTGCGGGGACGGTAGTGGCCTTGAAGGCGGTGATGTCCGCAGCCTGGCTGATGGGGTAAGTGAAGAAGCCCACCGGGATACTGGACTCGAAGTTCTTCTGCTGGATCTCGGCCTTGACGGTGGGGTTGCGCTGCAGGCGGGAGACGGTGACGAGGTTCATATAATAGAAGCTCAGCTCGGTCAGCTCCGGCACCATGGACTGGATGAAGATGTGTGCCTTGGCGGGGTCGATGCCCACGGCCAGATAGTCCAGAGCGACCTGCAGGACGTTCTGGCGCACCTTCTCCGGATTGTCGGCGTTGTCGGTGAGGGCCTGTGCGTCAGCGATCATGATATAGATCTCGTCGAACTTGCCCGAGTTCTGCAGCCGGACACGCTCCTTCAGAGAGCCGACATAGTGGCCGACATGGAGCCGGCCCGTCGGGCGGTCGCCCGTCAGAATGATCTGTTTCATACTTTTCTCCTTTTTCATCAGGCGCATTTTTCCTCAACCTCTCCGTCACAGCTGACGCTGTGCCACCTCCCCTAATAGGGGAGGCTCTGGCGAAAAGGGTAAGTTTTCGGTTTTGCCAAGGGCTCTCCTGTCCGGAGAGCTGGACGCCGCAGGCGGCCTGAGAGGTTCATTTTTTATAAGTATATCCCCCGCCGCTTTCCCTGTCAACAAAAGCCGCACCGGAACGGATAAAAAAGAAAAAGCGATGGAAAACTTCCATCGCTTTACTGGCGCCTCTTGCCTGACTCGAACAGGCGACACCCTGATTAACAGTCAGGTGCTCTAACCGACTGAGCTAAAGAGGCATCTATATAAAACGGCGCAAAGCCGTTTTACTACTAAAATGGTGACCCGTACCGGAATCGAACCGATGTTAAAGGCGTGAGAGGCCTCTGTCTTAACCGCTTGACCAACGGGCCATACTACCATTGCATCGGGTGTTGTTCCCGACTCGATTATTTTAGCACAGCGCACCCCCTTTGTCAACAGGCATTTTCAATTTTTCGGCAAAAATTTCGAAAAAATCAGAACAGCCGACGTGCTCTGCCCTTCACGGCCCCCAGAAGGACGTTCAGGTAAAGGCCCATGACGCTCTCCACCTCGCCCAGCTCCATGCTCTGGCGCTGGGGCAGGCCGGCCAGCGTACCGCGGTAGAGGCAGCGCAGCTCGGGCAGCTCGGCGTAATCGCTGGGGTGCATGAGGGTGCTGGGCTTTGGCAGCTCCAGCGCACCGCTCTTCTGGAGCACCTCACTGACGAACTGGGAGCAGAAGTAATGCCGACGGCGCTGCCAGCGGATATGCATCCAACAGAGCAGCAGACCCAGCGAATTGAAGCGGTAGAGCTCACCGTGGTGCATCATGTGTTGAGTGCGGCGCTTGGCGCGGGTGTAGGCTTCGTCCGTCACTTCCAGCGCGTAGAGGGCGCAGGGGATGTTCTCCCGCATGAGGAACACGCCCCGGTTCAGGTACTCCCGGCTGGGACCTGCGGGGAACATGGTATAACCATTCTTGCGGGTAGAGCTGTAGAGGGTACTCAGGTCCTCGTCGAAGGCGAGGGAGATGTGAGTGTACTGCGCACCGGTCAGGCTGTACACGAGGTTCGAGAGCAGGGTGCCGGAGCGGGTAAGAAATATGTAAAGCGTCTTCATCGTCGTTGTTTCTCCATGCTGGCGGCTCATGGCCGCGGGTCAGACTGGCTCAGTATATCATAAGTCGTGCGTTTTTTCCAGATAAATCGCAAAATATCCACAAATATTTTGTGTCTCTACTTATAATACGTTTTTTCGCGGCCCAAAATTGCAGCCTCTTCTCTCCTGATTTCCGCTCCTTGTATCCCAAATCGATAAAATTTTATCAAAGATTTGTTTTTGGCATAAAATCTTTAATTTGTGCAGGCAAACGGGCCAAGATTTTTTACGAAACCGTCTCAAATACCCCAGATTCTTAATAAGATTTGTTGCTTTTACCCGAAGAAAACCGCCCCGCCGGTTGATTTCGGCCCCAATTTATGTATAATGATATACAGGAGAATACGCATCTGTATTTCTTTTCGTCGTCCTTTTGCGGTGTCCTTTTGGCTGAGGGCAGCTTACCGCTGGTGTCTGGACGATGACCTGAACGAAAGAAGAGGTATAAGTATCATGGCAAAGTTGGATCTGAGCAAGTATGGTATCACCGGCACGACCGAGATCGTGTACAATCCCTCTTACGAGCAGCTGTTCGAGGAGGAGACCAAGCCCGAACTGGAAGGCTACGAGAAGGGCCAGGTCAGCGAGCTGGGCGCTGTCAACGTCATGACCGGTATCTACACCGGCCGCTCCCCCAAGGATAAGTTCATCGTCATGGACGAGAACTCCAAGGACACCGTGTGGTGGACCAGCGACGAGTACAAGAACGACAACCACCCCGCTTCTCAGGAAGCCTGGGAAGCTGTGAAGGAGATCGCCAAGAAGGAGCTCTCCAACAAGCGCCTGTACGTCGTGGATGCTTTCTGCGGCGCCAACAAGGACACCCGCATGGCCGTCCGCTTCATCATGGAAGTGGCCTGGCAGGCACATTTCGTCACCAATATGTTCATCAAGCCCACCGCTGAGGAGCTGGCAAACTTCGAGCCTGATTTCGTTGTCTACAACGCTTCCAAGGCTAAGGTCGAGAACTACAAGGAGCTGGGCCTGAACTCTGAGACTGCTGTGCTGTTCAACATCACCAGCAAGGAGCAGGTCATCGTCAACACCTGGTATGGCGGCGAGATGAAGAAGGGTATGTTCTCCATGATGAACTACTTCCTGCCGCTGAAGGGCATCGCTTCCATGCACTGCTCTGCCAACACCGATAAGGAGGGCAAGAACACTGCCATCTTCTTCGGTCTGTCCGGCACCGGCAAGACCACCCTGTCCACCGACCCGAAGCGTCTGCTCATCGGCGATGACGAGCACGGCTGGGACGACAACGGCGTCTTCAACTTCGAGGGCGGCTGCTACGCAAAGGTCATCAACCTGGACAAGGACTCTGAGCCCGACATCTACAACGCCATCAAGCGCAACGCTCTGCTGGAGAACGTCACTCTGGACGCTGAGGGCCACATCGATTTCGCCGACAAGAGCGTGACCGAGAACACCCGCGTCTCCTACCCCATCGACCACATCCAGAACATCGTCCGCCCCATCTCTTCTGCACCCGCAGCCAAGAATGTCATCTTCCTGTCTGCTGATGCATTCGGCGTCCTGCCCCCGGTCTCCATCCTGACCCCGGAGCAGACCCAGTACTACTTCCTGTCCGGCTTTACCGCAAAGCTGGCCGGCACCGAGCGCGGCATCACCGAGCCCACCCCCACCTTCTCCGCCTGCTTCGGTCAGGCCTTCCTGGAGCTGCACCCCACCAAGTACGCTGAGGAGCTGGTCAAGAAGATGCAGAAGAGCGGCGCCAAGGCTTATCTGGTCAACACCGGCTGGAACGGCACCGGCAAGCGCATCTCCATCAAGGATACCCGCGGCATCATCGACGCTATCCTGAGCGGTGCCATCAACGAGGCTCCCACCAAGAAGATCCCCTACTTCGATTTCGAGGTCCCCACTGCTCTGCCCGGCGTTGACCCCGCTATCCTCGACCCCCGCGACACCTACGCAGATGCCGCTCAGTGGGAAGAGAAGGCCAAGGATCTGGCTGGCCGCTTCATCAAGAACTTCGCAAAGTACGAGGGCAACGAGCACGGCAAGGCTCTGGTCTCCGCCGGCCCCCAGCTGTAAGCTGACAGCACCTCTTACATAAAGAGCTTTTATCCCCCTGTCCACACCGGGCAGGGGGATTTTTATGTCCCGAAAAAATGGCGAAACCTATTTTTTTTTTGCGGAACCATGTTATACTTAGTCCAAATTCTGCACCGCGGCAGGAAGCCTTTCGGGACATATAAGGGGTATTGCTTATGAATAATCAGACAGTCAACGACTACTTCAAGCACCACTGGGCGAAGCTCATCGTCTTTGTGCTCTTTACGGCGGTGGTATCCTTTTTCGCGCCGCTGAAAAGCTTCCAGCTCAAGTGGCTCATCGACTCCAAGAGCAAGCAGGAGGCGCTGGGCTATATGGGGCTGGTGTTCCTCATCACCTTCACCAGCTGGTTTTTCGAACGGCTGAGCCGCCGCTCCTTTACAAAACTCGCCTGCGGTGCCGTGGAGCAGGTACGGGGACAGGTCATGGAGCGGGTGCTGCGCCGCCCGGTGTCCCAATATCAGCGGGAGGGCGACGCAGCCTATCTCTCCCTGCTGACTACCGACCTGCGCACCCTCTACGACGACTATTATATGTCCATCTTCAATATCGTGTTCTGGGGCGGCATCATGCTCTGCGCTCTGGGAATGTACCTCTACATCAGCCCGGTGATGCTGGCGGCGATTTTGCTCGTGACCGTGCCGCCGCTGGTGCTGCCCCGCAAGATGAACGAGCGGCTCAAAGCCGCCCGCGACGCCTTCTCGCTCCAGATGGCGGTCTACACCCAACAGCTCAAAGAGCTTCTGGGCGGGTTTGAGGTCATCCGGGGCTTTCTGCGGGAGGACGCCTACGCCGCCCGCCACCGGGACGCGGCTCGGCAGGCCCGCACCAGCGAGCTGGGCTATCAGCAGAGCCTCAATGCAATGGTGGTCAATACCTCTCTCATCAGCAACCTCATCTTCCCCATCGTCATGCTGGTGGGCCTGTTCCTCGCCTTTGATGGCCGTCTGACGATCGGCACCGTCTCCACCGCCGCCAGCATGGCGAATTTCGTCATCACGCCCTGCAGCCAGATCGCTCAGTGCTGGGCCAAGGTCAGGTCCTCCAAAGGTATCCGCCAGCGGTTAGAAGACGCCATGTCCGGCCCGGAAGAAACGCCCAAAGGTCAGCCCATCGGCAGGCTTGAGCACATCGAGTGCCAAGACACCGGCTTTACTTATCCGGGTGCTGCCGCGCCGGTGCTGAGCGGTGTCCGGCTGACCGTTTCCGGGCAGGAAAAGGCCGTTCTCGTGGGCGAGAGCGGCTGCGGCAAGTCTACACTGGCAAAGCTGCTGTTCCAGTACTACCCAGACTATACCGGCAGCATCCTCTTCAACGGCCAGCAGTTGCGCGGCATCGACCGTCAGAGCCTCTACCAGCGGGTGGGCTACATCGCCCAGACCACCTATCTCTTCAACGACACCCTCCGCAGCAACATCTGCCTGGGTGAGGATTTCCCCGAAGAGCAGCTGACCCACGCCGTGGAGACGGCGGGCCTTTCCGACTGGGTAAGCACCCTGCCCGACGGCCTCGACACCCTCATCAGCGAGAACGGCAAGAACCTCTCCGGCGGGCAGCGCCAGCGCATCGGCATCGCACGGCTGGTGCTCCGCCGGTATGACCTCATCATTGCCGATGAAATTACTGCCAGCCTCGACCCCGACACCAGCGGTCAGGTCATGGAAAAGCTCCTCGCTCTCCCCTGCATGGTGGTCGCCATCACCCACGACGTCTCGGGGGCGTTCATGAAACAGTTTGACAAGGTATACCGGGTGGAACACGGAAGCGTCACACAAGCATAAAAGGAGAGCCTGTGCCGGGTTTCAGCACAGGCCCTCCTCTTGTTTTTACCGGTTATTTTGCCGCGTCGAACTCGGCCAGAATATCCTCCGTGGGAGCCGGGGTCACGAGGCTGACCACCACGCAGACGGCCAGCGAGACGAGGAAGGCGGGCAGAAGCTCATAGATGCCGAAGACGCCGCCCAGCGGGCTGACAATGTACTTCCAGACGAAGACCATCAGGCCGCCGCAGAGCATACCGGCCAGCGCGCCCTGCCAGTTGCAGCGCTTCCAGAACAGGGCGCAGAGGACGACAGCGCCGAAGGAGCCGCCGAAACCGGCCCACGCAAAGCTGACGATGCCAAAAACGCTGGAATCCGGGTCGCGGGCCAGCACCACGCCCACCACGCTGACACAGATGATGGTCAGGCGGGCTGCGAAGAGGCTCTGCTTCTCGCTCAGTTTGAGGTGGCCGAACTCCTGCAAAATGTTCTGGGACACGCTGGACGCAGCGGCCAGCATCTGGCTGTCCGCCGTGGACATCGTAGCCGCCAGGATGCCTGCAAGGATGAGTCCGGCGAGGACTGCCGCCAGCACACCGTGCTGGCTGATGAGGCTGGCGATGCGGACGATAAGGGTCTCACTGGACGAGCCGCTGAGGAATTCCAGCGCACCAACCCTGGTCATGCCGAGGCCCACCATGCCGATGACGATGGACGCCGCCATGGCGATGACCACCCAGACGGTGGCAATGCGGCGGCTGAGCACCAGCTTCTTCTCGTCCTCGATGGCCATGAAGCGGAGCAGGATGTGGGGCATACCGAAGTAGCCGAGGCCCCACGCCATGGTGGAGACGATGTCCAGCAGGCTGTAGGACGTGGCCCCGCCGGTCACAGCGTCGTGGCTGGCCGTCATGGTCAGGTAGCCGGAAAGGCTCTGGGCGTTCTCCACCACAGCACCCCAGCCGCCTGCCACAACGATGCCGTAGCCCAGCACCGCGATGAGGGCCAGCGACATGACCATCGACTGGATAAGGTCGGTGGTGGTGACGGCGCGGAAGCCGCCCAGAATGGTATAGCCCACGATGACGAGGGCCGACACCAGCATTGCTGCCATGTAATCTACGCCGAAGAGGCTGTGGAACAGCTTGCCGCAGGCCGCAAAGCCCGAGGCCGTATACGGCACGAAAAAGACGATGATGATGACCGCGCCCAGAGCGTTCAGCAGGTTGCGCTGGTCATGGAAGCGAAGCGACAAGAACTGCGGTACCGTGATGGCGTCGAGGTTGGCCGAATAGCGGCGGAGCCGCCGGGCCACGATGAGCCAGTTGAGCCAGGTACCCAGCGCAAGGCCGATGGCCGTCCAGCCCGGCGAGGCAATGCCTGTCAGATAGGCCAGACCCGGCATCCCCATCAGCAGCCAGCTGGACATATCGCTGGCCTCGGCGCTCATGGCCGTGACCAGCGGCCCCATCTTCCGGCCGCCGAGGTAGAAGTCGGCGCTGTCGTTGTTGGTCTTGCTATAGGCGAAACCCACCAGCAGCATGGCCGCAAGATAGACGACGATGGTGACGATGATACAGATCTCACTCATACACGTTCCCCCTTTGGTGCTTTTTCCTCTATGATAAAAGCATGGCATGATTTTACCACAGTAAAGCATCAAAGTGCAAGACCCTTGGGCAGATTCTTACCCTATGACCGAAATTTCGTCCTTTGCAGCGTCCAAAACCACTCAATATGCCAACAGGCCGTCCTCTGGAAGAGGACGGCCTGTTGGCTCGGATGAAGAAAATGATGAAAATAAAGAAGATGACAGATTATTTTGCGGCTTCGCCTTCGGGGAAGATGATCTTGTTCACGAAGAAGAAGATGACCATCGAAATGCCGCCGTTGAGCACCGTGGTGCCGATGTTGTAGATGAAATCAGGCACCAGCAGACCGGCCACAGCCACCCAGATGCAGTTGATGGAGTTGACGATGCAGGTGATGAGGCAGAAGGCCAGCAGATACCAGCCGATCTGCTTGGCGAGGTTGCCCTTGCTGCGGAAGACAAAGTTGCGCTGGATGGGAAAATTGATGCACTCGCCGATGACCATGGCCACCATGTAGGCGCAGAAGTAGGGCAGGCCGCCGTGGGCGGCGTCGTAGCCGAGGATGTTCCACTTGAAGGTCTCGCCGAACAGGGTGATGTCGATGCCCGGCCAGCCGAAGTCCACCACCGGCAGGCTTGCAAACGCCTTGGGCAGGAACTGCAGAAGCAGATATTTGAACACGGTGATGAGGTTGGACACGATGACGAACAGTCCGCCCTCCCGCACCCATTTGGCCGCAGCCGGATGCTTTGCGGCAAAGTTATTCCAGAAATTCATGACCTTATTCCTTTCAGCTGTTTTTGAGCCGGTTTTCCATCTGGCTGTTCAGGATGAGATTCTTGACGAACTCATAGCTGACCCGAAGGATGCCCACGAGCCAGAAGCCTTTCAGCTCCCAGACGAGGCCGTCTACCATGCCCATGCTCACCATGCCGTTGGTCATCTTGGCCAGCGCGCGCAGCGGCATATTATACTGGAACACGGTGTTCAGGTCGGGGGTGCCTTTTGCAAAGCTGCTGTCCAGACGGTAGCGCAGCACCTTCTGTGCCACCCAGCCCAGCGGACTGCGGCCATGGTCCATCTCGCCCAGCGTCATGTTCCGGTCGATGCGGACGACATCCTCCGGCACAGGGTGGCCCAGCAGAGCCTCGAACTCGGCGTCGGTCACATAGGTGATCTGACCGGAGACGTAGTGGAGCAGGTCGAGACCTTCGTAGGGGTCGGGAGCGTTGGTCCCCTTGACGGAGACTTCCGCCGTCAGGCGGATGTCTGCGCTGGATGCACCCACGCGGAGCTGATAGCTTCCGCCTTCGACTTCCCAGCGGTCAGTCTTGACGTTCCAGTAGCGGAACGCCTTGTCGTCCAGAGCGATGCTCACCGCCCTGCTCTCGCCGGGGGCGAGGAAGACCTTTGCAAAGCCCTTCAGCTCCTGCACCGGACGGAAGATTTTTGCGTCCTGCTTTGCGACGTAGAGCTGGACGATCTCGGCGCCGGCACAGCTGCCAGTGTTGGTGACGGTGAGGGTCACACCCTTCTCGTCTGCCTTCAAATCACTGTACTCGAAGGTGGTGTAGCTCAGGCCGTAGCCGAAGGGGAACGCCACCGGCACACCGGCGGTCTGATAGTACCGGTAGCCCACATACAGGCCCTCGCGGTACTCCACGTTCCGGCCCTCACCGCCGAAGTTCGCCTTGGCGGGGGTGTCGTCGTAAGCCTGCGCCCAGGTCTGGGACAGCTTGCCGCAGGGGCAGAGCTTGCCGGTGAGGATGTCTGCGGCCGCGCCTGCACCTGCCTGTCCGCCCAGTGCGCCGTAGACCAGTGCCCTGCACTGGCCGACCCACGGCGTCTCTATCGGTGCACCGGCGCTCAGCAGAACGACGACGTTCGGGTTGACGGCAGCCACAGCGGCCAGAAGTTGCTGCTGATTCTCGGCCAGCTTCATGTCGGCGCGGTCGAGGCCTTCGCTCTCTCGCAGCTCATCGAGGCCGAGGCAGAGCAGAACGGTGTCCGCCTTCTTTGCGAGGGCCACAGCCTCTTCCAGCTTCTCGGCGTCAGCTGCACCCTGACGCTCGAAACCGGAGGCATAGCCCACGAAGGTGATGCCGCTGCCGTCGGCCTTGATGCTGTCCAGCAGGGTGTCCACCTGCAGGGCGTTGACGGCGCTGGAGCCTGCGCCCTGATAGCGGGGCGTCTCGGCAAAGTCGCCGATGACGGCCAGCTTCTCATTGGGCTTGAGCGGCAGGATGCCGCCCTCGTTCCTGAGCAGGACGATGCTCTCTGCGGCCGCGCGGCGGGCAAGCTTATGGTGCGCGGCAGCGTCGAAGGTGCGGGGCGCTTTTTCCACCGCAGCGTGGGTGGAGAACACCAGTTCCAGCATCTCGTCGAGGCGGGCGTCCACGTCGGCCTCGGAAATTTTGCCGTCCTGTACGGCCTTCATCAGCTCCCGGATGGAGTCGCCGCCGGGACAGGGCATTTCGAGGGTGGAGCCGTTCTTCACGCCGAGGGCGTGGTCATTGGAGCCGCCCCAGTCGGTGACGACGGCCCCGTCGAAGCCCCAGTCCTTCCGCAGAATGTCCTGCAGCAGGTGGGCATTCTCGTTGGCATAGGTGCCGTTGATGAGGTTGTAGGAGGTCATGATGGTCTTGGGCTTTGCCTCTTTCACCACGATCTCGAAACCGGTCAGATACAGCTCCCGCAGGGTGCGCTCATCGAGCACCGAGTCGCTGGCCATGCGGCGCAACTCCTGACTGTTGACCGCAAAGTGCTTGGGGCAGGCAGAGATGCCGTTTTTCTGGATGCCGCGCACATAGGCAGCGGCCATCCTGCCCGCGAGGATGGGGTCTTCCGAGAAATACTCGAAGTCGCGGCCGCAAAGGGGGCTGCGCTGGATGTTCAGGCCAGGGCCGAGCAGGACAGCCACTTCCTGTGCAGCGGCTTCCTCGCCCAGTGCCTCGCCCACGGCTTCGCCCAGCTTCTCATCCCAGCTGCACGCAGTGGCGGAAGAGGTCGGGAAACAGGTTGCCGGAACGCTGGGGTTGAGGCCCAGATGGTCGGCGGCGCCGGCCTGCTTGCGGACACCGTTGGGGCCGTCCGAAAGGGTGATGGCCGGGATGCCCTTGCCCGGCAGAGCGCGGGTGGTAAAGACAGTCTCGCCCGAGAGCAGAGCGCATTTTTGCTCTAAGTTCAGTTTCTGGATGATGTCGGTATGCTTCATCGCATTTTCCTCATTTTATCCTGAGCAGGGCAAAGGCCCGCTGTCTGGTGCAGCGGGCCTTTGCCGTTGGTTCAGTTCAGGTGCTGCATGGAGAGAGGGTCCGGTTTAGACTTCTTCTTCCTCTTCCTTGCGCTTCTTGTAGTTCTTGATGGCGGTGTACTCCAGGCCAACGATGAGCAGCGCGGCCACGACGTCAGCACCGATCATGATGACCTTCCACTTTGCCATGCCGGGGTTCAGGTTCTCAGCCTCATAAGCGCGGCTGTTGACCACAGTGTAGAGGATGTTCTTGGCAGAGGTGCGCATTGCCTGCTTGCTGCTGTTGGTCAGAACAGTCATCTTGTTGAAGTCATTGCCGGTGGTGCAGAGCATCAGATCGCTGCCGTTGCGGACGCCCTGATCAGCGGTCATGTAGCCGTAGACACCGAAGTAGTCGGTCTCGACGAAGCCGAGGAAGCCCCACTCACCGCGCAGGACGTTCTGCAGCAGCTCCTTGCAGCCGCCAGCCCAGCGGCTGCCGATGTAGTTGAAGGAAGACATGACAGCGTGGCAGTCAGCATCCTTGACAGACATCTCGAAGGGCTTGAGGTAGATCTCGCGGATAGCCTGCTCGTTGGACCAGGTAGCCAGCATAGAAGTACGGTTGCCTTCCTGATCGTTCAGGGCGAAGTGCTTCATGTAAGCGTAGACGCCGTGCTCCTGTGCGCCTGCGATGGCGTTTGCGGCCATAGCACCGGACAGGACACCGTCCTCCGAGTAGTACTCGAAGTTACGGCCTGCAAAAGCGGTGCGGTGGATGTTCATTGCCGGGCCATACCAGCCGGACGTGTTCATCTCGTTGGCCATCTTGCCGATGCTGTCGCCGAAGTCGTGTGCCAGATCTTTGCTCCAAGTCATGCCGATGAGGGTAGCAGCCGGGAAACCGACAGAGCCGACGCCGGTGAAGTTGTTGTTGATGGACGCAGGGCCGTCACAGTCGTTGGTGCGCACCTTGCCGATGCTGTCCACAGCTGCAGTCTGATAGCCGCCGAAGCCGATGGTCTGCTGCAGGTCGTCGATGCTCATCTCATCCAGCAGGTCATCCCACTTGGAATCGTTGTAATCCACGCCGCGCAGGTCAGCCAGCTTGAGGCCGTTCTTTGCGCCGGTGGTGATGTCCTCTGCGTTGGGGTCATCGTCCTTCTCGTAGTTGACCTCAGTGTAGGTGTGTGCGTTGTCGAAGACAGCCTTGACCTCATCGCTCATGTTGTAATCAGCAGGAGCGGCAGTGGCCTCAGCATAGTTTGCAAAACCGTCCGCACGGGACAGATAGGTGATCTCGCCCTCTGCGAAATCGAACTGATTGGTCGCTGCAACAGCGTCGCTCTCGCGCTTGTTGGACTCGTTGTAAACGATGTCGGAAGCAACAGTGTAGGTCTTGGAATCCAGAACATTGTGGGAGTCAGAGTTGGTGCTGATGATGTAACCGCCAGCCTCCAGCACATAGCAGCCGTTGTTCTTGTAATCGTAGGAAGCCAGATCCTCGACCGGGATGGTGAAGTCGATGGTCTCGCTCTCGCCGGGGGCAAGCTCGCTGGTCTTGGCGAAGTCCAGCAGGTTTGCGGAGGCCTTCTCAATGCCGCCGTTGGTGTACGGAGGATCATTATAGATCTCCACGACATCCTTGCCGGCAGCAGAGCCGGTATTGGTGACGGTGACAGAGAACTTCAGGCTGCTGCCGTCGCTGGTGATGTCGCTCATCTTCTGGGTGAAGGTGGTGTAGCTCAGGCCGTAGCCAAAGGGATAGACAACTTCCTTGTCGTAGTCGATGAGGCCTTCATCGGCAGCAGTCTCATAGAACTTGTAGCCGACATAGATGCCCTCAGCGTAGTTGACGAAGGATGCAGTAGCGCCTGCGGGGTCGAAGAAGCTGGAATCGGAATCCAGCTCGGTGGCGTTGGTGTACTTGAAGTCACCGAAGTTGTTCCACCACGGAGAAGCGGTCAGGTCAGCAGCATAGGTGTCAGCGGTACGGCCGGAGGGATTGACCTCACCGGCGACCACGCGGCCAAAGCCCTCAAAGCCGGACTGGCCGGTGCCAGGGCAGAGCAGGACGCCCTTGATCTGGGGGTAGTTCTTGACCCAGTCCATCTCGAAAGCGTTTGCGCCGTTGTAAACGACGACGACGTTGTCGAAGTTGGAAGTGACGAGGTCGATGAGCTCTTCCTCGCGGTTGGACAGCTGCAGGAAGTGGTCGCCCTTATCCCAGTCATTGCCCTCGTTCAGGCTGTCATCGTAAGTGCCGTTGTAGTAGCCGGCGCCGCGCTGAGAACCACGGTAATCTGCCACACGGCGGACCCAGCTGCCGTCCACGACAGCAGACATATCGGTGGGAAGGTCTGCGCCCTCACCGCCGACGCGGGTGATGACGACCATGGCGGTGTCAGAGTATGCCTTGGCGTTTGCCATCATCTCGTCGGTGTACAGGCTGACATTCGGCTCGGGCAGGGTCCAGTCCTGCTGTGCCATGCCGACGCTGGGGCGGGTGGAGCAGTAATCGGTGTAGAACTTGCTCAGCTCGTCGTTGGTCTCGATGCCTGCATCATGCAGACCGGTGAGCAGGTCGGTGACAGGGTAAGCGTCGTTCAGAGCGCCGGAACCGGTGCCGCCGTAGCAGGGGCTGGTGGAAGCCCAGCCGAAGACGTTCAGCTTGGAACCGGAAGCCACAGGCAGGATGTTGTCGTCGTTCTGAGCCAGAACGATGCCTTCCTGGGTGATCTCATTGACCAGCTCGGTGGCCTCTGCGGAAGTCTCCTCACTGATGGAACCTTCGCCGGAGACCAGATCCAGCATGGTGGACATGGGGCCGGTGCAGATGAGGTTGACGACAATCGCCAGCGCCAGCAGAATGGCGAGGCCGGACTGCGCACGAATCATCTTCTTTTTCGCTTTGGGCATCTTCCGCACCGCGAACATCACGAGGAGCGCGAGTACGAGGACGACGCCGAATGCAATCAGATAGTTCTGAATATTCGAAACTACCTGCATTACATCATCCATATTGATGGACAACATAATTTTCTTCCTCCTTATTCTGAATCCATATTTTCCGGGTACAGCTCCCGGAGCATTGCCACTATTATAAATGGATTCAAAGAAAATTCACAAACATCTTCACAATCTGTCATTTTGGAGGCATATTTTGCAGAAGTTTCAATTTGGTTTCAAATTTTATTGTGCTAATCCACAATTTCGAGAACAGTTTTATTGTGCAGAATAGCAAAACGTCTCTGTCATCGCTGTGCGATGACAGAGACGTTTCTCACGATGGGACAGGCAGCAGGATCCGCAGGGTGAACCAGCCGTCGGCCCAATGAAGAGTCATGGTGCCGTCGTGGTGCTGGGCGGCCGCACGCACGCCCTGTAAGTCATAGCCGCCGTGGGCGTTGTGGACGGGCAGACCGTCCGCGCCCAGCTCCACAGGCTGGGCGCAGTAGTTCTCGAAGCGGAGCATCACGCAGCCGCTCTGGTTATAGATGGCCACCCGCAGCAGACGCTTTTCGGGGTCAGGCTCGGCCAGCACGCTCTCGATGGCGTTGTCCAGCGGCGCGCCTACGAGGGTACACAGCTCCCGCGTGCTCAGAAAGCCCAGCTGGCTGCCGTCGGCCACGCTGGTCATGTTGATGCCGCGCTGCTGGCAGTCCATGCTTTTGGCGGTCAATAGGGTATCCAATACCGGGTTGCCAGTCTTGTTCTCGGCTTCATACTGCCGGATGCCGCTCTCCATCCGGGCCAGAGCCGCGTCCTGCTTGGCCCGGTCGCGCTCGGCGCGGATGTCCGCGATTTGAATCTTCAGCTCGTGATAGCGGCTGTTGATGAGCCGGATGCCCTCTTTGCTCCGCTTGTACTGCTCGTACTGGCGGTGGAGCACCTCGTCCATGGCGGCAAGCTCACTGTGGAGCGCCGCCTCCCGCAGCTGCTCGTGCTGAACCGTCAGGATGAGCACGCCGCAGATGTCCACCAGCGTGCGGATGTAGTAGACGCTCATATCCACCTCGCGGTCACCCAAGAACAGCAGGTTGCTCACCGCGAAGACCATCGCCGCCATGACGACGGCCACGAGGCCCGCTTTTCCGCTGATGACGATATGGCCCTTGGGACTTTTGTGCTTATGCTCCAGCACCCAGATGCAGCCGAAAACGCCGCCATAGACCACCACCAGAAGCAGCAGTGACAGGCCGTCGGCCCCGCTGCGCTGAGGCCAGAGGAAGCAGTGCAGCTGCCACTCGGCGCTGGCCGCCAGCTCTGCCAGAACGAAGGCCCGGGCGCAGACATAGCCCGCTTCCAGCAGGGAGATGGTGCGGGTGACCCAGAGGTATAAATACTGTATCCCCACAGCTGCCGCCATGCAGGGGATCCACCACGCCAGCGGAACTCTGCCCGTGGCCTGCAAAAAAGCACTCAGGGCCAGCGCCCATGCCGCACTGGCAGCGATGGTGGCCGTTTTGCCGAAGCGGATGCCCAGCGGCAGGGCGTAGATGCCCACGGCCAGACACTCGGCCAGCGCCGTATACAGGCGCGGGATGTTGGGCAGTGCCGTCATGCACCCTCACCCCCGATGTGGTCGGCCAGCGCCGCGAGGAAGGCTTTCCGCCGGGGGCGGCTGACCTGCAATTCGTAGGGTCCCACCTGCACCATCCCCTGCTGCACGCTCTTCACCTGTGCCAGATTGACAAGGTAGCCGCTGTTGCAGCGGGCAAAGGGCCGCTCGGCCAGCTTTTCCTCAAAGGCTTTCAGGGTGCCTGCCGCCACGAAATCGCCCTCTTCGGTATAAAAATGGACGCGGTGTCCCTCGCTTTCCAGATAATAGATGAGGGACGAATCCAGCCGCCGCATCCCGCCCTCCACCGGCAGGGCCAGATAATGCCGTGCGCGGCGGCGCAGCTGTTCTTCGGCCTTGCGCAGCTGCTGCGAAAACGCAAAATAAGGCACCGGCTTGAGCACATAGTCCAGTGCGCCCACGGCGTACCCGCCGATGGCGTACTGCGCCATATTCGTGATGAAAACAATGATAACATCCTTGTCCAGCTCCCGCACTCGCCGGGCCGTCTCCATGCCGTCCAGATGCTTCATCTCCACGTCCAGAAACAGGATGTCGTACACCGGGCGGTAATCATCCAGCAGCTCCATGCCGTCAGCGAACTCCGTCACCGCGAACTCGGTGCCGTACTGCCGGGTGTGCCGCTGCACATAGCCCTGAAGCTGCGCCCGCACCTCTGCCTCGTCCTCGACCAGAGCAATGCGTATCATTGCCGCACCTCCTTTTTCCGCAATTTTTCTAGTTTTTATTGTAACACGAAATAGGGCGTGTGGCAAATAGGAGAATAAAACAGCAGCCCCGCTTCATCTTCCGCGAGGCTGCTGTTCTGTGATTGGAAAATTTCAGGCTCAGTTCGTCTTGACGGCCACAAGGATACGGATCTTCCTGCCGCCGGAGCAGCCGAAGTTGTCGTACCAGCCGATGAGCTTATAATCCTCGGTGTTGATCTTGGGCAGCGAGGTCGCGAAATACTGGCCGTTCGACCACAGATACACCTGCATATCGTCGGCGGTCTCATAGCGCTTGTCGCCGCTCATGACCGAAGCTGCGCCCAGCTTATCGATGACTACCGGCGAGAGCTGGAGCATCCGGTTGATGGCCTTGCCGTCAGCAGAGCGGCCGATGGCGATGCCGCCTGCGATAACGGGGTACTTGGTGGCGGTGCTGTAGGCCACCTGTTTGCCGCCGGAGTAGCAGACGTAGGTCGCACCCTCGCCCAGATAGTTGAGGAAGTCGCCCAGCGTACCGCCCACGCTGTCGCCGGTACGGCGGAGCACATAGCTGAACAGCTGGTCCGTCTTGCCGGTAAGGGTGTTCCAGGTAGAGCTGACGACACTGCCGTCGATGAGGCCGTAGAGCACATCGCTGGTGCTGGGGACAAGGATGTTCTTCACATCCTGGAAGGTCTCCTCATCGGTCTTGTCCACCTTGGTGGTGGTCGCAGCGGGGAGGCCTGCGGCCTCTCTTGCGGCGTCCTGTGCCTTGTCGCTGATTTTTTTGTCAATCTTCTTGGCGGCTTCGTCCGTCAGGCGGCGGACAGAATCCAGCGCAGCGTACTCCCACAGGTCACCGGTCACATCGTCGAGGATGACCCGGTCGATCTGGCCTGCGGAATTGGTGGTGTAGTAGCGGACGTCGCTTTCACTCAGAGTTACCCCCGATAGGCGGCTGGGGCGAACTGCCCCAGCCACACCCTCCGACGTCGTATCAATGATCTGCACGTTGTCTGCAAACGGGGTGTCGCCCAGCGCGGTGCCGTCGGCGCTGACGGTGCCGCTGGTCGAGCGGGACGAGATGGACTGGACGCTTTCGCCGTCACCGTCCACGCTGATCTCCACCAGCTTGCCGGCCGGGAAATTGAGCTTATTGTCCACATTGACGGTGCGGGCGGTGCCGTCGGTACACATGACCGAGACAGCCTGCTGCACCTCAGCGCTGTTCGTCTCCACGAGGGTGCGGGATGAGGACTGGACCACGCCGTAGAACACAGCGTCTGCCGCGTCGCCGGTGAGGACGGAGACAGCTGCATCATTCATGCCCAGCAGCAGAGTGACCACCTGACCCACGCCGCCGCCGGACAGGGAGGACAGCTGGTAGGCCACAGAGGGCGAAGCGATAGCGTAGGTGACGCCGGCCACGGTCACAGAGGTCGGAGCGCTGGCCGAGGGCGAGACAGCCGTCACGCGGCCTGCGGCGCGCTTGTTGTAGAGCCAGACGGTGCGGGCGCTCTCGTTATAATAATAGACATCATAGGGAGAGAGGGCCGCTGAGGTGGTGACTTCGTCGTTGCGGTAGATGGCCGCCGGGGCGAAAGGCAGGACGGTGGAAGCATCTGCCACAAAGGGACCCTTGACGTTGTCCAGCAGGACAGAAGAGATGTCCACCTGGCCGTTGCTCACGGCAAAGCCAAGGGTGGAAGCGTAGACCTGACCGCTGCCGTTCATAGCGGTGAGGGCGTTGTAGAAGAGCATGGTACCCTGCTCGAGGGTCAGAGTCTCGCCCTGACGGGCATTGATCTCATTGCGCAGGCCCAGCGCGCTGGCCTTGCTGAGCTGAGCTGTGGGGAAGGTACCACCCAGCTTTGCCACATCATAGCCCAGCAGGCGCAGCGCCATGGTGCAGGCTTCTTCCAGCGTGACGGTGTTGTCCGGACGGAAGCTGCCGTCGGAGTAGCCGGTCATCCAGCCGTTCTGGACGGCAGTGCGGATGTAGACCGCATAGGGAGAGTCGCTGTCTACATCGCTGTAGAGGCGGCCGGTGCGGCCCTGTGCCGTGGTGGTATCGCGGTAAGCAGAGAATGCGGTGAGGAGGCGGGCCGCCTGCCCACGAGTGAGGGGCGCACCCAGAGAACCGGCCTGCTCGGCGGTCAGACCGCCCAGTGCCGTCGCCGTCTGGACTGCCGCGTTGGAGCCGACCGCAGAAGCGGGCAGCACCAGCATGGAAACAGCCACGCAGACAGCCAGCAGGAATGCGAGGAATCGTTTTTTCATGGTAAACTCCTTAATCATATCTGAGCGCTTCGATGGGGTTCAGGCTGGCGGCACGGCGGGCCGGCAGGAAGCCGAACAGGACACCGATGCCGCAGGAGATGCCCACGGCGATGGCTGCTGCGTCCGCCGAGGGGGTGACATTCAGGGTAATATCCGTCAGGATATACGGAAGGATCTGGTTGATAATGGCCGACACGACGTAGCCCAGCACGATGCCGAGGCAGCCGCCCAGCGCCGACGTGACGCCGGCCTCCACGACGAACTGGGTCAGGATGGTGCTCTCCTGTGCGCCCAGTGCCTTGCGGATACCGATCTCACGGGTGCGTTCGGTGACGGACACCAGCATGATGTTCATGATGCCGATGCCGCCGACCAGCAGCGAGATGCCTGCAATGGCCGTCAGGACGCCCACCATGACGTTGATCATGGAGGACATCTGCTTCATGGCTGCACTCAGGCTCATGACGTAGACATAGTCGTCCTTGCTGACCAGCTTCTTGAGCCGCGACTGCAAAAACTCCTGTGCCTCATCCGAGTGGTCCGCGTCCTGCAGGACCACATAGTACTGGCTGACACTGCTGGTGTTGTTGACGCTCATCAGGGTGGTATAGGGAACGAGAACAATGTCGTCGTTGCCGCCCTCGTACTGAGAGGCGGGTTTGGAGCGGCCTTCCAGCACGCCCACGATGCGGTACTCGCTGGCGCCTACCTTGAGGGTGCTGCCGAGACCGTTGCCGCCGAAGATCTTACGGTCCACATAGTCGCCGATGACACAGACATTCTTGTTGTCTATCAAATCGGCGTACTGGATGCCGCGGCCCTTGGCCACCTTGTAGTTGTTGATGGTCATGTAATCTTCGTTGACGCCGCTGATGTAGGTGCGGCGGTACTTCTCGCCCGCCACCCGCAGCGTGTCGCCGACACTGGCAATAGGCGAAAGGCCCTTATAATACTCGGGCTTTTCATTGATGATCCTGTACACATCGTCCACTTCCACTGAGCGGGTGCTGGCGGTCATGACGTTGACGCTCAGAATATCGCTGCCCATGTCGGAGTAGAAGTCCTGCATCATGTTGGTCATGCCGTTGCCGAGGCCGACGATGACGATGACGGCCATGACGCCGATGATGATGCCCAGCATGGTGAGGAAGGTGCGGACTTTGTTGCTCAAGACGTTCTGGACGGCCTGTTTGAAGGTCTCCTTTATCATGCCTGCGTCCCCTCCTCTCCGGCTTTCGGTTCTGCCATCATGAAGTTCGGCTGAACGACTGCCTCGGGTGCGTGGGCATCGCCATCGTAGACGACGCGGCCATCTTCGAGGCGGATGATGCGCTCGGCCTGCACAGCAATGGAGTTGTCGTGGGTGATGAGGACGACCGTATTGCCCTGCTTGTGCAGATCCTGCAGCATTCCCAGAACTTCGCGGCTGGTGTGGGAGTCCAATGCACCGGTCGGCTCGTCGGCCAGGATGACCGCCGGGCCGCGGGCCAGCGCACGGGCAATGGACACACGCTGCTGCTGACCGCCGGAAAGCTGGTTGGGCAGGTTTTTGAGCTTATTGCCCAGACCCACCCGCTCAAGGGCAGCCTTTGCCGTCGCGTGGCGCTGTGCGGCGGGGATGCCCGCATACACAAGGGGAACTTCCACATTCTCCAAAAGCGTCAGCTTCGGCAGCAGGTTGTACTGCTGGAAGATGAAGCCCAGCTTCTCGTTCCGGATGTTTGCCAGCTCACGGCGGCTCATCTTGCCGACATCCTTGCCGTCCAGCAGATAAGTGCCTTCGGTAGGCACGTCCAGACAGCCGATGATGTTCATACAAGTGGATTTACCAGAACCGGACTGGCCGACGATGGCCACGAACTCGCCTTTGTTGATTTTGAAAGAGACGTGGTCGGCGGCCTTTACGAGGGTGTCGCCCATCTGGTAATACTTGCAGACCCCATCAAATTCTATCAGCGTGCTCATTCGTCATCTCCTTCGGCGGAGGCCATCATGTTGCTGTAGAAGTCGGTCGCACTGACGCTGGAGTTGTCGTAAGCGATGGTATCGCCCTCCTGCAGGCCGCTCTTCACTTCGATGTAATCGTCATCGCTGATGCCGGTGGTCACCTTGACGTAGACGTAGCCGTCGGGAGCGGTCATTGAAGTCTCAGCATTGGCAGCGCTGGGCGAATCTTTGGTCACCAGCACATAGCTGCCCCGGACGAGGGCGGCGTTGGGCAGGGCCAGAACATTCTTGACGCTGGCGGTGGTGATCTTCGCAGTGGCGTTCATTCCGGGCAGCAGCTCGCCCATGTCGTCGATGCGGACGGTGACGGGGTAGCTGGTGGAGCCGTTGGCGGTAGTGCCTGCCACGAGGATACTGCTGATGACGCCCTTGTAAGTCTCACCCGGGACGGCGTCGGCGGTGATGTCCACCTCCTGGCCGACCTCGAGGGAGCGGATCTTCAGCTCGTCCACGTTGAGCTTCATTTCCAGATAGCTCATATCGTAGATGGTGCAGAGGTTCTGCATGGCGGTGTCGTTGGCGCTGAGCTTGTCGCCGGCCTTGACCTTCTTATCCACGATGGTGCCGCTGATTGGGGCGTCGATGGTATAGTGGCTGATGGTCTTCTCGGCAGAAGACATCTGCAGCTCGGCAGCGCGCAGGCTGTCAGCGGCGTTTTTGGTCTGCTTGTCCAGATCTTTGCCGGTGATGCGGAGGATGACGTCATTCTGACGGACGGTGCTGCCCTCCTTGACGCAGAGTTCAGACACGGTACCAGAGGCAGCTGCCACGACAGTCTCCTCACGCTGGTAAGTAAAGTGTGCAGAGTTGAGGGAGCTGACGCCGTTCACCTGTGCCACAGCGGCCTGTGCGGTGGTCAGGCTGCCCGCGTTGGGAACAGCGATGGTGACAGTGCAGGTCATCAGGCTGGCGTCGCCGGCAGGGTCTGCACCGGAAACGGAGCGGATGGTGCCGTTCAGCGTCTCAAAAGTGGTGTCCGGCATGACCTGTGCGGCCTGACCGGCGACAAAGCTCTGGGCCTCTGCGGCAGGGAAATCCACGGCCAGCAGCATCACGGAGGTGTCGCGGATGGTGGCCACAGTCTGACCAGCCTGCACGGCGTCGCCTGCGGCGACTGCAAAGGAGCTGACCTCGCCGCTGATCTTGGTGCGGACGTTCTGCATATCCGCAATGTCATCGTAATTGCGCTGTGCCTGCTCCACCGAGAGCTGTGCGCTCGCGAGGTTGTTTTCCACATCCGAAATGTCGATGGTGTAAAGAATATCGCCCTTCTCGATGCTGTCGCCCAGCTCAAAATCGGCGGTGAGCACCGTGCCGGTGACGAGGGACTTGACGGTGTAGGAATCGGCGGCGTTGATGGTGCCGCTGCCGTCGTAGACATTCACGATGTCGCGGCGTCCCAGCTTCTCCTGCGTGTAGGCAAGGTCTGCCGACGCACTGCGGCTCTTGCGCGGCACGATGACCGCCACCAGCACCGCTGCGGCTGCGACCACCGCGATGCAGCGCTTTTTGTGGGTCTTGATAAAGTGGAACACCTTATTTTCTCCGCCGGTATTCTCCTGCGGAGAGGCGTCCTGTGTCTTCTTGTTGAAACCTAGCATGAAAAGCCTGACCTCCTGTGTTTCATGAAAAAGAAAAGTTCTTTCTGCCTGTTTTCATTCGTTCTGCGCTTTCCCCCACAGCGTCCTCCAAAAATGACCTGTCTGCGAGATGCTGCCCCGGGTTAGCGGCGCAAACCGTTATAATGATACCACCTAACAAAACGGACTACAAGAAATTTTTCCTGCACAATCTGCAACTTTTTTGAAAATTTTTCCATCATCTCTGTGTCTGGAAGCTGGAACATCAGACAGAGCTTTCGGATGAAGAGTTCATCCACTCGCTCCGGCCCTTCGTGCAGCGCGTTCTGGGGCTGTAACGGGCTGCCCCGTGAGATGAAATCGATATTCTTGCAGCACGCAAGCTCCAGCTTTCGGGTAGAATAAATGCCGCACATATAGCCGTACACCAATAGCTTGACCATGATCCGGGGTTCTGCTGCCGATTTTCTTCCTTTCGAAGAATACGCCTGATACCATTTCCTGTAATCCAGTTCCTCAAGCTGGGCGGTGGCTACATATACCGGTTCATGTTCATCTATTAAAATATTTTCGCTTATTGGAAGGGTCAGCTGTTGATATATGCCGCCCTTTCCTGTATACTGTTTTTGTTGTATCTGGTTCATGACAGTCTCAGCTTACAACAAAAAATGAGATAGGCAACCCCTTTCGGGGAAGTCCATCTCATTTTTTTGTTGGGACTATTTTGCAACAGCCCCTTTTCGATTCGTTATCAGAATTTGATCAGCGGCGTACCAGCTGACACACTGCCCTCTGCAAGCATTTTCAGCTCGCCCAGCTCATCGCTGTTGGTCACGATGACCGCCGTCGTGGCGGGATAGCCTGCGGCTTTGATGGCCCTCAGATCGATGGTCAGCAGCGGCGTACCGGCCTTGACGGCCTCGCCCTCCTTGACCAGACCTTTGAACCCTTTGCCCTGCATCTCAACCGTGTCCATGCCAACATGGATCAGGAGTTCGATCCCGTCGTCGCTGGTCAGGCCTACCGCATGCAGCGTCGAAGGCACCTGGCTTACAACACCATCGAACGGCGCGTAGACCGTTTTTTCGGAAGGTTCGATCCCGCATCCCGGGCCGAGGATCCCCTGCGCAAACGTTTCGTCGGGGATGTCGGCCTGCGCCAGCACTTTGCCGCTGATCGGAGCCAGGATCGTCCTGTTCTGGATGATGAACTCTACTTTTGCTTCCTGCTGCTCAGCTTTTCTGCCGAACAGCTTGTTGAAAAATCCCATGTTGATACGCCTTCTTTCCAATCATTATTGATCCGGGCAGGTGCAGAAATATCTCGCACAGCCTGCGTTTTCTTCAAGCGCCTGCTGATATATCAAAATACCATTCCTGCCACGAAAAAATCAATCTTCCTTCTTCATTTCCTTTTTCTGTTTCAGGTCAGGTCGCCGCCGTTGGTCGCAATCACCTTTTTATACCAGTAGAAGCTATCCTTCCGGTGGCGGCTCATATCGCCTGTACCATCATTATTCTTATCCACATAAATAAGGCCATACCGTTTTTTCATCTCTCCGGTAGACGAACTCACCAGATCGGTGCAGCCCCATAAGGTATAGCCCATCAGGTCCACGCCTTCCTCGACCGCCTGTGCCATCGCTTCAATGTGCGCCCGCATATAATCGATGCGGTGGGGGTCGTGGATGGTGCCGTCAACTTCCAGCTTATCCTCTGCGCCCAGGCCGTTCTCCACAATGAACAGCGGCTTCTGGTAGCGGTCATACAGCTCGTTCAGATACCAGTGCAGGCCGTCCGGGTCGATGGTCCAGCCCCACTGGCTGGTTTTTCGATAGGGGTTCTCGGTGCCGCGCATCACGTTGCCCACCACCGTGGGGACATTGGGGTCGTTCGTAACAGTGGTGCTGGAATAATAGCTGAGAGACACAAAGTCCACCGTGCCGTTTTTCAGCGCCTCGGCGTCCGGTTCTTTTTCCTCCCCGGTGGGGAACAGCCGCGCCCATTTGATGCTCATGCGGAACACTTTGAAGCCCATCTCGCCGTAGAGGGCAATGTCCTCTTTATAGCGGTGATAAAAATCCACGGCTTCGTGGCTGGGGTATAGTAACCGGGCAGGATGCCGTCCGTCAGATAGCGGAGCGTCGTGCGGCTGCCACCGCTCATCACATCCGGCACGGACAGGCCGCAGCTGCCGACGCCGCCCTCATACTGATGGGCAGCCGTTGCACCGCCCCAAAGAAAATTTTTCGAAAACACATTCTTCATGATCTCGTTCTCCGTTCTTTTTAGGCTTCAGAGGGTTCTTCTGCTTCCTGCTGGGCGCAGCGCTCCTGCCAGAGCACCAGCGCTGCCACAGCCAGCGGCGCAAAAGCCCAGCAAACTCCGGCTGCGCCGTGGATATTCACGGCGGCACAGCCAAGACTGCCGCCCAGAAGATAGTTTGCGATCGTCAGCGTATAGATGCGTGCACCTGTCAGGTCCTGCACATCCCTGTAGAAGAAATATCTCAGCCAGCGGGTGACGCAGTTTTTCAGATTTTCGGTCAGGAACAACGTCGCGCTGGGGTACTGGCCCACATGGTTGAAGCTGCCCCACTGGAAGCTGGTAGCAAAAAAGAGCGGGTAGACCCTGAAAAAAGCGAATACTTCTTCCGGCAGCCTGGCCGAAAGCATCAGCGCCGCCGCGTCCACCACGATGCACAGCTCCCGCATGGGCAGCGTACAGAATTCATGCAGCAGCCACGCGGCTGCGATGCCGCTGCTGAAGATCAGAAACGCGCCGATGCGCGCTGCCGCGCTGAATCCGTTCCCATCCGAGACATCGATGAGCAGGTCCATCAGGTTTCCGGTCTGGGCTGAGCCGTAGCTTCCATGAGCGCAGATCGCGTAAAGCCCCATAAATCCACCCATAAAAGTCATCAGATAATGCAGTATTTCTTCCCTGTATTTTTGCAGCGTCTCCATCGTCCGTTTTTGTCTGTCCTTTTGTTGCATTTTTTCTGTAATATGTCGAATGGCACATGGTTTCGTCTTGAGTTTTGCTGTTTTTCTGATACAATAAAAATGTATCAATTACCATATTTTTTCATATTCGACTTTGCTTTCCATTAAAACGAGGTGCTTTGCATGAACGCCATCGGCCGTAAACAACATATCATCCAGAAGCTTCAAAAAGAAAACTATGTTGACACAAATGAGCTTGCCGCTGAACTTGCCGTGTCAGCCATGACGATCCGGCGCGACTTGAACGCTCTGGCCAAAAGCGGCCTGATCACCGTGCAGCATGGCGGTGCCACCTTGAACAGCGGCTCCCTGTTCGAGTTCAACATGGCGATGAAGAATGAGAACCAGATGACCGAAAAGATGCGCATCGCCAAAAAATGCCTGGAATATGTTCACGGTGGTGACTCTGTTTACCTGGACGCCGGCACTACTGTCAGCTGCCTGGCCCCTCTGCTGAAAGGCAAAGAGAATGTTCTCATCATGACCCATTCCTTGCTGGCAATGGATCAGCTCTCCGACACAAACCTGCACGTCATCATGTGTCCCGGCGAGTACCGGAGCGATTCTCTGGCCTTTATTGGTAGCCTGACAGACGAATTCATCTCCCAGTTCCAGATCGACACCCTGTTTTTGGGTGTCGAGGGTATCGACCTAAACGGCGGCTTCTCTGTCCCCCACATTGCCGACGGCACCACCAAGCGCACGTTAGTCAAAAAGGCGCGACAGGTCATCTGCATGGCCGACAGTTCCAAGTTCGATTCTGCCTACTACTTCAGCATCGCCCCCCTGCAGGATGCCGACCTCATCGTTACCGATTCCGGCATCTCCCCCGCCGTGCTGGAACGCTATACCAGCGCAGGCATCCGCATCGTGGTAGCCTGAGCCTTCCCGGCTCGCGTACCGTTCCCGGCGGAGCAGGTGCCAGACCTGTTCAGACCGTCGGCTCCCAGGTCAGGGCACCGCTGTGATCCAGCAGATAGGGGCGAAGATAGGCGACGGTGGAGCACATGGGGAGGACATCTTCGGGGATCTCAATGCCCAGTACATCCTTCAGATAGGCGCGGCGCTCCTGCATCCGCTCCCACATGGCGGGGTACTGGCTGTGGAGCTCTTCCCTCAGAGCCGCATCGGCCAGAGCCACCGTGCTCTCCGCGCTGGTCCCGCCATAGCCCGGGACCGAGGGGATAATATCGATCTGCAGCATCATGCCGCTTTGCAGCAGTTCCTTCGAGTCCTTTCGCACCGGCGAGCAGAGCCATTCTTCCTCTGCCGTCAGATGGCCCGGACACAGACCCCAGCCGTATTTCTCGCGGGGGAGCACCTGCTCCACCAGCTCATACAGAGCGCCGCCTTCCATGCCGACGTGCAGCTGTTCCAGCCAGCGGGCATAAGCGTTGAAGTAAGGCGCGGCCACCCGTTCCAGATAATCCTGCTGGCCGTCGGGCATCTCCGACGCATTGTGTACGGCAAAGCCTGCCCGGCTGGACAGGCCGCCGCGGTAACCCACCGTCAGGGAGATGGAGTCGCCCACCTTTACGACATTGTCGGTGGGATACATATTGCCTTTCAAAAAGCGCGGGCCGCTGGCTGCAATGGTCACCACGCTGTTGTGCTGGCCATAGCGGTTGAGCTTGTCGCCCAGTACCATCTCCGGCACACCCTCGTCCAGCGCATCCATCGCGTCCAGGATGCAGTCCGAGGCCAGCGCAGCCGCGAACTCGTAATGCGCGATCTCGTTGGCGTTGTTCGTCACGCGGGCGCCATTCTCGCCGATGAACAGCCCGCCTGCCGGGGTCAGGTATTCGGCACCCACCACATCCCGCAGGGCGTCCATGATAAAGGCCGGCAGATCATACATCTGCCCCACATCCTCATAGGGGCTGGTGAACAGCTTCCACCCGGCCACACCGGTGCGTCTGCCCGCTTCCAGACCAGCTGCCGCAAGCTGCTCCCGCAGCGTTTTGGGCGTTTCACAGGGCTGGTTGGGTAGCGAGAACACGGGGACGTGTACGGCAGCAGCCTGCACACGCGCCTTTCCGGCCTTGTTCAGGTTTTCGTTGCCCAGCACAAGGCTCATCGTCCCGTCGGCCCGGATCACCAACAGTCCCTCTTCAAACCGAGTGTAGTAGCCCACCAGATATTCAAAGTTTCCGCCGTGCTCCACATCACTGTAGACCACCAGCCGCTCCAGACCCTCCGCACGCATCCGGGAAAGGATCTTCTGCCTACGCTCTTCCAGCGTCTCGTCGGTCAGCGCAACCGGGATAAGCGAACAGTCCTTCCGAGGCTCCGGCACCGGTTTCAGCTTTACCACATAATTTTTCATAGCTATTTTTCCTTTTTTCTGGTTTTCATTTCCAAAACAGGTTCATTTCAAATATAGGTCATTCCTATCACTTTGTCAACGAACCCAGTTCGCAAACAGCACGATCACCATCGGCATAAACGTCACGGCGTAGATGGCCCGCAGTACCTGAATCAGCGCGATCTTTGTCAGGTCGGCGTTCAAATCGGCCGCAATCAGCGACATATCCGTAGCGCCGCCGGGGGCAGAGGCCAGCATGGCAGACTTCAGATCCAGCATCCCCTTCTTTTTGCATATCGTGCTGTAGATCAGGTTAACCAGCCAGTAGTTGGCCATCAGGATCAGCAGAGCAATCACCGTACCACCGTTCAGCAGAGCCAGCGCCGAGGGATGGATGCTGCAGCCCACTACCGCGCCCGCCAGCAGCTGCGCCACCGTTTTTATGGTCAGCGGCACATAGCAGGCCGAGGTAGTGATATTCAGCAGCACGATCACAACGATCGCAAATACCATAACACCTGCCGGCACACCGCTGGCATATCCCGCAAATCCGGCTGCCAGACAAACGATCATCGTGAACGCCAGCTTCCGGTTCCGGCCATAGATGAGCCTGTCCAGCCAGGTCTCGCCCATTTCCAGCGTGCCGGTAACAAGGCGCACATCCTCTTCGGCATCGCCTTCGTTTCGGGTGAAGAACCGGATCCAGTACGGGAAGAACAGCAGTACGCCCACCAGGCGCAGCGTCTGCATCAGCGCCACGATGGGGGTATCGCCGCCAAGATCGATGCTCAGCATGGAGATGTCAGTCACACCGCCGGCCACAGAGCCGAGCAGCGCCGTGACATAGTCAATGCCCGCAATCTTATGCACCACGACGCCCGTGACGAATGTGTTGGCCGTGAGCATGAGCACCAGCAGGAAGAAAGGCTTGAGCAGATACTTTGCGTTCCGCACATCCTTTTTGGTGATCTGCATCCCGATGAATCCGCCCGAGATCGCCTGCGCAGAGATTCGCACCCATGTGGGCAGGTAGGCGTAATCCCAGATGATGTTGGTCAATCCCACCGCCAGCATACTGCCGATCATGGCAGGCGCAGGCAGGTGGAATTTTTTTGCCGTCTGGAAGCCGATCCACGCCACGGCAAGGGTAAGACAGATCTTCAGCATCAGATATTATCCAGAGGCCAGATGGGGCGCTGCACCGTCTTGTAGGTAAGACGTTCCGTACGCTGCATGGTGGTGCCGTCCGTCAGCGACATCACATAGCTCTTGGCCTGTCCTTTCAGTTCGGGATAGAGGTAGCCCTGTTTGACGACAAAGAAGTTATACCGCGTCATATCCACATTGGCGCAGTCGTACTGATACTTCTCGGCAAAGGAGACCGGGAAATTCTCCACGATGATGGTGATCGGGCGGTCGTCCAGCTTGATGGTGCAACAGCTACCCACCACGGCCTCGTTGTGGTAGTGGTGATGCAGGTCGCCGAAGGAGAGGATCGCACCGGACAGCGCCACTTTGGCCGACAGCTCCGTTTTGGCCGTACCAAGTTCGAACTCTATATGCTCGCCCATCTTTTTTGTAGAAAGCACATTGTCCAGCAGGGGCTTGTCGTTGATGCCTGCCACGATGATGTTCTTATCCTTATAGTCTTTCAGAGCCAGCAGCTGGCGCAGGACATAGGTATTCATGCCCTGTGCGCCGGCGGTCACGTTATCGCCGGAGTCGGTCAGGAACACCGGGCCGCCCTCTACCTTCATCATGGCCTCCAGGGCCTCGTCCGGGTCGGCGGCATAACCGGTAAAGTGGAACTCGCGGTGGCGCGCCCAGACAAAATCGTAGATCTCCTGGGCCTTCTGCTCGGCGTACTCCTTATCCTCGGGGCGGTTCGGCGTGACCATAACGGCAGCGCCGCACTTTGCGCTGTCGTGGCGCAGGTAGCCGATATGGTAAGAGCAGGTCAGGATGCGGGGGTCGGCCTCGATCTCGTTCAGCAGCTTATTGATAGACACCAGCGGCTCGTCCGTGGAGACACAGCGCTCGCCGCCCAGCAGGATCGGCACCTTTTTGTAGATGGGGTGGATCTCGCGGCGGTCCTTCAGCAGGTCCACCAGCGCGCGGAACACCACCTGATGAGCATCTTTGCGGTCGGTATGGGGGCTGTGGCGGAAGGTGCGGATGATATTACAGTTATCGGCCTGCTCCTGCGAAAGGTTTCCGTGGGTGTCCATAACCATTGCCAGCGGCATATAAGGCCCGGTGATCTTGCGGATCTCCCGCACCAGAGCATGGTCGCCGGAGTCGCCCTCCAGATCGATGACCGAAGAAGCACCGTGGAAGAAGAAGAACATACCGTCGATGTCGTGCAGATGCTCCTTGACTGCGTTCTTGAACTGTGTAAGGATGTACTCAAAGGCTGCGCCGTCCACACGGCCGCCGCCTCCGCCGTAGGCCATCAGGCTGGGGACCAGCTCCACGCCGCACTCGGCTGCCGGCTCACGGACGTACAGGATATCCGCCACTGCATCGCCGCGGGTGATGGAGAAGTCTTCCAGCATCATGGGCTTATCCACATAAGCATTGCACTCGGCCACAAAGCCGCCAATCAAAATTCTCATATCGTGTTCCTTTCCCGGCAGAAGAGCCGTTGGATCTTTTCAAATGTTGTCGATGGGGAACATGGGGCGCATGATCTTTTTAAAGGGGATAATCCGGGTATCCTGCGGCGTTGCGCCGTTTGTCAGGGACATCACGCAGAACTTTCCGGCTTCTTTCAGCTCCGGGAAGATGTAGCCCTGCTTGACGGCCACCACGTCGTAGTCGTCCACCGAGACGCTCACACCGCGGAACTGGTGCAGCTCCACCATTGTCTGCTTGGAGTTTGCCACCACGATGTCGATGGGCGCCCCCTGCACCGAGACTACGATGGCCTCGCCGTAGCTGCCGTTTTTGCGGAACATGAAGCCGTCCAGCTTGCCTCTGCACTTGATCTTCACGTTCAGAAAAACACTGCGGCTCATCTCGTCCCGCTCGACGCCCAGCCGGAGTTCCGTCTCTGCGCCGTTCTCCAGAGCCGAAAGCTTGTAGCAGGCATCATCGTCATGGATGTCGGCAAAGAGGAACTTTTTGTTCAGTTTTTCTACCGCCAGGACCTGCCGCAGGATGTAGGTGTTCCAGCCCTGCGCTCCACTGGTGACGTTATCGCCCGAGTCGGTGATGAATGCCGGCTTGCCCTCAAACGCCAGCGCCATTTCCAGCGCTTTGTCCGGGGCAGCGGTCAGGCCGGTATAATGAAACTCATGGCGCTTGTCCCACACATAGGCCGCCACCTTGTCGGCGATCTCCTGCGCATACTCCTGATCTGCCGCCGTCTGGGGTACGGCCACGATGCCGCAGCCCGCCACAGGGGTATCGTGGCGATATAATCGACGTGCCAGCTGGCGCTGCGGATACGGGGATCTTTTTCCAACTCATCCATGTACTGGTTGATACTCTTCACCGGCTCGTCCGTCGAGACGCTCTGCTCACCGCCCAGGATCAGGGGCAGCTTGCGGTACACCGCATGGATGTTCTCCCAGGCCTTCACCAGCTCACAGAGCATGGAGGCCACCTTGCACATAGTATCCAGACTGTCGGTATGAGGCGACTCACGGTAGCTGCGGATGATCTGGGTGCTCTCCACATACTCCCTGCACAGGTTGCCGTGGGGGTCGCAGCAGACCGCGATGGGCAGATGCGGCCCGACGATCTGGCGAATCGCCGCCAGGATATGGCGCTCGCCGGAGCCGATCTCCTCTACCTCGCTGGCACCGTGGAGATGGAGATAGATGCCGTCCAGCTCGGCCTGATGTTCCCGCACTGCGCGGAGGAAGCAGGCCTCGATATAATCGAACGTCTCCTTTTGGATGACACCAGAGGCACCGGCTGTCGCATAGATCGAGGGGATCACTTCGATGCCGGCATCGGCAAAAATGTCCTCCACCTGCATCTTGTAGATGCAGTCCTCACCAACTGTGATCACATAATTGGTGATGTCGTTTTTCAGAGGCACATTTGGGACTCTGTCGTAAAATAACCAACAAGAACTTTCATTCTCTGATCTCCTTGTTCAGATCTCGTCGATGGGGTACATCGGGCGCTGGATGCGCTTGAACTGCAGCTTTTTGGTGTTCTGGGGTGTCGCGCCGCCCGTGAGAGACATCACATAGAAGGCTGCGGCTTCTTTCAGCTCCGGGAAGATATAGCCCTGTTTGACCACCGTGATGTCGTAGTCGTTCCAGTCCACATGGGCGCGGTCGTAAATGATCTTGGCCGAGAAGGTCTTCTCGCTGTCTGCCACCACGATGTCGATGCCCGTTTCCTTTACATGAGCGGTAACGCAGTGGCCGAACACTTTCATGATCGTGGAGCCGGTCGTTCCGGAGCGGACGATCTCTCCCTTGCTCTTCACGGTCACATCCAGTTCCACCGGTGCGCTCAGCTCGTCGTGGCCGACGCCCAGCGTGATATGCCGCTCCTCGCCGATCTCCGCTTCCATAAGGCCCCGGCAGCACTGCGGGTCGCAGATGGATGCGAAGAGAAAGGTCTTATCCGTATCCTTCAGCGCCAGCACCTGCCGCAGGATGTAGGTGTTCCAACCGGTGGCGCCGCTGGTGACGTTGTCGCCGGAATCGGTGATGAAGACGGGACCCTTCTCCTGGGCCATCGCCATCTCCAGCGCCTTGTCCGGTTCGGCGGTCAGGCCGGTATAGTGGAACTCATGGCGCTTGTCCCACACATAGGCTGCCAGCGCGTCGGCAGCCTGCTCTGCGTACTCCTGATCGGCGGCAGTGGCTGGAGTCACCACGATGCCGCAGCCCGCCACAGGGGTATCGTGGCGGATATAGCCGACGTGCCAGCTGGCGCTGCAGATGCGGGGGTCCTTTTCCATCTCGTCCATGTACTGGTTGATACTCTTCACCGGCTCGTCTGCCGAGACGCTTTGCTCGCCGCCCAGGATCAGGGGCAGCTTGCGATATACAGCGTGGATGTTTTCACGTTTTTTCAACGCTTCGCAGAGCATCCCAGCCACGATCCGCCGGGTCTGGATGCTGTCGGTATGGGGCGACTCACGATAGCTGCGCACCACCTGTGCACTCTCCACATATTCCTTGCACAGGTTGCCGTGAGGGTCGCAAGCAACGTAGATCGGCACATAGGGGCCGACCCGCTTGCGGACCTCTGCCAGGATATGGTGCTCGCCGGAGCCGAGGCCTTCCACCTCGCTGGCACCATGCAGCATCATATAAATACCGTCGATCTCGTTCAGGTGCTCTTCCACCGTCCGGATAAAGCAGGCCTCGATGTAGTCAAAGGTGTGACGCTTGATGACGCCGGAGGCTCCGGACACCGCGTAGACTGCGGGGATCACCTCGATGCCCGCCTGTGCAAAAATATCGCCGACGTGCATCTTGCGCACACATTCCTCGCCAAATGCGATGTCATAGGCCGTGATCTCATTTTTGCGGGGAATATTTTCGTTGGACTCCGTGATAAACTCGCCGATCAACACTTTCATCTTCATTTACCTCATAATAAACAGTAGTCCCTGCCCGAACCTCTCCAGAGCAGGGACTACCCGTTTAATTTACTTTACATTTTTCTTGGCGTCTCTGCTCAGGAAGAAGCGGGTTGCGATAAAGGAGGTTACAATGGTAGCGGCTGCAACGATGACTGCGATGATCACATGATGCATACCGCCGTTCTCGTCGATGTACATGATGAAGGTCATCAGGCCGGGGCAGCCGATCTGGACGAACTTCTTCAGCCCAGTGATACCGGCGATCAGGCCGCCGACCACAGCGCCGCAGGCAGTACCCTTCAGAGCAGCGGGGGTGGAGATCAGTGCGCCGTAGAATGCAGGCTCGGTAACGCCGCACAGAGCGGTCAGGCCGAAGGAGCCGTACAGGCCCTTCTTTGCGGCATTGTCGGAACCCTTGAGAGAAGTTGCGATGCCAAGGGTGGCAGCACCGACTGCCAGATTGGAGATAAAGCCCATGTTGCCGAAGATGACGTCATAGCCCTGGTCTGCGATGAAGGCGATGGACATGGGGCCGATGCCCTTGTCGATGCCGAACATGACCATGTAGGGATACAGAGCGGCCAGCAGGGGCTGCAGCAGGAATCCGATCGTGTTGGAGAGGAACATACACACAGCGGCGACACCATTGCTCAGCTCAGTACCCAGAGGTCCAAGGACGATCAGTTCCACAGGGACCACAATGATCATGGTGACCAGCGGGGTCATGAAGAAGGTGATGACTTCCGGCATGATCTTCTTGACGAACTTGTACACGAAGTACATGAAGAAGACGCCCAGCATCACGGGGAAGACGGTGGAGCCGTAGGAGACCTGCGGCACGGGGATGCCGAGGAAGCTCAGGCCTTCAACATTGTTGATACGGTCACAGACCAGAACAGCGCCTAAGAAGCCGCCGTAGATCTCAGGCATTTTCAGCTGCTTGCACATGAAGATGCCGACCCAGATGGGGAAGTAGGTGAAGCCTGCCTGGAACAGTGCCATGCAGATGTTCACCGTGCCGGTGCTGGTATCCAGACCGAAGTAGTTGATGCCGACGCGGGCGATTGCCAGGATCATGCCGCCCACGATCATGGCCGGGACGATCGGCATAAAGACGGGAGCCATGAAGCCCGCGATCTTATCCATGACCCACTTTGCATTATGGGGCTGGTTTGCGTTGGAATCCTCGATCTCCACGCCTGCGTTCATGCCCTCTTTCCAGCCGGAGACGGCCAGGAACTCATTGTAGGCATCGTTGACCTTGGGTCCAATGATGATCTGATATTGACGACCCTTCTCCACAAGGCCTGCCTGCTCGGGAGCTTTCTTCAAAGCCTCCACATCCACCAGGCTAGGCTTTGCCACTTCGATGCGCAGACGTGTTGCACAATGCGTGACGTTGGTGATGTTGCCCACACCACCGATATTGTCCAGAATATATTTGGACATTTCGTCAAATTTACCCATGGGTTTACCTCCTGCAAAGTTTTCAAGCAGAACGTCTCATTCCACTCGTTTCCGAAAGAATTTTACGGGACGGCTTCTTTGTGCTCCTCCACCTCGCTTCCAATTTGTTCATTTTTGTTCTCGTTCTGTTCTCTTTTGTTGTATTATATTCCAAGTTCTTCGCTTTGTCAACAATTTGTTCACGTTTTTATAGTCAGTTTGTTCATTTTCGTCGCATTGTATGTTTTTATTCGTTCGTTTTGTCAGTTCTGGCAATTATCCGGACACAAGGTCACATTTTGGGGCCTTATTTTCCGCTTCGATTTTTCCATTTTTTCACAAAATCATCTGTGCTGTGCGCTTTTCGCTGCCGCACCTTTTCAGAAACGGATCAGCCAGAATGTCACAAAAGACAACATTGCAGAAACAAACACACACGCATTGGTAAAGCCCATGTCGCCGTGGTATTTCTGGCAGTAGATCGTAGCGGTGTTCACAACAGGCGCTGCATTGATGAGCACCGCCGCCGCACACTGCACTCCCTGCACCCCCAGCAAACGGCAGGCCGCCAGCGTGATATAAGGAGAAGCCAGTAGCCGGAACAGGCTGACGCCAAACACCTGGCCGGAAAAAATCTGGGACAGAGATACCGTGCGGAAGGTATCCAACAGCGTGGAACCCACGAGGATCATTGCCATCGGACTCATGCAGGCTGCCAGGCTGCTGCACATCCCCATGACGGGTACCGCCACCGGAACTTTCAGAAGGTTGAGGAGAAAGCCCAGTGCCATGCTGATGTTCAGGGGGTTGCGCACAAAGTTTTTCAGCCCTTGTTTTACCCCGTTGCCGTGGCTAGATGTATCAAAATAGTACTGGCCCGAAATATTGGAGAGGATGCGGGTGGACACCATGAACATATTAGCGTAGAACACGCCCGTGGGTCCGTACATCGACTCCACCAGCGGGATGCCCACCATCGAGCCATTCGAGATGAGCATACAATACTCCGTGATCCTCCGCCGGGCCAGCGGCACGGAGGCCGGGATGAGCCGGGCGCAGAGCATCACTACGGCCATCACCAGCGCACCTGCGGGTACCAGCCACCCGCAGGTGGAAAGCTCCTCTAGCGACATGGACTGGTAAAACGAGACAAAGATATTCATCGGCATCAGGACGTTCATCAACAGATCCGAGAGGAACTGGTCTGCCTCCGCATTTGTGAGCTGCAGCTTTTTCAGCAACATTCCCAGGCCGAACAACAGCAGGATCTTACACTCCGCCTGCAGCAATACAATGCCGTCCATCCCGATCACACGTCCTTATGTTCCGCGATGAAATCCCTGTACCAGTAATAGCTCTTTTTGGGGATGCGGCGCAGCAGGCCGTCCTCATAGTCTACCCGCACAAGGCCATACCGTTTTTTGTAGCCGTTGATCCACGAATACAGATCCATCGTAGACCAGCAGTAATAGCCCTTCACGTTCACGCCGTCCTCCTTGGCCTTGAGGATCCAGCCGATGTAATCGTTGAGGAACGCGATCCGGTCGTCGTCCTCCACATAGCCGTTTTCGTCCGGCACATCGTAGCAGCCGTGGCCGTTTTCGGTGACGTAGATGGGGATATTGCCGTACCGCTCCTTGCGCAGCATCAGGGTATTGTAGGCGCATTTGGGGTAGATCTCGCGTCCCCATTTGTTCAGCCTGGTATCGGTATCGCGATCCGACTCGAACCAGCCTGCAATGGCGCGCGTCTCCCGGGCTGTCTTGCCGGTGCCGTCGTTGTTGCCCGCATTGTTCACGGTAAAGGCGGTGATGCCGGATTCGTTGGGCTTGACGATCAGGCGGCTGTAGATATTCTGGCCCAGGAAATCCACCGTATTGTTTTTGATGATCTCGAGGTCTTCGTCCTTCATAAAGGAGAGGTCGATCCCTCTTGCCTTGACTGCTTCCAGCAGCTCCGGCTCAAAATATCCCTTGATGGCCGGGTCAAGAATGCCAAAATTGCAGAAGTAATCGCAATACTTCACAGCCTCTCGGTATTCCGGCGTATCCTGCAGGGACGTGGCGGGGCCGCAGCCCTGCACGATGCCGATCTGGCTGTTCTTGAAGCCCATCTCCCGGAACTCCCGGATGGCTTTGGCATTACAGACATCCATATTGTACAGACAGTGGGCATAGCTCTGCAGGTCGTTCTTGTGGTTCGGGGGATAGTTGCCCACGCAGTAATCACAGTAGGCGTTGTGATTCGGCTCGTTGATGGTAACATAGAGCGGGATGCGCTCCCCATAGTGCTGGAACACCACGGCTGCATAGTACGCAAACTCGTCGGCGATGCCCTCGTAGCACCATCCGCCTTTCTGGCCGATATACTCCGGCAGGTCGTAGTGTACCAGCGTCACATTGGGTACGATACCGTACTTCTCGCACTCATCCAGCACCCGGTCATAGAATGCAAGGCCCGCTTCATTGACAACGCGGTCTTCCTTCGGGACGATGCGCGGCCAGCTGATCGAAAAGCGGAAGGTATTCTGGCCGCTTTCCGCCATCATCCGGATGTCCTCGGCATAGTGATGGTAAAAATCACAGGAAACGTCGCCCGTGATGCCGGTGGTGTTGGCCGGCGAGTGGCAGAATGTATCCCAGACGCTGGGGCCTTTGCCGTCCTCGTTCCATCCACCCTCGCACTGATAGGCCGCCGTAGCGGAACCCCACAGAAATTTTTCACTCATCGTTCTGTCTCCTTATTCCTCGGTGTGATCCTTGATGTACTGCTTATACCAGTAATAGCTCTTCTTGGGGATGCGCTTCAGTCCGTTCTCATAGTCCACATAGATCAGGCCGTAGCGCTTATCATAGCCGTTGATCCAGGAATAGCAGTCGGTCGTAGACCATGCATAATAGCCCTTGACATTGCAGCCTTCGTTCTGGGCCTTGATGAGCCACTCCAGATAGGACTGGATAAACTCGATGCGCTCGTCGTCGTTGACGCAGCCGTTCTCGTCCGGGTGTTCATACAGCGCGTGTCCATTCTCCGTGATATACACCGGAATGTCACCGTAATCCTTCTTGATGCCCATGAGCATATCGTACACGGTCTTCGGGTAGATCTCGCGGCTCCACGCATTCTTCGGGGTGTTGGGGTCCACGTCGGTCTGGAACCAGCCCTTGACAACATAGCCTTCGGTGCTCTTCTGGCCTGCGCCCACATTGTTGGGGTAGTAGTTGGTCTCACCGGATTCGTAGGGCTTTACCAGAGCGCGTGTATAGCAGTTCTGGCCCAGGAAGTCCACCGTATTGTTCTTGATGATCTCAAGGTCTTCGTCCTTGACGAAGGAGAGGTCGATGCCACTTTCCAGTAGCAGAGGCTTGAGGTCTGCAGGGAAATGCCCCAGAATCGCAGGGTCGGTGACCCACTTATTCTTGAACAAGTCGCCCCGGCGCTGGGCGATGCGGTATTCCGGCGTATCCTTCAGGATCTGGACCGTGTTCGTGGTATGCACGATGCCGATCTGGCTGTTTTTGAAGCCCATCTTCCGGAACTCCCGGATCGCCTTGGCGTTTGCCACCATGAAGTTATAGGACACCTGCACCAGTGCCTGCACATCGTGCTTGTTGGGAGGATAGTTACCGGTCAGGTAGGAACAGCAGCCATTATGGGTCGCCTCATTGATCGTGACATAGAAGGAAATCTCCTCGCCGAACTGCTCGAAGCAGACCTTTGCATACTTGGCGAATTCATCCGAGAAGATCGGATTCTGAAATCCGCCAATGTCCTCCAGCCATGCCGGAATGTCGTAATGGAGCAGTGTCACGTTGGGTACGATACCGCTCTCTTTGCAGGTCTTGAGCACATCCTTATAAAAGGCGACTCCTTCCATATTCACCGGGCCGTCCCGGGTGGGCAGAATGCGGGTCCAGGCAATGGAAAAGCGCAGGGTGTTGTGTCCACCCTCTTTCAGCAGCCGAATGTCCTCCTTGTAGCGGTGGTAAAAATCTGCCGCCACATCGCCGGTAAATCCCTTGGTGTTTTTGGGGCCGTGACAGAACTGATCCCAGTTGCTCTCTCCTTTTCCACCCTCGTTCCAGCCGCCCTCACATTGGTATGCTGCGCTGGCCGTACCCCACAAAAAACTTTTGTTCACTTTTCCGTTCATATTTTTCCTCCAATCTGTTTCATTTTGAGCTTTTTGCTCTTTGTTGTTTCTATTATAGAAAAAACCGCGCATTGTTCAACACAATGCACGGTTTTTGAATCGTTTTTGCAAAATTACTGGTCATCTATGCCATATTTTGATTTTTCCATTTCGTTCTTCCATTTCGCAACTTTTTCCTCCGCATCGGCAACGTCCGCCGCATGGAGCCGCTCATAAGCGCTCAGCTTTTTCCGGACATTTTCCTTGTAATGCCGTTTGAAGTAGAACGCATAGAGCGAATCCAGAAGATACATCAGCGACGTCCGGGTAGAAAAGGCCGAAATCTTCTGATAATGGTCTTCGTTGGATGAGAGATACAGCAGATGATCTGCATAGCCGCACAGCGGAGTCTTATCGGTGGATGTGATAAGCGCAATGGGCGAGTGCTGCTGCCTGAGCAGCCGACAGATCTGGCCCACCGTAGAGCTGCGCCCCCCAAAGGAGATGACGATGGAAAAATGCTTCGGGTTCGAATTGGCCGCCGCCAGTTTCTGCATATAAGCCTCGTGCGGCACCTCCACCGGCACATTGATCTCCTGCATCTGAAACCGGAAATTATCTGCCATGCAGAAATTACCCGCCGATGTGTAGATATCAATGCGCTCTGCACGTTCCATCGCTTCTGCCACCTGTGCCATCGCGTAGGGATCTGCCAGTTCCAGCGTGTCCGAGATCGTGTACTCGTAAACCTCTTTCAAATGGAGCAGTATTTCGTCCGGTGTTGCCTCTGCCTCAATAGGAAAATTGATGTCCTGCACCGCGCTTTCCGATTTCTGATGCACCACCGTCCAAAGAGCCACCTTAAAGTCGCTGTATCCTTTCAGATCCAGCTTCTTCAGCAGCCGGTAGACCGTAGATGTAGAAAGATACAGATCTCCGGCCAGCTGCTGCGGCGTTTTGGACAGACACTCCATCGGGTGATTCCGGATGTAATCACACAAACTTTTTTCATTGCTGGTCAGATGTTCCAACTGGTTGATCTGGGTCAGAAGATTCACGGCAGATCCCTCCTCCTGATTTTTGTCGCAGCCCAGGAAAAAGTGCATCTCAACACAGCATATTTTAGTATGCAGGCCGATGCTGTTGTCGTATAAAAAGGGTGATACGTTTTCATTATAGCATAATTTTCAAAAAAGTTCTATTCTTCTGTTTCCCTAAGATTCAGAGTCGCAAGATCCCTCCTCCTGATTTTTGTCGCAGCCCAGGAAAAAGTGCATCTCAACACAGCATATTTTAGTATGCAGGCCGATGCTGTTGTCGTATAAAAAGGGTGATACGTTTTCATTATAGCATAATTTTCAAAAAAGTTCTATTCTTCTGTTTCCCTAAGATTCAGAGTCGCACCAATCAATAGATTTTTGCGATGTGGTATCAGATGCGAGATAAAACAAAAAATCCGAACCCTTCTCCTATTGGAAAAAAGTTCGGATTTTATTGTTGTGGTGCACCTCCAGGGACTCGAACCCTGGGCCCACTGATTAAGAGTCAGTTGCTCTACCAACTGAGCTAGAGGTGCATATTGTCAAGATGCGGTTTCTTCATCCTGACAACTATGAGTCGGCGGCTACCTATTTTCACAAGCCGTTTCCAGCTAACTATCTTGGGCACGAGTGAGCTTAACTACTGTGTTCGGAATGGGAACAGGTGGAACCTCACCGTCATCGTCACCGACCATATGACTAGCTAAGTATATCATTTCAGATTTACTTTGTCTAGTATTTCTCTGCAATCCAGCTTTTCAAATCGTTGGCAACAACAGCTGGATTGCGTTTCGCAACAGATGCTGTTTTCCAAGACTCTCTATGCTGTCTTGCGATGAAGGACGTGCCTTCAAAACTGAATAATCACTGCTTACATTTTTTCGTTGACTCTAAGAGTCTCAAGCGAATTGTGGTCAAGCCCTCGACCTATTAGTACACGCTTGCTGAATGGATCACTCCACTTACACATCGTGCCTATCGACCTTGTAGTCTTCAAGGGGTCTTACTTGTTTAAAACAATGGGACATCTTAT
>NZ_JAJEQG010000079.1 GCF_020687245.1 Faecalibacterium longum CLA-AA-H243 | reverse complement strand
TTCGTAGAGTACATTACTCCACGAATCGCATTCTTCTCTGTTTTTTTTAGTTTATATCTTTATTTTACAAATTGTCGCACTGTTTGTCAATATGTTAGGGACATAAAACACGAGGTTTTGCACAAAAATCCATCTTAGAAAGTTCCAAAGTCACAATTTGCCGTCAGAATTATAGTCATATTGAAGGAGGTGTACCTTATGGCACGAAAAGGAGAAAATATTTACAAAAGGAAAGACGGCAGATGGGAAGGAAGATACATTAAGTCCCGATCTTCTACAGGCAAAGCCAATTACGGTTATGTTTATGCAAAGTCATATCGAGAAGTCAAGGCAAAACTTATCAGTCAAAGTTCGTGCACGAGTAATTCTGTCACTGTCGATCCAGAAATTAGCTCAGATCAATTTGAACAGGTTGCTATGGAATGGTTTCAAGCTATATGTCCTAAAGTGAAGGAATCTACAAGCAACAAATATAGGAATCTTCTCAGCTCGTATATACTTCCTGTGTTCGGAAGCAAACAATTGCGTGATATAACACACGAGTTTATTGAAACGCAGTGTAATTTTTTCCTTGTTTCTGGTGGATTAAAGGAGAATGGACTTTCCTCTAAAACTGTTTCAGATATTTTATCTCTAATTCGAAATGTCTTACAATTTGCCACCCGAAACGGGAAAGCCATTTCTTGTGACGCACGATCTATACAGATAAAACGTCAAACGAAGGAAATGAGAGTTTTGAGTCGTGCTGAACAGGAAAAATTATGCCAATACTTGTATTCTAATCTTGATTCCTGCAATATTGGTATATTAGTATGTTTATTCACTGGTCTCAGAGTAGGTGAAATTTGTGCGTTACGATGGGAAGATGTTTCATTCTCAGATTACACAATCCACGTGCATCAAACGCTCCAGAGAATCCAAGATAGAACCAACAGTGAATACAAGACAAGGATTGTTGTTACCACACCAAAAAGTGCTTGCTCCATCCGTACTATTCCAGTACCCCATGGCTTAATGACTATTCTTACAGCACACAAAGCTTCTTCTACTGGCTACATCCTAACCAATAGCGATCAGAATCCATTAGAACCAAGAACCATGCAAAATCATTTTAAGAAGGTATTGAAAAACAGCGGAATCACCTCCGCAAATTATCACTCGTTACGTCATACATTTGCTACAAGGTGCATAGAGCTTGGATTCGATGTAAAAAGTCTCAGCGAAATATTGGGTCATGCCAGCGTGAATATTACAATGAATCGCTATGTACACCCATCCATGGATTTAAAAAGAGAAAATATGCAACGGCTTTCTGATTTATTAGCCGTCAAATAAATTGTCAACACCGTCAAATAATGCTGAGTTTTCAGTGTTTGGCGGTGTTTTTTCGTGGAGTAATGTACTCTACGAATTTTTTATTTTAAAGAACCTCAAGATAGCTCATATTGTCGTCTTGGGGTTCT
>NZ_JAJEQG010000078.1 GCF_020687245.1 Faecalibacterium longum CLA-AA-H243 | reverse complement strand
TGAAATGTTAATCAGTTAGATACCGCCAGACGGTTTATTTAGAACGAGGTTACAAGAGCAAAGAAGTCTGTGGTCCTGAACAGCATCGAAATAAATACGCCGGAGGTATCAAAATGGTTTGTGTTGGAATTGACGTTGCCAAGGATAAGCACGACTGCTGTATTCTCGACTCGGACGGAACGATTCGTGCCGACTGCATTACCATCCCCAATAACATGGATGGCTTCAAGCAGCTGCTTCAGACGATTCGAGACTGTACCAAAAAGTCAGACAAAATAAAAGTAGGACTTGAGGCTACCGGACATTACAGCTACAACATTCTTGGATTTCTTCTTGACAATGACCTGGCCGTCTATGTCATGAATCCTTTGCACACCAACCTGTACCGAAAAAGTCTCAGCCTTCGCAAAACCAAAACCGATCGTGTGGATGCAAGAACGATTGCAACTATGCTATTGTCCGATGTAGACCTCAAGTCCTACACGGATACAGCATACCATAACGAAGAGTTAAAGTCACTAACAAGATACCGATTCGATAAGGTTCGTGAAAGAGCCAAGCTGAAGCAGTCAGTGTCCAGACTGGTCACTATTCTGTTTCCAGAACTGGAGAAGCTCGTTCCCTCTCTCCATATTGCTTCGGTTTATGCGCTCCTCAGTGAATATCCCGGTGCAAAACAGATTTCAGAAATTCATCTCACCAAGCTGACAAACCTTCTTGCGACAGCATCCAAGGGTCGTTATGGCAAAGATAAGGCTATCCAGATTCGAGATGCTGCCAGAACTTCCATTGGTTCCGTTATGCCTGCTAAATTTCTGGAACTGAAGCATACCATTAAACTCATTCGGGAACTCACCTCCGAGATTGATGAAATTGAAGTTTCTATTCAGAAAATCATGGATGAACTGAATCCACCGATTCTTTCTATTCCCGGTGTCGGTATCCAGTCAGCAGCCATGATTCTTGCTGAAATCGGTGATTTTTCCAACTTTGAATCTCCTGACAAAATCCTTGCTTACGCTGGCTGCTCTCCATCTACATACCAGTCCGGAAAACTTACAAACTGTTACGCTCACATGGAGAAGCGTGGTTCTCGTTATTTGCGATATGCCCTCTACAACGCAACCAAGTACGTCTGCCACTGGAATCCCGTCTTTGCTGAATATCTTGCCAAGAAACGTGCTGAAGGAAAGCACTACAATGTTGCCTTATCCCATGCCACGAAGAAACTTGTGCGGCTAATCTATGCCTTGCAGAAATCTGGCAAAGCATATCTTGTAGCTGCCTGATTCTCTCCAGAGCCTGAGCCAAATCCAAGAACAACTTAGCTGGCGCAGCGAACCCTTGACAAACCGAAGCATTCAAATGCTATTCTGTTTCTGCGAGGGTTGGCCGGGCTTGCTTTGCTATTCTCTCCGTCGCCCTCGCTGCATTGATTATGGCATTTGAATGCTGTTTGTCAGGGGCAGCGGTCGGCAGACGGATTTTTTCATTTTGGGGCTTGACTTTTAATAGTTAGTCT
>NZ_JAJEQG010000077.1 GCF_020687245.1 Faecalibacterium longum CLA-AA-H243 | reverse complement strand
GCCTGACTCCTTAGAAAGGAGGTGATCCAGCCGCAGGTTCTCCTACGGCTACCTTGTTACGACTTCACCCCAATCACCAGTTTTACCTTCGGCGGCGTCCTCCTTGCGGTTAGACTACCGACTTCGGGTCCCCCCGGCTCTCATGGTGTGACGGGCGGTGTGTACAAGGCCCGGGAACGTATTCACCGTGGCATGCTGATCCACGATTACTAGCAATTCCGACTTCGTGCAGGCGAGTTGCAGCCTGCAGTCCGAACTGGGACGTTGTTTCTGAGTTTTGCTCCACCTCGCGGTCTTGCTTCTCTTTGTTTAACGCCATTGTAGTACGTGTGTAGCCCAAGTCATAAAGGGCATGATGATTTGACGTCATCCCCACCTTCCTCCGTTTTGTCAACGGCAGTCTGGCCAGAGTCCTCTTGCGTAGTAACTGACCATAAGGGTTGCGCTCGTTGCGGGACTTAACCCAACATCTCACGACACGAGCTGACGACAACCATGCACCACCTGTCTCCTTGCTCCGAAGAGAAATACTGTTTCCAGCATCGTCAAGGGATGTCAAGACTTGGTAAGGTTCTTCGCGTTGCGTCGAATTAAACCACATACTCCACTGCTTGTGCGGGCCCCCGTCAATTCCTTTGAGTTTCAACCTTGCGGTCGTACTCCCCAGGTGGATTACTTATTGTGTTAACTGCGGCACTGAAGGGGTCAATCCTCCAACACCTAGTAATCATCGTTTACGGTGTGGACTACCAGGGTATCTAATCCTGTTTGCTACCCACACTTTCGAGCCTCAGCGTCAGTTGGTGCCCAGTAGGCCGCCTTCGCCACTGGTGTTCCTCCCGATATCTACGCATTCCACCGCTACACCGGGAATTCCGCCTACCTCTGCACTACTCAAGAAAAACAGTTTTGAAAGCAGTTCATGGGTTGAGCCCATGGATTTCACTTCCAACTTGTTCTCCCGCCTGCGCTCCCTTTACACCCAGTAATTCCGGACAACGCTTGTGACCTACGTTTTACCGCGGCTGCTGGCACGTAGTTAGCCGTCACTTCCTTGTTGAGTACCGTCATTATCTTCCTCAACAACAGGAGTTTACAATCCGAAGACCTTCTTCCTCCACGCGGCGTCGCTGCATCAGGGTTTCCCCCATTGTGCAATATTCCCCACTGCTGCCTCCCGTAGGAGTCTGGGCCGTGTCTCAGTCCCAATGTGGCCGTTCAACCTCTCAGTCCGGCTACCGATCGTCGCCTTGGTGGGCCGTTACCTCACCAACTAGCTAATCGGACGCGAGGCCATCTCAAAGCGGATTGCTCCTTTTCCCTCTGCTCGATGCCGAGCCGTGGGCTTATGCGGTATTAGCAGTCGTTTCCAACTGTTGTCCCCCTCTTTGAGGCAGGTTCCTCACGCGTTACTCACCCGTTCGCCACTCGATTTGAAGAGCAAGCTCCTCATCTCTCGTTCGACTTGCATGTGTTAGGCGCGCCGCCAGCGTTCGTCCTGAGCCAGGATCAAACTCTTTATAAATGATATTTATCACTTAAAA
>NZ_JAJEQG010000076.1 GCF_020687245.1 Faecalibacterium longum CLA-AA-H243 | reverse complement strand
ATAATCAACGTTGGCCTTTACAATACGGGTCTTATTCTTGCTTCCCTTGGGTCTTGCCATAATAATTTCCTCCCATAAAGTGAAATAATTTGATACTTACAAGTATATTTCCAAATAGTCAGAATTGCAATAGGTAACATGAGCCGTTTTCAACTGCCAATGCAAATCTTATTCGGTATGCCCGAAGATCGTCGCAAATGTATTCCTTCAATGGTAACAATCATGGAGATTAGTGTTTATCTGGAGATTACCAAAGGATAAATAGAAGCAGTATTAAAGCTGTTCACCATGCAGATTTTCCAGCGTGGCAAACGGCTTTTTTGCTGCCCCTATATTTACAGGTAGGAGGAATCGAAGAAGTCTTTTAATGTAATTCCTAAACCCTGACAAATTCTTTCAATCGTCTCTACGCTCAACTGACCTCCCCGACGGGCAGTTGTTTGAATCGTGGAATACGATATTCCGCATTTCTTTGCCAACACACACAGATTCATATCACGCTCTTGCATCAAATCCTGAACACGCTTGATCGTATCCACGAAATTCCCTCCCATCTTTTTAGTTCAAAACTTTTCCAACGATCTCGAATCTTTGCTCTGGAGATATAATAATTGGTGAATATTTGGTGTTAAGAGAGACCAAAACCGGTTGATTGTGCACCACGCCATAGCTGTCGGTAAGGAATTCTGCTTGGGTTTTATCCGGGGTATGTTCATCGTATTTTTTCAGATATCCACAGTCATCATATACGAATATCCCGATATCCCCGCATTCAAGTTCTTCGCAGCGCTTTACCCATACGATTTGTCCGCTATGATAACGTGGCTCCATACTATCACCGCTAACGTATATCCCGAACTCGGCACCAGCCGGAACGCTACTGGCAGGCACTTGTATGTGCTGGAACATTTCACCCTCAAGAAAAGCTCCTAGACCTGCCGATACTGGCAGCTCTGACACCGGCATCATTATATAGTCGATTTCCGCAGGCTCTTCTGTGTCTGGCTGGTAGCGCCGGGATGCAATCAAGTCCATTTCGTACTCGGCAACTTTTTTTTGCCCTATATCATTTAGAAGGGCGGGTTTCTGAAAGTTCTTTGTAAAGTAGGAAGGTCCTTCCTTGATGTTCAATGCGTGACAGATTGCAACCAGTTGATAGATGCTGGGAGTGGTGTATCCTTTTTCCCATTTGCTGATTCCCTTGTCACTGACATCGACGCCATAGTGACGGAGAAGTTCAGAGAAAGCTACAAGTGAATAGCCATTCCTTTTTCGTGTGCCTGCGAGAATCTGACCAACCTCATTGCTATCCCTCGCAGCGACTGCATTATAGCGCACTGTGGATGGGGCTATGTGCATTTTGGTGAGCATGGTTTTCTTTTTCATAACAAGAACACTCCTTTGTGATCCGGTAGCTCTATTATAGTATAGAAAATACAGGAAATCAATAAGAAATCTCTAAAATAGCGACAAATGCGTAATTGACGTCTCCATAAAGTAGGTATATAATCGAATCAAATCCATGAATAACAGCTTTTTGGTGTTGATTCTGGACCGAAATCGTATTTGTTCGGTGTTTTTAAGAGGTGATATTATGAGAA
>NZ_JAJEQG010000075.1 GCF_020687245.1 Faecalibacterium longum CLA-AA-H243 | reverse complement strand
TCGATAACACCCTCCGACAGTTCCCGCAGGGCAGTCTCATCGGGCATCAGGTAGCACTGCATCAGCCGCAGTTCGTGCACCAGCCCCAGCCGGGTTCCGGAGTTATAGAGCATCATCAGGGTCAATTCTTCGTGGTCAAAGTTCATGTTCATCCCTCGCTTTCCGGCAGACGGTGGGGTTGCACTCCGGGGCATCGCACTTCTCTTTGAGATTCATCAGCACCGAAGGGCGTTCCGGCTGCTTGTCCAGAAACCCCTGTAAATCCTTGAAGCCGATGCTGTCCACATAATGCACAGACACCTCGCCATTGCGTTTGAGTGCGATCACATCGCTGACCGATAGGCTGTGTCCCTCAAAATCCTGCGGACGGGAGAGGTTGAACATCTGAAACAGTTCTTCCAAAACCTCATTGTTCGGAGCATCCTGCCACATGGCAGGCAGATCAGCATAGTAAGTGACCTCGTAATGTTCCGGGTCTGGCGTTTTGCCCCGACGATGCAGTTCCCGCATGGAAGCAAATCTTTCATCGAGGATTTTTTCGTCATGCCGCAGCTGCATCACCATATAAACATCGCACCCTGCGTTCAGAAACTTCTGAGGGATGTCCGTCATGGGTTCGCCGTCAAAATTCTGGCTCCATTTTTGCTGCATAGCTCACCTCACAGTTCCGGCGCAGAGCGTACAGACGATTTCGGCGCAGACGTATCGCTTGCCAGTTCTGCCAGCTTTTCCAATGTGGAGGGGCGATGGTCTGCGCTCAGTTCTTCTGCTTCCGCAACTTTATCCATGACGGCATCGTAGTCCTGCAACAGCCGCCGCCCCTTTTCCATGTGGTGCGCTTCCAGAATCTGCTCACGGGCTTCCTGAATGGTCAGTTCCGGTGCATCCAACTGCCCGCCGTCCATCACGGAATAATCGCTGTGGTAAATGGTGTAGTCCCAGCCATCCTCACAGGACTGGATAGCAAGATAGCCCTTGCCGCCCAGTTCCCATGCAGCCTGCTCGTCCTGTGTCTGAATCTCCGGGTAGAAGTCGGCATGGTTTCGTTCCATGACCTCGGCAAACTGGCAGATGTGGAACACATTGCCCAGACCGCCCATGTCAAAGTGGTAATCATCCAGATGTTCCAGCCGTGCCGTAAAACTGCGCCCATCCGGGTAATCCACCTGAATCACGCCGCCATCTGGAATACGATAGAGGTCGTCGTAGTGGCTGTTGATGAGACGAATATCCTTCGGCAGCGTTTCCGGCTCCCAGATGCGCCGTCTGCCGATACCAGCTTGCGGGATGTTTTCGAGGATCTTTACGCTTTCCTGTTGGATGACCTTGCGGTCATCGTCCGAAAGTTCAAACAGATACCAGTTCCGGGCGGCAGAAATGGCGTTCCTGCCATCGGGCGGCAGGTTCTTTTCCGAGATCTGCCCGCTTTCCAGCGGCTCACCAGTTACCTTGTTGTAGGTGGCAAAGCCAACCCCTGCACCGTTTTCCCGGAGGTGGAGATAGCGTTCATCGTTGATAAGGTAGACCGCTTCTTTTTTCTGCTCCATCAGCACCCACCTTCAAATTCCAGAGAAAACTTGCTGCGGCCATCGGCTTCACAGGACAGCAGCACGGTGGCGTTGTAGGTCTTGCCCTTGGCACTGCGGCAGTCCTTCAGACGCACACGGCC
>NZ_JAJEQG010000074.1 GCF_020687245.1 Faecalibacterium longum CLA-AA-H243 | reverse complement strand
GGCCGTGTGCGTCTGAAGGACTGCCGCAGTGCCAAGGGCAAGACCTACAACGCCACCGTGCTGCTGTCCTGTGAAGCGGATGGCCGCAGCAAGTTCAGTCTGGAATTTGAGAATGGGGGCTGCTGATGGAGCAGAAAAAAGAAGCCGTCTACCTGATCAACGATGAACGCTATCTCCACCTCCGGGAAAACGGTGCAGGAGTCGGCTTTGCCACCTACAACAAGGTAACTGGTGAGCCGCTGGAAAGCGGGCAGATCTCGGAAAAGAACCTGCCGCCCGATGGCAGGAATGCCATTTCTGCCGCCCGGAACTGGTATCTGTTTGAACTTTCGGACGATGACCGCAAGGTCATCCAACAGGAAAGCGGAAAAATCCTCGAAAACATCCCGCAGGCGGGCATCGGCAGGCGGCGCATCTGGGAGCCGGAAACGCTGCCGAAGGATATTCGTCTCATCAACAGCCACTATGATGACCTCTATCGCATTCCAGATAGCGGCGTGATTCAGGTGGATTACCCGGATGGGCGCAGTTTTACGGCACGGGTGGAACATCTGGATGATTATCACTTTGACATGGGCGGTCTGGGCAATGTGTTCCACATCTGCCAGTTTGCCGAGGTCATGGAACGAAACCATGCAGACTTCTACCCGGAGATTCAGACACAGGACGAGCAGGCGGCGTGGGAACTGGGCGGCAAAGGCTACCTTGCCATCCAGTCCTGTGAGGATGGATGGGACTACACCCTCTACCACAGCGATTATTCCGTGATGGACGGCGGGCAGTTGGATGCCCCGGAACTGACCATTCAGGAAGCCCGTGAGCAGATTCTGGAAGCGCACCACATGGAAAAGGGGCGGCGGCTGTTGCAGGACTACGATGCCGTCATGTACAAAGTTGCGGAAGCCGAAGAACTGAGCGCAGACCACCGCCCTTCCACACTGGAAAAGCTGGCAGCACTGGCAAGTGATACGCCTGCGCCAAAATCGTCTGCACGGTCTGCGCCAGAACTGTGAGGTGGACAATGCAGCAAAAATGGAACCAGAATTTTGACGGTGAACCCATGACGGACATCCCGCAGAAGTTTCTGAACGCAGGGTGCGATGTTTATATGGTGATGCAGCTGCGGCATGACGAAAAAATCTTCGATGAAAGATTTGCTTCTATGCGGGAGTTGAATCGTCGAGGCAAAACGCCCGACCCGGAGCATTACGAGGTCACTTACTATGCTGATCTGCCCGCCATGTGGCAGGATGTGCCGAACAACGAGGTTTTGGAAGAACTGTTTCAGGTGTTCAACCTCTCCCGTCCGCAGGATTTTGAGGGACACAGCCTGTCGGTCAGCGATGTGATCGCACTTAAACGCAATGGCGAGGTGTCTGTGCATTATGTGGACAGCATCGGCTTCAAAGATTTACAGGGGTTTCTGGACAAGCAGCCGGAACGCCATTCGGTACTGATGAATCTCAAGGAAAAGTGCGATGCCCCGGAGTGCAATCCTACCGTCTGCCGGAAAGCGAGGGATGAACATGAACTTTGACCACGAGGAATTGACCCTGATGATGCTCTACAACACCGGCACCCGGCTGGGGCTTATCCACGAACTGCGGCTGATGCAGTGCTACCTGATGCCCGATGAGACTGCCCTGCGGGAACTGTCGGAGGGTGTTATCGA
>NZ_JAJEQG010000073.1 GCF_020687245.1 Faecalibacterium longum CLA-AA-H243 | reverse complement strand
AATCCACAGCACCCTGAAACTATTGTAGCATTCCGCTGGAGAGCGGTCTATAAATACTACTATTTTATTATACGAGGTAACGCCTATGAACAACACGATTCCTTTTCACTCCGCAACTCACGCTCCGCAGATCACGGTGGACGTGAACATCTTGTCCATGCTGAAGCAGGCGGCATCCTGCTTGACCGAAATGGCAAGCGAGAATGTCTACCTTGCCGCCATCGGCCCGGACATGGAACTGACTATTATTATGGAGGAGGATGCCCCTTCCGTTCTGCCCTGTTTCGATGAGGGCGACGCCCTGATTTCCGTGAAGGGTGCGCCGCTGTTTATCAGCTACAATCCGGCGCAGGTTCTCAAGCTGGCAGGCAAGCGGTATCTGACCGGCCCGGTGATTTTCTACCGCACCGATGGGCACAGCACCATTGTGTCCCTGACGGTGGAGGACATTTATCGCTTTCAGACCTATCTGGAAGATCACAGCACCACCCTGATGGCGGATGGTCAGAAGCTGACCTGCATCTGCATCGACTGAGGTGTGCTATGCTGAACTTTTTTATTGGATTCGCATTTTTTGAAGCGGGTGCTATTTTCGGATTCTTCGTAGCGGCTCTGCTGAACGCCGCCCATGCCGGGCAGGAGAGCACAATCTTTAAGGAGAATGATAATGGAACAGAATGAAAACACCCTGTCCGTGCTGAAAATTGCACCGGGACAGCATCCGAAGCAGGTCGAGATTGACAACAACCTGAAAGCCTTGCAGGAGGCGGTGGGCGGCACGATTGCTGCTGTTTACCCCTTTGCAGACCCGGTGGCTATCATCTGCAATGACGATGGTAAGCTCATGGGTCTGCCCCTGAATCGTGCCCTGCGGGATGAGAACGGGCAGATGTACGATGCCATTGCCGGAGACTTTCTAGTGGTGGGATTGGGCGAGGAGGATTTTGCATCCCTGACCCCGGAACTGGCGCAGAAGTACGAGCAGCTTTTTCATCAGCCGGAAGCCTTTCTGAAGCAGGGCAACCGTCTGCTGGTGCTGCCGGTGCCTGATGAACCTCCGGCAGAAAAGCCCCGTTCCAAGCCCACGGCAGAGCATGACCGCTAAAATCACCCTGCTGCACGGGAGGTGATGGTAGTGCAGGAAGAAATCGAACAGAAATCATTCAACATTATGATCTCCACCACGAAGCTGTCTGCCCGGACTGTCCTGCGGGCAGTTAAAGCGGCGTTTCGGCTGTACCAGTCCAAGGCATCCCAAGGTAAGCAGAGCGTCCGCACTCTTCTGCGGCAGAACCGGGGCGTGTCCAGCGTGGAGATCAGCAAGACCGGCATCCATGGTTTGGAACGCTATGCCAAAAAGTACGGCATCGACTATGCCATCCGCAAGGACACCTCCGAAGTGCCGCCCCGGTATCTGGTCTTTTTCAAAGCCCCAGATGCAGAAGCCTTCCATTCGGCTTTCAAGGAATATTCGGTATCCCTGCTCAACAAGGACAAACGCCCCTCTGTGCTGGCAAAACTGCATGAGCTGGTGCAGGCAGCGGCAGAACTCCCCGGCAAAGTCCGGCACAAGGAACAGGAGCGTGGACTGTGACCACGAAAAAGCTGACAAAACTGCTGGCGCTGTATCTGCCCTATATTTTGCTGGGACTGGTGGCAACCAACTTTGGCGAAGCGTGGCGGCTTGCCGAGGGCAAGGAACTGGGAGATAAGATCATGTCCATGATGGGCACCGTTCCGCTGGCGTTTGCGAACCCTCTGCCCAGCCTGCATCCGCTTGATATTCTGGTGGGTTTGTGCTGCGGCGCAGGGCTGCGACTGGCGGTCTATCTGCGTGGCAAAAATGCCAAGAAGTACCGTCACGGCATGGAGTACGGCTCTGCCCGGTGGAGTGCATAATTTTAAGTGTAAATGACACATACATGGACGCACAGGAGGTTATGCACATGACTGATTATAGCAAA
>NZ_JAJEQG010000072.1 GCF_020687245.1 Faecalibacterium longum CLA-AA-H243 | reverse complement strand
TGAAATCGAAGCTGGCGTTTGTGCGCCAGCCCGATTCCATCCCAAGGAAAACTGCATTTTCCTTGCGCTGCTTTGCAGCTATCCTTTTGCGGCTCCCGCCTAAGACCGAAGCGCATGGCACTCCGTTCTAAGGCGGCGAGCAAAACCGAATACAATTCCAGACCGTTCATCAAGAGCAATCTTGCTGGGCGGTCTTTTTGTTTGGGGGTGATGCCTATTCCGTGTCCGCATTTCAAAATTACCATCGTTAAGCGCAGCCAAGGGCAGTCCGCTGTTGCCGGGGCCGCTTACCAGAGCGGCGAACGGCTGTTCAGCGAGTACGACCAGAAAACAAAATTCTACAACAAGAAGAAAGAACTTGTCCACGCTGAGATCATGCTGCCGTCCCATGCGCCGCCCGGATATGCAGACCGGGCAACCCTCTGGAACGCCGTGGAAGCCGTGGAGAACCAGTGGAACTCCCAGCTTGCCCGGCGCATCGTGCTGGCGTTCCCGGTGGAGGTGCCGAAAGAGCAGTATTTGTCCATGATAAAAGAGTTTTGTCAGGAGCAGTTTGTTTCCAAGGGCATGATTGCCGATTTTGCCATCCACGACAAGGGAGATGGCAACCCACACGCCCACATTCTGCTGACGCTCCGGGCAATGGATGAACACGGCAGGTGGCTTCCAAAAGCCCGAAAGGTTTACGACCTTGACGAGAACGGCGAGCGCATTCAACTCCCCTCCGGGAACTGGAAGTGCCACAAGGAAAACACCGTGGACTGGAACGACCAGAAGTACGCCGAGGTTTGGCGGCATAGCTGGGAAACCATCACCAACCGCTATCTGGAAGCTGCTGGCAGACCAGAACGTGTTGACCTGCGCTCCTTTGAGCGGCAGGGCATCCAGCAAATACCGACCGTCCATCTCGGCCCCGCTGCACACCAGATGGAAAAGCGTGGAGTGGAAACCTTTCTCGGCAACCTGAACCGGGATATTCGAGCCGCCAACAGCCTGATGCAGTCCATCCGCAGCGCAATTCGTGGGCTGCAACGCTGGATCGCAGATCTGAATGAAAAGAAGCAGCTTCTTCTGGACGCTCTGGAAAAGGCCAAAGAGCCAACGCTATCCGACCTGTTAGTGGATTATTTCAATCTTCGTGCCGAGCAGCGCAGCGATTGGTCTGGCAAGGCAAAACTGAAATGCACTGTCCGGGACTTTGAGGAAGTCAAACGGGCTGTGGACTACCTGAAAGCCCATTCCCTGAACACTGTTGAGGATTTGAACCAAGCCATTGACAGCTTAAACCAGACCGCCGCTCCTCTCCGCAAACAGTTGAAGCAGAACGAAAACCGTATGCGGGCAATCGCTCAGATCAAGGACGCTGCCGCCGTCCATGCCAAGCTGAAGCCCATCCATGACATTTTTATCAAGAAGAACTTCAAGCTGACCAAGGACGCTTACGCTGCCCAGCACAAGGAGGAACTGGACATCTTCAATAAAGCTGTCCGCACTCTGATGAAGCTGAACGGCAGTATTGCGGTGGATTTTTCGGCATTGGATGCCGAATTTTCTGCGCTGCAATCCAGCAGCGCAGAGTTTCGCACCCAACTGGAAACCTTGCAGCCGGACATCTCCGATCTGAAAAGTGTCCGCAAGTATATTGATATGGTGCTGAACAAGCAGCAGCTTTTCGCACCGGGCGGCAAGACCCCGGAAAAGGAATCGGTGCTGAAAAAGCTGGAGCAGTTTCAGCAGAAAAAGTCCCACCACAAAACGACTTCCACTCCCCCAAACCGCGAAGAATCGCTCTAAACGATCTTTCTGTCACCGATATGCTGTTGCAATCAGTGGCAGAAATACATAATTCGTTTTTGTTGGCTTTTGGCTATTCTCGTTGGCTAGTGAGTAAAGGCGCATTTTTAAGGTGGAAATTTTCTCCAACACCCCCCATTTTAGGCCACTTTTTCTGTTAATAGTAGAAACGCTTCTTTGAAGGCTAGTCATTTGTGACCTTTTTGTTAATTCTCAAAAAGATGGTTGTCTTTTGGTCTTTTTCGTCGGCTACCTATTGAGAGGACTTTTTCAAAGCCGGAGATTCGGTCTCAAGAATTACAATTCAATTACAAGTTTCTCACCAATGCTACGAAACAGGCGTTCTCGATGCCTACCAAGTGTAGGGCATCTTTTTCAAGACCACTTTCAACTTTAGGCACTGCCATTGTTGCAAAGTTCCGTCCTCCATCGGTCGCCCCATGGGTCAATGTTATTTTAATCAAACAGCCACCTCAACTATATTTTCCAAAAACTTTTCAACAAATTTCTTTTTCAGGCTATTTTTTGGCCGTTTTCGATGGCTCGTAAGTAGAGGGACAATTTTTCGGAAGCCTTAAATTCCGAAGATTTTCTATAAAACTCCGTTCTTTGAAAACAGAATAGTTCAATCGTCCGGCACTTCACAAAAGGTACTTCTGTAACTCGCAGCCCGGTCATAACGAAGACGGGGTGGCTGAAATGCCAATGGTGCGGT
>NZ_JAJEQG010000071.1 GCF_020687245.1 Faecalibacterium longum CLA-AA-H243 | reverse complement strand
ACAGCAATTTTCAAATCCTTAAAATCTCTCATGATTACTTTCTCCTCTCTCTTTGCGTTTTTATTTTGAAAACACACTCTTTACATACTCATAGCTGTTAATATCGCCAATGTCATACCTCTTACCCGGCATGACGTAAGCGTGCATCGGTGTCTGCTTGCTCAACCAAGCCGCAAAGCTGCCCGGTGCGTCATAGCCGCAGCCGTTCTCCAGAGCTTCCTGAATCCGCTTTACATCACAGGCACGATAGCAGTAGAACGGCGGCACAGCAAGATTTCCTTTTGGCTCTTTCGGCTTTTCCTCGTAGCTGGTAATCAGGTCATTCCCGTCCAGTGTGATAATTGCCGTTTTCTGCTGCTTTTTCAATTCATTTTCCTCATGGCACATGACGCAAGAGGTATTCTTCTCCTTGGCAAACTTCACAAATTTGGAAAGGCTGAAATCCAACACATTATCACCAGCCATAACCAGCAAATCATCAGCTAAATTCAGCTTTTCTACCGCCAGCTGAATATCTTTGACTGCACCCAAACGAGTTTCATTGGTGCTTGTACCGTCGTCGATTACAGTAATCTCATAAGGCCGTGTCTTTTGCTTATTGTTCTTCCAGTTCTCAAAATGCTGCGCGAACTTATGATTGGAAATCACCACAAATTCGTCAATGTCAGTGGTATCCACCAAATCATCCACCAACCAATCAAGGATGGATTTCTCGCCCACTTTAAGAAGCGGCTTCGGAAAATTCTCAGTCAGCGGATAAAGCCGTGTAGCGTAGCCCGCTGCTAAAATCAAACATTTCATCTATGTATTCTCCTTACAGTTCCACGCCATCGGCACTCTCGCACAGATGGAAACTATACTTTCCTTCCAACGCCGGAAATGCTTTCAAATACTCAGAGCTTACTTTGGCTTCAATATCTTCGGCCTTGTCCGGGGCGATCAGTGCCATACAGCAGCCCTTGAAACCCGCACCAGAAAAGCGGCCACCGTAGATGCCATCAGTATCAACCATAATCTGATACAGCTTTTTCAGTTCATCGCAGCCACACTCATAGCTGTAAATAGAGGATTTTCCGCTTTCAAAAACAAGCTGCCCGTAACCATCTAAATCACCTTTGCGCCACAATTCTGCACCCTTTTCGGCACGAGCAAACTCACTGTAATAATGTTCTGCACGTCTGCGCCACAACTCCGGCAAACGATCTTTATAGGCTTCAAAGACCTCATACGGCACATCGCGCAGCCGGGTGTTTGCAAAAGTGTCGTAGTCCATCCCTGCATAACCCATCAGTGCATAGGCCGCTGCCTTGCACTCGTCCTGCCGCAGATTGTACTTGGAGTTTTTCAAAGAACACTCCAAGCCAGAGAAGAAGATTGCCACCTTATAAGGCTTCATTTTCTCACTGGTGGGGATCAGTTCATAGCTATCGTCTTTCGTGTCAAGGTACAGTAGGTGATTCTTCTTGGAAAGCACTTCGCAGCTTTGATCGAGTTTGCCGCAAGAAACACCGACATACTGGTTTTCTGCTGCCTTTGCCGTGAGAATCATCTCCATCGGTTCAAGATGGATACCATTCACTTTGCACAGTGCCGACAAGAAACAGATAATAACCGATGCAGACGAGGACAATCCGCCAATCGGCAGACTTCCTTCAATGATGCCGGATAGACCGACTTTCAAGCGGTACTTCTCGCCTAGCATCTTCGCCGCACCGCGCAGATGGTCTGCCCAGTCGCCCTGCTTTTCATCTGGAACTGCGCTTACAAAGAACTGGGCGCGCTTTGGGAAGTTCAAGGACTGCAACTCCACAACACCGTTCTGCTTCGGGTGGTAGGCCATGTGGATTCCCTTGTCGATTGCCAATCCATTGATTTTTCCGTACTGATGGTCGATATGCGCACCCAGTGGACTGATGCGGTACGGGCAGAACGCCACATCAAACGGTTCTTGATGATATAATTCCTTGTAAACCTCAACACACTTCATCGGTTTATTTTCCTACTCTTCGTTATTTGTAAAACTTTGCGTACCACTCAGCGAACTTCCGTAAACCCTCGCGCAAGCTAGTGGAGGGCTTATATCCGAAGTCACGCTCCAGCGCACTGGTATCTGCATAGGTCACAGGCACGTCACCGGGTTGCATCGGAACCAGCTTCTTGTGTGCTTCAAAGTCGTAATCTTCCGGCAGAACACCTGCACGGATCAGTTCTTCCTGCAAAATCTGTACGAAGTCCAGCAGATTTTCCGGGTTCTGGTTGCCGATGTTATAAACTGCATACGGAGGAACGGGCAGACCATCTTCACCATTTTTACGTTCCGGCGCACCCTGCATCACACGGACAACGCCCTCGACAATATCATCCACATAAGTAAAGTCACGCTTGCAGTTACCGTAGTTGAAAATCTGAATTGTTTCGCCTTTCAGCAGCTTGTTGGTAAAGCCGAAGTACGCCATATCCGGGCGACCAGCAGGGCCATATACTGTGAAGAATCTCAAACCGGTGGAAGGAATGTTATACAGCTTCGAGTAGGCATG
>NZ_JAJEQG010000070.1 GCF_020687245.1 Faecalibacterium longum CLA-AA-H243 | reverse complement strand
CTCCACTTACACATCGTGCCTATCAACCTTGTAGTCTTCAAGGGGTCTTACTTGTTTAAAACAATGGGACATCTTATCTTTGGGTCGGCTTCACGCTTAGATGCTTTCAGCGTTTATCCGATCCGTACGTAGTTGCCCAGCTATGCTCCTGGCGGAACAACTGGTGCGCCAGAGGTACGTCCGTCCCGGTCCTCTCGTACTAGGGACAGCTCCCATCAAATATCCTGCGCCCACGACAGATAGGGACCGAACTGTCTCACGACGTTCTGAACCCAGCTCGCGTACCGCTTTAATTGGCGAACAGCCAAACCCTTGGGACCGAATACAGCCCCAGGATGCGATGAGCCGACATCGAGGTGCCAAACCTCCCCGTCGATGTGGACTCTTGGGGGAGATCAGCCTGTTATCCCCAGGGTAACTTTTATCCGTTGAGCGATGGCATTTCCACTCACATACCACCGGATCACTAACTCCAACTTTCGTTACTGCTCGACCCGTCAGTCTCGCAGTTAGGCTCGCTTCTGCGTTTGCACTCTTTTGCTTGATTTCCGTTCAAGCTGAGCGAACCTTTGAACGCCTCCGTTACTTTTTAGGAGGCGACCGCCCCAGTCAAACTGCCCACCTAACAATGTCCCCCGACTCGATTCAGAGCCGCAGGTTAGAATTCCAATATCGCAAGGATGGTATCCCAACGGCCACTCCGCAACCGCCAAAGCGATTGTTTCCTAGTGTCCCATCTATCCTGTGCATGCAACATCGAAACCCAATATTAGGCTACAGTAAAGCTCCATGGGGTCTTTCCGTCTTGTCGCGGGTAACCGGCATCTTCACCGGTACTACAATTTCGCCGGGCGGGCTGTTGAGACAGTGCCCAAATCATTACGCCTTTCATGCGGGTCAGAACTTACCTGACAAGGAATTTCGCTACCTTAGGACCGTTATAGTTACGGCCGCCGTTCACTGGGGCTTCGATTCAATGCTTGCACATCTCCTCTTAACCTTCCAGCACCGGGCAGGCGTCAGCTCGTATACGTCATCTTTCGATTTAGCACAAACCTGTGTTTTTGGTAAACAGTTGCTTGGGCCGATTCTCTGCGGCTCCATCTCTGGAGCACCCCTTCTCCCGAAGTTACGGGGTCAATTTGCCGAGTTCCTTAACAACCCTTCTCCCGTTGGCCTTAGAATCTTCTTCCTACCTACCTGTGTCGGTTTGCGGTACGGGCACCTCAGAAATACACACAGCTTTTCTCGCCATCTTCCATCTCAGACTTCGGTACTAACTTCCCTCGATCTCTACCGGAACCAACACCCGGCTCTGAGACTTCAAATGTGTCCCTGTGCTTAACTCTTTTGGTGGTGACGGAATCTCTACCGTCTGTGCATCGGCTACGCCTTCCGGCCTCACCTTAGCTCCCGACTAACTTGGAGCGGACGAACCTTCCTCCAAAAACCTGAGGCTTTCGGCCATGCAGATTCTCACTGCATTCGCGCTACTCATTCCGGCATTCTCACTTCTATACACTCCACAGCCGCTCACGCTACTGTTTCTCCGCGTATACAACGCTCCCCTACCCAATCCATTACTGGATTGCCTAAGCTTCGGTGTCAGGTTTAGCCCCGTTAAATTCTCCGCGCAAAGACGCTCGACCAGTGAGCTATTACGCACTCTTTGAATGAGTGGCTGCTTCTGAGCCAACATCCTGGTTGTCTGCGTATCTTCACATCGTTTTCCACTTAACCTGACTTTGGGACCTTAGCTGTAGATCTGGGCTGTTTCCCTTTTGACAATGACATTTATCTGACACTGTCTGACTCCCAAGCATCAATACTCTGGCATTCTGAGTTTGATAAGCTTCGCTAACCTCTCGGCCGCTAGGCTATTCAGTGCTTTACCTCCAGGTATCTAACTTGAGGCTAGTCCTAAAACTATTTCGGGGAGAACCAGCTATCTCCGGGTTCGATTGGAATTTCTCCGCTACCCACAGTTCATCCGCCGCCTTTTCAACGGAGGTCGGTTCGGTCCTCCATGGAATTTTACTTCCACTTCAACCTGACCATGGGTAGGTCACCCGGTTTCGGGCCCATTATATGCAACTTAACGCCCTTTTCAAACTCGCTTTCGCTTCGGCTCCAGACCTTAAGTCCTTAACCTTGCTGCATACAATCGCTCGCCGGACCGTTCTACAAAAAGTACCCTATCACACATTGACGTGCTCTAGGTGCTTGTAGGCACAGGGTTTCAGGTTCTTTTTCACTCCCCTCCCGGGGTGCTTTTCACCTTTCCTTCACAGTACTATACGCTATCGGTCACTGGGTAGTATTTAGGGTTGGAGGGTGGTCCCCCCATCTTCCGACCAGGTTTCACGTGTCTGGCCGTACTCTGGAATCTGCGCAGCTCTTTCCGTTTTCACCTACGTGGTTCTCACACTCTCTGACCGGCCTTCCCATGCCGTTCGGTTAACAGATCGAGTCCTAAAAGCAGTCCGTACCCCGAAGGTATTTCTACCTTCGGTTTGCCCTCTTCCGCGTTCGCTCGCCACTACTTACGGAATCTCGTTTGATGTCTCTTCCTCGCCCTACTTAGATGTTTCAGTTCAGGCGGTTCCCCCGATGTACCTATTTTGAATTTCAGTACAACGTACTCAGGTATGAACCTGAGTGAGTTTCCTCATTCAGAAATCTCCGGATCAATGCTTATTTGCAGCTCCCCGAAGCTTATCGCAGCTTATCACGTCTTTCATCGGCTCCCAGTGCCAAGGCATTCGCCCTGCGCCCTTGTTCGCTTGACCATATCAAAC
>NZ_JAJEQG010000006.1 GCF_020687245.1 Faecalibacterium longum CLA-AA-H243 | reverse complement strand
GAACACAGCAGTTAAGCTCACTCGTGCCCAAGATAGTTAGCTGGAAACGGCTTGTGAAAATAGGTAGCCGCCGACTTGATCAAAACGCTCTAAGAGAAATCTTGGAGCGTTTTCTTTTTTGCGAAAGCATTTATATAACCAAAAAGCGGCCCCGTTGCGTGGAAAACTCCAACGCAGCAGGGCCGATGATTTATTGGGTGGTATATCCTTTAAGAAGGAAGCTTCCGCTTAGCCCTTGCCGGCGCAGCCGAACAGCTCGATCTTTTCCTTGCACTTGTCGATGATGGCCTGAGAGCCGGGAGCCAGCAGCTTGCGGGGGTCGAAGCCCTTGCCCTGCTGATCCTTGCCAGCCTCGATATACTTGCGGGTAGCTTCAGCGAAGACCAGCTGGCACTCGGTGTTGATGTTGATCTTGGAGACGCCCAGGCTGATGGCCTTTGCGATCATGTCGTCAGGGATGCCGGTGCCGCCGTGCAGGACCAGAGGAATGTTATTGGTAGCCTTATGGATGCGGTCCAGAGCCTCGAAGTCCAGACCCTTCCAGTTGGCGGGGTAGACACCGTGGATGTTGCCGATGCCGGCGGCCAGGAAGTCGATGCCCAGATCAGTGATCTTTGCGCACTCTGCGGGGTCAGCGATCTCGCCATTACCCACGACGCCGTCCTCGACACCGCCGATGGAGCCGACCTCAGCCTCGATGCTCATGCCCTTAGAGTGTGCCAGAGCGACCAGCTCCTTGGTCTTCTCCACATTCTCCTCGATGGAGTAGTGGCTGCCGTCGAACATGATGGAGGAGAAACCGGCCTCAACGCAGGCCTTGCAGCCCTCGTAGGTGCCGTGATCCAGATGCAGAGCGACCGGGACGGTGATGCCCATGGAATCGACCATTGCATCGACCATAGCAGCGACGGTCTTGAAGCCGGTCATGTACTTGCCGGCACCCTCGGAGACACCCAGGATGACAGGACTCTTCATCTCCTCGCAGGCGGTCAGAACAGCCTTGGTCCACTCCAGGTTGTTGATGTTGAACTGAGGCACACCGTAGTGGCCGTCACGAGCTTTGATGAGCATTTCGGTTGCATTTACCAACATTATTATTACCTCCAAAAATTATCGGGGTCTGTTCGTACCCACACACCGCTTTGTGCATGGTTTAACGAAGTTGCACCCTAAGTATACCCCAAACAGATGGTAAAATCAATCCACCGGAGAGTTTTTGTAACCAAACCGAAGCTTTCTCAGCCAGCGGTGTGCTCAAAAGACTGAGAAATAAGTGGGATGCAACATTTTATACAGGCTTCGACAACATCCGGCCAGACCGGCGGCGGAGGCACCAAAGCAGACGATTTTCAACAGGGATCCACATTCGTCAAAATGATGTTGGATAAAAAGGCAAAACAAGTGCCGCTCTGCTTCAAAATTTTGTCATAATTCTGACTTGAAAATTACAAAATGTATGCAAGGTTCTGAGCCTGTCGAGATAAGATTGTGGAAAACCTTGTGGAAAGTGTGGAATTCCACCCGGAAAACAGGCTTGAACACTTGAGTTTTGAACTTTCTCCACAGGGTTTTCAACTTGTGGAAAAAACAGGGCGGGTATACGGATGGTAAAGCAGTCTGAATGTGGAAAACTTTTACCACAGGCAAAAAGACGGATAACCGGCGCGCAAAAGGCAACACTTCTCCCATGAGGCGCTGCCCGGGCGGGCGGCACAGAAATTTCACGGGAAGAAAAAGCGCAATTCTATGGCAAACCCCTGCCGCTTATGTTATACTTCAAGATGAGTTATAAGCGCTGTACGTCTGAAATGCGTCAGTGTCTGCCGCAAAATGCTGCTTTGCAGCGCTGCGGCCCTGAAAACTCGCTTGAAGCGATACGATGACGCCGGGTCGGAAGGGCTTTGGCGTCCTGCGATAGAAACGGAAGGAGAACTTCATGGAAGAACGCAATATGCCCCGCCGTCCCCGCCGCGAAAAGGCCGACGACCAGCCCCGGAACGAGAGCCTCGTCTACGGCAAGAACCCGGTCACAGAGCTGCTGAAGAGCGGCTCCGGCGTGGATACGGTGCTGCTGGCCGAGGGCATGGCCCCGGCTGTGGCCGCTTACTATACCGCAATGGCGAAGGAAGCCGGTGCCACCGTCAAGCGGGTACACCCCAACAAGCTGCGCCTTATGACCGGCACCGAGAGCCATCAGGGCGTGGCTGCCTTTGCCAGTGAGATCGAATATGCAACGGTGGAGGACCTGCTGGCCGCTGCCAAAGAGAAGGGCGAACCGCCCTTCCTCGTGCTGAGCGACGGCATCGAAGACCCCCACAATCTGGGCGCTGTCATGCGCTCGGCTCTGCTGTGCGGCGCTCACGGCATCGTCATCCCCAAGCGGGGCGGCGCATCCGTGACCCCCACCGTCATCAAGTCCAGCGCCGGTGCGGCTGAGCGTCTGCCCGTGGCCCGTGTGGCCAACATCGGCGAGACCATCCGCCGCCTCAAGGAGCAGGGCGTTTTCGTCTACTGCGCCGACATGGACGGCGTGTCCCTGCGCAAGAACAACCTTACCGGCCCCATTGCGCTGGTGCTGGGCAGCGAGGGCAGCGGTGTGTCGCAGCTGGTCAAAAAGCTCTGCGACGGCGTTGTGAGCCTCGATATGACCGCACAGGGTACCGGCGTGGACAGCTTCAATGTCTCGGTGGCCGCAGGCATCATCCTGTATGAGATCCAGAGCCAGCGCGCCGCACAGGGCTGAGCTGACCCGTGCCGAACGAAACAAGGGAGGGAAGATCAGGATGCCAAAGGATGACGAGCGGAAGGAAATGACGCAGGAAGAGATCGACGCCCGCGAAGAAAAATTCCGCACCTTTTTTACCACCAGTGTAGCCCAGGTCCCGGAGGAGATGACCCGGCGGGACGATGAGAATGAAGAAAAGCCCAAGAGCCTGCTGGGCCGGCTGCTCCGCCGTGAAAAGGGCGAACAGCAGGAAAGCAGCACACCCGAAGAGAGCCGTACCGGCGAGATACAGCTGGGCGGCGAGGAGCCGGAGGAACCCTCCGACCTGGAGCTGGTCCTGACGCTGGAAGAGGAAGTCACAGAGCCGAAGCCCGAGCAGCCGAAGCCTGCCGAGCCGGTCAGCGCCCCCCAGCCTGAGCCGGAGAAGCCCCAAAAGCCCGCAGAACCCATCAAAGCGCCGGAGCCGCCTACTCCCAAGCCGGAGAAAAAGCCGGCAGAAAAGCAGGCTGCACCCCGGAAAAAGGCGGTCCAGTACGAGCCGCGCACCCCGCAGGAGCAGTACGAAGACCGGGAGATGCAGGCGCTCAAAGCCATGCTGTTTGGTGCAAAGCTTCCGCCGCAGGAGGAAGAGCCTCCCCAGCCGGTGAAGCCCGCAAAACCGGAAAAGAGTACCCCGGAAGTTCCGGTCATTGCAAAGAAACCGGACGCAGAAAAAGAGCCGGATGCAGCGCCGGAGAAGCCTGCCGTGCCGATGCCCGCGATGGTGTTTGCAGAAGATAAGGCGTCGAAGCCCCATGCGGCCCCGGCGATGCAGTTCTTCGGCAAGGGCGACGACGAGAAAGCGCCCGCAGCCCCGGCCCGCGCGACGCCGCCGGACAATGACGACAGCATGAGCCTGCCGCTCATGTTCCTGAACGACGGCGACGAGGTGGCTCCGGTGGAGCCGCCGAAGGAGGAAGCGCCTGCACAGCCGGCCGAAGAGGCCGGTACTGCACCGGCTGCTCCGGAGGCTGCACCCGTCGAGGAAGCGCCTGTCGAAGAGGAAAAAACGCCCGAGACGCCGGAACAGGTGGGGGAACGGCTGCACCAGATGGGCGCGGCCCTTACATTGCGCTGTGCGCTGGGCGGCATCCTTGCACTGGTGCTGCTTCACTTCGGCCTCGCCGCGGAGGGCCTTGTCGGCCCGTTGGGCGGCCTTGACCCCGTAACTGCCCCGGCGGCCTTCTATGCCGCCAATCTGCTCTTCCTGGCGCTGGCGCTGGCTGTGGGCTGGCCCGTCGTGAGGGACGGCCTGAAGGGTCTGCGGGGCGAACGCCCCAGCATGGAGACCATGCCCGCGATGGCAACCTGCGCTGCGCTTTTGCAGGCTGCTGTGGCCCTGCTGAACGCGCAGAACTATCAGGCGTCCAGCTTTACCCTTCTGTCCGGCATTGCGGCGCTGGGGCTGTTCCTTGCACTGCTGGGCGACCGTGTCCTTCTGGCCTCGGTCCAGGGCGGCTTCAAACTGGCGCAGGCTGGTCCGGAGCATCGCGGTGCGTTCCGCGCCAAGGACAAAGACCTTATCCGCATCCTCTCCAAGGACATGGACGAAAAAGACCCCTGGGTGCTGCTCAGCCGACCCGCCGAGTGGGACGACGCGATGGTGGAGCAGGGCTTCGGCCCCCGCGCCTGTGAGCGCCGCGCCCGTAAGACGAATTACATCCTGCTGGGTGCGGCTGTGTTGGCCGGTCTGGTCTTCTGCGTCTTTGGCGGCGGCCTCAACGGCGGCGCTGCGGCGCTGACCGCTGTGCTCTGCCTGGGTTCGCCTCTGTCCTCCACCCTTATCGCAGGTTTTGCATCTCTGCGGCTGCAGCAGACTGCCGCTGCCTCGGGTGCGGTGATCCCCGGCTGGGCGGCTATCGAGGAACTGGGCGGTGTGGATACCGTTCAGGCTGACGCCGATGAGCTGTTCACCCCGGACAGCGCCATGCTCGAGGACATCCGCATCTTCAAGGGCGGACGCATCGACCGGGCCATCCTCTATTCGGCCAGCGTCCTGAGCAAGTGCTGCAACACCCTGAGCGGCCTGTTCCGCCAGATCATCGAGGACCGCACCGACATCCTCTACCCGGTCAAGGACCTGGAAGTCCATCGCGGCCTCGGTTTCTCTGCATGGTGCGACAACAACCGCATCCTCATCGGCACCCGTGCGTACATGGAAAAAGAAGAAGTTCCCCTGCCCGACGAGGAATATGAGGCCAAGCATTCCAAGAACGGCGAGCTGCAGATCCTCTATCTGGCCGTGTCCGGCAGTCTGCACGCCATGTTCGTGCTCCACTATGTGGGGGGACGGAACGCCGCCCGCGGTCTGGAACAGTTGCAAAAAGAGAATATCCAGCTGCTGGTGTCCTGCCAGGACCCCACCCTGACCGCACGACACATCACCGACGCCTACCATCTGCCCGAGGGCATGGTCGTCCTGCTGGACCAGGAGCAGTGTGCCGCACTGGGCGCTGCCACCGCCGAAGACACCGGCTCCGAAGGCTGCTGCATCCTTTGCACCAACGGCTTTGCCAGCCTGACCGGCGGTCTGCGGGCCGCAGAGCAGGCCCAGAACGCCGAGACGACCGCTACCACGGTGCAGCTGGTGTCGGTGTGGTTCTCGGTGGCCATCGCCGTCCTGCTGGCCTATGCGGGCAGCGTGGGGATGCTGAGCGTGGCTGCGGTGTTGATGTATCAGGCGGCATGGAGCGCTCTCAGCATCGCCGTGTGCGCACTCAAGCAGCATAGTTGAAAAAATAAATAGGAAATATTCTCAAAATAAATAGGAATTATTCTTGATTTATGCCCGAAATTCTGGTATAATACCCTCAGAGACAAGTAAGACCTATCGCACACCCGGTACCGAACAAAGCGGGCTGCGCGTAGAATAAACCAAACCGGACACAGCCCATACTGGCAGTGTCAGACTATCTGAGAGGAGAACAGATTATGGAACTCAAGGGAACCAAGACCGAGAAGAACCTGATGGAAGCTTTTGCGGGCGAGAGCATGGCCCGCAACAAGTACACCTACTTTGCAAGCGTTGCAAAGAAGGAAGGCTACGAGCAGCTGGCCGCTATCTTCGAAGAGACCGCCGGCAACGAGAAGGAACACGCCAAGCTGTGGTTCAAGGCCCTCTGCGGCGGCTCCATCCCCGACACCCTGACCTGCCTCGAGATGGCAGCCAGCGGCGAGAACGAAGAGTGGACTGATATGTACCCCCGCATGGCAGCTGAGGCCAAGGAGGAGGGCTTCACCCAGCTGGCCGCTCTCTTCACGATGGTGGGCCAGATCGAAAAGGAGCACGAGGCACGCTACCGCGCCCTTGCCGCCAACCTCAAGGAGGGCAAGGTCTTTGCCCGTGAGGAACAGCAGGTGTGGGTCTGCCGGAACTGCGGCTACACCTATATCGGCAAGTCTGCTCCCCTCAAGTGCCCGGTCTGCGCACATCCCCAGAGCTACTTTGAGCTGAAGGCCAGGAATTACTAAGTTTTTTCAGATATTCCGTCCGATGAGAGCCGCCGCACCTGTATAAAGTGCGGCGGCTCTTTTGCTGTCTGGTGAAATACAGTCTGCACGATTTGTATAAATTTGGCGGGGGTGTTTTAGTGTCTTTCACGAAAAGGTGCGCGAAATTGTGACACTTCTGGCGAAGAACTTGACCCTTCTTTTGGGTGCGTGTACAATAAACAAATAGTGAGAGGGATTTTGTGCAGAGCACATTGCGATAAAACTTATCCAAAGGAGGGAAGTGCTACCCTATGAATAAGATCACACGGCTTGCAGCGGCGTTTGTGCTGAGCGGGCTTCTTCTGGCAGCTCCTGCCGCACAGGCGGCCCCCGCATTGCTGGGAGCATCTGCGAACTTTGAGCTGGAAGTGAACGAGATGGAGCTGGAGATCACGGCAGACGACCCCCGCCCCAAAGCCTATCTTTACACCGGCGGGCAGAGCGACTACTACTTCATCGTCTGGATGAGCAGCAACCCCACCGTGGCTGCCGTGGACGGCGATGGCCGTGTCACCGGCCGCAGCGCCGGTGAGGCCACGATCACTGCCATCACTGACCGGGGCGAGTGCGCTGCCTGCAAGGTGACTGTCCGCAAGGAGAGCGGCAATGCGGCCAGCAAAAAGCCTGCCCTCGACCACACCACCCTCAACCTCGTTATCCAGTACAACAATGCCCACCCCAGCCAGAAACTGCAGCTCATCAACACGAGCGGCTCCTTTGTCTATGCCTACCAGTGGATGAGCAGCAACCCCGAGGTGGCAACGGTGGATCCGGAGGGCCTTGTCACGGCCCAGAAGCCCGGCACCACCACCGTCACGGCGCTGGCCACCAACGGTCAGGCGCTGCGCTGCGCCGTTACCGTCAACAGCGATGTTGGCAAGGTGACTCTGAATAAGCGCGACCTGCTGCTCCGCACGGTGGGCAGCAAAGAGGCACTCACAGCGTCTGTCGCTGTGGAAGACGGCGTGAATGTACCCATCACATGGGTCAGCAGTAATCCCGGCGTCGCTACTGTGGACGCTTCTGGTGTCGTGACTGCCGTCGCCGACGGCGAGGCAAAGATAACGGCGCTCTCGCCAGATGGACGCTTCGACAGCTGCAGCGTTTTCGTGGGCCTTGCGGCAGACAAGTACGACACTGAAGAGGACTTGGCCGAGGAACTCAAGCTTCCGGACCCCTATGTGGCGGTCCGGATGAACCGGCTGAGCTGAACCGAAAATACAAAGAGAAAGCCCCGCACTGCATCGTTCGATGTGGTGCGGGGCTTTTGCTTATTGATTTACCAGCTCAATAAAGGCTTTCATCTGGGGCGTGAGCCATTTGTCCTTGTGATAGAACAGCTGCCGGTGCATGGTGACAGTGCAGTCGGGGACATTGAGGCGGGCGATACGCCCGGCGGAGAGGGCAGGACGGACGATGTACTCGGGCAGGAAGGAGAGCCCCATCCCGCGCTCCACCATCTGGCAGAGCAGCGAGGCGCTGCCCAGCTCGATGTAGGGATGGATAGACAGCCCACGGGCGGCGAGGCGCTGGTCGAGGGCGTCACGGTAGCTCATGCCCCGCTCTGTGAGAAGAAATTCCTGTTGAGCCAGAACATCCAGCGGCACTTCGGCCTTGTCGGCCAGCGGATGCCCGGCGGGGGCCACGAAGCAGACCGGCTCCGGCACATTGACGGCCAGCGTCAGGCTGGGCAGGAGCAGAGGCTGGTCGAGGGTGTAGGCCAGGTCAATCTGGTTCGCGCTCAGCAGCCGCAGCATCTCGTCGGCGGTGGCGGTGCGGAGCACCAGCTCCACCTGTGGGCAGAGGGCGTGGAACTGCTGCAGCAGGTCGGGCAGGAAGGTGCTGCATACGGAATCGGCCAGTGCCACCCGCAGGGTGCCGCTGACGGCCCGGGCAGGCACCAGCGCGGCCTTGGCCTGCTGGGCCGTGATGAGAAGGGTGCGGGCATAGCTCTGGAAAGTCTGGCCCGCGTCGGTGAGGCGGACGGTCTTGCCCACCCGGTCAAAGAGAGGCGTACCCAGCTCTGTTTCCAGCTGGGAGATCTGGGCCGATACCGCCGACTGAGAGTAGCCCAGCTCCCGAGCAGCGCTGGAAAAGCTGTGCAGCTCGGCGATATGAAGGAAGGTGTTGATATTTCGGAGTTCCATAACAGTCCCTCCGGCGTCAGCGGCGGTCGATGCCGGTGACGGTCAGGACCTCGCCGTCCACTTTGAAGTGGACTTCCAACCCGCCAAACTCCATGCCGTAGACCCGCTCCGGGTCGTGCTGGTAGGAGGGGCGGGGGTCGTTTTCCAGCACACCCTGCAGAGCGGCCTGCTGGACGGCAGGCACTCTGGCCCAGAGGCCGGCGTCGCAGACCATGGTCAGGTGGTGGAACTGGGTCTGTGCTGTGAAGCCTGCGGCGGCGTCCGGGTGGCAGTCGGCGTAGGGGATGTAGGGCTTGATGTCGTAGATGGGGGTGCCGTCCATCAGGTCGGCGCCCCGCACGATGAGGACGGGGCCGACGTCAGGCCGGTGCTCGATGGCTTCCAGCTGGACGCTGGACAGTCCCAGCGGATTGGGCCGGAAGGGCGAGCGGGTGGCAAATACGCCCATCCGGGTGTTGCCGCCGAGGCGGGGCGGCCGGACGGTGGGGGACCAGTTGTCCCGCACCGCGCCGGAAAACTGCCACACCAGCCAGATGTGGCTGAAATCTTCGAGACCGCGCACGGCGTCGGCATTGCGGTATTCGGGGGTAAAAATGACCTCGCCCCGCAGGCTGTCCACCAGCCCGCTCTGGCGCGGGATGCCGAACTTGGTGGGGAAGGCGGTGCGGATATGGGCGATGACCTTGAGGGTCATTTCTTCGGGTGCAGACATGGGGACTCCTCCTTATTATAAGCCACGGCAGAAGCCCACGGCACGGCCCTCGATTTGAATTTCTTCCAGCTGGGGGCCTGCGAATACCATGGGCGGGCAGACGGCGGTGTTGTCGGCCAGCAGCATGACGGTCTCGCCCTGGCGGTGGAAGTGCTTGAGGGTGGCTTCCTCGCCGATGCGGACAGCGGCGATCTCGCCCTGCTCCACCTCGGGCTGGCGGCGGATGCAGACAATGTCGCCGTCACAGATGGTGGGGGCCATGCTGCTGCCATGGCAGGTGAGGGCGAAGTCGGCGTGCCACGCGGCGGGGACGCCGATGTAGCACTCGATGTTCTGCTCAGCAGTGATGGGGGTGCCGCAGGCGATGGAGCCTACGAGAGGCACCCGCACCATCTCAGGCAGAGGCTCGAAACCCGGCGGAGGGCAGGGCAGGTCCACGAGGCCCATGAGCCACGCGGGTGTGGTGTCCAGAGCGGCGGCCAGCTCCTCGAGCTTGGCCCGGGGCAGATCGTTGATGCCCTTTTCCAGCTTGGTGATGGAGGATTTGGAGCGGTAGCCCATCCGGGCGGCCAGCTCTTCCTGCGACAGGCCCAACTGCTCCCGGCGCTGCCGGATGCGGCTGGATAGATCGGTATCGGACATATAGGGCCTCGCTTTCTCTGCGGTTTGCACGATTTTCGGTGTTCTGAGGACAGTATAGCAAAAAATTTACTATAAATCAACTTTTTAGGGATTATTTTGCAAACAATGTTGACAAATAATCAACTGAAAGATATAATACAACCAATGATTGTATGGAACGCGTTGAACGCAAAACTGAAAGGAGAAACGCCTATGACCGATACCATGATGATCCGCGACTGCATCCGCAGCCAGGGCATGAAACTGGGCCATGTGGCCCATGTTCTGGGCATCACCAACAACACCCTCCGCTGCAAGCTGGAAAATGAGAGTGAATTCAAGGTGAGTGAGGCCGAAAAACTCTCGAAGATGCTGGGGATGACCGTCGAGCAGCGCGACCGCTGCTTTTTTGGCCCGGCGGGCTGAGGGAAAAAGGTGATGGAAGCCATGACACAGGAACAGCGCCAGAAGACGAAAGAGGCCCTCAGCCGCTACGGGCAGAAAAACTGGGTCTACGGCCCCTGCAACTGGGGCTGGAAGCGGGCCATCCAGCTGGCCGAGGAGTATTACCGCGAGGCAGACCCGGGCCTGCGGGGCAGCATCCTGCAGCTGCGCTACATGGAAAGGCGGAGGCGGGAAGAGGTGATGGATAAACTGAACATCAGTTACAGCACCTATCAGAAGGCCCACGACGACCTGCTGAGCACCGTTGCGGTCTTTGCCGCCCACTATGGTGAGCTGTGACGCAAAAATACCCCCTGACCGGACGGTCAGGGGGCATTCGTGTGCTCAGTGTTTCTTCTCGGGGGTGTCGCAGTGCTGGTGGCAGGAAGAGCAGTTGCCTCCGCAGCCCTCGCCTTTCCAGCCGCCCTGCCGGGAGATCCACACCACCGCCAGTGCAAACAGGACAGCCAGCACCAGCAAGGTGATGATACCGCGTGCAGTTATCATAAAAAAGACCTCTCTTTCGAAAGAATTCCAACCCCAGTATACACCATCTGCCCCCGGAGAGCAACCGGAAAGCGCTGCCGACTCAAACTTTTTTCGAAAAACGAAAATTTGGGCTTGCATTTGGCCTCGCGCAGTGATATAATAAGTGTGTTCCGATTCGGAGGATTAGCTCAGCTGGTTAGAGCACCTGCATCACACGCAGGGGGTCTGGGGTTCGAGTCCCTAATTCTCCACCATACAGTTCGTACTCGAACCCGATTCTTTATGAAAAAGGGTTCGGGTACGTTTTTTGTTTACAGGAAGTTCTGAGAAGGCATTACTCGGAACGGTAAACGAGCAAAGGCAGGGTATCACTATGATAGTGGTATCCTGCCTTTTGCTTTGCGGAATCAAGTTCGCTTTGTGCGAACTTGGTCGCCCCCCTATATGGCTCACTGGGGGCAATCGCTGCATACGTGCGTACCGGGGAGAGCCTGTACACCTCTGGCAAGGTGTAACACACTAGACTTTGTGCCAAAGTCTGTGTGCTAAGGGGTCAAGCCCCTTAGAATCCCTGCGGAGCGTGTACGCACGTACGCAGGAAAATGGCAAAATTTCACTATATCGGGGGTGTTCTTTCATTGGAGAGTATGATATACTCGGCTTAGTTCAACAAATCGGAATTTGAGGAGATAGACTAGTGAGAACATACGAGAATAAAGATGAACTTAAGAACGAGATAAATAAAAGTTTTGCAAAGTACATTTCAGAATTTGATATTATTCCGGAATCATTAAAAGATAAGAGAGTTGAGGAAGTTGACAGAACTCCAGCAGAAAATCTTGCTTACCAGGTTGGCTGGACAACTCTTGTTCTTAAATGGGAATCAGACGAAAGAAATGGTCTTCATGTCAAGACTCCTTCGGATGATTTCAAGTGGAATCAGCTTGGCGAATTATATCAATGGTTTACAGATACATATGCTTATCTGTCGTTGCAGGAGTTGAAAGATATGCTGAGAGAGAATATTAATTCGATTTATGAAATGATTGACTCATTAAGCGACGAAGAGTTATTCGAGCCACATATGAGAAAGTGGGCCGATGAATCAACCAAAACAGCAGTCTGGGAAGTATACAAGTTTATACATGTTAACACGGTTGCTCCGTTCGGAACATTTAGAACTAAGATTAGAAAATGGAAAAAGATAGCACTATAACTTCCAGTTTGCCGTACTCGTTTCCAGCAGGGTTTGGGGCTCCGCACGCCCCAACAAGAAGCAGTCCCGAAGTGGCGAGAATTTTCAAGAATTGAAAATTTGTGGCCACGGGACGATTCTTGCTCTTTTCGCTGCGTTTCGTAATTTTCACATTTCAATCTGCTCGCAGATTGTTGACAAGCTGCGCTTGACTCGATACTATAAAGGCAACCCGAACGTGCTACCAAGGAGGTGCAACCATGACCGCCGTAATCTACGCCCGCTATTCTTCCGACAGCCAGCGCGAAGCGTCCATTGAAGGGCAGCTGCGCGACTGCAAGGACTACGCCGAGAAGAACGGTATCACCGTGGTCGGCACCTACATCGACCGTGCCTACTCTGCCAAGACGGATGACCGCCCGGACTTTCAGAGGATGATTAAGGACAGCGCAAAGAAAATTTTCGATGTGGTTCTGGTCTGGAAGCTCGACCGCTTTGCCCGGAACCGCTACGATGCCGTGAACTACAAGTACCAGCTGGAGAAGAACGGTGTCCATCTGGTGTCTGCCATGGAACCCATCTCGCAGGGGCCTGAAGGCATTATGGTGGAGAGTATGCTGATCGGCATGGCAGAATATTATTCCGCCGAACTTGCCCTGAAAGTGGCGCGCGGTGAGCGCGAAAACGCCCTCCAGTGCAAGTACAACGGCGGTATCGTTCCGCTGGGCTTCACCATTGGCAAGGAGGACAGGCTGTACCATATCGACCCGGAGACGGCTCCCATTGTGCAGGAAATCTTCACCCGGTACGCCAACGGCGAGCCTGCCGAGAAAATCGCAGCGTCCCTGAATGAGCGAGGGCTGCGCACCCGCACCGGGAAGCCGTTCGTGAAGAACAGCCTCTTCCAAATTTTCCGGAACCGCCGTTACATCGGTGAATACCGATATAAGGACATCGTGACACCGGGCGGCATTCCCGCCATCGTGGACGAGGACTTGTTCAACCGGGTGCAGCAGCGTTTCGAGCAGAACAAGATCGCCCACGGTCGCCCCGCAAAAGGGGATGTGAGCTATCTGCTGACCACCAAGCTGTTCTGCGGCAAGTGCGGCACCCTGATGGGCGGCGAAAGCGGCACAAGCCACATGGGAAACACCTACTATTACTACAAGTGCGGCAACGCCAAACGCCACGGCAAGGCGCACTGCGATCTGAAAGCCATCCGCAAAGAGCCGTTGGAACGGTTCGTGGTGGAGACTGCCATCAAGGTGATTTTCAGCGATGAAATCATCGAACAGCTGATAGATTTAATTATGGAAGCCCAGCAGCAGGAGAATACCCGGCTGCCTGTCCTGAAAGACCAGCTCCGGGATACAGAGAAGCGGCTGGCAAATCTTCTGGAAGCCATTGAACAGGGTATCCTAACCCCGACCACCAAGCAGCGGCTGGACGAGCTGGAAGCCCGGAAGGAAGCCCTGAACACCAGCATTCTGGAAGAAGAACTGAAAAAACCAGTTCTGACCCGCGAATGGATGCGGTTCTGGTTTGAAAAATTCCGCAAGGGTGACATGAGAGACATGGAGCACCAGCGGCAGATCATTGATACCTTTGTCAACTCGGTCTACGTCTTTGATGACCGGGTCGTGCTCAATTTCAACTTCACGGACGATTCCAAAACAATCTCCCGTGAAGAGGTGTTGGGTTCGAGTGCTGTGGAGAATTCTCCACCAAACGTAAGGCCGTTTACCTGAAAGGGTAAGCGGCTTTTTCTTGTATCTACGTGCTTTTTAATATGCAATAGTGAAGCGAATTCACTTTTGCATATTGATAATGAAACGTGTAGGAGGCCCCCTTTTCAGTCGTTTGTAGCGAGTTTGTAGCAGATCTGTAGTAAAATTCGGGGAGTAACGGCAAAATGGCCTCAGAAACCCGATTTTTGCAGATTTTTTGGTATAAAATTTTATCCTTGAATTTTGTGCAGAATAACGGTGGTGCTTTTCATTCGGATTCTGATGCCGTATAATAAAGAAAAGATCATGGATGAAAGGAGAAATCGCTGTGCGCTACACCATCAGGCATTTTGATTTGCCACTGCTTACCTTTGAAGCAAACATGGACAGTGCAGATACTGACCTCCATATTATAAAGGTCTACGAAGAAAACCGTTCCTTTTTACCTTTGAACCTGACTGTATCAGAAGATGGTGTAGAACGCTGGCTGCGGCATCGCACAATTCCGAAGAACCGAGCGTATGTAGATGCTCTGCTCTCTAAGGTGGGGCTTTCTTTGAATCGTCCGCTGGGAATTATCACCGTCTGCAAAGGACTTTCACTCAATGATTGCTTTTGGGTAGATGCAGAGGGCTCCGGTGACACCTTTGAAAAAGTAAATCTTTACGATAACCGATTCAGTCAGGTGCTGGCAGCAATCGCCTTTACAGGATATGGCAGCAGCATACGAACTTCGCTTGCGTCCTGCCCGGAGTTCTCAACCAACGGGATGTTGCCAAAATGCTGGCGCAGACAAAACGGAAAAATCTATCTTTATAAAGGTGGCACGTCAGGGTTCAGTAATCTGGGATTTGAACCGTACTCGGAACTGTACGCTTATCAAGTTGCACAGGTGATTGGCGTGAATGCGATTCGCTACACCCTGACAAAAGATCTGAAAAAGACGCTTTGTTCCAAGTGTGAGCTGTTCACCAGCAAAGAGCATTCTTATATTCCCATCGGACAGCTTGTGTCCAAAGGCGGAATAAAAGCGATTTTAGCGTATTATCAGACGTTAGGGCAGAACTTTGTGGATGCACTGGAAGATATGCTGGTCTTTGATGCAATCATCTGCAATACAGACCGCCACTATGGAAATTTTGGTGTGTTGGTAGATAATAAGACCAACACGATTGCGGCACCCGCACCACTGTTTGACCACGGAAACTCGCTGTTCAGTCTGGGCGGAACGGATCTTTGGGACAACCAGAAAGCATTTGATGAATATGCCCGCACACTGCTTCCGCTTGCATACGATGATTTCTTTGCAGCTGCAAAGAGCGCAATGAAACCTCGTCACCGTGCGATGCTCCATAAGCTGCTGGATTTCCATTTTGACCGCAGAGCGACACGTTATAATCTGCCGCCAAATCGCTTGAAGATGATCGAAAAAGAGGTACAGCGCAGAGCAAGAGTGCTTTTAGGGTGAAAAAGAAACCGTCAAACGTAAGAGATTGCTATCTCATGCGTTGACGGTTTTATGGTTTGTGGGGATATTATTCTTCTGGCAGAGCCAAAACTTCATCCTTGACCAGTTGATTGGCCTTATCAAAGGCTTCAGGTTTCGATTATCTGGTTGGCTTTCGGATGGAGATAGACTTCATCCGGCGTTTTGAATTTGGGCGTGTGCCCGACAGCACGTTTCAGGATATCTTTGCACGAAAAGAAAACAGAAAAACAATAGTCAGCAGACGTAAAGCTATCATAATTTGAAACAAAAGCTCTTGACAGAAAGCTATTTGCAAAATATCCTTAAAAATAAGCAGAAACATTGACCTCTAAAAATAAGGAGCGGACGATGGCATTTGAATTAGGCGGACGCGCTGATAAGTTTGGCAATCGATACGAACGAAGATATTTCGTGTCTCTCATGGCAAAGGTTTTGCAGGGCGGCCTGCTGAGTGTACAGAGTGAGCCCACAGGTGACGATGAAAGCGGCACGGATATTATCGTAGAATACCAAGGCGGAAGGAAGGATTTTCACCAGTGTAAGGCATGCAACGGCAGCAATGAGCACTGGACGATGTCTGCGTTAGCACGGCATAAGGTGTTTCAGCATATCAAGGAACATGTAAAGACGGAGCAGAATCACTTTGTGTTTGTGACTGCACTTCCCTTTGTGGCGCTGAATGATTTGTGTCTGGCGGCCAGAAATTCGGACTCCTGTCAGCGCTTTGTAACGAATCAGCTGACGACGCATGGCCGAAAAAATCTATTCGATCAGTGGCGAAAAAATCTTGGACTGGGAGAGACAGCAGCGGATCAGGAACAGGCTGCATTCTATCTGCGGCAGTTTGAAATATGTACGCTCAGTGATGATTCGGTAGAGGGAGATCAGTGGAAATACGTGCTCGGCAGTATGTTCACCGGGAACCCGGATGATGTCTATGATGTCCTTTTGAACCTGACGGAGAACGATAATTATGGCAAAACGCTCACGGCGGGGATATTGCAGCAATATCTGGAACAGCGGGGATACCAGCGCCGACTTCTGGCCGCCGATACCAATATCCCGCTACAAATCGAGCGTCTGAATCATCGGTTCAAGGCTCACTTCCGCCCCATTGGCGACCATCCTTTTCCTATACAAGAAGCTCACATGGCATTGCGGGCGATTTTGACGGGCAAAAATGTTTTACTGCTTGGCGAAGCTGGCATTGGTAAAAGCGGCTGTGTACAAGCATTGCTGGCGGAGCTGGACAAGAGGCATATTCCATACCTTGCACTTTCTGTTGACCAAAAGGTTCCCCAGGGCACACCGGAATACTACGGCGAAGCTTTGGGGTTCAAGGCTTCGCCAGTGCTTTGCCTAGAAAGCCAGTTGGCCAGTGGTCAAATGGGCGTTCTCATCTTAGACCAGTTGGACTCCCTTCGCTGGGCGACCCGTTCCTGCGAAGAAGCACTGGATGTCTGTGGAGAGATGCTGCGGCAGGTGCAGGCTTTGAGCTACAGTGGAGACCGGGCTGTCCGGGTCGTTTTAGTCAGCCGCAAGTTTGACTACGAGAACGATTTGGCACTGCGCAGGCTTTGCACTCTGGCAACCCCTGAGCAGTCCGATCCATGGGAACAGATCAAACTGCATGCATGGGACGAGGAACGAGTGGAAATTTTTGTAGGCAAAGAACGTTATGCCCGTATGCTGCCAGCCATGAAGCGCATTTTGCGAACCCCCTGTTACTTATACATCTGGCAGTTCCTGGAGGATGCACGAAAAGATAATGCGTTTACTACTCCGGTTGACCTGATGAAAGAATGGAAAACGCAGATCATTCAGCATGGAGAACAAAAAAACATCCACGCAGATGCCATCGAGTCATTTCTAAACGCTTTACTGAGCTTGATGCAGGAAACTCCTTGTGTCCCGGAAATGGCTCTCCCGGGCAACCAGCAGGTGCAGGAATTCCTGATTTCAGAAAACGTATTATACAGAAATGAAGGTTGTTTGGCATTTGTTCATCAAAGCATGGCCGATTACCTGAATGTAGAGTGCTGGCTGCAAGATATTCTGCACAGGAAAAAGGTGGAAGAACTTCTGCCTTCGTACAATGCCCAGGGGCCGGAATATCGGGTGCGGCTGCAGATGCTCTGGCAAGTGTTGCTGCGCGCTGGCACAACATTGTTTTTAGACAGGGCCGAAAGCTTTTTGGCCAGCAAAAACATCCGTTATTATTACAAGTGTACCGTTTGGGAAGCGCTCGGGCAGATCGATGTCCCTGGAGAAAAGATCATAGCGCTTATTCGGGCACACTGGAACGAAGATGCCTGGAGAGAAACAATCCTGCACCGCGTTTTCTGGGGGCATAGTGCGTTCATTCGGCAGTATGTGGCCGCCGGATTCGTCGCATCCTGGACCGACCCTACGGCGTTGTGGTTGCTGCGCCCGCTTGTAACGAGCGACCAGGCTTTTGTAAGAGAGGCCGTGCTGCCCTGTATTGGAAAAACACCAGAAAACGACCAGAATATCTTAAGGCTGTTCTGGATGCACAAAAATCTGGAACGCCAAACGGTTGAACTATGCCTGCAGATTCTGAAAACACAGCCAACCCTGGGGCTGAATACCAGTGAGTACGAATCCTGGGTGGAAACATGCCCTGATAAGGCGGTGGAATATCTGGCTCTTGTTTTTGGACAAACATTGTCACATCAGGAATATATCGCACCAAAATTCATGGAACTTTCCCAGAAACGCCCCAAGGGTGTACTGGAAACTCTGTGTCCGTTGGTAATTGAGGCATCCAAAGGGGAGGAGGTTTGGATGCAATGGCGAGCATATAATAGACATTACGATGGTGTGCGCTGTTACGTAAAGCTGATACAGGATTCGTTGCAGCAGCTGGTACAGCAGGATCTGCCGTATGTGGAAAACTTTGTAGTGAATCACCTGCATACAGTATCTTGGCTGGAACATGAATGGATCTTAAAAACGCTCCTGCTTTTACCGGAACGAGACGCCACGCTAGCCTATCAATGGCTGATGGAGCAGTTCCCGGAACACTTTCTAGACACAACGAGCCCGGAAGAGCGGATGATGACCTATGCGGCAGAGGTGTTGAAAAAGTTTTCTCCCTTCTGGTCCGATGCCCAATTTGACCAAATGGAGCAGCGTGTTGTTTCCTATCACTCTCCCGATATGCTGGAAAATGCACGAGATCGGTTCAGCTTGAAAGCGTATTGGCCCTACTGGGGTAGCCTGCAGGAAGCGCTTTTGCCCGCGATGGATCCAGCCAGAAGCAAAAGCAAAGCGCTGCAAGCTGTGCTGCAGCGTCGGAAAGAACAGGGTTTTGGAGATGTATGGTATAAAAAAGGAGGACTCATAGAAAGTTATACAGTTCGTTCGTCCATTGCAGATTATACAGAAAAGCTGAGCGATGCGGCATGGATCCGATTGATCACTTCTGACATGCCGCATCTATCACCTCGTGATACCATTCAGCAGCACTTCCGTCGGCCGGGACTGGAATCCTCTCCCAGAGAGTTTGCCCGGACACTGGAAAACTTTTTCGTCACAGAGCCTTTGCGGCTGGCTGGTATTGCAGAAAAACTACCCGAGCAGATTGATGCGCATTATTCGGCGGCAATTCTGAATGTATTCGCCAAAAAAGAAGTATTTGATGCGGTCGGGTTTGAAACTGTTGAAGCTATTGCAGAAAAATTCACACGCTGCATGACAGCGGAGATGGAGTATGAGCTGGCTTCAGGATTTTGCGGTTTACTGATCAACCACCCGGACGCCCCTTGGTCTGCTGAGAGCTATCAGCGTCTACGCTTTCTGGCTGTTGCGCATAAAAACCCGCAGGAAAACATGTACAATATAACATCGGGTAACGACCCACAGAACAAATCCTGCCAGTGTCTCCGGGACAACGTGCTGAACAGCATCCGGGGGTATGCGTTCCGAACGATCGCAGAAACTTTATGGAAGTACCCGGAAAAAGTAGAGGATTGGAAGACCGTCCTCGAGCATGGTCTTCAGGATCCGCATCCTTCGGTTCGCTATGCCGTGATAGATGCACTTGCAGCAGTCAGTAGAGTAGACAAGCCTTTTGCCTGCGAAGGCTATTGGGAAGTTTTGCAGCAAGATCCGCGCTGCATTTTACACTATACATCCGGATGGTTTATCATGCAGCTTTACCCAGTCCATCCGGAAGAGTGCCGTGCCTGTCTGATCTGGGCGTTTGAGCAGAGCGAAACGGAGCAGGATCTTGTTCGTAATGCTGCCCATATTCTGGCTGAGCTGTGCATCAAGGGAGATCTCGATGTCCATGCCTACCTTTTCCAACGGCAGTATATGCCAGAGCAGGCCTATGGAATTTTGGATCAGTGTTTCGACGACCTAAACCAGGAGCCTAAGAACACCGCTGCCAAGCGGTTGCTACTTTATACGCTGCAAAATTGCCAGGAAATCCCGCAGCATATCGTGTGGCAGTATTGTCGGGAGCCTGGGCCTCACGATCCGGACGTTTTACGGCTTTTTGTGGAACGGTGTGCAAACCGGGCTGAGTACGCTTTAATCCATTTTTTTCTGGAATCCAGAAAAGAAAACAGCCCTGCTTGGTGGGAAAATCTGTACACTTTTTGCGCCCGGGCCTGTGCGGATGCAACTAAGAGATATGGCCTTGCCGTTGATGATTTCTGCAAGCTTCCGTTTTTGCTGCTGGAAACAGCGGCTACTGTGCAGCAAAGAGAAAAAGCTCTGGACGTTTTTGATGAAACTTTCCGCAGCAATGTCATCCAGATGGAAAATTTTTTGCGGGAAACCAATCGATAATATAAAAACAGAAAACATCGTGTGTTGTGCATAGCGTAATTCTCATATAAAGCTCTTGCGAATATACTCCTGCGGGAGTATAATTGGAGCGAGGAGGTGGTTCTGTGGAAAAAACAATTTATCACGGTTCGGATCATATTATTGAAAAGCCAAAGTTCGGCTATGGCAAGCCCTACAATGACTATGGCATCGGTTTTTACTGCACTCAGAACCCCAACATGGCCAAAGAGTGGGGTGTTGGCATCGACCACAATGGCTACGCTAACCGGTATGAAATCGAATGCGACGGTTTGACCATTCTGGATTTGAACGCTCCCGGTTACACGATGCTGCATTGGCTGACGATTCTTTTGGAGAACCGCGAATTCGATACTTCTGCCCCGCTGGCCGCAGAAGCCAAAGAATACCTGATGAACACTTTTCACCTCGACTATAAGTCTGCTGATATCATCATTGGCTACAGGGCAGATGACAGCTATTTTTCCTTTGCATCTGATTTTATCAACGGCGCAATCTCTTACCGCCAGTTGTGCAATGCCATGCGCTTGGGCAAGCTGGGGCAGCAGTTCGTGCTGAAAAGCAAAGCGGCCTTTGAACAGCTGGAATTTCTCGGCTATGAGACCGCAGACTCTAAAGAATGGTATAAGAAAAAGGCCTTCCGTGACCAGACAGCCCGCCGCCAATATCTTGACGTGGAGCGCAACCGCCGTCAGAGGGGAGACCTTTATATTACCACGATTCTCGACGAGGAGATGAAGCCCGATGATCCACGCTTACGATAAAAGCTATCTTTCTGCTGCACAGAAAAATCTTGCCCGGATGTTGGATTATCTTGTCAACGATCTGCATTATCCGTTGGAGACGGCATGGCAGTGGTTTGTGACCAGTGAACTGTCTGCCCGGTTCGAGCAGGGGGATTGTTCTGTGTTGGTGGGCGTGTCCGGTGTAGAACTTGCCCGCGCTGTACTGGAGCAGGCGGGCGAAGCCGTGCCCATGCAGAAACCCTCGTATGCCTACGACCGCAGCCCGGAATACTGGACAGGCTGGGCTCTTGCCTATTACCAGTGGCTGACCGGTCTGCGCTTTGCGGAGATTGAACAGGCAGTGTCTATCACGGAGGTGCGGCTGCTGTATACGCCCTACCACGAGATGGATGTACGGCAGTTTGCAGACAAGATGAACGAGTTGTACCGTGCGGCAAAGCCGGAAACAAACCTGAAAGCCATGCGCACATTGGCCGGATTGAGCCAATCGGAACTGGCAGGGCAGGCTGATGTGCCTGTGCGTACCATCCAGCAGTACGAACAGCGACAGAAGGACATCAACAAAGCACAAGCAGAAACGCTGCTTCGCCTTGCGCGTGCGCTGAATTGCAACGTAGAGGATCTGATGGAGAAAGTTCCACCGCTGAATTTTATCGCAAGGCAAGAAAGTAGTGCAACATGAAAACAGCATATTTGCGATATGCAATTCAACGCTGTTGCCGTTGCATTAAAAAGTTGAATTGCAATAAATAAGAATGAAGCGATGAGACCTGACACAGATTGTGCAAAAAAAGAAAGCTGCCATCCATAAGAGAAAGATTCTCACGGATCGGCAGCTTTTCTCTTTGAAGTTGTTATGCCTTCGTTGTGGTCAGAACTTCATCATTGACCAGCTGATTGGCCTTATCAAAGGCTTCGATCATCTGGGTCGCTTTCGGATGGAGATAGACTTCATCCAGCGTTTGGGATTTGGGCGTGTGCCCGACAGCGCGTTTCAGGATATCCTTGTTGACGCCTGCGCGGTCACAAAGGCTGGCGTAGGTATGGCGGGTGGTGTAGGGCGTATAAGTGGCGAGCTTCCCGGTAAACTCCGGCTTGCGCTTACCATTTTCGTCGTAAGGATTCGGCTGGATGACAATTTCCTCCAGGAAAGGATAGAACTTGCGGTTACGCCAGTTCTTTTCGTTCCAGAAATCGCCTTTTCCATTGGGAAAGAGCGGACCGTTTTCCACAGAGGTGGCATACGCATGTTCAAAAACCGGGATGCCAAAGTCGAGAATGGGAATGATGCGGTTGCGTCCGGCTTCGGTCTTGCAGCCGCCGATCAGATAGGCACCGGATTCCGTGCGGTGAAAATCTTCGTGTTTGAAGTGCAGCAGCTCATAGATACGCACTCCGCAGGCCAGAAGAGCAATTACCATCTGCCTGGTGGGCGTGTTCTTTTGGCTCAGGATCAGCGTTACCTGTTCGTCCGTGAAAATCTCGCGTTCCGGAGATTTGCGCCCTTCGACTTTCAGGACAGATGCAAGGTTGGCATCCACGACACGCCAGCCAATGGCTGTGCGATACAGCTTACTGATAAGAGTACGCTCTTTTTCCAACATACTTTGAGACAGTCCGTTATCGGCCATCTTATCAAGGATGTTTTGGAAGTCTTGCGCATAGAGGGCGGCAAGTTTGAAGTGCCACAGCGGACGGAGATATTTCCACGCAATGTCATAGAGCTCGCGAGCCTTATCGGACCGGCCTTTATATTCACGGGACTCTTTGAACATCCGGAAGCAGTCCTGAAGGGTGGAGTCCTGATAGGGTGTGGCCGGACGCTTCATCATTTCGGCGCGGACAGCTTCTGCTTCTTCACGGGTGACGTAGGTGCCAACAGCCTTCATGACTGTAATTCCGGTGTGAGGATCAGGGATCGGCATTCGGAGCAGCCATGGTTTCCGGCGTGTTCCGGACATTTTCGTAATGCTGTCATTGCCAGATGAGGCTTTCAGCCGGGGCGATTCTCGTTTGGCTGGAACGGCAGGTGGAGCTACTGCACCGGGGGATGGCGCTGTGCCAACGGGATGACCGCAGGCAGAGCAGAATTTAGCGGTATCTGAGATTTGATGACCGCAATTTTCACAGAACATAGAATTGAACCTCCTATTGCTTTGAACTTGCTTCAAAAATGCCCCCGGCATCTGGAGGATGCCGAGGGCGGATGGTCGAATTAGTTGCGGGCGCGGGAGAGCTGGTAGTCCAGGCTCTGTTCAGCCGTGAGACCATTCTGAAGCAAGCTAACCAGATTGGGGTAGAATATGTAGAGACGAGATCTGTTCGGTACGTGGCTTATGTAACCGGCGGCTACGAGGTTGCGGAGACTGTGGTATGTTATATCATAACCTTCGCTCCGTGCACGACGTGCGGCACCTGTTAGTGTAAGAAAATCCTGCGGCTTATTAACCATAATGTTTCTCTCCTTTCGTAAAATGATGGAAAGCACAGGCGGCTTTTCATAATAAGCATATCTTTTTGAGATATAGGACTCTTAAAGGGCGATTAAGGGTACCAGGGAAGATCTGGCATTTTTGAGAAGTCATAACGCTCCAAAGAATGCAAATCGGGTTGTACTTCCTCATATTGGGCGTTTAAAGGGGGAACGACATAAAATCTCCTTTTCACTGTATTTTGTTCAATCATTGTTTTCCATTTCTTCAGCGATGCGGACGAGGACTTCCACCAAGACGGTGCCAACTTCTTTGACGATTTCGGACCAAAAGTTCATAAGGCTTTCTCCTTTCTGCGCAGCTGCGCTTTAAAATACGATGGTAATAATGATAGTGGTGGTGCGGAATAACAAAATGCTCACCTCCAGACATAAAAAAGCCCCTGAGTCTTTCGACTCAGAGGCTTTGGATCATGATTATTATATCTGGGTGAAAAATGGAAATTTGAGAAAGCTAAAGAGAGGGATTTATCATAAAAAATTATAATGCAGGACGTATTTGCGCTAGAAGAATCCGGTCCGCCGGAAGCCACGGAACAGAATCAAGCTCCTCTTTAGTCAGCCAGCGTGCAGCCTCGGCTTCTTTCAGCACCAGTTCGCCGGAAACTACTTCGCACCAGAAACAGTCCATGGAAAGATGGAAGGCGGGATAATCGTATTCAATGGTGTCGATAAGGTTGCTTACCGCGATCTTGGTATCCAGTTCTTCCCGGATCTCTCGTTTCAGTGCCTGCTGCGGGGTTTCACCCGGCTCGATTTTGCCGCCCGGGAACTCCCATCCGCCCTTGTACTCGCCGTAGCCGCGGGCGGTGGCATAAATTTTATGTTTCGTCTGAATATCGTCGCAGATCACGGCTGCAACAACGCGAATCATTTTCATGAAAATCTCCTGAATTATTTTTCATAATAGAGCGGACAACCCAGTTTTCTCAATTTGGATTCGATTGCTCCTGTAGAACGTTTTAGAATCAAAGAAATTCGTTTGACGCTGTTCCCCTGCTGGTGGAGCCGCAATAATTCACGTTCTTCTTTTTGCGACCATGCTGTTCCAGCGCGAGAATAACGCTCTGCCTTTTTGTTTCGAGGAAGAGACTTCAGATATTCAGCGGTAGATTCAATGGAGCAATGTTCCAATACGATTTTTAATGCTTCTTGAATTTCTTCCTGAGCACAACTATCATTTTCAGACAGAATCCAACCGGTTAAAGGATTAATACCTTTTGCAAGAGTTTCAATTATGGTGCGAGCCAGCATATCGTCCATAGTATGTTACCCCACGATCAATTTGTTGGTCTTTTTGAGGAACTTTGCAGGAATCGGGCGGTCCAGCTTCCATGTGATGTTCATGGGGCGGGAGCCCTCGTGCTTCACATAGTTCACCGTGCCCAGATAGGTATACGCTCCTGCACCGCCAAAACGGGCCTCTGCCTTGAACTCGCGCACGAACAGCAGCACCCGGCTTCCTTTTCCCGGTGATGGATGTAGCGCTGCCCGGTGGCAGAGTTTTCGGCGGTGGTGCTCTGGCTCTGCCAGTGGAAAAGGCTTTCGTTGATGGAATAATCCTTGTACATGGTGGTGGGGGAGTAATCCTTGTCCGCTTTGTTCAGGGTCACAAAGAATACGTCCAGCTGTTTTTCCGGCAGCCACTTCACGCCCTCGCGGACAGTGGCAGGCTTCAAAAAGTCCAGCGCCACCAGCAGCTGGTCACGGGTATAAGTACAGTGCAAATCCAGCGGACAATCAAAGCCCACATCCACCGGCTCGTCAATAAAATCGATGCGGTCATATTGATACTGCAAAAGTGCCTGCAGCTCCCCCAGCAAAACGGGACTGTCCGAAAGGGAATACAGGTCTGCAAGGACCTCCTCATCGTCCCAGCTTTCTGCAGTTTTGCCCCAGAGAGTCACATAGAACATTTGCAGCATCCGCTTCTCTACTGGCGATAGAGCCGCAAAGTCGGTGTTATCCAATTTTGGCAGAAGCTCCAGCAAAAACCGGATCCATCTGCGGGAATCTGTCACGGCAAAACGTGCAAAGGCTTTGGCCACAATCTCTTCAAGTGGCTCTGCAAAATCAGGAGATACACCGGCCAAAAATCGCAGCCGGGAAAAACAAAGGGTTTTATCTTTGACTTTTTTGCTGTAAATTGCACGCGGGTCGAGATGGTAGTAGTCGAGGAAATTGCCAAGGGTCAGCGGCAGGCCGGTGTCCTCCGTGAAGGACGCAACCCGTGCCACAAGCCCGGAGGTGCGGTCGTAGGAAGCGCTGATGTTATCCAGTACATATTTTGCGGCAATTTTCTCCAGCTGAATATAGCAGCCCTTGGGTGCAGAGACAAAGCCCTCTTTGAGCTCCCGACTGACGCTGCGGGTAGTGTTCGAGAGCAGTGCTGCGAATTTTTCCTCAAAATTATACTTTTTGTTGGCCTGTCCGATGAAATCCAGAACGGTCAGGCAATCCTTGTTTTCTGCCAGACGTAAGCCGCGCCCCAGCTGCTGCAAAAACACGGTCAGCGACTCGGTAGGGCGCAGGAACAGCACAGTGTTCACCTCGGGGATATCCACACCCTCGTTGTAAATGTCCACTACAAAGAGGAATCGGAGTTCCCCGGTAACCAGCCGCTGCTTGGCGGCGTTGCGCTCCTCGTCAGGAGAATCGCCGGTCAGCGCCATAGATGGAATGCCGTGGGTATTAAAGTAGCGCGCCATAAATTGGGCATGAGCGATGGAAACGCAGAAGCCCAGACCCTTTACCTCGTCGATATCGGTGACATATTTCAGGATGGAGTTCACCACAAGGTCAGCGCGGCGCTCTGCCACCATGCCGCTGAGGGTGTACAGGTTGGACAACTCGTTTTTATCGTAGCCGCCGGTACGCCATTTCAGGCTGCTCAGATCTGCCGTGTCAGTGACGCCGAAATATTGGAAGGGACAGAGCAGTTTCCGGTCAATCGCTTCCGGCAGACGGATCTCGGCGGCAATGCGCCCGCCGAAATAGTCCAGAACGCTTTTGCCGTCCATGCGTTCCGGGGTAGCAGTCAGCCCCAGCAGGATCTTCGGCTGGTAATATTCCAGCAGCTTCTGGTAGGTGGGCGCAGCTGCATGGTGGAACTCGTCCACAACGATGTAATCGTAAAAATCTGCTGCCGTTTTGGCGGCAAGCTCCTGAGAATTGAAGGTCTGGATGGAAACAAACAGATGATCAATGCTGTCGGCTTTGTGGCTGCCCACATACAGCTCGCCGAAATTGGCATCTTTCAGTACCGCCCGGAAGGTGTACAGGCTCTGCTTCAGGATCTCCTCCCGGTGTGCCAAAAACAGTAGACGGCAGGGCTGCCCCGGATGCTGCCTGCAGAAGCGCTTGTAATCCAGTGCAGAGATCACAGTTTTGCCGGTGCCGGTGGCGGCGACTACCAAGTTGCGGTTGTAACCCCGAACGGTGCGCTCGGCATCCAGTCGGTCCAGAATTTCCTGCTGGTAGGAATAGGGCAAAATATCCAGGGTATAGATCCCGCTGTGGTCGGCCTCGCTGTATTTTTCGGCTTTCAGGGCGCGGGTCAGCCTTTCCAGCTGCCCTTCATCGTAATATTCAAACTCGCTGGAGTTCCAGTAGCTTTCAAAGGTGGCTGCGATCTTTTCGATGGTCTCCGGCAGGTCCTTTCGGGTCACCTTGACGTTCCATTCCAGACCGCTGGAAATTGCCGCATTAGACAGGTTGGAGGAGCCAACATACGCTGTGGTAAAGCCGGTGTCCCGGTAAAACACATAGGTTTTTGCGTGCAGGCGGGTACGCTTGGTGTCATAACTGACCTTGATCTTTGTATTGGGCAGCGCGCGCAGCTCCTCGATGGCTTTTACGTCCGTAGCGCCCATATAAGAGGTGGTGATGATGCGCAACTCACCGCCGCTTTGCACAAACTGCCGTAGCTCGTCCATGATGAGGCGCAAGCCGCTCCACTTGATAAAGGAGACCAGCATATCAATGCGGTCGGCGGAAACGATCTCCTTTTTCAGCTCCGTGTACATCTGCGGCTCATGGATAGCGCCGGTAAACAAGGAACTTTGCGCAATGGAGGTCTCCGGGCGGTCAAGGTCCTTTGCGCTTTTTCCTGTAGCAAGGCGCGGGTCATTCTGCTGCAAAAGCGCAAGAAGCTGCTCTGCACGCTGGTCAACGCCCAGCGCGGCAAAGTCAGGTTCTTTGGTGGTAGTCTGGATGGTGCTTACGATCTGGTTTGCCAGAGCAATCTGTGCTTCGATGCCGCCGCCATTGTCCTGTACGTTGTCGAGGCCTTTTTGTACCACTTCGGTCAGGTACTGCGCCAGCACTTTAGAGGCTTCCGCCGTGTCGATGGGCGCAGTGGATTTACGGGTTTCCGGAACCTCCGAAAGCTCGCGGTTCAGCGCATTGTTAATGACCTGTTCGTACAGTCCGGGGTAGAGCATCGGTGCACTTCCTTGCCGTTTTCTTTTATTATAGCGCCCGTCAGAAGAATATTCAATGATCGAGAATAAACCGCATCTGATTGAAAAAGAAGTTTTTTGATCTCAGAAAATATACTGTAGCTGCATTGCTTTTATAAAAAATAATAGAGGTCGTGATAATTTGTATGGTGCTACAATAAAAAGAGACTGATGCAGTGCAACAGTCTCTCGATAGCAATGAGGCTTATATAACGGGTGTTTTTTTATAAAAATCCGTAGCAGCGCCTCCCATTCCAAGAGTGGTTTTGATGCCAACTCCGCCATGGGATACAAAAGAGAGCAACGCGTTCCAAAGTTCCAGAAGCGGCGGCGCAAGGCGTGCCTCGATGGTCACATTGCCTTGAAAGGCTGGAATGCGCGTTTCTTTCAGCAGATAACGTGTGGTATGGAGATTATAATCCACAATATGAAGCCCTTGCTGTAAAGCCTGCAGTGCATCAGAATCGATAAGGGCATATTCTGGAAAGGCAGCGTTCCAATGCGCAATCAGACTTTGCAAAAGCAGAGTTTCCTGCGGGAAAATAGTATAGCGGCCGGACTGCTTGAAGGCGCAAGGCGACAGAAAAGCAATTTTGGCACGGGTTTCGCTGCGGGAGCGCCCAGAACGAATCAGCTCTTCAGCGGAGATTGCCGGAAAGGTACGGACCTCTGAAACCGGGAGAGTCAATTCATGCAGAGGGATTTCCTTTGCAGATTCCAAAACGGGAAAAACTATCTGTCGAGCAGCGTCATTCAGCAGGTTGACCGTCCAGATCAAAGACTGTTTTTCCGGCGAAAAACATAGAAAATGCGCAATGGGGTGTTCCCCTTGCAGATGCATCTGCTCTCCAAATTCAGAAGAAATCTGTGACATCAGCCAGCCATACAGACGATAGGACCACGACTGGGGAATCCGCACATCATTGGGCGGAGATAAAACCAGTTGAATCTGCTGGATCATAAGATACTCACCCCGCAATGTCCATAGGGATAAAGCCGACCACGAAAACGAGCATATTTCATGGTGTGCGGGGAAATGCCATTTTCGGCATCACGCTCATGCTGGTGGTTGCGGAACATTTGTTTCATTTGTTCTGCCGTCCAGCGCAGTCCCTCTTCTTCACCCAGATAGGGGTACGCCAGCGACTTGGCAAAGAACCCGGAGCCGCCGCCCAGGATCAGATAGGGCTGCTGCGGCAGGTTGACGGCACCGCGCGGCAGGGTAAAATGCCGAGCGTAGGTCTGCTGATAGTATGCATCGAACTGTTGGATGGATTCCAGCAGAGAGTCTTTTGTAATGCGGCCCTTCAGCACAGACTGATCCAGGGTCAGCTTGAACCGGATGGCTGTGCCCGGTGCGGCGCATTCCCGGCAGAGGTTGATGCTGTGGGTTCCGCCGTCTGTGGCGGAGTCTGTTTTTCCGGCCAGCATCATGCAGTTGTCCGAGATTGAGAGGCTGTCGGAAACCTGAATGCCACGGAAAATGCTGTTGACGGCGTCCGAAGCGATGCTTCCATGCAGATGCAGCTGGTTGACATATTTCTCTTCCGGAAAGGCGACTCGGCGGTTTTGTGCAAGGATGTGTCCGGTGCTGCGGTCAGCCAATACCGCACTCAGCAGCCATGCAGTACGCAACGCACCCTTGATGCTGCTGCCGGGAATGTAGGCATGGCCCTGCGCATCACGCTGGAAAGCATGGATCTCTTTCAGCGAATGCTCAGCATCCAGCGCATCTCCCACCTCGATCTGATAGCGCGTCAGCGTTTTCAGTTCTGCATCGGAAATGCCGCAGTCTTTGGTCAGAAAGGCCCAGAGATTGGACTGCTCGCTAAGCATAAACTGTCCGTACTTGTCCACCAGATCGTGCTCGACTAGAAAGCTGAAAAATTTTTGCTCGTCCAGAAAGGAGACTTTGCCATTGCGGGTGTTGTACATGTACTCTTTTTTGGTATAGCTGCTACCATTGCCAACAAACAGAGGTGCCCATACATTCAGAGTAAGGTCAAAGATCTGCAGATGATCCTGCTGAATCATAATGTCACCCCCATAAAGATTGGCTTGGAATAGCGGTATACCGGATGCACATCCGACAAACCAACATCATACAAAGCACCCTGATAACGATTTTGCAGGACAGAACCTGCCGAAAGGGCATACTGCGTTTTTTTCTTCAGTGGAGTTTCCACACGATCGGATGCCATGAAGCCGCTACGACGTACCAACTGAAAGGAGGCACTCTCTAATGCATTATCCATTTCATCTGCCTGCGGCAGGCTGGTGCTCAGCAGCAGATAAGGAGCATGCTCGGAAGAAAGTGCATGATACATCCACTCCGTCTGCTCGTCAAAAGGTTCGTTCAGATAAATCTTAGCCACGACATGGAACTTTCCATAACCAGAGCTGACTTTGCCGCCGATGCCGGTAGCGCCCAGCCAATCCAGCAAATACTCCAGATCTTCATCCTGACCATCTTCGGTAAATCCGCAGATGAAATACAGTCCGCAGTCCGGCGCAAAACGGAACAGTCCAACCTGATACGGCATGGTATCCCCCTGCATGGGAACAGCTGCCTTGGTCTGCTCATAGTGGGTGCCAAAACTTTCCGGTTGCTCGTCAGGGGTAAAATGACCTTCATGCAGACTTCTGGCGTAGCGGTCAAATTCCAACACAGGGATCCAGGCTAGCTTTTTTACCTTTTTACGCAGAGTGGTTTCCACTTCCTCAGTGGATTCTGACGCGGCAATGGGTTTTGGCAGGTAAAACGTTGCGCCATACCAGGGCATTGTATCGCTGAGCAGGAATTTTCCCTGCCGGACCTGCGCACAAAGCTGTTCCAGGGATTCTTCTCCGTGCTGGACGAGGGCCTCATGGCAGAGGGCAGAAAACAGGGTATCTGCCCGCAGGGTTTCTTCGGAGGTATAAAGTGACAATGCAGAGTCGGCTCCTCCGAAATGAACAGCTGTGTCAAACTGAAGCTTAAACAGAAAATAGTTCATAACTATCCACCTCATCAAAGAGGGATTTCAGGCGGCTGAGATCCGCCTGTGCGCCATAGCCTTCCAGCGCAAAGTTTTTCAGGCTGACACGGCCGCTGCCGCGGGAACCATGGCCGCCCAGATAATCCATCTGCAGCAGCTTCATGCCTTTGGCCAGAAGAGAAAGATCTTCCTCGACCTGTGCCGGGTCGGTTACATCGTAAACGATGCTGACGCCAAACTTTGCACCGGCGATCACACGTTCGATCTGGCGGGGATTGGCTACAGAGTTGGCACGGGAAATTGCGTTCTCGGTCTTGACCTCGGTCACACCCACATTGGAAAGCTCTTTTGCATTGGACAAAAAGGCATCCGCAAACTGCAGGCGGGAACGACGCACCGGTTCCGAGGAACCGAACAGACGCAGAATGCGCTCGTCGTCCTTGTCGAAAGCAGGCATGTTCTCAATATCCTGACAGGTGCTGCGGGCCAGCAGGGTGCGCAGTTTGCCTTTCAGACTGCTGCCGGGTACGATGGGATAACCGGTATAGGGGTCACGCACCACCGGGCTGTCCACAGCACCAATGGCAGAAAAGGCAGAGGAACCGCCGATGTGCATACCGGTGCGCACTTCCAGATCGCACCGGATCAGAATTTTTCCATACATAATTACCCCTCCTTGCCGCCGAAGTAGCGGTGGAAAGCGACCAGCGCTTCCATGTAGTGTGCAAAGCGGATCAGGTCCGCACGGTCGGTGGAAATGCCCTTGAGGTATTCCAGCAGGTTCGTCTGCGCCACAAAGCTTTTTACGGTATCATCGCGCCCGCACTCATAAGCCACCCGGACCCGCATCAGGTTGAGCTTCACGATGCTTTCGGGCAGAAGCTTCTCCTCGGTGCGGATGTTTTCCGTATTATAGATATCCGTCACGAGGCTCAACAGGTTGCGGATCTTGCTGGTGGTCACTTTTTTGGGCTGGCTCATCAGGCTGCGCATAATACGCTCGGCTTCGTCTACATAATCTTCCGGCACCTTTTTCGGCGTGATCTCCGGCGGCAGCTCTTTCTGCTGCCCATAGCTGCTGCGGTTGTTATAGCTGCCGGAACCGCTGCGGTTTCCGTTGTAGCTGTTGCTATATCCGCTCCGGCTGTTGTTATAGCCACCGCCGCCATAGCTGCGGCCATTATCATTCCATCCTGCCATCTGTGTCGCCACCCTTTCTGTTCTGATAGACATAAATATAAATTGCGGTGATGAGCTGGTGACGCTGTACGGCATCTAAGGCCCAATCCATCATGCTGTGAGAGAATTGCTCGTAAAGTTTATAATCGGGTGCATTCTTTTTGGGGGAAAGCCGCGCCAGCAGGTAAGCATACCGCGCAAGGTTGATGCGGTCGTTTTCTGCTTCCCGCAGCAGTGCCAGAAGATTGTAGAGCAGGGCGTTTCCATGCTCGGCGTTATCCTTGCCGAAGAAGCTTTGCAGGCAGCCGACCTTTTCGGTCAGGACTTTTGTGCGGAAGGTGTCCCACGCATAGATATGTCCCTGCTCCGGTTGCACTAGCAGATTGCCCTTTGCATCCCGGACTGCTTTGCGCTCCGGCGTAAACAGTGCCACTGCATTTTTGCCGGGCAGATGCTTGGCGGCTTCTTCCAGCGCGGCAGTTTCCTCGGCGGAAAGCCGGATGGGGTAATGGTCATCAAAGATGCCGATGCCTGCGCTGAGGGTCAGTGCACCGCAGGAGAATGCGGTGAAATTACGCTGGATGCGCTGTGCTGCTTCCAGAACATCGTTCCATGCGCCCACAAGGAACACATCATCGCCGCCGGCATAAACAATGCTCACTTGCAGCCCTTCGAGAATGCCGTTGATGTAGCACTTGAAAAACAGTGACATCTGCCGGGAGAACGCTGAGGTGCGGGACAGGGTAACATAGTGCATCCGTTTGACCGGGTCTTTCTCGTTTTCCTGCTCGAAACCGGAGATAAAGGCGTGGCCGAGGTTGTCCACATCCATACGGCAGACCGCAATGCGGCGCACGCCCTCGGACTGCTCTGCCAGTTCTTCCATGCTGTTGCTGGCGGCGTAATCGCCCACATACAGGTTGGTGCTGTAAGTAAGGCCGGTGAATGGTGCATTTTTGGTATATACACGCGCGACGGGCTCGCCGGAAGCCAGCCGTTTGCGGGCAGAGAGCGGATCCGTCAGGGACAGATATTCGCTGCCGCCGTCCAGTGCAGGCAGCGTGCAGTCATCGGCAGCCGAGGGCTGACGGCTTACTACCAGAACGCGCGTGTTCTGGATCTTAATGGAAAGATCTACGAACAGTTTGCACCAAGGGCAGAGATCATCCTTCAGGTTGGCACTGGTGCCGCACACCTTGCATTCCCGGCCATCCGGGTAAGTAGCGGTACTGTTCAGCTGCCGCAGATCCTCTGCGGTATAGCGGTGGAATTTGTGCTGTTCCAGCAGCCGGTTCACCCGGCGGAACAGCTCTTTGTAGGGGCTTTTTTCAGCCGGGGTATTGGTCAGGTCGTTGCCGGAGCAGGGCGTCCATGCGTTGGCCAGAAACAGCTGGGTGCCGAACTGCTGCTGCAACCAGCGGTTGAACTGCCGGTTCCACCGGGTCAGGGTATCGGCCACAGCGGCAGTGTTGGGCAGCAGCACATAGCAGTGTCCGCCGCCGCTGTAGATCAGGTTGGCGCGGGACACGCCGCACCCGGCCAGAAGCTCGTCCAGATAGTGCTCCATGAGCAGCTCCAGAAAGAACGACCGGCTGCGCAGGGAGCGCAGAGCGTTTTCGGTATGGACAGTATAAAGAAACTTCTGGATGCGGGAAAAATCGGCGGTATAGAGCAGAAAAACGTCCTTCTGACAAAAATCCTTCTCCTGCTCAAAAAGTGCCTTGCGCAGGTCGGTGATGTTGTTTGCCTGCACATATTCGCTGATGCACGCCGCAATGGCTGCGGTGGTCTTGGCGTGGTCAAACAGAGAAACATCCGGGCTTTCGCCGGTAAAGGTGCTGGACGGAAAACAGCTGAACTGCGTTTCCAGCAGACCCAGCAGCGAGTTGATCCACTCCGGTTGCGGCTGCAGATCCGGCAGACACTCCTTCAACTTGCGTACAGCATCTGCATAGACGGAAGCGGAAAGTAGCTGCTGCTGCCGTGGCAGCTTCAGGCTGCCGTCCTGTGGCTGCGCAGGCATCATCCAGCCGGGGTGGGAACCATTCAGGTGGGTGAACACCGAGTCCAGCGGAAGATCCCGCCGGAAGGAACTGCTTTCGCCTTCGACCTCCCGGCGGTCTGCGGCGGCAGAAAGATCATCTGCCAGATAAACGATATAGGCCGGGGAATCGGCCGGCAGAGCCTTTGCTGCACCGCGCAGCGCGGCGGCGTGGTGGTAGCGCACACAGTCCAGCGCCGGTGACCAGCCTGCACCGGGCAAAACGCCGTGCAAAAACTGGTAGCCCTGTTCACTGTGGCTGCCGCGCTGCCCACCGGCACGGTACACCGCTTTTCCGGTGTCGTGCAGCAGCCCGCCATAGGTGGACTGCAGGGTGAGAACGTTCAAAATACCATCTCCTTTATGGGTTATGGAAGAATTGCACAATAAACGGAAAGTGTATTTGTCAATTTTGTAAGAGATGCTTGGAATTGGCTTTATTATAACACATTTTGTCGCTATGCAAAAGCCGCAGCAGAGAAAATATCACAGCAGCTGCAATCGTTCCGTTCATAGAGGGACAGCCCACGGAAAACAAAGAGTTAAGGTTTGCAAAAGAAAAACTCCGCATCTTTTTTTGATGCGGAGTTTTTTGCCCCCTTGCGGGGATAAGCTGCAATTCAGCAACAACATTATCGACAGCAAAATTATGAGGTTATCGTCCCCTTGCGGGGATAAGCTGCAATCTCGCAAGTATATCGTATACGTTGACAGAAACGAGTTATCGTCCCCTTGCGGGGATAAGCTGTAATTGAATTGTACGCCCCACACCATTAACTTCGTCAAGTTATCGTCCCCTTGCGGGGATAAGCTGTAATCGGTGCAAGTTGTGCGGCGAGCCGATTGATGTGAAGTTATCGTCCCCTTGCGGGGATAAGCTGCAATCTGTGATTGACGATTCATTGGATTTGCCCTTTGTTATCGTCCCCTTGCGGGGATAAGCTGCAATAGCAGAACTGCCCCAAAAAGAAACTCTTTTCCTGCGTTTTTTAAGGCGTGTTCTGCAATCACAAGATAAATATAGCACATTGACTGCAAAAATAAAAGATATTTCCGAATAAAAGTTGGAAATTGGTGGTGCGAACCCTGTGCCAGATTGGGGAAAACTAGGCGGTAGAAAAGGAGGTTCGCCCCCCGAACTGTTGACTTCAGGGCATCGGGCCATAGCGCCGGAACCCGGCAAACACAAAAATGCTGCGCTTCAGGGTGCTGCCGTCCGGGTAGGTGGTCTCCTGACTCTTGCGGCGGGAGCAGGCGGCCAGCGTGGGGATGCCCGCGGCTTCCAGACGCTGGACTACCCGGTACACAAAGGTGCACTCGCCCTGACAGAGCACGGCGTCCGGGTTAAGGTGCAGGATGTGGTCGGCGTATACCGTGGCAAGGGAGTCCAGTGCGGCCTCGTCGGCGGCGGGGTCGATGGCAGGGAAGGCAAGATCGACCACCGTGCCGTAGCGCTGTGCCGCAGCCGTTTGCTCGGCGCTCCACAGGGCGTAGGGGTGGTTGGAAAAGTTGATGAACATAGCGTGTACCTCCCGGTTCTTTAAAAAAGGCTCCCGTCCGCACAAAACGGACGGGAGTGCTGGCGCGGGGCTCACCGCTTGTCGATGCGGTGGCCAACGTTGTTGCCGGCCAGAGCGCCGGTAACGCCGCCAACGATGGCGCAGGGGATGGTGCCGGCAATGGCACCGACAGGGCCGCCCACGGCGATGCCGATGGAGGCACCCTTCACGGCGCCTGCGACGGCACCGGCTGCGGCACAGCCCAGAGTAGAGATCAGCTCAAACATGTTTTTCACCTCCTTTCACCTACCAGAAGCCCATGGCAAGGGTGCAGTTAAGGCGTAAAAAAATAAATCCGCATAAATTTTTTAAACCATTGTAGCAGCGGCCTTTTTATGGTATGATGCAGATAATGGATCTTATAAAAAGGAGTGTTGCCCTGTGCTAAAGACTTATATCACCACCGTACCTTTGCAGGGAAAGCTGGACCCCATGCTGTACCAGCGGGATCATGCAGCCCCGCCCACGGCCACCTGCTTTCCCATCGTGCAGGTGATGCGGGATACCCTTGAACCCGGGGACACGGTGCAGCTGCTGGCCATCCGGCAGGAAAATGCCGATACCGCCCGCAATTATCAGCGCTTGTTGGAAGAGCTGGCGCAGCTGGGCATTGCAGAAGATCAGGTGCACCAGCTCCACCTGCCCGAGGATCAGCGCCCGGAAACGCTGATCGGCCTGTGCCGGGATCTGGTGGATGCCCTGCCGCAGGTCACCCGGGTGTATGCCTGTATCACCTACGGCTCCAAGAGCATCCCGGTGGTCACGTTGACGGCATTGACCTGCGCCGAAGCTACCCATACGGAGCTGGAAGTAGGCGGTGTGTATTATGGCGAGGTCAAGCGGGAAAACGGGCAGGTGCTCAGCGCGCGGCTTTACGATATGGCAGCGCTGTATCAGCTTGCCGGGCTGGTAGGTACCATGCGTGACAGTAAGACCGCCGAACAAGTGTTCCATCAGCTGATCTGGATAAACGAGCACCGGGAGGACTGAGCAGCGATGAATGACGTGAAAACATGGGCGGACATTGATGCTTCGCCGCTGCTGCAGCTGCCGCCGGAACAGCGCAAAAAGCTGCACGATGCCAATGATGAACGGTTCCGCACGTTCTGGGCGGAATGCTTTCTGACCGCACAGGCTCCCGGAAGGGGAGAGGAAGCATGGAACAGCGTGGATTTCTGCAAGGCGTTTCTGGATGCGTTTGATTTTTGGGAAGCAAAGCCGGGGCAGACCTTCAGTATGTATCTGCGCACCGCTGTCCGTCATGCACAGGCACACGACCAGCAGCAGGAAGAAATGGCTGTGACGGGTTTCGGACGCGAGACGAACCGCAAAATCAAAAAAGCGCTGGAGTACATGGAAAAGAACGGAATCACAGAGAGTATGCTCTGCCGTGACCCGGAAAAAGAACAGGTGATCGCCGATATTGTCGGGGTCGGCGTAAAGACCCTGCGGAAAGCACTGCGCAGTAAGCAGTCGGTGCTCAGTCTGGACGACACTGGCGGAGAGGATTCGGCGCTGGGTGACCGGGTGGTTTCCCAAGAAAAAAGCGTGGAAGAAAAGGTGGAGCAGAGCAGTGAAATGCTGGCATGGCTGCACCGCGGCATAGGGCTGATGAACCTGCAGCAGAAGGAAAAATACGGCAAGACAGCTGGACCGTTGTGGAGCAGCGTGCTGATGGGCTTTCTGCGCAACAATGACGCGCTGCCTCCGGCAGAGGATGCGCCCGCGCGGCTGGCAAACTGCGATGATCTGCGTCCGCTGGAACAGGACAACTGCCTGTGGGATATCCTGCTGCTGCACCGGTATGTGGAGTTTACCGTTCAGCCGCCCTATGCACCCAAAGCGCTGGAATGCGCCGCGCTCCACGCCCTGCTGGACTCGCAGCGCAACCCGGCGCAGGATAAGACCGTGGCAGAATTTCTTGGTGTGAGCCGGGCGGCGGTGTCGCAGCGGCGCAAAACATGGCAGCAAAAACTGGTGCAGATGAAAACGGAACAGGAGGATGGATAAGATGGGACGCGATGTTTTACTTTTATATATGAGCCCGAAAAACCAGAACTACAAGACCCAGACCAACGAGGGCGCGGTGCGGTACCTGATAAAGGAAAAGGAGACCCCGGACTGCATTCTGGCACTGTGCAGCGAGACGGTGCGCAAAAAAGCTGTGGTGGAAATGCCGGACGGCAGCACCTGCACCACGCTGGAATATTTCCGCGATGCGTTGCGCAGGGTGGGCATCCCGGAAGAACGGCTGGTGGTGATCGAAGTGCCGGACAGCATGGATGACGAGAAAAAGCAGTTTCAGGCCATCTCGCAGCTGCTGGAAAAGATCAACGAAGGGGACACCCTTTCCATCGACCTTTCCGGTGGCATGCGGGACACTGCCATGCTGCTGGTGACCGCTGCCCGCTGTATGCGGGACCTGCGCAAAGTGGAGACCCGCCGGGTGATCTATGCGGAGCTGCGCGGGGAAGAGCCTGTCGCGCACGACCGCACCCAGCTGTATGATCTGTTCGACTTTGTTACCGCCATGGACGAGTTCTTCTCCACTGGCACCGCGCAAAAACTGAAGCGCTATCTGTGGAGCGAGGGCGAAAAAGACCCGGTGCTGCACACGCTGCTGACCCGCATCAACCAGTTCTCGGAAGATCTGGCGCTGTGCCGGGTGCAGAAATTGAACGACGATTTGAACCAGATCGATCAGGCGCTGAAAAAGACGCCCAAGAAGAGCCAGAACCTGACCGACCTGTTCTTCCGGCTGCTGAAAGACCGTTTCAGTACCGAGTTTGCAGAGCTGCTTTCCTCCGGCGAAAAGGCGCTGCCTGCACTGGTGAGCTGGTGCGCCGGCCACGGGATGTACCAGCAGGCGCTGACCCTGCTGTGCGAGCAGATGCCGGAATATGTCTGCCAGCATATTTTTGTGCAGCCCACCCCCAAAGGCTGGGAGTATCTGTCAGCGCAGATGCAGAACAAGGGCAAGCCGTGGGTGTACCCGCTGTTCCACTTCCATTTCTGCCGCCTGACTTTGATGCAGAAGGAATATCCCTATACAACAGACCTGCGCCTGACCCTAAGCCGGGACGATGCAGAAGGCAATATGCTGTTCGGCGTAGCAAATAATGCAGAAATGCACGACTATCTGGATATGGTGCTTGCCTCTGGGCAGCTGGTCATCGACCCTGCCATCCGCCCGCAGCTGGAGCAGGCTGCCCTGCTCTATCAGCGCGTGATGCAGTACCGCAACCAGATCAATCACGCCAGCGCCAGCGACCTAGGCTTACAGAGCGAGCGCGTTCTGCCGCTGGATACAGAGCACATTAAAGAGACCCTGCAAAAGATCGCCGCCTACCTGCATGAGATCCGCCCCTTGAAGCGGAACGTCCCGCAAGGCGTCAAGGCGCTGCCTGTCACAAAGACGATTCCGGCAGGCGCAGTTCCCAACCTGTAAAATAGAATATAAGAAAAAGCAAAGCACCTCCGCTGCTGGCAAATGCCAGTGGCAGAGGTGCTTTTTTGTCCCCTTGCGGGGATAAATTGCAATATCCCGCACAAGATCGAGGTCAAAAACTACCGCAGTTTCCGTCCCCTTGCGGGGATAAATTGCAATATTATGAAGGCTATCGGTAAACTGTCCGTGATTGGTTTCCGTCCCCTTGTGGGGATAAATTGCAATCGGTTTCAGAACTTGAAACGGGATGGACACATCTGTTTCCGTCCCCTTGCGGGGAACTCATTGGATATCAAGAAGCATGGGCAGACTACCGATGTTTTCCGTCCCCTTGAGGGGTGTAGTTTTACTATACCACACATTGAGTCAAAAGAAAAGAACTATACACCGGAGAAGCGCGGATGGAGCAGAAAAGATAAGGCATAAAGATCACCTCGATTCGACAGAAGGGGCGTCAAAGCCCTGAATGGGCAGGCCGAGAAAGTATTCCTCGATGCGGTCCCAAAGCTGCTCGCTGGAAAAGCCGCTGGTAAACAGCCAGCTCATCAGCCGCACAGCATCGGTGTGGCGCTGGGCAATGCGCTCCAGCAGGTGGTTGCGGTAGAACCCGCGGTCAGCCAGCTCCAGGGTCTGGGTCTGGTTGACGTAGAGGTACAGGCGGCTGTTGGAGCCGCCCAGAAGGGCAAAGTGGAGCAGGTCCAGCTCTTCCAGAACGCCCAGAGCCGGGGCCAGACGCTCGCTGCCCTGCACAGAATCGTTCACCGGCAGATAGCGGCAGGTCTCGCCGCTGTGCAGAACAGCAAAGCTCTGCTCCAGCCAGTGGAAAAACTCGCTGATGAACGGGTCCACGACGCTGTACTCTGCGCCTTCCTGCGTGGTGCCGCGGCGCAGCACACGGGTGCGCTGCAGGCGGGACGAATGCTGCTGCCAGGACTGCACAGCCGCCAGCACTACGCGCACTGCACTGGTGGCACGGGTGCTGCTCAGGCCTGTGGCCTGCGCCAGCCGGGCGGCGGCATCCCGATCGTAGAGATACTGGCCACTGCGGGCAGCCTCGAAGAAGATCTCCTTCAGGGCGCGCAGCAGAACGGAAAAACGGGCATCCGCATTGGCGTGCCACTCCAGCGTTAGCTGCATGGCGGGGGTCAGGTGCAGTTGGGCATTCAGCGGCAGCTTGTCGCTGTGGGTGTACAGCAGGTACTTGAACTGCGGAAAGGAAAAATCGTTCTGCCAGCGGCTGCTCCACAGGCGGGCAAGATCTACGTCATAGACTCCGGCGGCCTCATCCTGCAGGGTGGCAGCACCGGTACAGATGCGGTTGACTGCGGCGGCATCGGCGCTGTTGAGCAGGAAATACCCGTGGGTGAACAGAGGAGAGGGCCGCATGATGAAGGGTGCATAGCCGCGTGCTTCGCTGTCCTTCTGGATCAGCAACATGGCGGTCTTGACCTTGGCCAGCGGGTCCTGCTGGTGCTCACCGTTAGGGCTGGCAAAGATGTAGGCGAAGCTCTCGGCATCCACCAGAAGCTCGTTGCGGTGCTTGGTGGCAGCGGCCGGCTGGCTGGCGCGGTGCTGGCGGTATATTCCATGGTAAAACCCCGCTTTCACTTCCAACTGTAAGTGTTTTCGCTTAGTAGAAGCCCATGGATGCAGTAGAGTTAAGTCTTTTGAGAAAAAATTATGGTTATCTTTTTGGAAACGTCAGTCAAATAAAAAATCAATGAGTTCTCTTATAAAGGTATAGAATTAAGAAACAAGGACAGAAAACCTTGCCAAAGAAACAAACTATACAGAGCTTTTGCGTATGATACAATAAAATTATAAATCTTAATGGGGAATATCGTTTTAGGAGGCCATCATGGAGCCAATGAAAGCAACCAGTGTCAACAGCCGTGCGGAGGAGCTGTTTGTACAGCTCTTCTGTGAGGCTTTTGGGCCTGAGAAAACCGAAAATTTGCAGGTCCAGTACCCCTGCGTGGACATCTATGGACGGCATCGCTATATCGACTTTGCGTTGGAATCACCTGAATCCAAAATTGCAATCGAGATTGACGGTGAGACCTACCACAACCCGAGCAAGGTGTCCGAAAACAAATACGCTGATGACCTCCTGAAACAGAACAGCCTGATCTATGACAACTGGAAAGTATACCGTTGGATCTACAGCCAGTTGGAAAAGCAACCGGAAAAGGTCAAAGACGAGCTGATTACGTTTCTGGGCACCAGCCCCATGTTCAAGGCGTTTGAAGCGGACCTGCCGGTTCAGATGGGGCAGACCATCGAGCTTCGGGATTACCAGCAGGAGGCTACCGAGAACCTGCAGAAAATGCGAGAGAACGGCAAGACCATTGCGCTGCTGTACAATGCGACCGGCGTAGGAAAAACCATCACGGCAGCAACGGACGCCAAGGCAGTGGGCGGACGCGCACTATTTCTGGTTAACGCCCTGAAGCTGGCGTCGCAGGCAAAAGAAACCTTTGCTAAGGTCTAGCCGGAAGCGACTTTGGGAGAGTACATCGGAAGTCAGAAGGATATGACCCAGACGGTCATTTTTGCAACGGTGCAGAGTATCTCCAAGGATCTGGAAAAGTTCTCGCCTACGGATTTTGACTACCTGATCGTGGACGAATGCCACCATGCGGCAGCCAACACTTATCAGAAAATCTTCACCTACTTCCACCCGAAGTTCATTCTGGGACTGACTGCTACCCCGGAACGCAGCGATGGCGAAGATATGATGGAGCTGTTCCAGAACGTTGCCCACAAAATGGATCTCAAAACTGCTGTAGAGCGTGGCGTACTGGTGCCGATTCGCTGCATCCGGGTCAAGACCAACATCGACCTGACCGATGTGCGGATCAACGGCATCAAATACAATTCGCAGGATCTGGAAAGCAAGCTGTTCATCCCGGAACGCAATCAGTTGATCGTTGACACCTATCTAAAGTACGTCAACGGCAAAAAGACCGTGATCTTCTGCGCCAGCGTAGACCATGCAGCCGAAATTGCAAAATATCAGCCCATGGCCTATGTGTTGGCACCGGAGAACAAGCGCAAGCTGGATCAGGATATGCTGTTTCAGGGGGAAAAGCCGGAGGCGTGGCTGGATGTGCCGATCGATGTGTCTGACTATGAGATCATCGACCTTTTCAACTGGCAGAACAGCGTCAAGGATATGATCTCGAAGATCGAGTTCGTTCGGATGGTGGATGTGCAGTCCGAGACGGTGGAGCGTTACATCAAGGACGGAAAAGTCAAACCGGACCTTTCGATTCCCTTTGGTGATAAGCGGATGTTCCACTATTTCCGGGAGGAAAGCATCCGCAACATTGCGAAACAGTATGGCTGGGATCTCATTACGCCGCAGAATATGGCGGACAAGTTCATGAAGTTCATCGAAACGATGGACATGAGCTACTCCTACAAGCCGGTGCTGCTCAAAGCAATCTATGAGTACATGGACAGCAGCGGCAGAGTTGCCCTGCCGGATGTGGTGGACTACTTTATTGACTTCTATGAGGACCGCAAGGCACATGGGATGATCGCAGAGAAATCCACCAGCATTTACCAGAAGGGCGGTTATACCCGGAAGGATGTGGAGAAGAACATCCTCTCCAACCCCTTCAAGCGCTTTGAGGATATGCGATTCCTGATGCGCTGCAAGGACATGGAGACCATCGAGGTGAATCCCATCATCTTCCGCAAGCTGACACGGGAAGATTGGCTGCATATTGTGGATGTCTGCGATAAGAGCCTTGAAAAATATTATTTGCGGCTCAAAAAATGATGTGAGCGCCGATAATTGACTGCGGGTGACGTGCATGATGAAAATAATACTTGACGTATGATATAACGTTTGCTACAATAAAATTGATGACAAATGTTATACTTGCGGGAGGTGCCCGATGAACACAGTCTTTGAGATTCGTTCAGCTTTACAATGGAGCCAGTCGAAATTGGCGGATGAAATCGGAGTGTCCTTTGCGACCGTAAACCGCTGGGAAAATGAAAAATCTACGCCGAATCGTCTTGCACAGGAGAAAATGCTTGCGATTTGCGAAGAAAATCATATCACGTTGGCTGAAATTATACACGATGCTATTATCGGAGATGCTGCAGAAATCTCTGCTATGCATCCGGATAAAATGATTTTATACCATGGCTCCAAATCAGGCATTCAGGGGAAAATCAAACCAGCCAGCCGTGACCGCTGTGACTTCGGAGCTGGATTTTATATGGGAACTGATCCGCTCCAGCCGCTTACGCTGATCTGTGACTATGAGCAATCTGTTTTTTATATTTTATCGGTTGATCTTCATAGCTTAAAAACTTTGGATGTTCCGGCTGATATTGAATGGGCTATGCTGGTAGCATATCATCGTGGTAGAATGGAAGCCGCACGAGGAACGAAGTTCTTCCAGAAGTATCAGGAGCTGGATAAAGGCTACGACATGGTGATTGGCAGCATTGCAAATGATAGAATGTTCTATGTTCTGGATAGCTTTTTTGAAGGAACGATTACCGATACGGCATTGGTGAAAAGTCTGTCTGCTCTGAAACTTGGACGTCAGTATGTTGCTATTACGCAGAAAGCCTGTGATGCGGTCAAGATTGAGCGTGAAGTCCAATTACTTTGGATGGAACGGCAGGCACTGAAGAAGGCCAGCGAGCAGAACCGTAGTAATGGCATTGCATTTGCAAACCAAATCTGCAAAGAGTATCGTAGAGAAGGCCGCTTTTTTGATGAAATCCTTGATGGTGCAAAGCAGAGAAGGTGAATCGTTATGGATCTGGTTCAATTGAAACTATGCGATATTCAGGGCCGCTTGTTTGAGCTTTCTTTGCAAGCAGGCTATGACAGCGAGGATTTCATGAAGCGGTTCATGCGCTCTAAGGTTGCCCGTGATCTTGATTCAGAGTACAACCGGATGCAGTGGGCGGGAGAAGAATATCTTCTGGAGGAATTTGCAGACGAGTGCCCTCAGACGCAAAAGGGCAATGCCCGTTATGATAGAGAAGTAATGTATTGGACAGGCTACCTTTACCGTTATTGGCATATTCTGACCAACGAACCCAGCAGGGAGATTTATGCGCAGGCTCCGGCGAAGACCATGAACACAAACTATCTGATGTTCCACACCATGGCTCCAGAGCTGGCAATTGAAGACTTGAAAGAACTGCACCAACAAAAGAAACAATCTAAAAAACAAAAATCGAGAAAACCAGAACAGCAGATTTAGTGCTGGGTAAAAACTGCCGTTTGTAGCAGATCTGTAGCAAATCAAGCCTATTTAACGAATCATCGTTCTAAAAACCGAAAAGTCATCATGCATCACACGCAGGGGGTCTGGGGCTCAAGTCCCTAATTCTCCACTCAAAAATCCGTTGTCATATGACAACGGATTTTTTTGTTTATCTGCATCTTGCCTCCCGGCAGAAAAGACGGTACAATAAAATAAAGCACAGCAGGGGGCGGGCGAGATGGAGAAACTGGAAGCGAAGCTGAAAGCAGTGGACTGGGCCGTGCGGGATGTACTGGTGGGTACTATGCGCAGCCCGCAGCAGCTGAATATTTGCCGGAAGGACTGCTTTTATTACATCCCGGCAGAGCGCCTGCAAGACAGTGATTTTCCTATCCGCTATGTGGCCCTTTACCAGTCGCAGTATGTGTTCGGCGCACAGGCGGGCGTCCGGTACTACGGCGAAGTCACGAAATGCAGCGCCGTCCGCCGGAGCGCCATCACAGAGGTCAGCCCCCGGAGAGGGACGGAAGGAAACTTTTATTACCGCTTCGACATCCGGGAATGGAAGCAGCTGAACCGGCCCATCGAGGCCAAAGAAACGGGCTTTGTAAGGGATTTTACCAACCTGTTCCTGCTGGAGCACAGTGTCCAGACGCCGGAACTCTGGCTCCGCACGGAGGAAGAATACCGTCTTTGTTCGGCCCTGAAGCGGGCCGTCTGGGGCGACACCATCAATGAACCGGACAACGGCCTTACATTTGAATTCCGGGGTTTCACCGTGAGCTTTGCGGAGGGGAAAATCTTCGTCTCGGATAAGGGCCACGCTTTTGCGCAGTATGAACTCTCGCATTTTTTGCAGGATTCCGGTGCTGTGGTCCGGGGCATCCGAAGAGAATGCCTCCAGAGGGATTCTATGAGGGAACTCTCGAAGATTTGAATCGTTCCTTTTATTTACTTCTGCACTCCTGCGGCGCACTGCTCGATGAACTGCTTGGCGACGCGGGGGCTGCGGCCTCCGGCACGGATGGCGAAGGCTTCGGCCTTGGTCAGCAGCTCGTCGTGGGGCATCTCGATGCCGTGCTGTTTGGCAAGCTCGGTGAGGATGACCTCGAACCGGGCTTTCTCAGGCCGCTGGAAGGTGACGGTGAGGCCGAACCGGGCCGAAAGGCTCATCAGCTCCTGACGGGTGTCGGCCTCGTGGATGTCGTCGCCGGTGCGGTCGGAGAGGGTCTCCTTGATGAGGTGGCGGCGGTTGGAGGTAGCGTAAACGGCGATGTTCCGGGCTCTGCCGCCCACGCTGCCCTCGAGGATGGCTTTCAGGGCCGCAAAGTTGTCGTCATTGGCCGTGAAGCTCAAATCGTCGATGAAGAGGATGAACTTCAGTGGGTTCGCGGCCAGCTTGTCCATCAAATCGGGGATCTGATAGAGCTGGTTCTTCTTGACTTCCACGAGGCGCAGGCCGTCGGCGGCGAACTCGTTGGCGATGGCCTTGACGGTGCTGGACTTGCCCGTACCGGCGTCGCCGTAGAGCAGAACATTGTTGGCGGGCATCCCGGCCAGCAGGGCGCGGGTGTTGGCGATGACCTTCTCCCGCTCCTGCTCATAGCCCGGCAGCTCGTCGAGGCGCTGGGGGTCGGGGTAGCGCACCGGCACCAGCTGGCCGTTCTCGACCGTGAAGACGTGGTGCTTGGCGAACATTCCGTAGCCCTTTTTGCCCACCTCGCTCATCCGCTGGGCGTAGGCGGCGTGGAGGTCGATGGCCTTTGTCTCCCACCGGGGCAGGAAAGGCAGCTTGTCGGCGGCACCGGCGGCGTCCAGAAGCTCGTCCAGCGTCAGGCTGCACAGCTGCCGCAGGAAGTCCAGCTCATTGTCCAGTGCAGTCTGCAAAACGGGCGGCACTTCGCTGACAGCCGCCTGCCGGACACAGACCGTCTCGGCTTCGAGGACGGCAGCGGAAAGGTATTCGCCGAAATTGGTGGTGTGCTCGAAGAGGGCTGCTTCGAAAGAAGCGGCAGCGTCGCACACGGCTCCCGTGCTCTGGGGGGCAGCGGCCATCCGGTCGGTGAGGTCAACAAATTTTGCAATGACGTCATCGTCCAGCAGGGCGCGGAAGATGACCAGCCCGTGGAGCCGGGCGTTCCATTCTGTAAGTTTCATAATATTCCTTTCTATTATATAATTGGCTCTCCCTTTGGGAGAGCTGGCGCGGGAGCGCCTGAGAGGGCAAGCACTGTGCGATAAAGCCCACCGCACAGCGATAGGCAGGCTCTTTGTCAGAGTGATACGCTCGCTGAGCTTGTGTGGCTTTGCCAGCGGCCTTGCCCTCTCCGTCATCGCAAGCGATGACACTTCTCCCAAAGGGAGAGGCTATGCTTTAAGTAAAGTCGGTTACTCAGAATTATACAGCGATGTAAGGCCCTGCGCAAGATGGTGTTTAATTATCTTCATGTTTGCCATGATTCACGTTACAAATCGTCGATTGACAACGGCCCGATTTATAGTATAATTGACCCAACAAATGCACAGATGGGAAAAAGTAACGCAGGATACCCGCTTTTCAGAGAGCTGCCGGACGATGCAAGGCAGCAGGCGGCCCGGCGCGGAATCCTCCCGAAGCAGCCTGCTGAAGGACGATATATGGGACGTCTGCTAAGCAGAGCCGGTGGCGGCCGTTAGAGCGCAGGGCTTTGTTGGAAGCCCGTGAGAGGGCGCGGAAAGCGTCAACGAGAGTGGTACCGCAGAGAGTTTTGGATTGATTCCAGGTCTTTGTCTCTTGGATAAGGGGACAGAGACCTTTTGTTTATCAGGTACTGCCCCTGAGAGTGTTTGGGAAAAAGTGTATAAAGTGGAAAATGGAAACGGAAACAGGAGAAACTCACCATGCAGTTGAACGGTTCTCAAATCTTTGTGGAGGTGCTCTGTGAGCAGGGGGTGGACACCCTCTTCGGCTATCCCGGCGGCGCAGTGCTGAATCTCTACGACGAGCTGTACAAAAACGCCGACCGCATCACCCATGTGCTGACCGCCCACGAGCAGGGCGCATCCCACGCGGCGGACGGCTACGCCCGTGCAACGGGCCGCACCGGCGTGGTGCTGGCCACCAGCGGCCCGGGCGCAACGAACCTCGTCACCGGCATCGCCACCGCCTATATGGACTCTGTGCCGATGGTGGCTTTCACCGGCAATGTGACCACGGAGGGCCTGGGCAAGGACGGCTTCCAGGAAGCCTACATCGAGGGTATCACGATGCCCATCACCAAGCACAACTTCACGGTGCGCCGGGTCGAAGACCTGGCCGACACCATGCGTGCGGCTTTCCGCATCGCCCAGAGCGGCCGCAAAGGCCCGGTGCTGGTGGACATCCCGAAGGATGTCACCGCTGCGGTGTGTGAGTTCACCCCGAAAAAGCCGGAGCCCATCCGCACCGTGACCACCTTCAACGAAGAGCAGGTCAAGTGGGCGGCAGAGATCATCAACGGCGCACAGCGCCCGCTGGTCTACTTCGGCGGCGGCGTCCGCTCGGCGGCCAGCTGCCAGCCCCTGCGTGACCTTCTGAAAAAGGCTGAGATCCCGGCCACCTATACCCTGATGGCCGCAGGCGTCGTGCCTTACGGCGACCCGATGAACATCGGCATGGTGGGTATGCACGGCTGCTACACCTCGAACCGGGCGGTGGCCGACTGCGATGTCCTTATCGCGGTGGGCGCCCGCTTCTCCGACCGCGTGGCCCTGAACCCCAAGACCTTCGCCAAGAATGCGACCATCATCCAGATCGACATCGACGCCAGTGAGCTGGGCAAGAACGTGGATGTTGACCTTGCCATCGTGGGTGACGCCGCCTATGTGCTGAACGCCATGCTCCCGATGATCGAGGACAAGAAGCATCCCGACTGGATAAAGATGATCCACGAGTGGCAGGCACAGGATTACCACCCGGTATCCGACGCCTCCCGCCTGATGCCCCATCAGGTCATCGGCGAGGTCTGCAACCAGTGCGGCCCCGAGGCGGTCTACGTCACCGATGTGGGCCAGCACCAGATGTGGGCGGCACAGTACATCCGCCACACCAAGAGCCGCGGCTTCATCACCAGCGGCGGCCTCGGCACCATGGGCTTCGGCTACGGCGCAGCCATCGGCGCACAGATGGCGCTGGGCCGCGACCAGCGGGTGGTCATGTTCACCGGCGACGGCTCCTTCCACATGAACCTCAACGAAGCCTGCACTGCTGTCAGCTACGAGCTGCCCATCATCACGGTCATCTTCAACAATCAGGTGCTTGGCATGGTGCGCCAGTGGCAGACCGCTTTCTATGGCAAGCGCTTCTCCCAGACCGACCCCCACCGCAAGACCAACTTCGTCAAGCTGGCCGAGGGCTTCGGCCTCAAAGGCTACCACTGCGAGAACTTGGCCCAGTTCCAGGAGGCATTCGCCGACGCTCTGAAGCAGAAAGGCCCCACCTGGATCGAATGCATGATTGACAAGGACGAAAAGGTCCTGCCCATGATTCCCGGCGGCGGAGACATCAACGACATCATCATGAAATAAGGAGGACACAGCGACATGGAATCCAATCAGCGCAGGGTCATCAGCCTGCTGGTGGACAACCAGAGCGGCGTTCTGGCCCGGGTGTCCAACCTGTTCTGCCGCAGAGGCTTCAATATCGACAGCCTGACCGTTTCGGCCACCAACGACCCCACGGTCAGCCGCATCACCGTTTCCGTCTCGGGTACCGAAAAGGAGCTCCAGCAGCTCATCCTCCAGACCGAGCGTCTGGAAGTCACCCGTCAGGTCTTCGTACTCAACGAGTCCACCGCTCTCGAGCGGGAGCTGCTCCTGCTCAAGGTGATGGCAAATGTCACCAACCGCGCAGAGCTGCGGGAGATCGCCGGTATCTACAAGGCAAAGATCATCGACCTGTCGCCCGACAGCATGGTCTTTGAGCTGACGGGCCGTCCCGAAAAGATCGACGCCTTCTTGAAGCTCATGTCAGACTATCAGATCTTGGAGCAGTGCCGCACCGGCGTCACCGCCCTCGAGCGCGGCGGGATGCATCAGCATATGCAGAAGCCCGCGCAGGAGGTAAGAGAGGCACAGTTCCCGCTGCCCGGCACGAGATGCCACTAATTTACTTTTCCGCTCCCCAGTGAGCGAAAAATATACGATGCTTATCATTCATTCTATACTGAAATAAGTAAAAAACAAAAGGAGAACAACTACCATGGCGATCAAGAAATACTACGATTCCGACTGCAACCTCGGCGTGCTGGACGGCAAGACCGTCGCTGTCATCGGCTTCGGCAGCCAGGGCCACGCACATTCCGAGAACCTCGCCGAGAGCGGCGTCAATGTCGTCGTCGGCCTGCGCAAGGGTTCTGCTCACTGGGAAAAGGCCTCTGAGTTCGCTGCAACTCATCCCAACTTCAAGGTCATGGAGGTCGAGGAGGCTGCCAAGGCCGGCGACGTCGTCATGATGCTGGTCCCCGATGAGCTGTGCGCTGACATCTACAACAAGCAGGTCGCTCCCTACATGACCGAGGGCAAGGCTCTGGCTTTCGCACACGGCTTCAACATCCACTTCAAGACCATCACCGCTCCCAAGAATGTTGACGTTATCATGATCGCTCCCAAGGGTCCCGGCCACATCGTCCGCCGCCTGTACACCGAGGGCGAGGGCTGCCCCTCTCTGATCTGTGTCGAGCAGGACTTCACCGGCAAGGCTAAGGACATCGCTCTGGCATACGCTTCCGGCATCGGTGCCGGCCGCGCCGGCATCCTCGAGACCACCTTCAAGGAGGAGACCGAGACCGACCTGTTCGGCGAGCAGGCTGTCCTGTGCGGCGGCGTCTGCGAGCTCATCCACGCTGGTTTCGACACTCTGGTCGAGGCTGGCTACGAGCCCGAGATGGCCTACTTCGAGACTTGCCACGAGATGAAGCTCATCGTTGACCTCATCAACGAGGGCGGCTTCTCCAAGATGCGTTACTCCATCTCCAACACCGCTGAGTACGGCGACTACCGCACCGGCAAGCGCCTCATCACCGCTGAGACCCGCAAGGAGATGAAGAAGGTCCTGACCGAGATCCAGGACGGCACCTTCGCTTCCGAGTTCCTGACCGAGATGAGCCCCAACGGTGGCCGCAAGGTCCACTTCCTCGCTCAGCGCCGCATGGAGGCCGAGCACCCCATCGAGAAGGTGGGCGCAGAGCTGCGCGGCATGATGAGCTGGCTGAAGAAGTAAGAAAATCAGAAAAACCTCTCCGTCAGCGCTGACGCGCTGCCACCTCCCCTAACGAGGGGAGGCCTTGGCATATCGTAAAGCCTCGTCTCTTCGCCAGAGGCTCCCCTCGGTAGGGGAGCTGTCTGCGAAGCAGACTGAGAGGTTGAATCCCAGAGCGTCGGTTTTAGCAGAAAAACTGCTGGTTCCGGCGCTTTTTTGAATCAGGAGGATAAAATGAGAAGTGACAACGTGACCAAAGGCTCGGAGCGCGCGCCCAACCGAAGCCTGTTTTACGCCCTGGGCTACACCCCGGAAGAGCTGGACCGCCCCCTCATCGGTGTGGTGAGTGCCTACAGTGAGATCGTCCCCGGCCATATGAATCTGGATAAGATCGCCGACGCCGTCAAGGCAGGCGTCCAGATGGCAGGCGGCACCCCCATCCTCATCCCGGCCATCGGCGTCTGCGACGGCATCGCCATGGGCCATGTGGGCATGAAGTATAGCCTCGCTTCCCGCGAGCTCATCTGCGACAGCGTGGAGACCATGCTGATGGCTCATCAGCTGGACGGTCTGGTGCTGGTGCCTAACTGCGATAAGATCGTTCCCGGCATGGTCATGGCTGCTGTCCGCATGGATGTGCCTGCCGTGGTCTGCTCCGGCGGCCCCATGCTGGCCGGCACCTACGGCGGCGAGGAAGTCAGCCTTTCCAAGATGTTCGAGGCCGTGGGCGCTTATAAGGCCGGTATGATCACCGACGAGCAGCTGGAAGACTGCACCTGCAACTGCTGCCCCAGCTGCGGCAGCTGCTCCGGTATGTACACCGCCAACAGCATGAACTGCCTGTGCGAGGCCATCGGCATCGCACTGCCCGGCAACGGCACCATCCCCGCCGTCTACTCCAAGCGCCTGCTGCTGGCAAAGCACGCCGGTATGGCCGTCATGGATATGGTGAAGAAGGGTATCACCGCCCGCCAGATCATCAACGAGCGCTCCATCCGCAATGCGCTGACCTGCGATATGGCGCTGGGCTGCTCCACCAATACCGTTCTGCACCTGCTGGCCATTGCCTACGAGGCTGGTGTGCCGATCGACCTGAAGCTTTTCAATGAGATAAGCGCCAAGACCCCGAACCTCTGCCATCTGGCCCCTGCAGGCCCCACCCATATGCCTGACCTCTACGCCGCCGGCGGCATCCCCGCCGTGCAGGCAGAGCTGGCCAAGAAGGGGCTGCTGGACCTCGATGTCCCCACCGTCACCGGCAAGACCCTCGGCGAAAACATCAAGGGCGCTCACATCCTGAACGACAAGGCCATCCGTCCCATCGACAACCCGTACTCTCAGACCGGCGGCCTGCAGATCTTGTGGGGCAACATCGCCCCCGATGGCTGCGTCGTCAAGCGCAGCGCCGTGGCCCCCGAGATGCAGGAGCACTCCGGCCCGGCCCGCGTCTTCAACAGCGAGGAAACGGCCATCGCCGCCATCTATGCGGGCAAGATCGTCCCGGGCGACGTGGTGGTCATCCGCTACGAAGGCCCCAAGGGCGGCCCCGGTATGCGTGAGATGCTCAACCCCACCTCCGCTCTGGCCGGCATGAAGCTGGACAAGACCGTGGCCCTCATCACCGATGGCCGCTTCTCCGGCGCTTCCCGCGGCGCTGCCATTGGCCACGTCAGCCCGGAGGCTGCTTCCGGCGGCCCCATTGGCCTTGTTGAGGAAGGCGATACCATCCACATCGACATCCCCAACGCCAGCATCACGCTGGAAGTTTCGGATGAGGTGCTGGCGGAGCGCAAGGCAAAGTATGTCGCTCCCGAGCCCAACATCAAGACCGGCTGGCTGAGCCGCTACGCCCGTTTGGTCACCAGCGCAAACCTCGGCGCAGTGTTGAAGTAAGATAATATAAAGAACAGGAGCTGCATCCTTTCGGGACGCAGCTCCTGTTCTTTTTGGTGAGTCCAAATGGAATCTTTGCATTTCCGCTTTCAGTATATGCGAAATTCAAAAAAGTCAAGCTTACCGCAAGAAAATTACATTTTACGCCCCAAGCTGAAACTCAAATGTATACCCATCCTCGCCGTAGTGCTCATTGCCTACCCAGAGAACAGACCGATCGGTCAAATCGTAGACCACGCTGTGGATGGTGTTGGTGTTGGAGTCGTCGTTGTTCCAGGTGCGGCGGCCCACCGAGGCCAGCAGGTCCATGGCAGCGCTCTTGTCAGCTACGACGCCGTTGGTCTGGCGCAGGGCAGCCGCAAGGTGCTCGTAGCGGTCGAGGCCCTTCATCTCGACGGCAGTGCCGTCGTAGTAGCCGGGCGCCTTGATAAAGTTGGTCACCACCTGCCAGTCGGAGGAATCGGAGAGGGCGTCGGTGTCGTTCCAGAGGACGTTCAGCTGACGCTGAGAGCCGTCGGCGTCGTGGTCGGCATCAGCACCCACCCACTCGAGGACAGCGCTGCGGCCGGTGGAGTCGGCCACCATGTAGTGGAAGCAGCTGCTTGCCGAGTCGTGAAGGTCGTACTGCTCAGCCAGCGCCACAGCGTCCTCCACCGAGTCGGCGTAGTCGAGGATGAGCCGGAGCAGGGTGGTGGAGGTGAGGTCGGGCTTGTCGGTCTGGGTGTCGGTGGGGGTGCCTTTGCCCTCGCCCTGATAGGACATGAAGATGCCGCAGGCCACACCGGCGTCGTTGACGCCGTCCAGCGGCACATAGGGGGCCGCGAGGGTCAGGATCTTCTGGCCGAGGCTCTCTACGTCCTTGTCCTTGTCGAGGCCGAGGAAGCTCAGGTCGATGGTGGAGTAGGAGGCGTGACGACCCTTACCGGGGTTCGTGTAGACGATGGCGGTGTTGGTGGCCGAGAAGTCGTAGTTGCGGCCAAAGACCCGGTCGCCGCTCTGGGTGTCTGCGGTAAAGGCCGAGCAGGCGATGGTGCTGGTCTTGATGTTCATGGGGATGATGCCCTTGGTGATGCTCTGGGTGATGAAGGAGATGAGCTCAGGGTCAGTGGATGCGCCGCCCTGGGCCAGGAAATCGTCGAAATAGTAGCCGCCCGAGACGTTGAGCTGGTAAACTGCACCGTCGCGGTGGGCTTCGTCGCGGTCGGAGAGCTTTTTGAGGGACGAGAGGGTGGCCAGCTCGTTGTGCCAGAGGGCGAACACGGCAACGGCCAGCGCGATGACCAGCGCCGCCAGCACGCAGGCAAGGCGCTTGAGGACTTTGGAGAGAGAATGATGCTTCATGGGACCTCCTGAAAAAGTCAAAAGAATATAGATAAAATACTTGAATATTCTATCACGACTTCTGTCGTGTTACAAGACTTTTGGAGATTTGGCCGGAAAATAAAAACAGGCGCTGAACGACAGCGCCTGTTCTGAGAGAGACTTAACCAAACAGTTTTTTCGTATTGTGCATATACACCGACAGCACCAGCCCCACGCAGATATACAGCATGAGCACCGAGCTGCCGCCTGCCGAGTAGAAGGGCAGGGTGACGCCGATGACCGGCAGGAGGCGGAGGTTCATGCCGACATTGACGAATATCTGGGCCATGAACGCGCCGCCGATGCCGGCGCAGATGAAGGAGCCCAGCATATCCTCGCTGCACGCTCCGGTGGCGAAGGTCTTGATGATGATGGCCAGCAGCACGCCCAGCACCACGCAGCAGCCCACGAAGCCCGCCGCGTTGCCGATCCAGCTGAAGATGAAGTCATTGTGGGCGTTGGGGACGCTGTAGTAGCGGCCGCCGAAGAAGCCGTTGCCGAAGATGCCGCCCGAGCCGATGGCGATCTCGCCCCGCTGCTGCTGGTAGATGATGTTCTTCCAGACCGTCTCGCTGGGCGCCCAGCCCGTCTCGTTGTTGGGGTCGATGACCGCAAGGATGCGGTACCACTGGTAGCCCTTGCCGATCTTGTCGCTGAAGAAGGCGAAGGCCGCCGCTGCCGCCGCTGCGAGGGCAGCGAAGGCCCCGATGATATACTTCCAGCTCAGCCCGGCGGCAAAGAGCATACAGCAGCCGATGATGCCGTAGATGATGGCCGTACCGTCATCACCCTGGATGTGGATGATGCCGATCGGCACGAAGAGATGGAGCAGCAGCTTGCCCAGCTCTTTCGGCTCGTTGAGGCGGCTGCGGACATTGTTCAGATGCATGGCGAAGGTGAGGATGAAGCTTATCTTTGCCAGCTCGGTAGGCTGGAAGGTGAAGCCGCCCAGTTTGTACCAGGAATAGTTGTCGGTGTCGCCCGCGTTGTAGCCGATGGTCAGCGGGCCGATGGTCACATTGCGGATGACCAGCGTGGGCAGCACGAGGCCCCATGTGAGCACCACATGGACAGGCCAGACATTGACGAGGCTGCGGTAGTCGATGTTGGACAGAAGGATGGCCACCAGGATGCCGATGGCCGCTGCGCCCGCCTGCACCACGGCCCGGCGGTAGTCGCCGATGCCGGTGAGCTGGCCGGTGAGCTCATCCACGGCAAAGCCGCTGCCCTGCTTCGCCGCCCATGACGACAGCGCCAGTACCGCCATCGCGCTGCTGAACAGGCAGAGCAGCAGGTACATCTTGTCTGTCCGTTTCCAATATCGCTGAATGCTTTCCAAAAAAGCACCACCTTTCTGTATCCTTGGGAAGCCGTTTTCTAAGCATTGCACTCCGCTTACGAAAACAGCTTCCTCGAAACCCCGCCTCACAGCCGGGCATGATCCCCCAATATACCTTATTATACAGCAGGGGAGAGAGGCGCGCAAGATGGACGGTTGTGACAGCTTTGCAAAATCGGCGCAGAACGCTTGACAAAGGCCGATATGCCCTCTAAAATGAAACGTACCGGGGCGGTAAATGGCCGGTCCCCGGCGTTCTTGGAGGAACAGTTTTTACATGAAGGAACAACGCCATCGAATTTTGTGCGCGGTCTGCGCACTGGCACTGGTGCTGACGGCTGTGCTGGCTCCCGCCGCATGGGCGGCAGACGGAGCGGGCGAGGTGCAGGATACGGCAAAGCCCACCCTCACCACGGACGATGCCGCCGAGATGCAGCAGGCAGACGCCGCTGTGACGGCCCTGACCGGCAGCGACGAATACGAGCAGATGTCCCGGGAAGAAAGGCTCACCTCGGCCCTTGCGGAGCTGGATGAACTGGCCCGGAAGGGGCTGGTGCGCCGGGACTCCATCCGCACCGACGAGGAAAACGGGATAGTCAGCTTTACCTACCGCTGCGGCGTGCTGGGCGGCATCCTGCTCACTCTGCCCGACGAGCTGGACGAGATGACCTTTGACGCCGGAGACAACGGCCTGCGCGCCCCGAGGAACATTGCTCAATGCACTCCCCGCACCGCCGAGATGCCCCTGACCGACGATGTCCGGCAGGCTGCGGAGGCCCGGCGGTACCGGGAGAACGCTCTGCCTGAGACGATCGGCCGTGCCGCTATTTATTATGCCTTCGATAATACGGTGAACAGCTCCCGCTTTCCGTATTATTCTTATATGCAGGGCTTCTGGGAAGGCATGGGCCTGCGCACGACGATGAACACCCGGGTGACCCTGTCGGACCTGCGCCGGATGAACAAATATGATTTGTGCATCCTGAGCGCCCACGGTGCCTACTATACTTACAGCTACGGTACTTTCCGGAAGCACACCCGGACCGAGCCCATCATCCTGCTGACAGAAGCGTCCACGCTGTATAAAGACATCATCTACGGCTTTGACCTGCTGGCTCACCGCATCATCAAGCTCAACGGCCTTTACTGTGTCACAGCGGATTTCTTCCGCAATGCGTACCGCTCGGGCCAGCTCAGCAATACCATCATCTACTCCGAGACCTGTGAGTTCCTGGGCGTCACGAACAGCGTGGATGAGTCGATGGCCGAAGCGCTGCTGGCGGGCGGCGCACGGACTGTGCTGGGCTATGTGAACAACGTCTACACGGTCTACTCCCGCAGTATGCTTTGGGATACCGTCAACCATCTTGCGATGGGACAGACCATCGGCAGGGCGCTGGCCCACGCGAAGGATACCTACGGCGAGAACGACATCATCTGGTATACGGAGCAGGGCGGACGCCGCCCCCACGCCGCCGCAGCGTATCTGGTGCTCTACGGTGACGAGAACGCCCGGCTGAATGTGCCGGAAAACTTCTCGCTCGAGGAACGCGCGGAGGCCGCGGAAGATATGCTGGCCGATGTGCTTGAAAGCGCGGCCTGAGCGTTGCACTTTTGACGGAAATAGTTTATACTAAGGGACGGCAGAACAGGACGGCAGGACTCTGCCGTCCCTTTTTTATAGAAACGCATATGAGGTGGGATACCCATGTCTGAATTTATCACCCACTCCCGTGAGGAGACGGTGGCGCTGGGGGCGCAGGTGGCGCAGCATCTTGCGCCCGGGGCGCTCATCGCCTTTACCGGCGGGCTTGGCGCGGGCAAGACGGCCTTCTGCGAGGGCATTGCCAGGGGCCTCGGCTGCACTGACCCGGTCAGCAGCCCGACGTTCGCCATCGTGAACTATTACCGCGGGCCGCGGCCTTTCGCGCACTTTGATTTGTACCGCATCTCCACGGAGAACGATTTGTGCGCGGCAGGGTTCTACGACTATCTGGATGAGGGCGCTGTGGTGGCGGCAGAGTGGAGCGAGAACTTCGCTGACCTGCTGGAGCTGGAAGACCCCATCCACATCAACATCGAGCGGGTGGACGACACCACCCGCCGCATCACCATCGAGGGGGTGGAAGTATGAACATCTTAGCCGTGGATACGGCGGGCAAGACCGTGGGCGTGGCCCTTCTGCAGGATGACCGCCTGCTCTACGAGTGCTATCTCGATGCGGGCATGACCCACAGCGAGACCCTGATGCCCCTCATCGACAACTGTCTCAAACTCTGCGGCATGGGCTGCAAGGACATCGACCTCTACGGCGTCAATGCCGGTCCCGGCAGCTTTACCGGCCTGCGCATCGGGCTGGCGGCGGTGAAGGGTCTGGCCTTCCCCCGGGAGACGCTCTGCGCCCCGGTGTCCACGCTGGAAGCGCTGGCGGCGGCCCACACCGGCTGCGGTACCGTGCTCTGCGCGCTGGATGCCCGCCGTGCGCAGGTGTACAGCGCGGCTTTCGACCTTGAGACCCACGAGCGTCTGATGGACGACGATGCCCGTGCCGTGGCCGACCTGGCCGAGTTTGTAGAAAATTGCAAAAAGCCTCTGTTTTTTGTTGGTGATGGCGCGGCTCTGTGCTATAATAAATATGACAATGTCCCGGGCGTGCTCTGTGTACCGCCAGCTCTCCGCAATGGCCGTGCCGCTGCGGTGGCCTATGTGGCAGGGCAGATGGCCCAGCGGGGCGAAGCCGTTCTGCCCGAGGCTCTGCTGCCGGATTATCACCGGCTGAGCCAGGCCGAGCGAGAGCGGGCCGAGCGTCTGGCCGCAGAAGCTGCCCGTACCGAAATACCGGAAGATACTGCAAAGGGAAAGGATCAACACCAATGACGAAACCCATCGCACTTGCCGCCGACCACGGCGGATTTGAACTGAAAGAGGCCGTTAAGGCTCATCTGGACGAGCTGGGGTTGGAGTACATCGACTTCGGCACCCACAGCACCGCCAGCGTGGACTACCCTGACATGGCTCTGCCTGCCTGCGACGCCGTGGTGAGCGGCCAGTGCAGCAAGGCACTGCTGTTCTGCGGCACCGGTGTGGGCATCAGCATGGCCGCAAACAAGGTCAAGGGCATCCGTGCCTGCTGCTGCTCTGACAGCTTCAGCTGCGAGTATACCCGCCGCCACAACGACGCCAACGCCCTGTGCATGGGTGGCCGCGTCGTCGGCCCCGGCCTCGCCTGCCAGCTGGTGGACATCTTCCTCAACACCGAGTTTGAGGGCGGCCGCCACGAGAAGCGCATCGCAAAGCTGATGGAGATCGAGAATCGGTAAACCTTAGGATTCCAATATCTATTCACAATATAAGGAGAGTGTATTATGACCCCTATGATCGTTGAGCATCCGCTGCTGCAGCACAAACTGAGCATTCTGCGCAACAAGCAGACCGGCACCAAGGAGTTCCGTGACCTCGTGGGCGAGATCGCCACTCTGCTGTGCTATGAGGCTACCCGTGACCTGCCTCTGGAAGAGGTGGAGATCGAGACTCCCATCACCATGGCAAAGACCAAGGTGCTGGCAGGCCGCAAGCTGGCGCTGGTGCCGATCCTCCGCGCCGGCATGGGTATGCTGGATGGTATGCTGACCCTGCTGCCCGCCGCTAAGGTCGGCTTCATCGGCCTGTACCGCGACGAGGAGACCCTGCAGCCCGTGGAGTATTTCTGCAAGCTGCCGAAGGACATCGCTGAGCGCGACGTTCTGGTGCTTGACCCGATGCTGGCTACCGGCGGCAGCGCCATCGACGCCATCACCCAGATCAAGAAGCACGGCGCAAAGCACATCAAGTTCATCGGCCTCATCGCTGCTCCGGAAGGCATCAAGGCCCTGCACGAGGCACACCCCGATGTGGACATCTACCTCGGCGCACAGGACGACCACCTGAACGAGAACGGCTACATCGTCCCCGGCCTGGGCGACGCAGGCGACCGTATCTACGGCACCAAGTAAATCTCTGTATAACGGAAAGGTGCTCTGCCGGCCGGCAGAGCACTTTTTGCGTGGTACAGTAAAATTTACAGCATTGTAAATTTTCTGCGAGGCGCTTGACTTTTTTAGAAAACTGCGTATACTTATAAACGAGAAAATCAAATGCTGTTCATTTGGAATCGCAAATAATAAGACCCCTTCTCGGAGGTGCTAGCTCCGGGAAGGGGTCTTATTATTTAGTGCTTACAGTCCTTGTTGAACCATCTGCCAAGCCACTTGTAGATGTAGTTTGCAACCACACCTGCTGCGACAGACAGCATAAATGAGAAAATACTGTTCATTCGGAATCACCTCCCTTCCAAATGGAATGGAGTGGTAAGGACGGCGATTCGATTATATCATAGTTTTCGACAGAAGAACAGAACTTCTTTCAGCACGATCACTTGCTCTTTCGTGCTAAAATCTCATCCAGAATGGCGTCCGCTACATCATCCTTGCTCATCAGGGGCAGCTCGCGGGCGCCGTCCGGCGTGATGAAGGTGACAACATTGGTATCCACGCCAAACCCGGCACCGGCGACCTTCAGATTGTTGGCCACCACCATGTCGAGGTTCTTTTTCTCGAGCTTGGCCGATGAGTTGGCCAGCATATCCCGCGTCTCCATCGAGAAGCCGCAAAGGAACTGCCCCTTCTTCTTGGGGCCGATGGTGCCGAGGATGTCGGGCGTCCGCTCCACGGCGATGGAGAGGTCGCCGTCCTTCTTCTTTATCTTGTCGTCGGCCACGGCGGCGGGGCGGTAATCGGCCACGGCAGCAGCCATGACCAGAACGTCCATCTCGTCGAAGCGGCTGGTCACGGCCTCGTACATCTGCTGGGCTGTCGTGATGGGAACATCCTCGGTGAACCGCACCGGCTGCAGGGCCGTCGGGCCGTGGATGAGGGTGACTTCGGCACCGCGCATCGCGGCGGCACGGGCCACGGCATAGCCCATCTTGCCGGTGGAGTGGTTGGTCAGGTAGCGCACAGGGTCCAGCGGCTCCTGAGTGGGGCCGGCCGTGACGGCAATGCGCAGACCGGCGAGGTCCTTCGGCTTTGCGATGGCGCGGAAGATGTAGTCCAGCAGGACATCCTCTTTCGGCAGGCGTCCGCTGCCCACGTCCTTGCAGGCCAGTACGCCGCTCTCGGAGGGGATGACCGTGAAGCCGTACTTTTCCAGTGTGGCGATGTTGTCCTGGGTGATGGGGTTCTCCAGCATCCCGGTGTTCATGGCAGGGGAGACGAGCTTGGGACACTTGGCCGCGAGAACGACGGTGGTAAGCATATCGTCGGCGATGCCGTGAGCCATCTTGGCAATGACGTTGGCGGTGGCCGGGGCCACGAGGATGACGTCGGCCTTCTTTGCCAGCGAGATATGGGTGACTTCGAACTTGAAATCCCGGTCGAAGGTGTCCACCATGCACTTGTGGCCTGTCAGGGTCTCGAACGTGATAGGGGTGATGAACTGGGTGGCGTTTCTGGTCATGATGACCTCCACGTCGGCCCCCAGCTTGCGCAGTGCGCTGGCCACGTTGGCCATTTTATAGGCGGCAATGCCGCCGCTGACGCCCAGAAGGACGCATTTTCCCTTCAGATCCATCCAAAATACCTCCTATAAATAGGGATAATATAACTACAGTATAATGCAAAACGGCCCAGAGCACAACAAAATCTTTGATTGGGGTTGTATCTTGGCTCAAAATGCGGTAAAATACAGCTTGACTTATACAAAAAAGCTCTCCGTCAAGCCTGCGGCTCACGGGCAGGCCCGTCTCCATACAACCTCTCAGGCGCTTCGCGCCAGCTCCCCTGATAGGGGAGCCTCTGGCGAAGAGATGGGGCTTTACGATATGCCAAGGCCTCCCCTCGGTAGGAGAGGCGGCATCGCACAGCGATGACGGAGAGGTTCGACCCTGCGAGGAACTGAATTATGATTTTAGCCATTGACATAGGCAACACCACCGTCGCCCTCGGGGGCATCCGGGACGGACGTGTATGCTTTGTGGCCCACATGGACACGGTGCGCACCCGCACAGCGGCGGAGTACCGTGCCGAGATGGAAAAGGTGTTCTCTCATCGGAGACACCCGGAAAAGCCCATCCGCTTCGAGGGCGCTGTCCTCACCAGCGTCGTCCCCCAGATCACGGGGGCGCTGGCTGAGTGCGCCCGCCACTACACCGGCAAAAAGCCGGTCATCGTCTCGCCCGACATCCGCACCGGCCTCACGATGGGGGTGCCTGACCCTCACGCCGTCGGCAAAGACCGCCTTGTGGATGCGGCCTACGCGGCGGCGAATTTCCCCCTGCCGGTGGTCACGGTAGACCTCGGCACCGCCACCACGTTCAACGTGGTGGATGAGAACAAGGTCTTCCGGGGCGGCGTCATCTGCCCCGGACTTTCCACCGGTCTGCGGGCGCTGGGGGAGCGGTGCGCCCAGCTGCCGCAGGTACATCTTTCTTCGCCCAAAAGCGCGATCGGCGTCGATACCGAGAAGTGTATGCTCTCCGGCTCTGTGCTGGGGACGGCTGTCCTGCTGGACGGCATCACTCAGCGCATCGAGGAAGAACTGGGCCGTCCGGCCACGCTGGTGGTCACAGGCGGTCTGGCAAAGTATGTCATCCCGCTCTGCCGTCACCCGCTCACCTATGACCCCGAGCTGCTGCTGAAGGGGCTGGCTCTCCTTTACCAGCTCAATGCGCCGCAGCATGAGCGTCACCACGAGCCGCGCAGCGACGGTGAGCGCCGCCGTCCCCGCCCGGCAGGCAGACGCCCTTACAACAACGGCAGCAGCCCCCGCCGCCGCAATAACCGCCGTCCCCGCCGGGACGATGAGGCCAAAGCGGGCTGAGCCTTGAAAGGAGAGACCTTATGATGAAATTAGGCATTCTCGGCGCAGGCATGATCGTCCGGGAGTTCCTGCCCTGGCTCACCGGGTCGGAAAGCCCCTTCAAGGTCGAGGCTCTTTGCAGCACGGAGCGGAGCGCCGGTGCAGCACAGGCCCTCTGCGACCAGTATGGTGTGCCGCGCCACACCACCAGCTACGACGAACTGCTGAGCTGGGTGGACGTTGTGTATATCGCCGTACCGAATATCATGCACGTAAAATATACCCGTGCCGCTCTGGAAGCGGGCCGCCATGTCATCGTCGAAAAGCCGATGGCCCCCACGGCGGCGCTGGCCGAAGAGCTGGCCGAGCTGGCCCGGAGCAAAAAGCTCTTCCTCTTCGAGGCTGTCACCACGCAGTATCAGGACAACTACGCCAAGATCCGTGAGTTGCTGCCCAAGGTAGGCGCCGTCACGATGGTGCAGTGTAATTTCAGCCAGTATTCCAGCCGGTATCATGATTTCTGCGCCGGCAAGGTCTGGCCGTCCTTTGACCCGGCCTGCGCCGGCGGCGCGCTGATGGACCTGGGCGTCTACAATGTCAGCTATGTGGTGGGCCTCTTCGGCTCGCCCAATAAGGTCCACTATGCGGCCAATGTCACCCGGGGCATCGACACCAGCGGCGTGCTGACGATGGAGTATCGCAGCTTCAAGGCCGTGAGCATCAATGCCAAGGACAGCAGTTCCCCGGCCCGGTACATCATTCAGGGTACCAAGGGGTATCTGCTCCAGAAATCCACCGCCAACTTCTGCGGCGGCGTCACCTTCCACCCCTATAAGGGCAAGGAAGAACACTTCAACCTCAGCGCAGGCCGTCCCCGGCAGGCGGCGGAGTTCCACGCCTTTGCCCGCGCCATCGAGAGCGAGGATATGGAGCTTTGTAGCCGGATGCTGGACACCTCGGTGGCCGTCAGCCGTGTGCTGGAAACGGCCCGCCGTGATGCGGGCATCCGCTTCACTACTGATTTATAATGCTATCCCCGGAAGTTCCCTGACAAAACATCCCGTATATTTCAGACTGTATTCTACAAAAGACCCCGTGTATTTCACGGGCAGGTTTGCGCCGTATCCGACAATTTAGGGCGGAACGGCAGCAAGGAGGAAAACTGAATTATGAAAAAGAATGACATTCGCACCCTCACCCGGCTGGCACTGCTGGTCGCCATTGAGCTGGTCATGAAGGCCGTCGGCCTGGGCAGTGTCCCTGTAGGCCCGCTTTACATGAGCTTTTTGACCCTGCCGATCGCCGTGGGTGCCATCACCATGGGTCCCGCCGCAGGCGCTATCCTCGGCGGCGTGTTCGGCGCCGTGAGCTTCTATGATGCCGTCACCGGCGCTTCCGCCATGACTGGTGCGCTGTTCCAGGTCAGCCCCGTCAACACCTTCATCCTCTGTGTGGGTATGCGTGTGCTGATGGGCCTGTGTACCGGCCTTATCTTCAACGCTGTCAAGAATTTCGATAAGCCCGGCACCTGGAGCTACATCGTCAGCGCCATGTGCGCCCCGGCCCTCAACACCCTGTTCTTCATGGGCTACATCGTGCTGGCCTTCTACGGCTGCGATTACGTCCAGAACCTCGTGTCCGTCAAGGGCGCAGCCAACCCCCTGATGTTCGTCGTCCTGCTGGTCGGCGTGCAGGGCGTGGCCGAGTTCCTTGTCTCCGGCATCCTGGGCGGCATCGTCGCCCGCGCTGTCCACAAGTTTTTGAAGTAACAGGCGGTGTCGGTCAGGGACATCCGCTGATAAACCTCTCCGTCACGGCTGACGCCGTGCCACCGCCCCTATCAAGGGGCTGCAAGGAAAGATCATATAATAGGCCCCTCCCCCGGCAAAAATGCTGAGGGAGGGGCTTTTGTGTTGATTTTAGCCTACCGGTGCGGTATACTTATCATACTTTATTCAAAAGAAGGAGGCGGCGGAAAATGCCCATCGGCCCCAGCAGACCCCTGAATTTAGCAAAGCCGGAGTCCATCGACATCCGGCAGGCCGCGCGGTATTTCGGCGCGCGGGGCGAGGCTGACAGCGCTACCCTCACCCTTCTGGAAAAGTGCGCTGCGCCCCTTCTCGCCGCCGCCACGCCCCGGGCTGTCTGGCTCGAGGCCGACGTGGAGAGCCTCACGCAGGCCGGTATTTTGAAGGGGGAGGACATCTTCCGGCATCTGGAAGGGTGCAGCGAGGCCGTGCTTCTGGCCGTGACAGTCGGCCCCGGCGTGGACGGACAGATACGCCGGGCTGGTGTGGGCGACATCGCCGCCGGTGTGGCGTCGGACGCCATCGGCTCTGTGCTGGCCGAACAGGCTGCGGACGCCGCCGAGGCCGAGCTGCGGCAGTGGGCCGCAGAGCAGGACAAGTACCTCACGGGCCGTTTCTCGCCGGGCTACGGCGACTGGCCCATCGGGGTGCAGCCGCTGGTGGCGGCGGCACTGGACACCGCCCGCCGGGCCGGGCTCTGCGTGACCGAAAATGACCTGATGACGCCCCGCAAGAGCGTGACCGCTCTGCTGGGCCTGAGCGACCATCCGGTGAAAGGACGCCTTGCCGGGTGCGGACACTGCGTGCTGAACACGCGGTGCGAATATAGAAAGAGGGGCAAGACCTGTGCAAGCGAATGAACTGTTTATCCAGCCGAATACCATCCTCCTCGACGGCGGCATGGGTACCATGCTGCAGGCGGCGGGCCTGAAACTGGGCGCACGGCCTGAGGAACTGAACATCACCGACCCACAGCTCATCGAGAGCATCCACAGCCGGTACGCCGCCGCAGGCAGCCGCATCATCAATGCCAACACCTTCGGCGCGTCGGCCCATAAGCTGGCGGGCAGCGAATACACGCTGGAAGAGATCATTGCGGCGGGCATTGCCAACTGCAAGCGGGCCTGCGCCCCCTACGGCGCACTGGCCGCGCTGGACGTCGGCCCGCTGGGCGAACTGCTGGAGCCCAACGGCACGCTGGCCTTTGAAGACGCCGTGGCCGAGTATGGCCGCATCGTCCGGGCGGGTGTCGCCGCCGGGGCCGATCTTGTCTTCTTTGAGACCTTCACCGACCTGTACGAGCTGAAAGCTGCCCTGCTGGCCGCGAAAGAGAACTGTGACCTGCCCATCCTCGCCAGCATGAGCTTTGAGGCAGGCGGGCGCACCTTCACCGGCTGCACCGTCGAGAGCTTCGCCGTCACGGCCCGGGGCCTCGGGGCCAACGCCGTGGGCATCAACTGCTCCCTCGGCCCGAAGGAAATTTTCCCCATGGCAAAGCGGCTGGCCGAGGCCCTGCCCGGCGATTTCCCGGTCTTTGTCAAGCCAAATGCGGGCCTGCCCCGCGCCGACGGCAGCGGCTACGACATCACGCCCCAGCTCTTTGCCATGGAGATGAAGCCCTACCGCGATTTGAAGCTCTTTGCGGCGGGCGGCTGCTGCGGCACCACCCCCGATTTCATCAAGCTGCTGAACGGCGTCTTCGCCGACTGCAAGCCGGGCCGCCCCGCCCACGCCATGCCCTCGGTGCTCTGCTCGCCGATGGACTTCGTCACCGTGGACGGCATCACCGTGGTGGGCGAGCGCATCAACCCCACCGGCAAAAAGCGGTTCCAGCAGGCCCTGCGCGAGGGCGACATGAACTACATCCTCGAGCAGGCCGTCAGCCAGTCCGAGGCCGGAGCGCAGGTGCTGGACGTCAACGTGGGCGCGCCCGGCGTGGACGAGCCCGCCGTCATGGAGCAGGTGGTGAAGGCTCTGCAGAGTGTCGTCAGCCTGCCTTTGCAGCTGGATTCCTCCCACGCAGACGCCCTCGAGCGGGGCCTGCGGGTCTACAACGGCAAGCCCATCGTCAACTCGGTGAACGGCGAGACCGAAGTGCTGGAGCGTGTCCTGCCCCTCTGCAAAAAGTACGGCGCGGCCGTCGTCGGCCTCGCTATCGACGAGCGGGGCATCCAGCCCAGCGCCGACGCCCGGTTTGAGATCGCAAAGCGGGTGGTGGACGCGGCGCTGGCCCACGGCATCCCCCGGGAAGATATTTATATCGACTGCCTGACCCTCACCGCCAGCGCCCAGCAGCAGGACGTTCTGGCCACCGTGGAGGCGCTGGCCCGCTGCAAGAAGGAGCTGGGCGTCCGCACCATCCTCGGTGTGTCCAACATCAGCTTCGGCCTGCCCTGCCGCCCCTATCTGAATACTACTTTCCTCACCATGGCCATGTACGCGGGTCTCGACCTCGCCATTATGAATCCTTCCAGCGAAGAGATGATGGCGGCGGTCTACTCCTACAACGTCCTCACCAACCGCGACAAGCAGAGCATGGCCTACATCGCCCGCTATGCCGATAAAGTCCCTGCCAGCGCCGCGTTGAAGCAGGCCCGGACGGCCCAGGCGTCTCAGACGTCAAACACCCCGGCGGAGGCGGATGCAGCTCACAGCGGCCCTTTTGCCGCGCTGATGCAGGCGGTGGAAAAGGGCCTCAAGGGTGAAGCCGCTGCCCGCACCCACACCCTGCTGGACGAAAACGAGCCCCTGACGCTGGTGGACGAGGCCCTCATCCCGGCGCTGGACGTCGTGGGTGAAAAGTACGAGAAGGGCAAGCTCTTCCTGCCTCAGCTGTTACAGGCCGCCAGCGCCGCACAGGCCGCCTTTGAAGAGATCAAGACCGCCATCGCCAAGCGGGGCGGGGCCGGGGCCAGCAAGGGCCGCATCGTCCTCGCAACGGTCAAGGGCGATGTCCACGACATCGGCAAGAACATCGTCCGCGTCATCCTCGAGAACTACGGCTTCGAGGTCATCGACCTTGGCCGCGATGTGCCGGTGGAGACGGTGGTGGATACCGTCCGGGAGAAGGATGTCCACCTCGTGGGGCTCTCGGCCCTGATGACCACCACCCTCAAGAGCATGGAGGAGACCATCGCGGCCCTCCATGCGGCAAAGCTCGACTGCAAGGTGATGGTGGGCGGCGCTGTCCTGACGCCCGAGTACGCCGAGAAGATCGGCGCGGACTGGTACGCCAAGGACGCCAAGCAGAGCGCCGATATTGCCAAGAAATTCTTCGGTGAGTCATAAAAATAGAGCAAGAGCCGGTGCAGATGCACCGGCTCTTTTGGAGTTTACTTATGATCCACCAGCGCCATGATGCGCTCCGGCGGGGCGGAGAGGCAGGCCGGGGCGTCGGGTTCGGCCACGGAGAGGGTCGTCTTGCTCACTTTCCACCACAGACGAGTGGTGCCGTCCAGCAGTTGGAAGATGAGGTTCCAATCGAAGGGATTCTCGCTGGCGGAGAGCAGCTCCACCGGCAGGGCGTTCTCTGCGCCCGGGGCGCAGGGGGCGAAGTCGTGGGCGCGGATGCCCACGGCGGTGCAGCCCTCCGGCACCTCAGCGGCGAGGTGCAGCAGACTCTCACAGCCTGCGAGGCGGACGCTGTGGGCGTCCACCCGGGTGCAGGGCAGGATGTTCTTGCAGCCGGTCAGCCGGGCCGCAGCGGTGCTGCGGGGGTCGGCAAAGACCTCTTTCGTGGTGCCGGTGCGGAGCACCTGCCCGCCGTCCATGACGATCATGTCCCGGCACAGGCGGTAAGCTTCGTCCCGGTTGTGGGTGACAAGCAGGGCTGTGCCGGCGAAACCCGCCAGCAGGCTGCCCACTTCGCCCTCCACCTCCTCGCGGAGGTAGCTGTCCAGTGCGCTGAACGGCTCATCCAGCATCAAAATCTTCGGCTTGCCCACCAGAATACGGGCCAGCGCGGTGCGCTGCTGCTGTCCGCCGGAAAGCTCTGCCGGGCGGCGGCTGGCCAGTTCTTCCAGCCGCAAGGCCCGCAGCATCCCGGCGCAGCGGGCCTTGCGGGCGGCTTTGTTCCTTTCGGCTTTCAGGCCGCAGAGGATGTTCTGCTCCACGGTCATATTCGGGAAGAGAGCGTAGTTCTGGAAGAGCAGGCCCACGCCCCGCTGCTGGGGCGGCAGGTCGATGTGCTGCCCGCTGTCGAACAGCACCCGCCCGTCCAGCACGATGCGGCCCTTGTCGGGCTTCACGATGCCCGCGATGCAGCGCAACGTCATGCTTTTGCCGCAGCCCGACGCGCCCAGAATGGCCGTGGCAGTGTTCCCGGCGGCGAAGTCGGAGCGGAGGGTGAAGCCGTTCAGCTTTTTCTCGATATGTACTTCCAGGCTCATGCGCGGCCACCTGCTTTCTGCTTTTTCTCCAGGAGGTTCACAGCCAGCAGCACCACAGCAGAGATGACGATGTCCACCAGCACCCACCGCATGGCACCGGCCTCATCGTTGGTGCGCCAGAGCTGGTACACCGTGGTGGCGATGGTGGCCGTCTTGCCCGGGGTGTAGCCCGCTATCATGCTGGTAGCACCGTACTCGCCCAAGGCCCGGGCAAAGGCCAGCACCGTACCAGCCAGAATGCCCTGACGGCAGCAGGGCATCCGCACCCGCCAGAATATCCACGCATTGGACTGTCCCAGTGTCTGGGCCGACCAGGCCAGCGTCTCGTCAAAGCTCTCGAAGGCGCCCCGGGCCGTTCGGTACATCAGCGGGAAGGCCACTACGATGGACGCAAAGATGGCGCTGTACCAGTTCATGACCAGCTTGACGCCGAAATGCTCCATGAAGAAGATGCCCAGCGGCCGCTTTGCGCCGAAGAGCAGCAACAGAAAATAGCCCACCACTGTGGGCGGCAGCACCATGGGCAGGGTGAGCACCACGTCCAGCACGCCCTTGACGGTGCGGGGCAGCTTTGCGATATAATAAGCGGCAAAAATGCCGAGGAAGAACACTGCTGCGCAGCTGATGAGCGCGATGCGCAGGCTGTTCCATAAGGGATACCAATCCATGATTTTAACCTTTTACATCGCCGTGAAGCCCACGCCCTCGAACACGGTGGCGGCACGGTCAGTCTGCAGATAGGCCAGGAACTCCCTGGCGGCCTCGGCGTTGGGGGCAGCCTTCAGCACAGCGGCGGGGTAGATGACCTGACCGCACATCTCGGCGGTGGCCTCGTCCACGGGGGTCAGACCGGCGCTGTAAGCGTCGGTGCAGTAGACGACACCGGCGTCCACACTGCCCTCGCTGATCTGGGTGGTGACTTCCTTGACGTTGGAACCGTAGGTGATGACACCGGCAGCAGCCAGAGCCTCTTCGTCGAGGTCATAGTAGGCCAGGACCTTCTGGGTGTACTGGCCCACAGGCACATCGCTGTTGCCCATGCAGAACAGGATGTCCTGAGCCTTCAGGTGCTCGGCCAGAGCATCAAAGCTGTCGATGCCCTTGTCGCTGCCCTCAGGCACACAGAGGACGACCTTGTTTTCCAGCAGGTCCACGCGGGTGGAGGGGTCCACGAAGTCCAGACCGTCGGTGTTTACGTCGGCAGAAGCGGTGATGTCCAGCTGGTTCATCTGCTTCTGACCGGCAGAGAGGAAGAGGTCGCAGTCAGCGCCCTCCTGGATCTGGGTCTTGAGAGTACCGGAGGAATCAAAGTTGAAGCGGAAGGTGACGCCCGGGTTCTCGGCAGAGTAGTCTTGGGCGATGGCGTTCAGGGTCTCGGTCAGTGAGGCAGCGGCGAAGACGATGAGCTCGACGCTCTCGCCAGCAGCCTCGGAAGCAGCTGTGGAAGAGGCAGTGCTGGAAACCGCGCCGCCGCAGGCGGTCAGGGCAGCAGCAGCGCCGACTGCGCCGACCACGGACAGAAAGCTGCGGCGGGAAATGAGATCGGCTTTCATGAATTTTCTCCTTCTATAGTGGTTAAAATTCCCTCATATATGTTCACGTCCCGAAACCGGAGCGGGACAACAATGTTACTTGCGGGCGCACTCGCCGTCCAGACCGGCGGCGATGCGGACGCCGTGCTCGAGGCTGGGCAGGATGTACTCGAGGTTCTCCTTCACGGCTTTCGGACTGCCCGGCAGGTTGACGATGAGCGTCTTGCCGCGCAATACACTGGCGGCGCGGCTCAGCATCCCGCGGGGGGTGATGGAGAGGCTGTGGTACCGCATGGCCTCGGCGATGCCGGGAGCGTTGCGGTCGGCCACGGCATAGGTGGCCTCGGGGGTAATATCCCGGGGCGAGAAGCCGGTGCCGCCAGTGGTCAGGATAAGGTTCACCTGACGGCCATCGGCCAGACGGATGAGCTGTGCTTTCAGCGCCTTGGCCTCGTCGGGCAGGAGCATCGTCTCTTCCACCACATAGCCTGCGGCGGTGAGCATCTCCACGATGAGGGGGCCGCTCTTGTCCTCCCGCTGGCCCCGGCTGCCCTTGTCCGAAAGGGTGATGACCGCAGCGCGCAGCGGCGGATCTTCCAGCGGCGGCAGAAGGGTCACTTCGTCGCCGACATGAATCTCGCCGCCCTTCAGCACCCGGGCAAATACGCCCTCCCGGGGCATGATGCACTCGCCGGTCTGCTGCTTGATGACGCAGTCGTTGTGGCACTCCTTGCCGATCTGGGTCATCTCCAGCACCACGTCGCCGATGGCGAAGCGGCTGGTGACGGGCAGGCTGCGGAAGTCGAAGCCCTCGATGACGAGGTTTTCGCCGAAGGCACCGTAGTCCACCCAGATCTTCTTGCGGAACGCCTCGATTTTTTCGGCGCTGAGCAGGCTCACCTGCCGGTGCCAGTTTCCGCCGTGGGCGTCGCTCACGATGCCCCATTCCGGGGTCAGGACAGCACTTGGCACCTCGGTCTTGACGGTGCCGCGCTTGGGGCTGGTGCAGATCGCCAGAATTTTTCCCATAGTAATTTATCCTCCGATACGGTACATCCCGCGGGTGGCGGGCATGGAATTGTCTCCGAAATGATGTTCCCGGGGTTTCGACCAGATCGTCTCCCGGATGGCCTGTAAAAGCTCCTCGTCGGCTGCGCCGCCCCGCAGCAGGGTGCGCAGGTCGCAGCCCGTCTCGCTGGCAAGGCAGGGGCGCAGAAAGCCCTGACTGGTCAGCCGCACCCGGTTGCAGGAAGCACAGAACTTGCCATGGACCGCCGCGATGAAGCCCACGTCGCCCTTCCAGCCCGGGACGGTGTAGTAGACGGCAGGCCCGTCGCCGAACCCGGCGTTCTGGGCGGCGGGCAGGGGCGAAAACTCCGGCCAGCGGCGGGCAAACCGCTCCCGCAGCTCCGGCCCCGAGATGCAGGGCATGGCCGCGCCGTAGCCGATGGGCATCATCTCGATGAACCGCACCTGTAACGGGCGGCTCTCGGCGAGGGCGGCCAGGTCTTCCAATTCACCCTCGTTCACGCCCACCTGCGGCACACAGTTCAGTTTGACAGGGATGCCGCTGTCCAGTGCGGCGCGGATGCCCTCTATGACGTGCTCGAACTCGTCCCGGGCCGTGATGCTTTGGAACACTTCGGGGCGCAGAGTGTCGAGGCTGATGTTCACGCTGTCAAGGCCAGCCGCCAGCAGGGCGGGCAGCTGCTGCGCCAGCAGGATGCCGTTTGTGGTCATGGTGACTTTGCGGATGCCGGGGATGGATTTCAGGCCCGCCACCAGCTGGTCTACGCCCTTGCGCACCAGCGGCTCTCCGCCGGTGACGCGGACGGTATCGACGCCGCACCGGGCAAACAGGGCCGCCAGACGCAGGAACTCTTCGTAGGTGAGCACGGCTTCCCGTTCCAGCTTTTCCACGCCGTCGGGCATACAGTAGCGGCAGCGCAGGTTGCACAGATCGGTGACGGACAGGCGCAGATAGTGGATATTGCGCTGGGCAGAATCAAACATAGCCGCCCTCCGCCCGGATGTAGTGGCCGCTCTTGCCGCCGGTCTTCTCGACGAGATGGATCTCACCCAGCTCCATGCCCTTATCGACGGCCTTACACATATCGTAGATGGTGAGCAGGGCGGTGGAAACGCCCGTCAGGGCCTCCATCTCCACGCCGGTGACGCCCGCCGTCTTGACGGTGCAGAGCGCCTCCACAGCCTGCCGCTCGGGCAGAAGCCTGAAGTCTACGCTCACTTTCGTCAGCGGCAGCGGATGGCACAGCGGGATGAGCTCGCTGGTGCGCTTGGTGGCCATGATGCCGGCAATGCGGGCCACGCCCAGCACATCGCCTTTCTTCACGGTGCCGCTCTCCACGGCGGCGAATGCCTCGGCGTTCATGGTGATGATGCCGTGGGCGGTGGCCTCCCGGAAGGTGACAGTCTTCTCGCTCACATCCACCATCACGGCGTTGCCGGAGGCATCAAAGTGGGTCAATTTGTTGTCAGTCATAGAATGAAACCTCTCAGCAATGCCCAAATCCGCAGTTGGGCCAGTGGCACTCGGCGCAGCCAAGGCAGAGGCCGCCCTCGCCCAGACGGGCAATATCCTCGGCGGTGATGGCATCGTCGGCCAGCAGACGGGGCAGCAGCAGGTCAAAGATGGTGCGCTTGGCGTACATGACGCAGCCGGGCAGGCCACAGACCGGCACACCGTCCAGATAGCTCACGAGGAACATGGCACCCGGCAGCACCGGTGCGCCGTAGGTGACGATGTCCGCGCCGGTGTTTCTGATGGCCAGCGGGGTGCGGTCGTCGGGGTCCACGCTCATGCCGCCGGTGGTGAAGATCAGCTCACAGCCCGCCTCTTTCGCTTCCAGAATGGCGGCGGTGATGCCCGCCGGGTCGTCGTCGCAGACCTTGTGGAAGGTCATCTCACAGCCGTACTCGGCCAGCTTGCCCACGAGGATAGGCGTGAACTTATCCTCGATGCGGCCCTTGAACACCTCACTGCCGGTGGTGATGACGGCAAACTTCTTGGCCTGCATGGGCAGCACGTTCAGGATAGGCTCACTGCCTGCGGCAGCCTGCATGGCATCCATCTTCTCCTGTTCGATGACCAGAGGGATGATGCGGGTACCGGCCAGTTTCTGGCCCTTTTTCACGGGCAGGTCGCCGTGGATGGTGGCGATCATCATCTGGGGCGTGCGGTTCACGGCCAGCAGGGCTTCGCGGTTGATTTTCAGCAGGCCGTCGCAGTCGGCGATGAGCTCGATTTTTCCCTCTTTCGGCTCGGTGCCGTGGATGTTCTTGCCCGCAGCGGCCTTGTACAGCAGTGCGGCGGCTTCGTCCTCGTGGAGGATGCCGGGCTTTTTCTCCCAGACGTAGAGGTTTTCTTTGCCGATGGAGAGCAGCACGGGGATGTCCTCGGGCTGGATGATATGGCCCTTGCGGAAACGTGCGCCCTTGAACTCGCCGGGAATGATTTGGGTAATGTCGTGGCAGAGCACCTGGCCTGCCGCGTCTTCGGTACGAATCAGTTTCATATCTGTCTCCTCCTTACAGGCCCGGCATCTGGGCAACGAGCCAGTCGGCCAGAGCCTGCGCATCTTCCAATCCAAAATCTGCCCCCGGAATGTCTCCCACCACCGCCAGCGGCTGGAAAGACACCGGTGTGTCCGAAATTTCTTTGCGGACAACTTCGATTTTCGGCCAGCCGCTGTCCTTGAAGCCTTCCAGCAGCACCAGATCATAGCCGTGGCGCTCGAAGAGCGCCAGCAAGTCCTGCTCCGTCAGGCGGAACATTTCGGTCAGCAGATAGCGCTGACCGGAGTAGACCGCCACCCCCTCGGCTCCCGCTTCCCGCAGGCGGTAGCTGTCGGTGCCGGGGACATCGGGAGTGAAATCATGGCCGTCGTGCTTGATAATGCCCACTTTCAGCCCCCGGCTGCGCAGGGCAGGCAGAAGCTTTTCCAGCAGCGTCGTCTTGCCGCTGTTGTGCAGGCCGCTGACGGCCAGCACCGCCGGGCGCTTGAGTTCGATCTCCTGGGCCAGAGCCTCTTTCTGTTCACTGTACAAAACTGAGCACCTCCACTTCTTCGCCCGGAGTCACCGGGCCGCTGCCCGCAGGCAGTTCAACGAGACAGTTGCAGCCGATCATGGCGGAAAGGCTGCCGGACGAGTGGGCTTCGGCGTTGCCCTCGCCGGGGATGGTCACGCTGCCGCCCATGGCCTTTGCCCGCAGATAGCGGTTCCCCTTGCTGGGCTTCGAGAAGCCCGTGGTCAGGGTGCGGGTGGTGCGGGGAAGAAGGCAGCTTTCCTCACAGCGCCCCGCCGCCCGCAAAAGAGCCGGGACGGCATATTGTTCCAGCGTAGCGGCGGCGGCAAAGGGGTTGCCGGAGAGACAGAACACCAGCTTGCCGCCCACTTTCCCGGCCAGCATGGGGCTTCCGGGCTTTTGGGCCACGCCTGCAAAGAGGATGTCCGCATTCAGCTGTTCCAGCACAGCGGGCAGATAGTCTTTCTGCCCCACCGAGACGCCGCCGCTGGTGATGACGGCGTCGCACTCCGCCAGCAGTTCCCGCATCTCACGGGCGATCTCCTCCGGGTCGTCGGAGCAGTGCCGACGTTTTACCGCAAAGCCCAGCTGCCGCAGGCGGGCGGCGTTCTGGACGCCGTTGGCATCGTAAATTTTGCCGGGCGTCCAAGCCTCGCCCGGAGCTAAAAGCTCGCTTCCTGTGGCCAGAACGCCCACGGTCAGCGTCTTGTAAACGGGGACTTCAGCGTATCCCTGCCCGGCCAGCACGCCGAGATGGGCGGGGGAGAGTACCGTACCGGCTTCGGCGATGACAGCACCGGCGGCGATGTCTCCGCCCCGGAATACCACGTTCTGCTGGGGCTTCATGGCGGCATAGAGCTGTACCGTCTCCTCGCCGCTGTCGGTCAGCTCCTGCATCAGCACACAGTCTGCGCCCTCGGGCAGGGGTGCGCCGGTCATGATGCGGGCCGCACAGCCAGCAGGCAGAGGCGAAGCGGGGGCATCTCCGGCGTAGAGCTTCATGGTCACGGGCAGGGTGACGGGTGTTTCACGGCTGGCACCGGCGGCGTCGGCGCTGTGCAGGGCGTAGCCGTCGAAGGGGCTGCGGTCAAAGGGCGGCTGATCCATCCGGGCCGAAAGCGTCCCGGCGGCAATGCGGCCGTCCGCTTCGTCCAGCGGGACGGTCTCCGTCTCCGGCCTCGGCAGAGCCGCAGCGGCATCCAGCACGCGGCGCAGCGCCTCAGAGGGCGCGCAGAAAGGCTGTTTCATAAAAAAATCCTCCAAATGCCCGACCACACCCGGTCTGCTATGGCTCAGGCGGGGCGCAGCGGGGATTCATATAAAAAGACAGGCTAAAAAAGAAGCGGAGACGTCTTGATGGAAAATCAAAACGCCTCCGCAGAATATCCGCACATTCCGGCAAAGGGCAGCTTGCAGACTGCCATGCCGATGGCTGCTCTCCGCTCCCTGCCGCCCTTGCAGTGGCGGCAGAGCATGGAAAGCCCCTGTGAGGATGGGAGGAGTTCTTTTTTTCAAATTGCAGCGTTTCTTCTGCGGGAAGGCGGCGGGGTTTCCCCCTCCACCCTTGAATGCCGGCTTATATAGCCCTTAGCATTGCGGCGCGGTGTCATGCCCGACGGTTTAGACACCTTTGCTCAAAGAAGCTCATATACCCTATTTGATTGTGTGGGATGCTTTAGTCGGTCCACTCGTCCACGTCGCTGATGGCTTTTGCGTAGCGGCGGGTGAGGTGCTGGGTGGAGAAGAGGAACCGCTCGTTCTGGTTGTTGGTCAGCTCCTCGATGTCGGCGTACTCCGGCTTGCCCTGCATGGACTGCCACGTCTGCTCAATGGCTTCCTGTGTCAGATCGTAGGGCGAGCGGCGGAAGTACCGCAGCGGGGTGGCGCTGGGGTAGACGCGGGCGTTGAACCGCACCATCTCGGCCACCATGGCGCAGAGGTCCTTGTCCTCGATGAGCTGCGCGATCATGGCGTAGTTGTCGCTCATGTTGGCGCTGGAGTAGTAGTAGGCATCCTTTGCGCCGGCGCGGGACACGATGTCTGCGCACTGGGGGTCTTCCGGCATCTGGGCCAGAAGTTCATCGGCGTTTTCCACCTCACTCACCAGCAGGGCGTGGGATGTGACCAGCGCCGCCGCCGAGCGGGAGCGGATGTAACCCGCCAGCTCCTGTGCCGGGGTCAGCTTGGGCAGCTCCGGCGCGGTGACGGTGGGCTGGTCGGCGTAGGGGTCGCCCTCTGCCTCCGGTGCAGCGGCCAGAAAATCCAGCAGCTGGGGCTTTTCGGCGGCGTGCGGTGCAGCCGTCTCTTCGAGAGCGGGCTGTGCCTCGGCCTGCTTTGCGGCCAGAGCATCCGTCTCCTTCTGCACAGCGGCAATGACGTCCTCGCCGAGCTTTGCGGCGCTGCCGTCGAACATACTGCCCGTTTCCTTCAGGCGGCGGGCAGTCTCGCTGGCCGCGTCGATGTCAAAGACCTCGGCCTTCGGCTTCTTTTTCGCGGCCATCTCTGCCTTCTGCAGGTCGAGGATGACCTGCTCAGGGTCGGAGGCGGCGTCCACCGTGGTGGTATAACCGGGTTTGCGTCTGCCAAACAGCATGATAGTTCCTCTCGTTTCTGTGAAGTTGTTTTTGTAAGCAGAGTGCATCGAACGGCGAGGATTTTTGCCCGTAGACAAGGCGATTTTCCGCAGCAATCCTGACGGATTGCAAGGAAAAGCAACGCCGTATGCGGGCAAAAAGACCGTTCGGGCGGTGTGCAATGCTTATGAAAACGGCTTCTTAATTACTGGGCTGCGGCCTCGCTGGCAGCAGTCTCTCCGGCGGGAGTCTGGTCGTAGATGCCGCGTGCTTCCAGATCGTCGGCCATGTCGCCGAGGTCGAACTTCTCCAGCGTCTCGCGGGTAGGCACACCGGTGGTCTTGTCCCAGCCGAAGATGTCATAGAACAGGTCTTTTGCCTTCTCCATGTCGGCGCGGTCCAGCTTGGTGGTGCCTTCCTCGAATGCCTTGAAGTCGGGTTCCTTGTCGAAGACCCAGTCGCAGATGGCGTCGTGCTCCTGACGGAGATTTGCGCTGCCGCAGTTCTTCTGGAAGCTGATGGCGGTCATGGCGCGCAGCATCTGGGTGATGCGCTCGCCTGCCTCCTGCAGACCGGCCTGGGTGTAGGTCTCGCCGGTGACGGCGGTCATGAAATCTGCCTGCAGGTCCAGATCGCCGTGGTAGGCCCGCTCCTTGGAGGGAGACTGGGTCATGGGCCACATCCAGTTGCAGAGGGTGGCAGAGTCGTGGAAGTTCTTATCGTTGACGCAGTAGGCGGCCAGCTTTGCCTTGTTCTCGTTGATGGGCGTGTAGGCCTTGGCCTTGTCGTAGCAGCCCTCGCCGAAGAAGTCCTCCATGACCTTTTTGGTCACCTCGTAGGGTGCGCCGGAACCGGTCTCGCAGACGATCTCGTGGATCATGCAGTCTCTATTATACACCAGATTGTACAGCATGCCAACCTGCCATGCCTCTGCGGGGCCGTGGTGGTTGGGGAAGCCGTTGTACATCAGGTTGGAGTTGGTGGCACCGTCGGTGCGGTCCAGCCAGCTCTTGGGCAGGCCGAACTTTTCCATCATGGCCAGCGTACCCTTTGCGATGACGGACAGGTCGCCCTCACCGTAAGCCATGCGGCGGATGAGCTCTACCTCCCAGCGGGGGTCACCGGCCTTTTCCCATGCCCAGGGCAGGGAGTCGTACTCTTCCTCGCTGATGTACTTGGTGGCCTCCTCACGGGGCATCCGCAGGATCCACAGCAGGTCACGGTTCAGGTTGCCGTAGTTGTCCCACAGGCCCATGTCATCGACGGCATGAGACCATGCCAGGTTGATGACCATGGTGCCGTCGCCCTCGTACTTGAAGTCGTGGACGCCGTCCGGGTAGACGCGGGTGCCGTACAGCACGGGCATACAGGTGTTGGAGTTGTGGGTGGGCAGGTCGTAATCGGCCAGCGGGTCCACATCATACTCGGTGTAGCAGCGGATGGGACAGGAGGAGCAGCCGCCGTTCTTCACGGTGTACTCCGCAGCCGGTGCGCCGAAGTCGAAGTAACCCTTGAAGCAGCGCAGCGCGATCTTATTGATGTCGTTGTAGGGCTGCTCGCCGGTATCCACGGGGCCGCCGGGAGCCTTTTTCCACATACGGCCCGGTGCGCCGGACCAGCGGTTCTTGCCGGAGGTGGCGCTGTACTCGGCCCAGCTCTGGGGCTGTGCGGGGACGTTGTGGTTGTTGTTGCCGCCGATGAGGTTGCCCATCATGTAGTTGGACAGCTCCAGCACCTTCTTGGGGTCGGCCACCTTGACGCTGCCGGTGCCGCGGATGGCCAGGCCCTTCAGCTTCTTGTTGCCCATGGCAGCGCCCAGACCGGCGCCGCCGGAGTTGCCAAAGCTGGTGTTCAGGGTGGAGTAGTCCACCAGATTCTCACCGGCAGGGCCGATGGAAGCGGTCTCGAACTCACGGCCGTTCTGCTCCACCATCCACTTGTTGGACGCGAACGTACCCTTGCCCCAGATGTCAGAAGCATCCTCGAGGGAGACTTCGTCGTCCTCGATGCGCAGGTAGACGGGCTTTTCGGAGATGCCGGTGATGACGATGCCGTCCCAGCCCGCATACTTCAGCATGGGGCCGATGTGGCCGCCCATGTGGGCGTCGATGATGGAACTGCCCTTGGACCAGGTGGAGCGGAAGGTGACGTTCATGCGGCCGGAGCAGGGTACGCCGGCACCGGTCAGGGGGCCGACGCCGAAGATGACCTGTGCCTTCTCGTCGTAGGGGTCGAGGTCCATGGGAGCTTCCTCATACATGATGCGGTAGGCCATGCCCATACCGCCGATATACTTATGGTACTTTGCGTCATCCTGCGTGGTGATCTCGCCGGTGGTCAGGTCAACGCGCAGGATCTTGCCTGCCCAGCCATAATATTCAGCCATTGTTGTTCCTCCTTACAGGTCCATGTAGGCAGCCTGTGCTGCGCTGGTGACGGCATCCCAGTCCACGATGGACAGAGCGCCGGACGGGCAGCCTGCCACACAGGCACCGCAGGCGATGCACTTGGACGACTTGCCGGTCTCGGGGTTGACGGTGGGCATATGCCAGGGGCAGGCCTCGTGGCAGGCGCCGCAGCCGATGCACTTGTCGGTGTCCACCACACGGATGCCCTGGGCATTGGTGGTGATGGCCTTCTGGGGGCAGGCGTTGCCGCAGGCGGGGTCCTCGCACTGGCGGCAGGTATCCGGGAAGTAGACAAAGCAGTTGTCGTTGCCGGACAGCAGGCCGTTGCCGGCACCGTCCAGATTCAGACGGCGCTGGATCTTCACGCGGCTGATGTAAGAGGAGCACACACCATCGTTGGTCAGCGTGCAGTTGATCTCGCAGCGCTGGCAGCCGGTACACAGGTCGGCGTTGACCACCAGCAGGCCCTGGGGCAGCGCCCAGGTAGCCACTGCGCCGCTGTCCACCTGCTTCTGCGAGCAGCCGAAGAGGGACAGCATGGATGCGGAGAGGGTGAGCCCTGCAAGGCTCTTGCCCGAGATCTTCATAAATTGACGGCGGGTCATGTCAGCCGTCAGAAAATCAGTTTTTGCCATAGGTTCCATTCCTCCGTTGAGGTCACTCTGCGCGGAGCACCTCAGTTACATAGAAATACGAGTTGTTGACGATGTTGGTGACGGCGGTCGAGGTGATGGTCGCGCCGGAAAGGGCGTCCACCTCGGTCAGGTCTGCGCTGACAGCGCCGGCATTGGTCTGCCCGGTGGTCAGTTCGGCCTGTGCCAGCTGATAAGCGGCCTGCTTTTCTGCGGACCAGTCCGCATAGGGCAGAGCCTGCTCCTCACCGTCCTGCGCACTCTTGCTCAGACCGGCAGCGTAGAGCTTGCGGCGTGCCACAGCCTCGGCGCTGGTATCCATCGGAGGGATCAGCTCGTCGGCCAGAGGCTCGCCGTTCAGTGCCGAGAGGGTCAGACCTGCTGCGTACATCCTGCGGGTGGCCTCGGCCTCGGGAGAGGTGTCGGACACGTTCCACTGCGCGGGGTCAAAATCCTCCGCAGCAGCGGGCTGCTCCTCCGCCGCACCGGCAGCGGCATAGGCGGCACCGGTCAGGGGGTCGGTCACAGTATAGCTTTTGCCTGCCAGCGTAAAGGGAGCTGCGCCCTGATACTGGGACGTGAACTCCGGGTTGACACACTGGCCGCCGAGGCTGTCCGTCTCTGCCTGCGAGAGGATCTCGACAGCGGAAACATTGCCCTCGGCGTCAAGGGTCACGGCAGCCTGCACATCGCTCTGGAAGCCCTTCTGAGAGCCCTCCACGCGATAGCTGCCGTTGTCGAGCTGGTACACTGCGCTGATGCCGTAGGCGGCTGCATCCGCCTCCGACACCTGCAGCAGGGTACCTGCAACCGTGGTGCGCGCGTGCTGCATTGCGATAAGACCTACCGCCATTGCGACTGTCGCAGCGCCCATGGCCGCATAGCCCGGCAGCCGCTTGCGCCACAGCGAAACGGGCGCAAACGGGTTGGTTGCCTGCTTCATGTTATCACCTGCCTGATTTTTGGTTGTCCGGGAAAACTCCCAAACACGAAAATGACCGCTCTGCCTGCTGCAACAAGCGGAGCGGTCTCTTCGTTAATATATTATCACTCAGGCCGGAAGTAAGTCAACGCGAACTGTAAGCGTTCTTTGTTTTGTGATTTTTATTTTGTACGTTCCTTCAAAGTTAAGGGATGTTTCCGGCCGCACACGAATTGCAGGCCGTATTCTGCGGCCAACTCCAGCGACTGGACGGTGGGCATGGTCTTGCTGACCAGTGCCGGAACGCCGGCCCGGATGGCTTTGCGCACCATATCCATCGGTACGCGGCCGCTGGTGTAGAGCACGCATTCGCTGAGGGGGACATCGGCCAGAAGCACGTTGCCCACGGCTTTGTCCAGTGCGTTGTGGCGTCCGATGTCCTCGCAGGCGCAGAGGATGCGGCCCTCGTGCAGCACAAAGCAGCTGTGGACCGCATGGGTGGCCTGATAAAGCGGCAGGCCCGCGCTCATGGCGGCGGCGAGGGCGTCCACCCACTCCGGCTGTACGTCCAGATACGGAACCGTGCGCAGCGGCTGCACTTCCACCGGACTGCCCAGCGCGACATTGTCGGTGCAGCAGCTGGAAACTTCCTGCGCCGCCGCGCGGCGGGCCGTCAGCGGGTGGTTCAGGTAGATATTGACTTTCAAGCCTTCCGCGCAGACGGCAATTTGTTCCACTTCCTCTGCGGAGGCGATCCATCCTTCGGTCAGCAGCCGCCCCAGCGCCAGCTGCGGCAGAAGCTGGGGTGTGCATACCACCCGGAAGGCCGGCTGTTCATTTACATAGATAACTGCGGCGTGTTCTGTTGGAATGGCCGCTTCCGTGCCGTCCGGCATCCGTACGGTTTCAAAGGCGGCTGCTGCGCCGAAGAGGTCGTTTATCTGCATGGGGGGGCCTTTCTCTGTAAAAGCTGCTGTTCAAGTCCTCTTATCCGCTGATAGAAAGTTTCCAAAAGGACTACGGGTAAAAGAAAAACGACAGCCTTTTTGAAAGCTGTCGTTCAAGAGTGCGGATAAGAGGACTTGAACCTCCACCGAGTTGCCCCGATTAGAACCTGAATCTAACGCGTCTGCCAATTCCGCCATATCCGCATATTCTGTTTTGTTCGCTGCCGTTCGGCTCGGAACGATGATTATTATACCACAGGTGCAAAGAAAGTCAAGCTTTTTCTGCAAAAATAGTACGACAAATTTTTTTGCGAAAATTGTTGCATTCCGTATAGGCCGAATGGGGCGAAAAATCCGGTGGAGTATGATACAATAAATATTACCCCTGCGGGGCAGCGGCCCGGCGGGACTATTTACGGAAGAGGGAAACTGCGAATGTTCAACATCATTATCTTTCTCATCGGTGCAGGCATCATGTTCTACATGGCATGGCGGAGCTGGTCGAGACGCCGCAAGCTCATGACCAAGGGCGAAAAGGTCGAGGCCGCTGTGGCAGGCACCGTCCAGAGCAGGGACGGCGAAGCCTACCTGTTGGAGTTCACCACTGCTGGCGGCACCCACCGCCTCCATTACCCCAAGTCTGCCAAGGGCAGAGAGCTTGCACAGGGAGCTGTCGTCACCCTTTATTATAACCCCGACGACCCCGCCGAGATGTACGTCGAGGGCGACAAGTCCGTCCTGGGTGCAGAGGTGCTGTATGTGGTGCTGGGCATCGTGCTGCTGGTGCTGATGGCCGGCATCGTCCGCTGAGAGGGGGAGAAGAAAATGAAACTCGAACATTTTGGCATGGCAGAACCCGGTGACTGCCGGGTGGTCTTTTCCGCCGCAGCAGAAGAGCTGGAAGCGGCGGTGCAGGCCGAAAAGGCGGCCCCGGACGCTCCGCAGGACGAGGACGACCTGCTGACGGCGGCGGTCAATCGGGCGATTCTGGAGGGTTTCTCGCCCCTGTTCGCCCAGCTGATGAAAGAAAACGATTTGCAGCCCGTCACCGACCCGGATTTTGAGCTTCTGGCCGTGAATCGGGCCGAGGGCTTCCGGGCGGGGGCGCAGTTCTTCTGTCTGCCGCCGCTGGAACTGGGAGAGTACACCGGCTTTACCCAGCCCATCCAGCCCCGGCCTATCCGGGAGCTGACCATCGAGCTTGAAATAAACCGCCGCCACGGTGACGAAGACCGCGCCGCCGACGCTGAGGGCAAGCACGCCCTCCGCGCCAAGGTGACGCAGGACATCTACGCCCAGCGCTGCCAGCAGGCCCGCGCCGTGGCCGAACAGGCCCTCATCGCCCAGCTGGGTACACACGTCACCGGCCCGCTGCCCAAGCAGCTGGTGGCCGGCAACTACTTTGCCGAGCAGCGCCAGTTCAATCTGCGGATGCAGGCCAACGGCGTCAATTTCGACCAGTACTTAAAGGTGCAGGGCCAGACGGTGGAAGAATTCCGAGCCTGGCTCCACGCCGAGGCCGAGCGCAAACTGCGCAGCCGGATGGGTCTGCTGCTGGTGGCGCAGAAAGAAGAGCTCTGGCCGACGGAAGCCGAGGTGGATGACGAGCTTGCCCACTGGGACGCAAAGCGGGACGGGGAGCACACCTTCGCTTCCAACGACCGCCGCCGCGCCGCCCAGCGCATCGCATCCAGCCACGCCGCTGCCTTTATTCTGGCCCATTCCACCCTCACACCGCCGCCTGCTGAGGCAACGGTGCTGAAAGCCGAAAACAGGTAAAAAAGAAAATATTGCCGACCCGCAAAAAATAAAACAGAGCAAACAAAAATGGGGCTGTTGCAAAATAGCCCCAACGAAAAAAATGAGATAGACTTCCCCGAAAGGGGTTGCCTATCTCATTTTTTGTTGTAAGAGGAAGTGTTCATCGACGGCACAAAGATCGAGAGCCTGGCGAATCGATACACCTATCACTTGCCGGGGGCTATTTTTATCATCACACGGAACACCGGCGAATTTTTTTCGCGTCACATTCTCTGTAAGTGAAACCCGTCAGAACAAAGCACCTCTCCACTGTATGAAATCATTGAGATACCGCTGCTTTATCCTCTGGCCACGATCTTCTGAGCGCCGCATAGGAAATAAGGAAGTTTGCAAGCCAACCTGCAGGGACTGCAAGCCAAACAAAAGCAATGCCAAAACGCGGTGCACAAATCAAAGCAACAGACAAGCGGATTGCAAGGTTTACCATATTTGCAATAAGAAACGGCCGCATGATTCCAAGTCCGCGAAGAACGCCATCAGTTGCCATCTTGATGCCCATGAAGATGAAAAAGTAACCAAGCCATCTCATATAATCACCAGACACCTGATAGGCCAACGCGGTTCCGTCTTTTCCCAGGAACAACGAGGAAATCTGTGTGTGCAGTGTTTCAATGACCACGAAAGCAAGAACTGCAAAGCATAGATCCAACACCAGTGCAGCATGATAACCTTTTTTGATACGCTCAATTTTCTTTGCGCCAAGATTCTGGGATACAAACGGCGAAACTGCATTGCCGATGGATACGAAGATCAGCGAAAAAACATTTTCTACCCGCATCGTTGCCGCATACCCGGCAAGTGCCTGTGTGCCGAAGGGATTTACCACTGCCTGCACGATCATCATACCGATAGACACTGTGGACTGCTGCAAAACCGATGGTACCGCAATGCGAAGCATGGAATACAGCTCCTGCCGGTCGAACCTGCTAAAGGAGCTCTTGTATTGCCGCATCCGAGACAGAAAGATCAAAAACGAAAACACGGCAGAAATTCCTTGTGCGATCAAGGTCGCAAGGGCTGCACCAAACACCCCCAGACCAAGACCAGCCACCATCCAGAGATCCATAAAAATATTCAGGATAGATGAGAAGATCAGCAGTCCCAACGGAATTTTGGATTCACCGATGGAAGTGAACATGGTGGAAAGAATGTTGTACATGAATAGAAACGGGAAACCCACAAAGTAGACACGCAGATACAATACTGCTTCTTCCAATATATCGGCAGGGGTCTGTAATCCGCTCATCATGAAATGGGAAAAGCAAAAGCCAAAGACACCAAGGACAACGCTTAAGATCAAAAAGCTGATCAGGGACGTTGACACAATGGTTTTCATTTTACCATAATTTTTTGCACCAAAACAGCGGCTTACAAGCACACCTGCGCCCACACCAGCACCAAGCGCCACACAAATAAAAACATTGGTCAGTGCAGCACAAGCACCAACAGCCGCAAGTGCCGAGGAGCCAACAAATTGACCAACTATTATGGAATCGGCCATATTGTATACTTGTTGAAAAAAGCTGCCAAGGATCATCGGCATCGCAAAAACAGTCAGCGCTTTAAGGGGTGGATCTGTAATCAAATATTCATCTTTCGACACGATTATATTCCTTCCAAAAATCGTTTATCGCAAATTTTATCGCAAGTCAAGAAATTAGTGCAGCATTCAAACGGCATCTTTTCGATATGCAATTCGCCGCTGTTGCATTAAAAAGTTGAATTGCTATAAGTTGAAGCGTTAAGTCTCCACACCCTCGAATTGGCTGTTGTAGAGCTTGGCGTAGAAGCCGCCCTGCGCCAGCAGGGTATCGTGGTCGCCCTGCTCCACGATGTGGCCGTCCTTCATCACGAGGATGACGTCGGCCTCCCGGATGGTGGAAAGGCGGTGTGCCACGATGAAGCTGGTGCGGCCCTGCATCATCCGGGCAAAGGCTGCCTGGATACGCACCTCGGTGCGGGTGTCGATGGAGGAGGTGGCCTCGTCCAAAATCAGCATCGGGGGCAGACAGAGCATCACGCGGGCGATGCAGAGCAGCTGCTTCTGGCCCTGGCTGATGTTGCCGCCGTCCTCGGCGATGACGGTGTCGTAGCCCTCGGGCAGGCGGCGGATGAAGCTGTCGGCATGGGCTGCCTTGGCCGCAGCCACCACCTCGTCGAGGGGGGCGTCCGGCTTGCCGTAGGCGATGTTCTCCCGCACGGTGCCGGCCCGGAGCCAGGTATCTTGTAACACCATGCCGTAGCTGCCGCGCAGCGAGGCGCGGGTCACGTCCCGGATGTCGGTGCCGGAGACTTTGATGGAGCCGCCGTTGACATCATAGAACCGCATGAGCAGGTTGATGAGGGTGGTCTTGCCGCAGCCGGTGGGGCCGACGATGGCGATGCGCTGGCCGGGCTTGATGTCCAGAGACAGGCCCTCGATGAGCGGGCGGTCGGGCAGATAGCGGAAAGAGACGTCCTCGATCTGGACGTGGCCGTCCGGCACGAGCTTTGCGGCGTTCTCCGCTTCGGGGGTCTGGTCTTCGGCGTCCAGCAGCTCGAACACGCGGGCTGCGCAGGCCAGAGCGTTCTGCAGCTCGGTCACGACGCCGGAAATTTCGTTGAAGGGCTTGGTGTACTGGTTGGCGTAGTTCAGGAAGATGCTCAGCTGGCCGATGGTGATGCCTCCGGCTACGGCATAGATCGCGCCCACGAGGCCGACGCCTGCGTAGACGATGTTGTTGACGAAGCGGGTGGCGGGGTTGGTCATGCTGGAGAAGAAGATGGCCTTCAGGCTCACGTTCTGCAGTCGGCCATTCACCTCGTCAAAAGCCTCGAGGCTCTGGGCCTCGTGGCCGAAGGCCTGCACGACCTTCTGACCCTCTATCATCTCGTTGACAAGGGCAGTCTGCTCGCCGCGCACGGTGCTCTGGCTCTGGAAATACTTGTAGCTACGCTTTGCGAGAAAGCTGGCCACCACAAGGCTCAGCGGGGTGATGCAGACCACCACCAGCGTGATGGGGACATTCTGCTGCAACATGAAGAGCAGAGTGCCGAGGATGGTCAGCACACCCGAGAACAGCTGGGTGAAGCCCATCAGCAGGCCGTCCGCGAAGGTATCCACATCGGCCACCATCCGGCTCACGATGTCGCCGGAAGGATGGCTGTCGAGGTAAGAGAGGGAAAGGGTCTGGATCTTCCGCATGGCGGCGTTGCGCAGGTCACGGCTGACTGCGAAGGTGATGCGGTTGTTGCAGACGCTCAGCAGCCACTGCGCAAAGGCGGCGACAACAGCCACCACGATGATCTCGTAGATGATGCGCAGCACGCCCGCGTGGTCCACGGCACCTTTGCCCAGCATCATGTCGATGGCACTGCCGCAGAGGATGGGGATATACAGCTGGGCCGCCACGCTCACAGCGGCCACGATGAGGCTGCACACCACGAAGAAGCCGTAGGGCTTGATTTTCTGCAGCACCCGGGTCATGGTGGCCTTCTGCTGTTCAGGGGTCAGCTTGCTTTTTGCTTTTGCACTCATTTCTGCGCATCCCCTTTCTTGAACTGGCTCTCGTAAATTTCCTTGTAGACCGGGCAGCTTTCCAGCAGCTCGGCGTGACGGCCAAGGCCCACCATGCGGCCATCGTCCAGCACGATGATCTGGTCGGCGTGCTGCAGGCTGGCGGCGCGCTGGCTGACGATGAAGACGGTCAGATCGCCCGGCAGAGCAGCCAGAGCCTTGCGCAGGGCCGCGTCGGTGGCGTAGTCCAGTGCGCTGGCACTGTCGTCGAGGATGAGGATGTCCGGCTTGCCTACGAGGGCGCGGGCGATGGTCAGACGCTGTTTCTGACCGCCGGAGAGGTTGCGTCCGCCCTGCTCCACCGGCTCGTCGAGGCCGAGGGGCTTGGCTTTCACGAACTCCGCAGCCTGTGCCGTTTCCAGCGCAGCCCAGAGGTCGGCGTCGGAGGCATTCTGACTGCCCCAGAGCAGGTTGGAGCGGATGGTGCCGCCGAAGAGCTGGGCCTTCTGCATGACCACAGCCACCTTGCCGCGCAGGTCGGCGCGAGGGTACTGCCGGACCGGTCGGCCCATGATCTCCACACTGCCCTCGGTGGCGTCGTAGAAGCGGGGGATGAGGCTGATGAGGCTGGATTTGCCGCTGCCGGTGCCGCCGATGACGCCGATGGTCTGGCCGCGCTTGGCGGTGAAATTGATGTCAGAGAGGCTGGGTGCGCCTGCGCCCTTATAGGTCAGGCTCACATGGTCGAAACGGACGGCGTCGTCGGCCTTTTCCGCCGGAACATTGCCGGTGAGCTCAGCCGGGAACTCCATGCCGGGCTTTGTGTCCAGAACCGCCTGCACACGGCCTGCACAGGCCAGAGCCTTGCTCACCTGAACGATGAGGTTGGCCAGCTTGACCAGCTCGACCAGGATCTGGTTCATATAGTTGACCAGCGCGATGACGTCGCCGGAGGCCATGCCGCCGATGCTTATCTCGATGCTGCCTACATACAGCAGCGCCACGATGGCAAGGTTGATGATAACGTAGGTCAGCGGGTTCATCAGGGCGGAGATGTGGCCCACGTGGAGCTGTATTTTGGTCAGCAGTTCATTGGCGTCCTCGAAGCGGTCCACCTCGCTCTTTTCCTTGTCGAAGGCGCGGACGACGCGCACGCCGGTCAGGTTTTCGCGGGTGAGGCCCAGAACCCGGTCGAGGCGGGTCTGCACCGACTTATAGAGCGGCCGGGTGATGACCATGACGCCGAAGACCACGACGCTCAGCAGCGGGATAGCCACCACGAAGATGAGGGCGGCGCGGAAGTTGACCGTAAAGGCCATGATCATGGCGCCGAACACCACGAAGGGGCTGCGCAGGAACAGGCGGAGGAAGAGGTTCAATCCGCTCTGCACCTGATTGACGTCGCTGGTCATCCGGGTGATGAGGGTGCTGGTGCCCATGGTGTCCATCTCGGAAAAGCTCAGCGTCTGGATGTGCTCAAACAGCGCATGACGCAGACCGGTGGAATAACCCACGGCGGCTTTGGCCGAGAAGTATTGGGCCGTCAGGCTGCACGCGAGGCCGACGATGGCCAGAAGCAGCAGGATGCCGCACCGCACGAGGATGTAGTGGAAATCGTGGGCCGCGATACCCACGTTGACGATGTCGGCCATCACAAGCGGCACGAACAGGTCAAACGTAGCTTCCAGCATCTTGAAAAGCGGTGCAAGCACGCTCTCGCGCTTGTAGTCGCTGAGATAGCGAAGCATTTTGTTCAAGGCTCGATACTCCCTTTCTTTCATACATTTAGTCGAGACGCTCCTTATTATAACGCACTCCCAACAGGAATGCTATGTTTTTTGCCAAAGAAAACCGGCTCTGGATGCAGATTTCGGCTCCGGAGATTGAGAAAACCGGAAAATCCTGCTATACTGGAAAGGAATCTCAACGGAAAGAATGGTGGATGCAATGGCAAAAGATGGTGCGGCACGGCTGCGGCTGCGCCCGGTGGGCGCGGCAGACCGCAAAAAGCTGCCGGAATACGGGCCGCTGGGTACGGGCTGTCCGGCGATAGAGCGGGCTGTGGCAGTGCTCTATAAGGGCCAGAACGAGGAGAGCTTCTGGGCGCTGATGAACGCCATCAACTATGCCCTCGAGCTGGACACCAGGGTCCTGGTGCCGCTGGAAGCTGCGTCCGACCAGCCGGACGGGGCCGCCCCGTGGGCGGAGCATCCTGTCCCGGCGGAGAAAGCGAAAGACCTGCAGCCCTGGACCCTGCGTACCCAGAAGGGCCGGTGTTACCTGCCGGTGTTCACCTCAGTGAAGATGGCGGAGGCCGATAAAGGCACGGCCAGCCGCCCTATGGCGGAACGGCTTCTGGCTTCCGCCATGCAGATGGCGCTGGACTCGGACAGCATCGACGGCGTGGTCATCGACCCGTGGACCAGCTCTGCCACGCTGGACTGCTCGCTTTTGAACGGTCTGCTCCACGCCAGCCACGACACCGATGAGCCGGGCGAAGCGGAGCTGCGGGCCGGCAACCATGCCATGGCCGAGGAACGCTGGGACGACGCGATGCACTATTATCAGCTCTCTGCCGAAGAGGGCTGCGCCGAGGGCCTTGCCATGATGGGCGAGATGCTCTACGAGGGCCGGGGCTGCCGCAAGAGCCCTGCACAGGCCCGCAAGTTCTGGAAAAAAGCTGCCGACGCCGGCGATGTGGCCGCATGGGTGGCGCTGGGCGACGATGCCATGGTGCAGGGAAAAGGGGCCGGTGCGGCTCTGCGGGCCTACCGCAAGGCTCAGAAACTCTGCGCCTCCACCCCCGACATTGCCTATATGCCGCAGGTCTGCCTGCGGGTGGCCCAGTATGAGACCCAGTATATCTCCCGCAAAAAGGCGCTGGCTCAGCTGGCTGAGGCGAAGCAGGGCTTCCTCGTCCGCAAAGAAGAGGGGGACGAGACGGCCCAGAGCTGGCTGGACGAGACGGAGGCCGTCATCCGCCAGCTGCTCGAGAGAGAATGAGCGGAAACACAAAATCTTTACAAATGCTCTAAGAAATCGTCATACGGAACCGATATGATATTGAAGGAAAAATATGCGCGTCGCAAAAACAGAGAGGACGACCAGAATGAGCAAAGTGATCGGTATTGACCTTGGCACCACGAACAGCTGCGTGGCAGTGGTGGAGGGCGGCAAGCCCGTCGTCATCACCAACGCAGAGGGAGAGCGCACCACCCCCAGCGTGGTGGCGTTCACCAAAGACGGCGAGCGTCTGGTGGGCGGCGCGGCAAAGCGCCAGCTTGCCACCAACTCCGGCCGGACGGTGTCCAGCATCAAGCGGCATATGGGCAGCGATTACCGCGTCCACATCGACGGCAAAGACCTGACTCCGCAGGAGATCAGCGCCATGATACTGACCAAGATACGCCGCGACGCCGAGAGCTACTTGGGTGAGCCGGTGACGGAGGCCGTCATCACCGTCCCCGCTTACTTTGACGACAGCCAGCGCAAGGCCACCCAGGATGCGGGCCGCATCGCAGGCCTGAACGTCCTGCGCATTATCAATGAGCCTACCGCCGCCGCTGTGGCCTACGGCCTTGACAACGAAGCGCCCCAGAAGATCCTGGTCTACGACCTCGGCGGCGGCACCTTCGACGTCTCCATCATCGAGATCGAAGACGGCACCTTTACGGTGCTGGCCACCGGCGGCGATACCCGCCTCGGCGGTGACGACTTCGACCAGCGCATCGTGGAATACGCCGTGGCAGAGTTCAAGAAATCGGACCGCATCGACCTCTCCCGCGACCCCGCCGCCATGGGACGCCTGAAAGAAGAGGCCGAAAAGGCCAAGAAAGAGCTGTCCAGCGCCCTCTCGGCCCAGCTCAATCTGCCCTTCATCGCTGTGGGCAAGGATGGCCCCCACCACCTCGATCTGACCATCTCCCGCCCCCAGTTCGAGATGATGACCGGCGACCTGCTGGCACGGACGGTGGCCCCGGTGCAGAACGCGCTGCGGGATGCCGGCATCTCGGCTTCGCAGCTGGGCAAAGTCCTTCTCGTCGGCGGCAGCACCCGGATGCCTGCCGTCGAGCGTCAGGTGAAGGAACTGCTGGGCTGTGAACCGAGCCACAGCCTCAACCCCGACGAATGCGTGGCGATGGGTGCCGCTGTGCAGGGCGGTCTGTTACAGGGCGGCGGCAAGCTGGCTGGCGCTTCTGGTGCAGCGGCGCAGGGCCTTGTGCTGATGGACGTCACCCCGCTGACCCTCTCGATCGAGACACTGGGCGGCGTGGCGACCCCCCTCATCACCCGCAACAGCATGATACCCACCCGCAAGAGCCAGATATTCACCACGGCCCGCCCCATGCAGACCAGTGTGGAGATCAACGTCCTGCAGGGTGAGCGGCATTTCGCCCGCGACAATAAGAGCCTCGGCAAGTTCAAGCTGAACGGCATCCGGGCCAGCTTCTCGTCCAAGCCCCAAATCGAAGTCACCTTTGATATTGACGTCAACGGCGTCGTGAAAGTCTCGGCCAAAGACCTCGGCACCGGCCGGGAGCAGAACATCACCATCACCGGCAGCACGAACCTCTCGGAGAATGAGATCCAGCGTGCCATGGCCGACGCGGCCGCCTACGAGGCCGAGGACAGCCGCCGCAAAGAGCGGCTTGACCTCCACAATCAGGCCGAGGTGCTGGCTTATAAGGTGGACGAGGCCCTCTCCAAGTGCAAGAAGGAGCTGGATAAAGAGGAGAAGAACCGCATCAAAGCCGATGTGGCGAATCTCCGCCGCTGCCTGCGGAAGGATAAACCCGAAAAGATGAACGAGACGGAAGAAGCGAACCTCCGTCAGGCCAAGAGCCAGCTCGAAGCATCCGCAAACCACCTGATGGTGCTCTATGCATCGGAGCAGAGCGAGAACGGCTCGGACGGGACCATTTGATAAACAGTAAGACCCCCGCTGTGTTTGCAGCGGGGGTCTTTTGCGTCTGAGGGAAAAAGTATCTATGGAAAACGAAGAGGAGAGAGGGAAAAGCTTATCGGCCAACGATGAGATCGCGGCGGCTGCGGAAGCCCACGGTGAGGTGAGCGCTGCTGCCGAGGTGGCGCAGAGTGACCCGGGTGCCGGGCTTCTGATCCTGGCACAGCAGAGTCAGGTTCAGAGTGGTGGAAGTCTTGCCGGTCTTGAGCACCAGCGTGCTTACGCCCTGATTCATCAGGGTCTGCATGTCGAGGATGGTGGTGCGGAAGGTGGCGTTGTCATCGGGGGCGTCCAGCGTCAGCACGCGGCCTTCCTGACGGGCGGTGTAGAGCACCTGCTTGCCCAGCAGGCCCTTGACGGTGTAGCGGGCTTCGCTCTTCTCCACCGGCGTGTCAGAGGGCAGGGGAGTTTCGTCGGAGATCATCATCACGTTGCCCTGAATGGGGTTCTCCACCGGGGAAGCGTAGCCGCCGTAGTTGGGGTCTACCTCCCCCACCGGAACGTCAGAGTGGAGAGCAATGTCACCCTGAACCATGACCTCGGACGACTGAGGGGGCAGATAACCGGCAACGGTCACGTCCTCGGCGTCGGCGGCAAAGGCACCCACGCTCATGGCGGCGGTCATGGTCAGCAGAGCGGCAGCAGCGGCAGCGCGGCGGGCAGTGTTCTTGTTCAGCAGTCTCATAGTAGTATCCTCCTGTAGATGTAGGAAGTCAACCTCTCCGTCAGCGCTGGTGCGCTGACGGAGAGGTTTATCCCAAATGCTTTTATCAGCGGTACGGCGTATCAGAAAACCGCCGTATCTGTAATGAATACGGATACGGCGGCTGGATTATTGCAGAGATCCTATTTTAATTTTTGCTGGAATCTTTTTCCTCAAGGATAGCCATGAACTCGTCGCCGGTGATGGTCTCCTTTTCATAAAGGTACTTCGCCAGCTCGTCGAGCTTTGCACGGTTGTCGGTGAGGATCTTGATGGCCTTTTCGTGCTGGACCTTTACCAGCTCCACGACCCGCTGGTCGATCTCGCGCTGGGTCTGGGCCGAGCAGGCCAGCGAGGTGTCGCCGCCCAGATACTGGTTGTTCACCGTCTCCAGGGCCACCATGTCGAACTCTTTGCTCATGCCGTAACGGGTGAGCATGGCGCGGGCAAGCTTGGTGGCCTGCTCGATGTCGTTGGACGCGCCGGTGGTGATGGAGCCGAACACCACTTCCTCGGCAGCACGTCCGCCGGTGAGGGTGGCGATCTTATTTTCCAGCTCTTCCTTGGTCATCAGGTAGTGGTTGCCTTCTTCGACCTGCATGGTGTAGCCCAGTGCGCCCGAGGTGCGGGGGATGATGGTGATCTTCTGCACGGGTGCGGAGTGATTCTGAAGCGCCGCCACCAGTGCGTGGCCGATCTCATGATAGGCTACGATGCACTTTTCCTTGTCGGTGAGGATGGAGTTCTTCTTCTGGTAGCCTGCAATGACCACCTCGATGCTCTCCTCGAGGTCGGCTTCCGTGACCGACTTGCGGCCGGCGCGCACGGCCCGCAGGGCGGCTTCGTTGACGATGTTGGCCAGCTCTGCGCCGGAGGCACCGGAGGCCATCCGGGCCACGGTGTTGAAGTCGATGCCGGGGGCAAGAGCGACTTTCTTGGCGTGGACCTTCAGGATCTCTTCGCGGCCCTTGAGGTCGGGCAGTTCCACAGGAACACGGCGGTCAAAGCGGCCGGGACGGGTCAGAGCCGGGTCAAGGGAATCCGGACGGTTGGTGGCCGCGAGGATGATGACGCCGCTGTTGCCCTCGAAGCCGTCCATCTCGGTGAGCAGCTGGTTCAGGGTCTGCTCGCGCTCGTCGTTGCCGCCCAGCTGGCCGCTGTTGCGCTTCTGGCCAATGGCGTCTATCTCGTCGATGAACACGATGCAGGGGGCTTTTTCCTTGGCCTGCTTGAACAAATCACGGACTTTGGACGCGCCCATGCCCACGAACATCTCCACAAACTCCGAGCCGGAGATGGAGAAGAACGGCACGTTGGATTCGCCCGCCACGGCCTTTGCCAGCATGGTCTTGCCGGTACCCGGAGGGCCGACGAGCAGGATGCCCTTGGGCATCGAGGCACCGATCTCTTCGTATTTCTTGGGGTCGTGCAGATAATCTACGATCTCCTGTAAGTTCTCTTTGGCCTCATCTTCGCCGGCCACATCCGCAAAGCGGATGCCGTGGGTGGACTGGACGTAGACCTTGGCGTTGGACTTACCCACGCCGCCGAACATCATTGAGTTCGCGCCGCCGGCCTTTTCCATGAGCTTTTTGTTCATGAAATTGCCCAGACAGACGAAGAGGACGATGGGCAGCACAAAGCTCAGCAGAAAGCTCATCAGGGGCGAAGCCTGCTCGACAATCTCGCTGGAAAACTGTGCGCCTGCGTCGTAGAGGCGCTGGGTCAGGTCAGGGTCGTTCATCAGGCCGGTCTTGTAAATTTGCTTTTCGTCTTTATCAGTAAAGATGATCTGGTTCGATTCCACATCCACCCGGCCGATGTCTTTGTCCTCGGTCATAGACATGAAGGTGCCGTAGTCCACTTCTTTTACCTGCCGTTCGCTCATCCACGGCACGAGCACGAAGTTGAGCAGCATCAGCACCAGTAATACAATGGCGTAGTAAATAGCCAATGGCTTTTTGGGGGTCTTGACTTCTTTCATGGGGATCCCTCCTTGTGTTGCAACCAGCATACCACGACGCCATTTCAGAAACCAGCGTTTCGAGGCGAACTTTGCAAAAACTTCGCAGATTCTTAACAAAGCAAAGAATCCACCCGCAAATTTTGAAAATTTATGCTGCTATTTATGTGAAATCGTTTCATTTTAATTGTGAGCAAAACTGCTTGACAGGGGCGGCGGGTTTTGCTAAAATGAAACCACTTTGAACAAAGCGCAAATGCGTTGACGGGGAAAAAACGATTTTCTTCTGCGTGCAGAGAGCCGCCGGATGGTGCAAGGCGGTGCAGAGGGTCTCGGTTACTGGCCCCTGAGCGGCAGGACTGAAGCAGACAGTAGGTCCTGACGGAAGCCCACCGTTATAAGGGCAGCGATTCGCCTCAAAAAGCCGATCGTGCAGAGCGGCTGTGCTTTTGGCACAGCAAAGAGAGTGGTACCACGGGTGCCCTGTAACAGAAATTACAGGCTCTCGTCTCTCAGGGGATTTCGTCCTTTGAGAGACGGGAGCCTTTTCGTTTGATAAAAGGAGTCAACCTCTCAGTCAGCGCTGACGCGCTGCCGCAACCCGGCCCTGTCGAGCGAATGCGAGACTGAGAGGTTGACACAGCAAAAATGGAGGACAAGAATTATGATGGACGCTACCAAGTACGCACCGGGATATTACCCGGTCCCCGCCGGCTATGACAGCTGGGTCAAGAAAGACCACATCGAGAAAGCTCCCACCTGGTGCAGCGTGGACCTGCGCGACGGCAATCAGGCCCTTATCGTCCCCATGAGCCTCGAGGAAAAGCTGGAATTCTTCCAGATGCTGGTCAAAATTGGCTTCAAGGAAATCGAAGTCGGCTTCCCGGCCGCCAGCGAGACGGAGTACGAGTTCCTCCGTACTCTCATCGAGAAGAACATGATCCCCGACGATGTCACCGTGCAGGTGCTGACCCAGTGCCGCGACCATATCATCCGCCGCACCTTCGAGGCTGTCAAGGGCGCACCTCGTGCGGTCATCCACTTCTATAATTCCACCTCCGTCGCCCAGCGCGAGCAGGTGTTCCACAAGTCTAAGGAGGAGATCAAGCAGATCGCCGTGGACGGCGCAAAGCTGGTCAAGCAGCTGAGCGAGGAGTATGAGGGCAACTTCCTCTTCGAGTACAGCCCCGAGAGCTTCACCGGCACCGAGGTGGACTACGCCGTTGAGGTCTGCAACGCGGTCCTGGACATCATGCAGCCCACCCCCGACCGCCCCATGATCATCAACCTGCCGGTCACGGTCGAGATGAGTATGCCCCATGTCTATGCAAATCAAATTGAGTATTGCGACAAGCACCTCAAGTACCGCGACAGCGTCATCATCTCCACCCACCCGCATAATGACCGCGGCACCGGCGTCGCCTGTGCAGAGCTGGCCGTTCTGGCAGGCGCTCAGCGGGTGGAGTGCTGCCTCTTCGGCAACGGCGAGCGCACCGGCAACGTGGACGCTGTGACCCTCGCCATGAATATGTACAGCCACGGCGTAGACCCGAAGCTGGACTTCTCCGATATGCCCGCCATCTGCGCCACCTATGAGCGGGTCACCCGGATGCACATCTACGAGCGCACCCCCTACGCCGGCCAGCTGGTGTTCGCCGCCTTCTCGGGCAGCCATCAGGACGCCATTGCAAAGGGCATGGCCTACCGCAAGGAGAAGGGCGACCACCGCTGGACCTGCCCCTATATCCCGGTGGACCCCCACGACATCGGCCGCACCTACGACGCCGACGTCATCCGCATCAACAGCCAGAGCGGCAAGGGCGGCATCGGCTTCGTGCTGGAGCAGAACTACGGCTACAACCTGCCCGCCAAGATGCGCGAGGCGCTGGGCTACAAGGTCAAGAGCGTGTCCGACCACAGCCACAAGGAGCTGAGCGCAGGCGAAGTGCTCCACATCTTCGAGGATACCTTCCTCAACAAGTCGAAGCCCCTGTCTGTCGTCGAGGCCCACTTTGCACAGGTCAACGGCATCACCGCCACCGTCACGCTGGATCTGAACGGTCAGCGCAAGGTGGTCACCTCGGTGGGTAATGGCCGTTTGGATGCTGTGGCAAACGCTATCCAGAGCGCCACCGGCATGGACTTCCACCTGGAAACTTACTCCGAGCACAGTCTGGACGAAGGCTCCACCTCCCGCGCCGCTTCCTACGTCGGCCTCGAGTGGGGCGACGGCATCGTCACCTGGGGTGCAGGCACCGATACCGATATTATCGTGGCCGGTATCCATGCACTGGTCAGCGCGATCAACAATAAATAAAGAGAGATTTTTGAGAGAGTATCAAAAGGAGAATGAACCATGGGAATGACCCAGACGCAGAAAATTCTGGCCGCACACGCAGGCCTCGCCGAGGTCAAGGCAGGCCAGCTCATCAACGCCAAGCTCGACATCGTGCTGGGCAATGACATCACTACCCCCGTCGCCATCAACGAGTTCGAAAAGGCGGGCTTCAACGGCGTGTTCGACAAAGAGCACATCGCCATCGTCCTCGACCACTTCGTTCCCAACAAGGACATCAAGAGCGCGACCCAGTCCAAGCAGTGCCGCGAGTTCGCCAACAAGTACGACATCCTCAATTTCTACGATGTGGGCCAGATGGGCATCGAGCACGCTCTGCTGCCCGAAAAAGGCATCGTGACAGCCGGTGACTGCGTCATCGGCGCCGACAGCCACACCTGTACTTACGGCGCACTGGGCGCATTCTCCACCGGCGTTGGCTCCACCGATATGGCCGCCGGCATGGCTACCGGCATGGCATGGTTCAAGGTGCCTGCCGCCATCAAGTTCGTGCTGAACGGCAAGCTGCCGCCGAAAGTTTCCGGCAAAGACCTCATCCTCCACATCATCGGTATGATCGGCGTGGATGGTGCGCTGTATAAGTCGATGGAGTTCACCGGCCCGGGCGTCGCTTCCCTCTCCATGGACGACCGCCTGAGCATCTGCAACATGGCCATCGAGGCCGGTGCCAAGAACGGCATCTTCCCCGTGGACGACGTGACCAAGGCTTATCTCAAGGGCCGCAGCCAGCGCGAGCCGGTGTTCTATGAGGCCGACCCGGACGCCGAGTATGAGAAGACCATTGAAATCGACCTCTCTGCCCTCGAGCCGACCGTCAGCTACCCCCACCTGCCCGAGAACACCCACCCCGCCAGCGAGGGCAAGGACATCAAAATCGACCAGGTGGTCATCGGCAGCTGCACCAATGGCCGCCTCGAGGATATGGAGGCCGCTTACAACATCCTGAAGGGCAAACACATCGCAAAGGGCGTGCGCGGCATCATCATCCCCGCCACCATGGCCGTGTACAAGGAGTGCATCCTCCGCGGCTGGACGACGGCCTTCATCGACGCGGGCTGCATCGTCTCCACCCCCACCTGCGGCCCCTGCCTCGGCGGCTACATGGGCATCCTCGCCGAGGGTGAGCGCTGCGTCTCCACCACCAACCGCAACTTCGTGGGCCGCATGGGCCACGTCAAGAGCGAGGTGTATCTGGCTTCGCCCGCTACCGCTGCCGCCAGCGCACTGACCGGCTACATCACCGACCCCCGCACGGTCTGAGAAAAGGAGAGTCACCCATGAACAACGCAAACGGTTCTGTTTTCAAATACCCGGATAACGTGGATACCGACGTCATCATCCCGGCCCGCCACCTGAACACGCAGGATGCCAGAGAGCTGGCCAGCCACTGCATGGAGGACATTGACAAGGACTTCATCAACAACGTCAAGGACGGCGACATCATGGTGGGCGGTTGGAACTTCGGCTGCGGCTCCTCCCGTGAGCACGCACCGCTGGCCATCAAGACCGCCGGAATCTCTGTCGTCATCGCCAAGAGCTTCGCACGCATCTTCTACCGCAACAGCATCAACATCGGCCTGCCCATCATGGAATGCCCCGAGGCCGTGGACGCCATCAGCGCAGGCGATACTGTCAGCGTGGATTTTGATACCGGCGTCATCACCGATGAGACCACCGGCAAGACTTTCCAGGCCGAACCCTTCCCGCCGTTCATCCAGAAGATCATCGCCGACGGCGGTCTGATGAAGTCGCTGACGAAGAAGTAAAGCGGCATTGCCTCTTTGCTGGACGTAAAGTTTATCAGAGATGTAACACCATCGGCGAAGCCGTAAAACGGAGAAACGAGAAAAAAGCGTTTAGCGAAGCGGCTAGCTTTTTTCCGTTTCGACTTCTCCGTTGGGGTCTGAAAGGGGCGAGCAGCCCCTTTCTCGTGGGTCCAGCGCGTCGAAATCGCTGGTGGTTTTCTGGTTCTCTTTTGCCAGCAAAAGAGAACATAGCCTGACGAAAGATGCTGTTGTCCAATAAAAGAAAGGATGCCCATAAGAATGGAAAAAAACATTGCTGTCATCTGGGGCGACTGCTCCAGCCCCGAGATCGTGAAGCAGACCCTCCGCGTTCTCGATAAGGTGGCCGAAAAGTACGGCCACACCTTCCACTACACCGACGCCGCAATGGGCGGCGAGGCCATCGACAAGTACGGCGACCCGCTGCCCCAGCATGAGCTGGACAAGTGCCTCGCGGCCGACAGCGTCCTTCTGGGCGCAGTGGGCGGCCCAAAGTGGGAGGGTCTGCCCGGTGAGCAGCGCCCTGAAAAGGGTCTGCTCCGTCTCCGCGCCGGCATGGGCCTCTACTCCAACAACCGCCCGGCCAAGATCTGGCCCCAGCTGGCCCCGGCCAGCCCCCTCAAGCCCGAGATCGTGGCAAAGGGCATCGACTTCATCATCGTGCGTGAGCTCATCGGCGGCGTCTACTTCGGTAAGCACGAGACTTACACGCTGGAGAACGGCGAGAAGCAGGCTGTGGATTCCATGCCCTACTCGGAGCATGAAATCGAGCGCATTGGCCGCATCGGCTTCGAGACGGCCATGAAGCGCCGCAAGAAGCTCTGCTGCGTGGATAAGGCCAACGTGCTGGATACCAGCCGCCTCTGGCGTGCGGTCATGCACCGCCTGCAGGCTGAGTACCCCGAGGTGGAGTACAGCGAGATGTTCGTGGACAACTGTGCCATGCAGGTCGTCAAGGACCCCAGCCAGTTCGACGTCATCGTCACCGAGAACATGTTCGGCGACATCATCTCCGATGAGGCCTCCATGATCACCGGCTCCATCGGCATGATCCCCTCGTCCAGTCTGGGCGACGGCACCCGGGGCCTGTACGAGCCCATCCATGGCTCTGCTCCCGACATCGCGGGCAAGGACATCGTCAACCCTACTGCCTGCATCCTCTCCGCCGCTATGATGCTGCGCTACTCCTTCGGTATGGCTGAGGAGGCTGACGCCATTGAGAACGCGGTGAATAAGGTTCTGGACAAGGGCCTGCGCACCGCCGACAACATGAGCGAGGGCTGCACCTGCCTCGGCTGCACCGCCATGGGTGACGCTATCCTCGCGGAGATTTGAGTTTACCGGAAAGTAATAGGATAAAGTGGTAATACCCCGCCGCTGTTCGCTGTTTGGTGAATGGCGGCGGCTTTTCTATAATACAATGTCAGCAAATTCCGCTTTCTGCCTTAAAGTGTGAAATAGATTCATTTGACAAATCAATTTATGTAAACTATACTAAATCCTGTCTTTAACAATAAAAATAGCCCGTGTGCCGGGATGGATAAACAGAGATAGGATGGGAAAAACGATATGCTGACACTGGATAAGATCTACCACGCCGCCTTTGTCCTCAAGGACGTAGCCCGCAAGACCGACCTCATCGAGGCACCCCGGCTCTCCAAGGACTGCCAGCTCTACCTCAAGACCGAGAACCTGCAGGTGACCGGCAGCTTCAAGGTGCGCGGCGCTTATTATAAGATCAGCCAGCTCTCCAAGGAAGAGAGCGACAAGGGCGTCATCGCCTGCTCGGCGGGCAACCACGCACAGGGCGTGGCGCTGGCCGCTACCCGCCGCGGCATCAAGAGCATCGTCTGTATGCCGGACGGTGCGCCCATCATGAAGGTTGAGAACACCAAGAACCTCGGTGCGGAGGTCTGCCTCGTACCCGGCACCTACGACGACGCCCACGACAAGGCCGTGGAGCTGCAGGAAGAAACGGGCATGACCTTCATCCACCCCTACGACGACGAGCAGGTCATTGCCGGTCAGGGTACTATCGGCCTCGAAATTCTCGACCAGCTGCCCGATGTGGACGCTGTCATCGTGCCTGTGGGCGGCGGCGGACTCATCTCCGGCGTGGCCTTCGCCATCAAGAGCCTGAAGCCCGACGTCAAGGTCTACGGCGTGCAGGCCGAGGGCGCACCCAGCATGTATCGCTCCCTCCATGAGCACAAATACCAGACCCTCTCTGCCGTCTCCACCTTCGCAGACGGCATTCAGGTCAAGACCCCCGGCGAGCTGACCTATAAGCTTTGTGAAGAGTATGTGGACGACATCGTCACTGTCACCGAGGACGAGACCGCAGCGGCCATCCTCTCCCTGATGGAGAACCAGAAGCTGGTGGCCGAGGGTGCAGGCGCAGTGCCTGTGGCGGCGGCGCTCTTCCACAAGCTGCCCATTGAGGGCAAGAAGGTCGTCTGCCTCGTCTCCGGCGGCAACATCGACGTGAACATCCTCAACCGCGTCATCACCCGCGGCCTCGTCATGAGCGGCCGCAAGGCCAACCTGACCATCGCGCTGGAAGACAAGCCCGGCCAGCTGCAGCAGGTGGCCGACATCGTCTCCCGCTGCGGCAGCAATGTGGTGTCCGTCCTCCACGACGGCTCCGACCCCAATATGCCCATCTCCAGCTGCTTCCTCAAGCTAACTCTCGAGACCCGCGACAACGCCCAGATCGAGCAGATCCGGCAGGAGCTCACCAAGGCAGGCTTCCAGCTGGTGGCCGAGCGCGTATAACTTTATCGGTAAATGCAGAAGCGCCGCCCGAACGGGCGGCGTTT
>NZ_JAJEQG010000069.1 GCF_020687245.1 Faecalibacterium longum CLA-AA-H243 | reverse complement strand
TTGAATGCTGTTTGTCAGGGGCAGCGGTCGGCAGACGGATTTTTTCATTTTGGGGCTTGACTTTTAATAGTTAGTCTTCTTCTTTTGCAGAAAATCAATTCCTGATTGGATAATCAAACCGATTTTCTTCTTTTCGTTATCGGATAAGTGAAAACTGGAATACCGTTCATAACAGATATTCCAGCGGAACATAAGCGATTGAAGTGCATCATCCAGTTCTGCGACCATGAACTCAACAGAAGATTCTGTTGGGGTGGAGAGCATCCTTTCCGATATCTGCTCAATGCTATGTAAATCGCCTTTTGTGTGCTTGGTGAGAGCAGGGGGCTGACTGTTCAGCACACGAAGATTCTGAAACTGCTGGGAGAGCAGCTCTTTTGCAGCGGCGAGAACATCCTCCTGCGGAGGAGCCGTAAGGTATTTTCGGAATGACTTATACCCAATGAAGCCAAAGCTGTATTGCAGACACACTGACACTTGCCGCATTTCATATTTGGACAGGTGCCCAAGGTAGCTTAACACTCTGGATTTATCTGCGGGGCGCGGACTTTCGCAAATCGCCATAGATGGCGCACTCAAAAAGCGATTGTGCAGAATAAAATGCGTTGGCATATTTCGCTTTTTGATCTGTGTTGTCAGTGGAACGACCAGAAGAACATTGGAATAAAAATTACCGTCATCGTTTTGGACAACAATGGCAGGTCGGATGCCGCCTTGCTCGGAACCGCTGTAAGGATTCAGATCCATCATGTAGACATCCCCGCGCTTGTACATCCAGTTTGCGGGCATAGGCGGATACTCTTTCTCTTTTTTACCTCGTGTGGCCAATTTGGATTTCTCCTTTCTATCCGTATATGTAACAGTGGGCTGCTCGCACAGCCCACCCTACTATCTCAAACAGCAAATTGCTGTGATTTATAGTTCTATACCTTTCCGTATTTGTCCCCGACATCCCCGGAAACCGAAAACTCTGTTTTCGTGTGGGAAATCTTTCAGCCGTCCGGCAGCGTACCGAATCCATAGGGTTCTCACCTCTCCGTGGTTCTCACCGAGCTGCCCGAAGGCAGAAGTATCATTATTCTGTGATGGCTCTTAGCTATGGAGAAGCTGTCATCCATTTACCGTCAACCTACCGCTCATTCCCTCAGTGGGAGATCATCGCATTTGTTACGGACGCGGCTCATCATCACAGGAACGTGACTGAAGAATGCGTGTTCAATTTTCAAGGGGCGGGATAGCTTGAGGGCTGCTTTGAACGCTTTCCGAAGCTATGGCTGTATTGTAACCGATGCGGAACGAAATGAACAGGAACTCAGAGTTCACAATTTTTGAGGAAAATAGGAAGTATCGTTCCTGTTTCTCGATGAGCCGTCAAAAATATATTTCCTGACTTTATGTAAGAAATGAAGTATTATACTCGTAAGAAACTAACTTACGAGTATATAAATTCGATAAATACACTTTGGGGAGGGAACAAACTACCACTACTACATTTTCTCGAAAGGCGGATTTACGGACGGACTACTTCAGGCACAGGAACGCGGAGAAGTACAGCTGCTTACCCTTGCCGATATTTTTGAATAACACAAGAAACGCTCTTGCCGGTGTAAAACTGGCAGGAGCGTTTCTTGTTGAAGTGATTATAAAAGACCTTTGATTTTTTCAAGATGATCTATAGCGGCTTGCAGTTCATTTTGAAACTGATCCCTAGAAGGATCTCGGCCCAAAAGAAGATAATCCATACTGACATGGAAGTATTCTGCAATATCGATCAGGATTTTTACAGAGCCATTGGAGCTTCCCCTTTCAAGATCGCCGAGGTGTCGATGGGAAACACCAAGTTTTTCAGCAAGTTTTTCCTGCGATAACTTCGCATTTGTACGCAAAGTAAAAATACGGTTACCAATAGCATTCGGATCAAAACTCATGTGTGACCTCCAAATTTTCGATAAAGCGTGAGAAGTCGAAAACTCGGAGTTGCTACGGATATTTCGCCGCTTGGGGCATCCACGAAAAACGGACAAACATAAAGCCTGCTCCTTTTTACGGGAGCAGGCTACCTGAAGGCTAAAAAAATAGCCGGACAACAACCAACTGAGGGATCTTCGAAGAAAATCTCTCAATCAGCTGTTGCCCGGCTATTTGGAGCACGTTTCATACATTGCCTTGCGGCAATGGCCCGTTGCTCGGAGCGAACAGTCCATATTCAAGGTGCAATGCACCCGTATTTGTTAAAATGACTGGAAAATCACCGGCATCTAAATGCCAGATCAAGTCTCAGGGTTTCTTTGCATCTATTGCACTTCACTTGTAGTATACCTGAACACCCCTCGATTTTTTGGTATAACTTATTTCCACAAACAGGGCAAAATCTCCAGCCTATGCTAAATTCTGCCTGCTGTGTAGTAGTCGGTGCTTTACCGGCAAAGGGACGGTTCTTTAACTGAATCATATTCATTCTCCAAATCGCATGATGTCCAATGGATGGCAGTGGATGGGTTTGCCTTTTATAACCTGCATCTGCTGCAGTCTGATCCTGATTGCAGACCAAGAAACCCCAATCCGTCGAGCCATCTCCAGAATTTTTTCATAGTTAGGGTCAGACACTGATTTGTACAGAATCCCATTTGGCAGAGTCAACGCTACACGTTCTATTTCGGCATTGATCAGAAATGTTGGCATCAGCAGCTCTGCTGCAAGGGTATCCGCCTGCCATTCTTCCCACGAGGGCTTTCCGTTTCTCTCCCGATAGGCAATGTGCCCACGGCACTTGACTGCTTTTCCGTAGTCGTTCGGAAACAGATCAGCCAAAATCTGATGTGCTGCTTCATGCGCTATTGTGAAATTCCGGCATCCAGTGCATCTGTCTGCCGCAAGAGCAGAATCGATTACGATATCCCTCGGCATAAATACTTCAACAAGCTTTGTTCCATCCTCAAGGGTTGCTGTGAAGCTACATCTCTGGAAAACCGTTAATCCAAGGATGTGACCATCGCTACACAGCGGCAACATCTTCAGGTTCAGTCCAAGAACAGAATTTGCAAACTGCTCTGGGTTAATAGGAGCGGGGTCATTTTTGCTTATTCCGAAGAGTGCATAATACATTTCAATATATTTGCCTGCTATGCACGAAAGTTCTGCACGCGATAAGTATCTTGCCATTATGAAGCCCTACCTTCTGATGTGGCACAGTAGGCTTCCACAAACCACTTGCCCTTTTCAAGCCAAAGATTCCGCTTCTGCCCGCAAATCAGGCAGGTGAAGCAATGCCCTTTCACGCCAAAACGTGATGTACCGTGCTTGACTGCCAAGACACGATCAATTCCATAAGTGCGAGTCTTGTCATAGTTTATGGCAAGAGGGCGGATCTTGCCATCAGGAGTAAAACGAACGTCCACTTCGACGTATCTTTTCTCACGGCGAAGGTTGTAATCACCACACATCAGAAATCCTCCTTTTTTGCAGATTTATCAGAACGCAGCGTGTATTACTTGCGAACCATGCTGCGTGCCACGAGCTGCTTTTCGTTCAACAGCGGAACGGACACTGTATGTTTTTTCCACTCATCCATAGAGCAGGTTACCGCTTTGCACAGACGGCATTTTGTCCAGCCATCGGTTGCATCAAGATC
>NZ_JAJEQG010000068.1 GCF_020687245.1 Faecalibacterium longum CLA-AA-H243 | reverse complement strand
ATGCTGGGTGCCGCAACCCGGGCAGTGGCACGGCGTTAGCCGTGACGGAGAGGTTTAGCCCGGAAGAAGAAATCGATACAGGAGGGAAATACCCAATGGTATATCGTATCTATGTTGAAAAGAAACCCGGCTTCGACGGCGAGGCCCAGAGCCTGCGCAATGAGCTCGTCTCCCTGCTGGGCATCAAGGAGCTGAACGGTCTGCGTCTGCTCAACCGCTACGACGTGGAGGGCATCGACGAGGCGCTGTTCGAGCAGTGCGTCCCCACCGTGTTCAGTGAGCCGCCGGTGGATAACACCTATGCAGAGCTGCCTGTCTCCGACGGCGTGTCTTTCGCCGTGGAGTATCTGCCCGGCCAGTTCGACCAGCGCGCCGACTCTGCCGCCGAGTGCATCCAGCTCATCAGCCAGGGCGACCGCCCGCTGGTGCGCTCTGCCCGCGTCTACCTGCTGGAAGGCACCCTGACCGATGAGCAGGTGGCTGAGATCAAGAAATACGTCATCAACCCGGTGGAGGCCCGCGAGGCTTCGCTGGACACCAGGGCTACCCTGAAGATGGAGTATCCCATCCCCACCGAAGTGGAGGTGCTGGACGGCTTCAACGAGCTGGATGAGGCAGGCCTGAAAAAGTTCATCGACGAGAAGGGCCTCGCCATGGACCTGGGCGACATCAAGTTCTGCCAGGAGTATTTCCGCTCGGAGAAGCGCGACCCGACCATCACCGAGATCAAGATGATCGACACCTACTGGTCGGACCACTGCCGCCACACCACCTTCGGAACCATTCTGGATGACGTCCAGATCGACGATGCCGTGGTGCAGGAGGCCTTCGACCGCTACATGGCCATGCGCGCCGACCTTGGCCGCGAGAACAAGCCCCGCTGCATGATGGACCTGGCCACCATCGGTGCCAAGGAACTGAAAAAGCAGGGCATCCTGAAGAACCTCGACGAGTCTGAGGAGATCAACGCCTGCACCGTGAAGATCAAGTGCGACGTCAACGGCAAGGATGAGGACTGGCTGTTCCTCTTCAAGAACGAGACCCACAACCACCCGACGGAGATCGAGCCTTTCGGCGGCGCTGCCACCTGCATCGGCGGCGCGATCCGCGACCCGCTGTCCGGCCGCAGCTACGTCTATCAGGCCATGCGCGTCACCGGCGCAGGCGACCCTCTCAAGCCCGTCAGTGAGACCCTGCCCGGCAAGCTGCCCCAGCGCAAGCTGGTGACCACCGCTGCCGCCGGTTATTCCTCCTACGGCAACCAGATCGGCCTTGCTACCGGTCAGGTGGATGAGATCTATCACCCCGGCTATGTAGCAAAGCGCATGGAGATCGGCGCTGTTGTGGGCGCAACGCCCGCTTCCCACGTCCGCCGCGAATGCCCCGCTCCCGGCGACGTCATCGTCCTGCTGGGCGGCCGCACCGGCCGCGACGGCATCGGCGGTGCCACCGGTTCCTCCAAGGCCCACAAGCTGGACAGCCTCGAGCACTGCGGTGCTGAGGTCCAGAAGGGCAACGCCCCCATCGAGCGCAAGCTGCAGCGCCTGTTCCGCCGCGAGGACGCCTGCAAGATGATCAAGCGCTGCAACGACTTCGGTGCCGGCGGCGTCTCTGTCGCCATCGGCGAGCTGGCCGACGGCCTGTATATCGACCTGAACAAGGTCACCAAGAAGTATGACGGCCTCGACGGCACCGAGCTGGCCATCAGCGAGAGCCAGGAGCGTATGGCCGTGGCTCTGGCCCCTGAGGACGTGGACAAGTTCATCGCCATCGCCACCGAGGAGAACCTTGAGGCCACCCCCGTGGCAAAGGTCACCGAGGAAAAGCGCCTGAACATGGTGTGGAACGGCAAGTCCATCGTCAACATCAGCCGCGAGTTCCTGAACTCCAACGGCGCTGAGAAGCATCAGAACGTCCACATCGAGAAGGGGACTGTCTGGCAGCCCCAGTGGGCCGGCGTGACCTTCGAGCAGAAGATGAAGAACATGGTGGGCGATTTGAACGTCTGCAGCAAGAAGGGCCTTTCTGAACGATTCGACTCCACCATCGGCGCGGCCACCGTGCTGATGCCCTTCGGCGGCGCATGCCAGCTGACCCCCCAGAACGCCATGGTCGCAAAGCTGCCCGTGGACGGCGAGACCAACACCTGCTCCGGCATGGCATGGGGCTACAACCCCTACCTCATGAGCGCCAACCAGTATGTGGGCGCACGGATGGCCGTCGTCGAGAGTGTGACCAAGCTGGTGGCCTCCGGCTTCCGCTATGAGGACGCCTACCTGACCTTCCAGGAGTACTTCGAGCGCCTTGGCACTTCCCCGGAGCGCTGGGGCAAGCCGCTGGCCGCTCTGCTGGGCGCACTGGACGCGCAGATTGGCCTCGGCATCGCCTCCATCGGCGGTAAGGACAGCATGTCCGGCTCCTTCGAGCAGCTGGATGTGCCTCCCACGCTGGTGTCCTTCGCAACCGCCATCGGCAAGGCCGGCCGCGTCGTCTCCACCGAGTTCAAGAAGCCTGAGAGCACCGTCGTCCTCATCCGGCCCATCCTGGACCCCGTCACCGGCTGCCCCAACTTCTTCTCCCTGAAGGCCAACTATAAGAAAGTTGAGCAGATGATGGAAGATGGCATGGTGGCCGCTGCTTCCTCTGTGGGCTATGGCGGTCTGGCCGAGGCTCTCTTCAAGATGGGTCTGGGCAACCGCATCGGCTTCAAGATGATGAACAACATGACCACCCACGATATGTTTAAGCCTATGTACGGCTCCATCGTGCTGGAGATGGTCTCTGACGCCCCGGCTGGTGAGCTGCTGGGCGAGACCACCGCAGACTACACCTTCGAGTGCTGCGGCGACAAGCTGGATATGGCTCAGCTGCAGGAGATCTGGGAGAGCAAGCTCGAGCCCGTCTATCCCTACCGCAAGGCCGGTCCCGCCGTCGAGAAAATCGACGGCAGCCTGACCGCCCCCGCTGCGCCCAAGATCGGCGTGGCAAAGCCGAAGGTCATCATCCCGGTCTTCCCGGGCACCAACTGCGAGTATGACACCGCCCACGCCTTTGCCCGCGCCGGTGCGGACCCCGAGGTGCTGGTCATCCGCAACCTGACCCCCGCTGACGTCACCGCCAGCTGCGAGGCACTGGTCAAGGCCATCAACGAGAGCCAGATCGTCATGCTGCCTGGCGGCTTCTCCGGCGGCGACGAGCCGGACGGTAGCGCAAAGTTCATCGCCTCCTTCTTCCGCAATCCTGCGGTCACTGAGGCAGTCCGCGACCTGCTGCAGCACCGGGATGGTCTGATGCTGGGCATCTGCAACGGCTTCCAGGCCCTCATCAAGCTGGGTCTGGCCGCTTACGGCGACATCCGCCCCATCACGGCCTGCGACCCGACCCTGACCTTCAACACCATCGGCCGCCACCAGAGTATGCTGGTGCGCACCCGCATCGCCTCCACCGGCAGCCCCTGGCTGTCCAAGTGCAGCGTGGGCGACCAGCACACCGTGGCCATCAGCCATGGTGAGGGCCGCTTCGTGGCACCTCAGAGCGTGCTGGACACCCTCATCGCCAACGGCCAGATCGCGACCCAGTACGTCGATCAGGACGGCAACCCCAGCATGGACATGAAGTACAACCCCAACGGCTCCGTCCTCGCCATCGAGGGCATCACCAGCCCGGATGGCCGTGTCTTCGGCAAGATGGGCCATTCGGAGCGCAGCGGCGAGTACCTGTACAAGAACGTCACCGGCGACAAGTACCAGCCTATTTTCGAGGGCGGCGTGGACTATTTCAAGATTTGATGGTAAAATAGGAGAAAACCTCTCCGTCACGGCTAACGCCGTGCCACTGCCCGGGTTGCGGCACCCAGCAG
>NZ_JAJEQG010000067.1 GCF_020687245.1 Faecalibacterium longum CLA-AA-H243 | reverse complement strand
AGTTCGTGCCTCCCGCGCCTCGAAAGTAGCGGGCACTTTTCTGGTTCTCTTTTGGTGCGCAAAAGAGAACTTAACCCCGCGTAACAGCGCTCTACTCTATTATACACCAAATCCCCCTAATTTCTGTGACCAAGTCCCAAAAGCCTCCATTTTCCGCCCAAGCGCCACTTTGCAAGGGCGGGCGAGTGTGTTATACTTTCTATGAATGCGACTAAATCTTCCTGATGGAGGCTTTTTCTATGTCCACAAAGCAGCGTCTGCTTTTTATCACCACCGGCGGCACCATCGCCAGCGTCCGCACCCAGCAGGGCCTCAAGCCCGTGCTCACCAGCGAAGAGCTTCTGGCTCATCTGCCTGAGCTGAACGAGCTCTGCTGCCCCGACACGCTGGCCCTGTGCAGCATCGACAGCACCGACCTCGGCCCGGAGCACTGGCTGATGATGGCGAAGGCCGTACAGGAGAACTATGCCCTCTACGACGGCTTCATCATCTGCCACGGCACCGACACGCTGGCCTACTCGGCGGCGGCTCTGTCTTATCTCATCCAGAACGCCGACAAACCCGTCATCCTCACCGGCGCACAGCAGCCCATCTCCAACGAGATCACCGACGCCAAGAAAAACCTTCGCGACAGCGTCATCTGCGCCCTCGACCCCGGCAGCCGGGGCGTCATGGTGGTGTTTGGCGGCCATGTCATTGCAGGCACCCGCGCCAAGAAGAACAAGACCATCAGCTACGACGCCTTTGCCTCGGTGAATTTCCCGGCGCTGGCACTGGTACAGGGCGACCGTCTGGTGCGGTATGTGCCTTCGCCCTGGCCCACCGGCCCTGTGGAGTTTGGACGCTCGCTCAGCCCCCGCGTCTTCCTGCTCAAGCTGACGCCCGGCCTCAGCCCCGATTTGATTCCCGAAATTTTCCGCCTCTACGACTGCGTCATCGTGGAGAGCTTTGGCGTAGGCGGCATCCCCCAGCGGCTGATGGACGCCTTCGCCGAGGGCCTCGGCGACTACGACAAGACCCACAAAGTACTCATCCTCACCACCCAGGTCACTTACGAGGGCAGCGATGTGGGCATCTACGAGGTGGGCAAGCGGGTCAAGAACCGCTTCCGCTTCCTTGAGGCCCACGACATGACCATTGAAGCCGTCGTGACGAAGATCATGTGGCTGCTGGCGCAGGACTGCGACAGCTTCGACCAGCTGCAGCAACGGTTCTACCGGCAGGTCAATTTTGATACGTTCTACCATTGAGGAGCGTGTAATGAAAAACGAACGTGAAAAAGCCTTATTTTTAGCACAACTAAAAGACTTTGCAAATACTCTGTCCGATAAGATTGCAGTAAACGATGAATGGACCATCAAGGGCTTTATCGATATTTTCAAAAACATTTATACGATTTCTTCCGACACTAAAATCGTCTCCAAAATATTAGAGTTGCACTTATTCCCTCAGTTTCTAGCCTTTGCCGAACAGACTGGATATGACATCGAACTTGCAACTTATCAAAATTACTACCCGGATTTGACTTTTATCTCTAAAATCGACCCTTCCATCAAATTTGCTGTCGATTTGAAAACAACTTACCGAGAAGAGAATCATCCTGATTTCTGCAATGGATTTACGCTAGGTTCTCACGGCGAATATTTTATCAATCGCACAAGTACCAAAAACATTCAATATCCCTATGATGATTACAGTGGGCACTTCTGTTTCGGAATCATTTACACCCGTGCAGTGCTGGACAAAAAGAATGAGACGCATACATATTCCATTGATGAGCTGAATGAGATTCCTTCTGTTATCCACGATTTTCTCTTTTTCGCAGAAGAAAAGTGGAAAATAGCAAGTGACAAGGGTGGCAGTGGAAACACGGCAAATATCGGCAGTATCCATAATATTCAAGATATTTTAAATGGTAATGGTGTGTTTGCCAAAGCTGGTGAAGAATTGTTTGATGATTATTGGGCAAACTTTGGCAAAATAGAAATTCTTTCTGCAAACAAGCGAAAAAAGCTTTCCTCTTTTTCGGAATATCTGCAATACAGAGGACTGCCTTCCGAGTTGAATAATTGCAGAGCCTCTAAAAGGAGCACAAAATGAGCGAAAAAATATTCGTTCCTCCTCTTAAAATTCAAGGCATTAAAACAAAGCTTGTCCCCCTGATTCGAGAAAATGTGATTCTGGACAAAGAAACTATATGGTATGAGCCATTTATGGGGTCTGGTGTTGTTGGCTTTAATGTTGAGCCGGAACGTGCCGTATTTGCAGACGTCAACCCTCACATCATCAACTTTTATAACAGAATAAAAGATGGCTCTATCACCAGTGGAAAAGTCCGTGCATTTCTCGAAGCGGAAGGGAAGAAACTCGAGAATGGCGATGCCGATTATTACTATGAGGTTCGTGACCGATTCAACCAGCATCACGAACCTCTGGACTTTCTCTTTCTGAACCGTGCCTGCTTTAACGGGATGATGCGCTTCAATAAGGACTACAACTTCAATGTTCCATATGGACACAAACCTCAGCGGTTTGCAAAGGCTTATATCACAAAAATCGTAAACCAGGTCGCCCACATCGAAGAGCTTCTGAAAAACCATGAATGGGAGTTTTTGTGTCAATCCTTTGAGGATACGATAAGTTCAGCGACCCATTCCGATTTCATATACTGCGACCCTCCGTATATTGGCCGTCATGTCGATTACTATGACAGTTGGGATGAAGAACTCGAAGTTGCTCTGCACAGCGCACTCGTTAAATCACAGTCCAATTTTATGCTGTCAACATGGCATCACAATGATTACCGTTCAAACGAATATATCGAGCAGGTGTGGAATGACTGCCAAATCATCACACGGGAACATTTTTATCATGTAGGTGCAAAGGAAAAGAACCGCAATCCTGTCGTAGAGGCACTTCTTACAAACTATGTCATTACCGGCACTCAAAATCAGCTCCGGCTTGAAAATGAACAGTTGTCTCTATTTAGCACTTCCGATACACTTCCAGAAAAAATAGCAAATTAAAAACGTCCTGTATTGCTGCGAAATCAATACAGGACGTTTTACATTTCTCAAAACACCATCTGCACCAGCAGCACATAGCACAGCGTGCCGCCGGCGATGGAAACCAGCGTCTGATGCTTCCACTTATGGAGGGCGACGGTCACACCGATGGCGATGGCCTCCGGGATGCCGTGGCTGCCCGAGGTGAGGCTGACGCCCTTGAGGCAGTAGACGATGAGCATTCCGAAGATGGCGGCAGGCAGCACATGGCCCAGATACTCCACCACCTCAGGCACCTTGCCGCCCCGGGAGCCGAACACCAGAAAGGGCAGAAAGCGGGTGAGCATGGTCGCCGCCGCGCAGACGGCGATGGTCAGGATGAACTGGATATTGCTCATTTTGCCGCCTCGCTTTCTTTGGCCTCGATGGGGCGGCGGAGCAGCAGCAGTGCCACAAGGATGCAGACCATCGAGGGGATGAGGAAGCTGCCTGAGCCGAAGATGCGCAGGCAGACCAGCGGGGCGGCAATGCCGATGATGGCGCTGGCGTGCTGCTTTTCCTTTTCCCACTGGTTGAGGAAGATGACCACAAACATGGCCGTCATGACGAAATCGACGCCCTCAGTGCTGAAGGGCAGGACAGCGCCGAGGGCCGCGCCCATGGCCGCGCTGGCGACCCAGTAGATCTGGTCCAGCAGGGTGATGAAGAACATGAACCAGCCCTTATCCACGCCCTCGGGCGGCTCTGCCGAACAGGTGATGGAAAAGGTCTCGTCGCTCATGGCGAAGATCATGTAGGCGCTGCGCAGGCCGTAGCCGCGGTAGCGCTGCAGCATGGTCAGGCCGTAAAAAAGATGCCGCGCCTGGATCATCAGCGCCATCAGAAAGGCCGACACCGGCGCAAAGCTGCCCAGAAGCAGCGACGCCAGCACGAATTCCAGCGAGCCGCCGTACACTACCGTACCCATCAGGGGCGGCAGCCAGACTGGCAGGCCCAGCGACTGCACATAGATGCCGTAGCCGAGGCCCAGCACCAAATATCCGGCAAACACCGGCAGCGTCTGAGGCGCTGCGGCCCGGAACGCACGCCACGCCGGTGCGCGGTTCAAATTTGTTTCGTTTTGTTCCTGCATTTACTTCAACCCTCCAATACAGTAGTATAACAGGTTTATCTGCATTTGCAAGAACTATTTATAAGGCAAAGAGGGTTCTGTGCGGCCGCACAGAAC
>NZ_JAJEQG010000066.1 GCF_020687245.1 Faecalibacterium longum CLA-AA-H243 | reverse complement strand
CTTCACAAAAGGTACTTCTGTAACTCGCAGCCCGGTCATAACGAAGACGGGGTGGCTGAAATGCCAATGGTGCGGTGCAAGCCCGCCGCCGGACGATTCCCCACTCCTAGGGAAGTCGAGGACCAATATGGGAGACCTTAACTTATTAACGCAGTTGAGCACTTGTTTCGTGCTTTTCTGCGACTGGAGAATTGGAACCCACCAATTCTCGTTACATACTCTTTGTTTCTGATTTCTGCTTCAGCTGGAGGTGATCAACATTTCAGAATATCTTACCACGCAAACTCCGCTGCCGCCGTTTCTCCCATACCCACGCTTCCTTTTGGAACTTGACCTGAGCCAGACTGCAAAAATGACTTATGCGCTGCTGCTCGACCGTGCCACGCTCTCGCAGAAAAATCTCTGGATAGATGAACGTGGTTTCGTGTTTGTCATTTTTACGATTTGCTCTTTGGCTGAGCAGCTAGGGCGCAGCACTGTCAGTGTTTCCAGTGCGCTTAAGGAATTGGACGCTGCGGGATTGATCGAGCGCAGACGAACGCGGTTTTCTTCGCCCAATCACATCTTTGTGAAAATTCCAAATGTTGAATAGTTCTGCGTTTTTCACGATTCAAGAACCGCCAAAATCACGATTCTGTGATGCAGATTCTTAATGGCATCTGCAAAAGATATTTTTCCTATGCAGTATAGCAGCCTTTAAGACTGTATCAAAGAAAACTTTCACCTAACCAACGTAATAAAACAAAAAGAGAAAAACGAATAGAATCCATCCATTCCTTTCCGTATTTGCACCACATGAATGAGGAGGTCTGCCCTTGAACAAAGAAAAATCTGAGAAGAAGCCCACCACACGCAAACGTGCGCCGAGAAGTCCGAAGTCCGTGCGCCTGATCGTGGAACGCCATTATATCGGCAATGTGCCGATGAATACGCTTTTTCAGCGGCTTGCGGAAGAAGAAATTCGTAAAACTGCCGAATCGTATCTCGCCGCTGGCTAATTGGACGTTTTACTGCGGAAAAGGGCTTGCATCATCACGCAGCATCCGCTACAATGTGATTGATGAGGTCTCTTTTCCATTATGGAGGTACACATGGAAAAGGACAAAAAAGTAACTGCTTTATACTGCCGGCTGTCAAAAGATGACGGTTCAAACAGCGAAAGCCTGAGCATCCGCACTCAAAAGGCGATGCTTATGGAGTATGCCACACGCAACGGTTTCGGGAATTGCCAGTACTATGTTGATGATGGTTACAGCGGTACGAACTCTGACCGCCCTGCCTTTCAGGAACTTCTGGATGATATCCGGGAAGGAAAGGTGGCAACAGTCATTACCAAAGACCAGTCCCGACTTGGACGCAACCACATCGAAACCGGAACGTATATGGAAATCTTCTTTCCTGAACACGGTGTCCGCTATATTGCAATCAACGATGGTTATGATTCCAACGAGCAATCTCAGATGGATATTGCCCCGTTCCGAAACATCATCAATGAAATGTACGCCAAAGACACTTCCCGAAAAATCAAGAGTGCCCTTCGGACACGCAAGAAAAGCGGAAAGTATATCTCCAGCGGCGCACCGTTTGGCTACCAGAAAGACCCTGCCGACCACAATCACCTTGTGATCGACCCGAACACCGCCCCCGTTGTTGAGTATATCTATTCAATGGCAGAGGAAGGGCTGGGGCTTCACCGCATCGCCAAGCGGCTCCACGATGAAAAAGTCTTGAAGCCGTGTTACTACAAGAAAGAGATGTTTGGCCGCTTTATTGATGATGAAAAGATGTATGATTGGGACAGTGCCTATATCAGTCAGGTTCTGCACAGCCCGGTCTACGCCGGACACATCATCTATGAAGCCAAGCCCACCGTGTCCATGAAATCCAAAAAGCGGCGTTATATTCCTTTTGAAGAACGCGCTATCGTTCCGAATACACATGAAGCAATCATCCCACAAGACCGTTGGGAGAACGTGCAGCGAATCCTTTACAGCCGTTCCAGTAGTTTTATGTGCGATAAGACCGACTACGACAATATCTTCAAAGGCATCGTCCGCTGTGCAGACTGCGGCAGAACGATGTTAGTCAAGGTTGAGCACAGGCGCAAACGTAATAGTGTTCTGGATCAGACCTTTTATTGTTGCAGCACTTATCGGAAATATGGTGCGAAAGCCTGTGACTCTCACAACTTGGAAGCCCGTGTTCTGCATGAAGCTGTCCTTGCGGACATTCAGGCACACGCAAAGGCCGCTGTGAGCAATCGGGAAGCCCTTGTGAAGAAGATTGCAAATCAGATGCACCTCCGGATGTCCTCTGACCGGGCGCAGCACAAACGGGATTTGAAGCAGTGTAAAGCACGAATCGCAGAAATCGAAGACCTGTATGCAAAACTTTATGAGGACGTATCAAAGGGACTTCTCCCGGAGAAACGTTTTCAAATGCTTGCAGATCGCTACGACAAAGAACAGGCTGAACTGACCGAGAAGATTGAGCAGTACGAGCGGGAAGGCCGTGCTGAACACGGTCAGCTGGACAAGATTCAGGATTTTATTGATGAAGTCAGCAAGTACGCTGGCATCACCGAACTGAACTATAAGATTCTGCATCAGCTGATTGACAAGATTCTGGTATCCAAAGCGGAAAAGGTCGATGGCGAATACGTCCAGAAAATCCAGATTTTCTACCGCTTTATCGGCCCATTGGATGCCATCGAGTAACAATGTCAGAAAAGTCACCTCCGAGAACTATCCTACAGATTCCGGACGTGAGGGAGAACTGATCTTCCGCTTGGTGTACCAGCAGGCTGGGTGCAAAAAGCCCTTTTCCCGCCTGTGGCTGTCCAGCATGGAGGAAAATGCCATCCGAGAAGGGTTCGCCCACCTGAAACCGTCAACTGAATACGATGCGCTGTACAACGCAGCACTCTGCCGGGAACGTGCCGACTGGATGGTCGGCATCAATGCGTCCCGGCTTTTTTCGTGCCTGTACGGTCAACCGCTGGCGGTGGGGCGTGTTATGACCCCGGTACTTGCCATGACGGTTGTCCGGGAAGCTGCCATCGCCGCCTTTGTGCCGGAGAAATTCTACACGGTTGCCCTGACCCTTGCAGACGGCGGTACAGCATCTAGCAAACGGTTTGCTCAGAAAGCGGATGCAGAACTGCTGCTTTCCAAATGCCGAAAGGAGGAGCGTGTTACGGTGCAGAAGATGGAACGCAAGGAAAAGTCCGAAAGCCCGCCGCAGCTCTATGACCTTACCGCATTGCAGCGGGATGCAAACCGTCTGTTGGGATTTACGGCGCAGCAGACCTTGGATTATGCCCAAAGTCTTTACGAAAAGCGGCTCATCACTTATCCCCGCACGGACAGCCGATTTTTGACGGAGGATATTGCGGCATCCCTTCCGGGGCTTGTGGCAGATACGGGCGGGGCGTTTGCCGTGGAGAAACCGTTTCCCATCCATGTGCAGCAGGTCATCAATGGCAGCAAAGTCACCGACCATCATGCGCTGCTGCCCACGAAAAGCATGGCAAAAGCAGACCTTGCCGCCCTCCCTGCCGGGGAGCGGAATATCCTGCGGCTGATTGCCGCACAGCTGCTCTGCGCCGTGGGTGAACCTTACTGCTATGCAGAAACCACCTTGACTACCATCTGCGCAGGCGAAAAATTTACCGCAAAAGGCAAAGTTGTGCTGTCCGAGGGATGGAAAGCGGTGGAGCGAAAAATGCTGGGCGAGCTGCTGGGCAAGCAGAAAGAACCGGCTGTTCTGCCGGATGTGCAGGAGCAGAGCCAGTGCAGCGTTGCCGGTGCCGAACTGAAAGAGGGGCAAACGTCCCCGCCGAAGCATTTCACCGAGGACCTTCTACTTCATGCGATGGAAACCGCCAGTGCAGACAGTATGCCGGAGGGCGTGGAACGTCAGGGCATCGGCACCCCGGCTACCAGAGCCGCCACCATCGAAAAGCTGGTGCAGAAGGGCTTTCTGGAGCGCAAGGGCAGCAAGAAAGCCAAGGTGCTGCTGCCCACCGACAAGGGCAAGGCATTGATTACCGTGATGCCCGAAGAAATTCAATCCCCGGAAATGACCGCTGATTGGGAAGCGAAACTGCTGCAAATCGAGCGTGGCGAAATGGAGCCGGAAACTTTTATGACTGAAATCAAAGAGACGATCTCCTCGCTGGTAAAAACCACCGAGGCTGCGAAGGGAGCGAATGCACTTATGAAAAGCAAGATTATTGGTGTCTGTCCGAACTGTGGTGCAAATGTTGTGGAGCGTGAAAAGGGCTGGTTCTGCGAGAACCGGGAGTGCCGTTTTGTGCTGTGGAAGGACAATGCGTTCTTTAAGCGTCTGGGCAAGCGACTGGACGCTCATGTGGCGGACAAGCTGCTGCGGGATGGCCGTGTGCGTCTGAAGGACTGCCGCAGTGCCAAGGGCAAGACCTACAACGCCACCGTGCTGCTGTCCTGTGAAGC
>NZ_JAJEQG010000065.1 GCF_020687245.1 Faecalibacterium longum CLA-AA-H243 | reverse complement strand
TCCAGAGGTAGGGAGGGGGGATTCGAAACACCCCTCCCTACCTCTGGCCCGCGCGGAGCGCAAGCCATTTGACCGAAAAAGAAAACCTGCCCCACGCCGCAGGCGCACCCGCGCGGAGCGCAAGCCTTTATCGTTTCGCCACTGCCATCAGCGCCCGATTCTCGAGCAGAATACGCAGCAGCACCGTATTCACAGCCGTGAGCACCAGCGCATTTGGGATGCGGGCGATGAGCACTGCCCATGCATAGCCGTAAAAGATGTGGAGCGCCAGCGAGTTGATGACCATCGAGCCGACGAAGTGTGCCGCCAGCACACTGCACCACAGCCGGTTGCCGGTGCGCAGATGGGAAAGCTTCTGCCAGCCCAAGCCGCCGACCAGGCCGATGGACGCCGCACCCAGCGTGATGAGCGGATTGATGGCATAGCCAGCCAGCACGCCGCCGATGATGTCGGCCACCATGCCCACGACGAAACCCGCCCACGGTCCAAAGAGGATGCCCGCCAGCAGCACCGGCAGACTGCCCAGATTGAACCGGACAAAGCCGGTGGAGATGCTCAGCACCCGGGAAAAGACGATGCTCATGGCGATGAGCAGGGCCATCGCCGTCAGGGTGCGCACGGAGATTCTGGATTCGTTTTTCATATCAACTGTCCTCCTGTTTTTCAGGAACTGCGGGGGAGCAGAAAGAAACGCCCTCCCCTGTGACAAACCGCACAAAGGAGGGCGTGAGTTCAACAAACTTCACTTCCGGACGACGCCGTGCAGACGGCCTCGCCCGCACCCAAGTCCATGCAGCAGCGGGATGCAGGCCATGCACCGCGGGTCTCCCTTCGTCCGCAGCACAACTCCCCGTTGATGCGGCACTTGACGCGCATGGCCTTACTCTGTTGATACTGTTATTATATGCTTTTTTTCGCCCTGTTTCAATCATGGGATGCAACAGGTTTGCTAAAACAAAGCCGCAGAATTTATCACATATGCTCAAAGTCTTTCTTTTTTGGCCCAAACGTGATAAGATGGGCATGATATTGAAAGGGGCTTTCCCGCCCCGGAAAGGATTTTTCACGATGAAATTCAGTGAGATGACCTATACCCGCCCTGACATCGACGCGCTGCTGGCTCGCTGCAAAGAGCTGACCGCAAAAGCAGCTGCCGCTGACAGCGGCGAGGCCCTTGTGGAGGTTTACTACGAGCAGAGCCGCGCCTTCGCCGACTACAACACGGCGGCCAACCTCGCCAACATCCACTACACCTGCGACACCCGCGACGCCTACTGGAAAGCTGAGCAGGACTTCTTCGATGCCAACGGCCCGGCAGTGTCCAACGCCAGCGTCGAGATCAGCCGCGCCTTCCTCGCCAACCCCCATGTGGACGCCCTGACCGAGGCCTTCGGCTCCACCTGCGTGGCCGGCATGAAGAACGCCGTGCTGGGCATGGATGAGCGCACCGTGGCCCTTCAGCAGGAGTACAACGCCCTCGTCAGCACCTACCAGCAGATCTACGGCGGTGCGCTGGTGGAGTTGGACGGCAAGCAGCTCACCATCCCCCAGCTTGGCCCCTACAAGGAGAGCACCGATGCCGCCACCCGCCGGGCCGCTTATGAGGCCGAGGCCGGTTACTTCGACGCCCACCGCGCCGAGCTGGACGAGCTGTACACCAAAATCGTTAAGAACCTGAACCAGCAGGCTCAGGTGATGGGCTTCCACGACTACAGCGAGCTGTCCTATGTGCGGATGAACCGCATCGGCTACGGCCCTGAGGACATCAAGCGCTTCCGCGACCAGGTAGCCCACGACGTCGTGCCGGAGCTGCAGAAGGTCATCGCTCTCAAGAACAAGCGCACCGGCATCCAGCACCCCACTTTTGCCGACCTGCCGGTGGCTTTCAAGGACGGCAACCCCAAGCCCATCGAGGGCTACGACGCCCGGATGGCCGCAGCCCGCACCATGTACCATGAGCTCAGCCCCGAGACGGCAGAGTTCATCGACTTCATGCAGGACAACGAGCTGTTCGACGTCAAGAGCCGCCCCGGCAAGATGTCCGGCGGCTACATGACCAGCCTGCCCTCCTATAAAGCCCCCTTCATCTTCGCCAACTGGAACAATACTTCCGCTGACGTGGATGTTCTGACCCACGAGTGCGGCCACGCCTTCGAGGGCTATGTGGCTGAGCGCGATCCGAAGATCCCCGCCGACCTCGAATGCCCCGGCATGGAGAGCGCCGAGATCCACTCCATGGCCATGGAGTTCCTCACCGCACCGTGGCACCACCTGCTCTTCGGCAAGGACACCGACAAGTATGCCCTGCTCCACGCCGAAGACAGCTTCCTCTTCCTGGCCTACGGCTGCGCGGTGGATGAGTTCCAGCACATCATGTACCAGAACCCCGATTTGACCCCCGACCAGCGCAACCAGACCTGGCTGGAGCTGGAGCACAAGTACCGCCCCTGGATCGACTTTGACGCTCTGCCCTTCTATGGCCGCGGTGCAGGCTGGCAGCGTCAGCTCCACATCTACGAATGCCCCTTCTACTATATCGACTACTGCCTGTCCACCATGGCCGCTCTGCAGTTCTTCCTGCTGAGCCTCCATGACCAGAAAGATGCATGGGAGCGCTATCTGCGCCTCGTCCGCCGTGCCGGCACGGCCAGCTACACCGAGCTGTGCGAGACCGCCGGTCTGCAGGTGCCGTTCAACGACGGCTCCATCAAGGCCATCGCCCAGCAGATGAGCCAGTGGATCGCAGAGCATCAGGTCTGACTTGAAAATATTGCCGTCTTTTTGTATTATATAGGTATATCATGCCATCTGCGGCAAAAGGAGCGGTACTTATCATGTCAGAAAAGAAAACCAGCGGCATCAAGAATTTCTTTGAAGAGTTCAAAGCCTTCGCCATGCGCGGCAATGTGCTCGACATGGCAGTTGGTGTGGTCGTCGGCTCGGCTTTCACCGCGATCGTCAACTCTCTGGTAAACGACATCATCTCCCCCATCATCGGTCTGTTCTTCAACGCCGATTTCTCGGATGTCGTCATCCAGATCGGCGATGTTGGCATCGGCGTCGGTGCTTTCCTCAACGCCATCATCAACTTCCTCATCGTGGCCTTCGTGCTGTTCGTGACCATCAAGGCCATCAATATGCTGCACAAGAAGCCCGTGGAAGAGCCGAAGGAGCCCACCACCAAGAAATGCCCCTACTGCCAGAGCGAGATCTCTATCAAGGCTGTCCGCTGCCCCCACTGCACTTCGAAGCTCGAGGGCTTCCCCGAAGCAAAGCTGTAATTTTCCCTGTTTTCTCCCCGGCGCTGTCCGCTCTTTGGACGCCGCCGGGGCTTTTTTGTACCCTTTTTTCGGGGCGCAGAAAAGAAAATCAGAATTTTTTCGAAAAAAGTATTGCTTTTTCGGGCGAGTCATGGTATTATATCAGAGTCGTCACGACGCAACAGAATATGGACGGTTAGCTCAGCTGGTAGAGCATCTGCTTGACGTGCAGGAGGTCACAGGTTCGAGTCCTGTACCGTCCACCATACAGTTCGTACTCGAACCCGATTCTTTACGAGAAAGGGTTCGGGTACGTTTTTTGTTTATCGGAAGTTCTGCGGAAGGACTACACAGAGCGTTAAACGAGCAAAGGCAGGGTATCACTATGATAGTGGTATCCTGCCTTTTGCTTTGCGGAATCAAGTTCGCTTTGTGCGAACTTGGTCGTCCCCCTATATGGCGCGTTTGGGGGTAGTCGCTGCGTACGTGCGTACCGGGAGCCTGTACACCTCTGACAAGGTGTAACACACTAGACTTTGTGCCAAAGTCTGTGTGCCAAGGGGCCAAGCCCCTTAGAATCCCTGCGGAGCGTGTACGCACGTACGCAGAAAAATGGCAAAATTTCACTATATCGGGGTGTTCTTTCATTGGAGAGTATGGTATACTCGGCTTAGTTCAACAAATAAGAATTTGGCGAGGTTATTTACATGAAAAAGAGCACATCAAGAATCGTCGGTTTGGTAATGCTGATTATAGCTGTTGCATTTATAATGTTTGCGGTGAACCATCCAGAAATGAGTTTTCCTTGGAACAATACCATTACTTGGTTACTGTATGGTTTGTATGTTCTTGTGACAGTCGTGCTACTTATTGCACCTAAGATGAAGAAGTAAACAATTCCAGTTTGCTGTACTCGTTCCTAGCAGGGTTTGGGGCAGGCACGCCCCAACAAGAAGCTGTCCCAAAGGGGCAAGAATTTTCAAGAATTGAAAATTTGTGGCCACGGGACGATTCTTGCTCTCACCTTTTTCGCTGCGTTTCGCAATTTTCACATTTCAATCTGCTCGCAGATTGTTGACAAGCTGCGCTTGACCCGATACTATAAAGGCAAGTCGAATACGCGCCAAGGAGGTGCAACCATGACCGCCGTAATCTACGCCCGCTATTCATCCGACAGCCAGCGTGAAGCGTCCATTGAGGGACAGCTGCGCGACTGCAAGGACTACGCCGAGAAGAACGGCATCACCGTGGTCGGCACCTACATTGACCGTGCCTACTCTGCCAAAACGGATGACCGCCCAGACTTTCAGCGGATGATCAAGGACAGCGGAAAGAAAATCTT
>NZ_JAJEQG010000064.1 GCF_020687245.1 Faecalibacterium longum CLA-AA-H243 | reverse complement strand
GACTTGAAAATCGCGCCCGAATCCCCTACAATGAAATTGTCCGAAACCCCTGCCGTAGAACCTTCTGACCAGACCAGCAAAATCGTCCGACACGCCCCGCTCGTTTACCGGGTGGAAGAGATCGCCCAACTGTTGGCGATCTCCAACCGTGCTGCGTACAATCTGTGCAACACCACGAAAGACTTCAAGGTGATCCGCCTCGGTACCAGCATCCGGGTAAGCAAGCAGAGCTTTGACGATTGGTTTGCTGCGGTCTGAGGGAGGGAACATCTATGGCATCTATTCTCAGGCGCGGAGATTCCTACTCCGTTCGTTTCAAATACAAAGACCATGCTGGCCGGATCTGTGAAGGCTGGGAGAGTTTCAAAACCAAGAAGGAAGCGCAAGACCGCAAGATCTCGGTAGAGAAAGAACTCTTGGACGGTACGTTCCTCATACCTGATGCAATGACGGTAGCAGAAATGCTGTACAAGTGGCTCCCCATCCAGTCCAGCAAGCACAAGTGGGCACCCAAAACCTACACCCACACGGTAGCCATGATTCAGAATCTTGTCGTGCCCTATCTCGGCAAGAAGCAGATTCAGAAGGTTCAGACGTATGACCTCGAACAGTTCTACGCCACTTTGAGCCGGACACCGCGCGGACTGTATAAGCAGGGTGTCAAGCAAACGCTCACCGACAAACAGAAGCGGCAGTTTCTGACGGGTGCTTCCATCCGGGAAGTCCATGCCATGCTCAAGACTGCTTTTTCCTATGCCGTTGAGTGGGGTCTGCTCCTCAAGTCACCGATTCCGAGAGAAGCCCCGAAATCGACCTCGGAAGAACGTGCCATCTGGGACGAAAAGACCATGCTTGCTGCGTTGCAGACCATGACCGACCCTACGCTCCACCTTGCTGTTCATCTGAGCATGATTCTCTCGCTGCGTGTCGGAGAGATCCTTGGCTTGCAGCCGGGAGACATCGACTTTGATGCAGCGGATGGACGTGGGACCATCACGGTCGGCAGGAGCTTACAGCGCACCGAAAAGGCTGCACTGGAAAAGACCGACCCGAATCAGATCTACCACATCTTCCCCGACCAGCGTGAGGGCAGCAGCTCCGCACTGGTGCTGAAGAAGCCGAAAACCAAGAAATCCAGCCGCACCCTTTATCTGACGAAACCCTTGAAAGAGGAACTGCTGGCTTGGCTGGAAAAGCTCCGTCAGGACGAGCTTGCCATGGATGGCAGATATCGCAACTGTGGCCAGCTCTTCCGCCTGCCCAACGGTATGCCTGTTGCCCCGGAAGCCCTTTCTAAATGGTACCGCACTTGGCGTGCAGAGCACCCGGAGTTTGAGAAGATCGTGTTCCACGGTCTGCGCCACTCCAGTGCCACTTACCAGTTGATTGAATCCGGCGGCAACATTAAAGCCGTGCAGGGCAACACCGGTCACGCCACCACCGGCATCCTGATGGACACCTACGCCCACACGCAGGACAAGCCCCGGTTGGAGCTGGCTGAGAAGCTGGAAGCAGACTTCTATTCACAGGACATCGGCTCCCCCAAATCCGGCTCTGTGCCGGTAAAAGAAAATCTGCCGGACAGCATCCAGATCACCCCGGAAGGGATGCTGAAAGTTGTCCGACAGATGAACCCCGAGCAGCGGCGTGAGTTCACCCGCCTGCTGTTCGCCTGAAAAAAGTATGGAAAAAACGCTCACGATGCACAGAATGCAGACAATGCAAGGAAAAACACGGCTTTCCCGCCGGTGTGCAAAAAGTGTGCAAAAGTGTGCAGAGCCCCAGAAAATGGAAAATCCCACGAGGAATCTTACGATTCTTCGTGGGATTTTGGTGCGCTCGAGGGAACTCGAATCCCTGGCCCTCTGATTAAAAGTCAGATGCTCTACCGGCTGAGCTACGAGCGCATATTTTCAGATTTACAGATACTGCCGAATAATATTACCACACCCGCGCCAAAAAAGCAAGAGGGAAGCGCAAAAAAGTGCCTTTCCGCAGCACACAGACCCCCGCCGGGAGCGCACCCGTTCTTTTTATAAAAGCCAGTTTTACTGTCACCTCTCTGGGACGCGGATGTTCTGGCGGCAACTTCCTCTTTACAAATGAGGCGCGAACCAGTACAATCAAAGCAGAACGCACTGTCCCGGCCCGTATGCGGCGGGGCTTTTTGATAGGAGGCTGTTTTATCATGAAAATCTCTCGTCGGTCTGTCCTTCATATTTCCGGGCTGGCAGCGGCAGCGCTGGCCCTGACCGGCTGCTCTGCGGCTGGAAGCGCCGCGCTGGGCGGCAAGCTGCCCGGCCTGCTTAAGGGTCTGGCAAAAAAAGGGGAGACCGCTGCTTCGTCGGAAGCTGCCAGCGACATGGCCGTCACCCCGCCGCCCGAGGGCGAACAGCTTGACCCGGCCTTCGGCGTCATGCCTGAGTACGACGCCGACATCCTCACCGGCGCCGAGCGCAGCACCAACAGCCGCCCGGTGGCTGTGATGGTGAACAACATCGCCAACTCCCAGCGCCAGAATGCCCGCCCCCAGCGGGGCATCGGCAGCGCCGACCTGCTCATCGAGGCCAAGGTCGAGGGCGGCATCACCCGCCTGTGCGCCGTGTTCAGCGACGCCGACAGCATCCCCGAGGTCGGCCCCATCCGCTCAGGCCGCGACCAGTTCCTGCAGCTGCTCATGCCCTGGGACATCCTCTACTACCACGACGGCGAGAGCATCTTCTGCACCCAGTTCGTCAGCGTGTACGGCTACTCCGGGCTGAACATCGGCGGCAAGAATTATTTCAAGACCCCCATCCACCCCATCGTCTCCCACCGCAATAACCGCGGCCGCGATGTGGCCTACGAGCACACCGAGTTCACCTCCGGCAAGGAGATCTGCAAGGCCGCTTCTGATGCCGGCATCAGCCTCTACGCTCCCAGCGAGGGGACGTTCTTCCACTTTGCCGACTACCGCACCGACGAGGTCAACAAGCTCAAGGGTGAACCCTCGGCCAAAAAAATCGCCATCGTACATTCAGAGAGCTACCGCACCTCGTTCAGCTACTCCGCACTCAGCCACACCTACGCGATGCAGATGTACAACTCCTCCAAGAAGGCCACCGAGAACACCGTCGATGAGCTGACCGGTGAGCAGCTCACCTTCGAGAACGTCGTGGTCTGCTTCGCCGACATGGACGCCTACGCAGGCGACTCCCATGACGTGCAGGAGGTGCAGTACATCAAGGGCGGCGACGCCTACCTCTTCACCCGCGGCGGCGTGCAGGTGGGCCGCTGGGAAAAGACCTATCCCACCAACCCCCTCAAGCTTTACACCAAGTCCGGCGAAGAGATGACCCTCAACCGGGGCAAGACCTACTTTGCACTGGTGGACAACGACGAGCTGAGCAATTTCAGCTACCAGTAAGCCCATGAGGGACATGACAATGAAACGCATTCGAACTGCGCTCTGCCTCATTTTGGCCGCCGCGCTGCTGGCAGGCTGCGCCTTTCTGCCCAGCGACAGTGAGCCGGAAACGCCCGCTCCCACCGACCCGCTCACCGGCCTTGCCCTCGAGTGGCAGGGCCAGCGTCCGGTGGCCGTGGCCATTGAGAACAGCACTGCCTCCACCACTCAGTGGGGCCTTTCCTCGGCGTCGGTGGTGCTGGAAGCCCTCACCGAGGTAGGTACGTCCACTGAGCTCTGCCTCGTCTATCCGGCGCTGGCCGCGACCCCGAAGGTCGGACCGGTGGCCGCCGGTCAGGACATCTACTGGCGGCTTCTGGTGGGTCAGCAGCCCATTCCGGTACAGCGGGGCGGGGGACAGTTCGACCAGAACTTCCTCGATTACTATTCCATCCGGGCCGTGGATGCTCTGGAAGCCGGGCGCACCGCCTTCGACTGCGGCAGTGAGTGGAGCAACGCACCGCTGTGGTACACCAGCGGCGAGGCCATCTCTAATGTCTTGGACGAGCTGAGTATCTCCTCTGTTCTGACGGAATCCCGGGTGACGAACGTCGTATCTGCTGCGTCGGACAGTGCTTCCTCCGGGGCCGACGCAGTGCTGTCCCTCCCTGCACTTCTTCCGCAGGAAGCAGACGGCAAACTGCCGGACGCCACCGCGCCGGACGCGGTGAATGTCCGGGTCTGCTTTGACGACGACAACGCCACCGGCTTTTCCTACGACGCCGACAGCGGGCTTTACCGGATGCTCCACGCCGACGGCACGCCCCAGCTGGACGCCAACAACGGCCAGCAGGCCGGGTTCGATAATCTGCTGGTGCTGTTCAGCGCCTCCGAGCTGCGGGACGACGGCAGGACCTACGACTACGATTTGAGCATGGGCGGCGGCGTCTGGCTCAACGGCGGGCATCTGTGGACCATCACCTGGACGCAGGGCCGGGACAACACGCTCCTGCTTTACGACGCCGATGGCCGCACCATGAACATCGAGGCCGGGACGAGCTATATCGCTCTTGTCACCAGTCTGACCGGACAGGAGCTGACTGTTACCAATTCCAGCGGAGAAGAGATTCTTGGATAAGCAAAAAGACTTCTGCATTTCACCGTGCAGAAGTCTTTTTTATTTCCAGGCTGCGGCGCGCGCCTGTGCGCGGGGCAGGTTTTCTTTTTCGGTCAAATGGCTTTGCGCTCCGCGCGGGCCAGAGGCAGAGCTGTTTTTTTCTTTAAGCTGCTTCTCGCGCTGGTGGCGCGGGGCTGGTTTTCTTTTTCGGTCAAATGGCTTTGCGCTCCGCGCGGGCCAGAGGTAGGGAGGGGTGTTTCGAATCCCCCCTCCCTACC
>NZ_JAJEQG010000063.1 GCF_020687245.1 Faecalibacterium longum CLA-AA-H243 | reverse complement strand
TGCTTAAAGTTACAGCTTTCAGCGTAAAGCTTCCGTAGTTTTTAATGCTAAACGATAGTTATCGAACTTTTCCACAGTTTTTGCAAAAACGTTCAGAAGAAGCATTTAATGTTCCGCAGTCCGGGCAATACCATCTTCCGTCTGGCATCGGTTCAACAGGCGAGGGCGTTTGGTGTGCTTTTGCTGGAGTTTGAACGGGTGATGCAGTAAACAGCGGCGCAATATTCACATCTCTACGGCCAACACCAGCGAGACTTCTAAAATCCCACGATTTAACTTCTTGTGCCAATGTCCGTTTTGGTTCAATATACTGACCGCACCGTTGGCAATATCGAACACCCAACTTGTTTTCATAACCACAATTTTTACAAGCCATCAAAAATCCCCCTTTGCTTCTTGTTTAGAGACTTTACCTTCCTTTATCGAATAGCTAAAATTATCGAACCCACTAAAAATAGTGTCGAAATTCCCAACATAATCCATGCGGACTTCACTTTTGGGCTATTACTACAACTTTTGAAAGATATTGCCATCTGAATATAATACAAGGCTACAATTCCATATGAGAAAAACAAAGCAGCCCAAGCATACGGCACTGCACTTTCAGGGGTTAGTCTCACAAGATTACCAAGCCATATCGAAACGCACCCCCAAAGTGGTAAAGGCGCACCAAGAAAGAAATCATTTTTCTTGTCCATTTTTGTCCTCCTGTGACCTGATAATACGGTTTTATGGCATATTATCTTTGCATGGATTTGCGAAACACTCGGCCTTAAATACACGAATTGAGAAATATACCAATTATCAGCATCAGCATTCCAAAAGTGATCTGTGAACCCAAAAGACCTCCACCAGCATCATTTTTATCAGTGCTTTTAATTGCTTTCACCAAAAATTTAGGGAATATCACGCCTAAAATCGCCATTAAAACTATTATTATTCCTCTCATTTGATTTTCTCCCCTCTTATGCACATATTAGGTCAACTATGATAACATCAAAGCACAAGAATCAATCAACGTCCACAATTTTGTAGCAAAACAGAGAAATTTTGTAACGAAATCGGTGTGCGTACAGATAGTATGTTCCCTAACAGTGGACATCCAGCATTAGGGGAGCACACCAAAGCTACCTTTCGCCATATTACAAGTCAATCGTCAACCAAAGGCTTTTGACTATTTGAAGTTTTGGCATAATCGTATTATACTTGTAAGGAACAGGGCTGTATGTTGTGTAATGAAAAGCGGTCCCATGTGCACATGTGCAATGGAGGGATTTCAAAATGAATGTCTTGGTTTGTGACGATGAACGGCAGATCGTTGATTCTATCATTGAAACACTTGAAAAGAAAACCGAAGAAACACAGGTATCATCAAGATTTTATGGATTTTCTAAACCAAGTCAAATAGACTTATCACTTCCGTATGATATTGCGCTTCTGGATATTGATATGGGCGAAACAAATGGAATTGAGCTTGCCAGAAAGTTACGAGCAGAAAATGAAAATATTGTGATTATCTTCATTACAAATTTCATTCAGTATGCTCCAGAGGGATTTGAGGTTCAAGCCTTTCGTTACTTACTAAAAGCAGATCTCTCTGCTAAACTTGATTCCTACTTTGATTCAGCTGTCCAAGAAGTACTTCGACGGAAACAGCTTGTCACAATTTCAATCAACTCTGAAATTATCGATGTACCTGTAAATGACATTCTGTATTTAGAATCTCATCGAAGAATCATTGTTATGCACTTGTTGGACGAAAAACGCCCAGCATACCAATTTTACGGCAACATAACGGAACTATCCGAAAAAATCGAGCCACTCGGTTTCCTTCGTATTCAAAAAAGCTATCTTGTCAATATGCACTATGTCGAAATCTTTCAATACAATAAAGTCCAATTGCGCGGTGGTCTTTGTCTGGCTCCAAGCGAAAAGAATTATAGTGAGCTAAAACAGAAATATTTACATTGGCGAGGTAAAAGTAGATGGATGCTTTGATCAGTTTGGTTTACACAATCATAGATTCAGTCTGCGTATGTCTGTTTTTAGACGCTTTTGCTTCGCACCGTTGGAGGAATCATAGATTTCTTGTCGGTGTAATAGTTCAAACTATTTTAATGTATGCATCCATTGAATTCAGTGTTATTGCCTTAAATCGAAACCAAATCGTCAAAATTCTCTTGATTCTACTATCCTGCTTTATTGTTGCCAGAACTCTATATGAGAATATCTCAGGAAAGTTTTTATTATTTCTTATCGTTGTAGAATATCTCTTGACTTATAGTTTATCTTTTGCAGTCGGAATGCTTGCAACTTCGGTTTGTGGGATGGATGCTCAGACGTTTCAAGCAAACAAGACACTATCGCTAATCTACGGAATCTCTTATTATTCAGCCGAATTATTTATTATTGCGCTATTTCGCAAAATGATGCTTCAGCGTATGGGCAATAGACCCAGAAGCGATGCTCAACATTCGCAGCTGATTCTTTACTTTCTATTTCCATGCGCATCGTTTGTAATGCTTGTGATTCTACTTTACGTTACAAGCGGACACAATATAGAAGAATTTGTTTCTGCTGGCTGTTGCATTCTCATTTTTATTTCAAATATCGCAATCCTCTTTTTATTGGAGCGAATGGAATATGCCGCATCGGAAAGAGAACAATTATTGATGCTTAACCAGCAGATTCAGCTACAATCGAAAAACATGACTTCGGCAAGCGAACTTTATTCTGCCCAAAGGAAAAAAGTTCACGATTTCCGGGCGCACCTGAATATCCTAAATCGATTGATGAAGAATCAAGAGTATTCTGCCGCTGAAGAATATCTTGAAAAAATCACCGAACAGCAAACTGATCGGCTATTCCTTGTCAACACACATCATCCCATCTTGGACGCACTTTTCAATACAAAAGCTGCCGAAGCAACTCAAAAGAAGATCAGCATTGATTTTGAAGTGAATGATCTATCAAATCTTCCATTTGATGTCTCCGATATGGTAGTGCTTCTATCAAACCTTTTGGATAATGCCATTGAAGCGTGTCAGCAGTATGATAAGGGCGATAAAGCGATTCATGTCATGGCCGTTGCACAGCAAGACTTTTTTATCTCTGTCCGAAACACATCGGAACCTGTTGTAATTATAAGTGGTTCCATTCCAACGACAAAACCAGAACCGCAGATGCATGGCTTTGGACTTGCGAACATCCGGCTGATTCTCGAAAAATACAGTGGAGAGTATACGATGTTCTATGAAAATGGGTGGTTCCAGTTCACCGCTGATATACCGTTCACCCCGATTTCGTGACAGATTTTCTCCATCTTATTACAGAAACGTAGACAATATTGCTTGCTGCGTATACAGTGTAAGAAAGGATGGCACAATGCACAAATCGAAAGGAGTTACTCCAATGCAGCAATATAGCTTTGAATGAAATTCAAACTTATCAATTTAATAAGAAAGGATTGCTTATGGACGAGTAACGGATATCGAGAGCAGACCAAGGATTTTGACATTCCTGCATCTCAGAAAGACTGGACAAAATACCCTGATTCCTCTTGGGCTGGTGTTCTGGTAGATGCAACAAATCGCGTTGGCTGCTACTATGTTGTCAATATTGCTGCAAAGACCGGAAAGACTTGGTATGTTGAAATTTCAAATAATATCCGATAACCGTTTTTGAGCAAGGAGTTTTTTATGCTACCGTTTTTTAATCAAAAAGAGTTGGTGGTTTGCTCAAATCAATCTCAATACCAAAAATACACATCTCTTTTAGAAAAAGAAGGAATCGGATATCGAACAAAAGTACGCGATTTATCATCGCCGTCTTTGTTTTCGATGGGAACCCGTGAAAGAGCCGGAACTGCATTTCAAAAGGTCAACTATCAAACGCTCTATACGATATATGTTCGCAAAGCCGATTACGAACGTGCTGTTCACGTTATTCTTGCTTGATTAAATATGAACACTCCATTCAATTAAGACTACTGTTTATGGTACAATGCCTATGTCAGATTTATTAAAAAAGATAGCGTATTGGGCTTTAGTGCTAACTCTTGTAGTCGCTGAGATTGGCTCCTTTTTCGATTTATTTAATATCAATCCTTGGTGCTATCCTGTTTATGCTGCGTTGCTGATACTATATAATAAATTTTCTTCATACAATCCGATAAGTGAGAATCTAATTTCAAAAATTATTGCAATATGTTTCATTGTTGCAGCAGTAGCTCTTACTATAATAAAAGGACTGGTTGCATAAAGGGGTGAAGAAAGTTTATGGATTGGAACATTGGTTGGGTATTTTGGATTGGCTGTTCGTATTTTCTGACAATCGTAAACTGCTATTTTGTACTTGTCAAAAAGGCAAAATATAATTACATCATCGGAGTGTCTGGGATTGCCTTTTTCTCAGTTGCCTTGCTTGAAGAATTACGAATGTTTTCGCAATGGATTGAAGATGGAGAAGTTGGAATGCTAACCCACGCTCTTCAAAATCTTCCAGTTCAATTTACCATCAGATTTTTAATAGTTGTAGGCATAACAGCACTGTTAATAATAATTGATTTACATCGCACAAAATAGTCCTAATCCAAACCACAGATAGTAACCATTATGGATACGCAATAGAACTTTTACTGCGAAAATTCTATTGCATTGTGAGAATTAAATATGTTCCCCTGGCCAAATGATTAGTGTGCATCCATACTGATTGTTTGGCTTTTTATTTTCTGAAAAAGGAGTGTGATGCCATTGACCCAACCGAAAACAGACCTAGCCTACCTCCGCAACGAAAAAGCCAAAGCAGAGCAAAAGCTGCGATCTTGTCAGCACCGAGAGAAAATTCTTGAACGCCGGATGTCAGAGCTGAACCGGAGAGAGCGTGTGCATCGTCTTTGCACCCGTGCCGGAATGCTGGAAAGTTTTCTGGTCTGTCCGGGAGAACTGACCGACGATCA
>NZ_JAJEQG010000062.1 GCF_020687245.1 Faecalibacterium longum CLA-AA-H243 | reverse complement strand
CGGGGCTCTGCCCCGCGCCCCGAAGCTCTGGAGATATAAATTATTCCCCGTCGCCAGTTATTCCGTAGCATAGCCGGGAAAATCAGTCAAGGGCAGCGCCGCCGCAGGCGGTGCCAGAGGCACCCTTGACGGATTTCTCCCGGTTATGCTTTTTCCCGGTCAAGCGACGGGGATATAAATTCTCCAGAGCCGTTCCCCTTCCCGGGGGAAGGGGCGGAGGGGTTGGGCGAACTCTTGCTTTTCCCTAAACCAAAACAGAAATGGAGGCTCAACCAATGAAACGACCTTTAGCATACCTGACTGCCGCATGGAGCGGCGAGCCGGATGTTGATATGGAGCTGGCGGCCCACTACTGCCGCCTTGCTTATGAGGCGGGCTTTTCCCCGATCTGCCCGCTCTTGTACCTGCCGCTGTTTTTGAATGACAGCGTTCCCGAGGAACATAAGGCCGGGATTGATATGCGCCGGGATATGCTGCGGCGCTCCCATACCCTGATTGTCTGTGGCAGCGTTGTGGACGAGGATGTAAAAAACGATATTGCGGTTGCCGGACGGCTGGGCATTGCGGCGACAACGCTGGAAGGGGTGCTTGCCGTGAAGGGACACGGCACCCCGGGCTATGCCGGACATTAAGCTGGGGAGCCTTTTCGACGGGATTGGCGTGTTCCCTCTGGCTGCTTCCCGGTGCGGTATCCGTCCGGTCTGGGCCAGCGAGATTGAAAAAGCGCCCATCTCCATAACCAAAAGGCACTTTCCCGACATGGTGCATTTGGGGGATATTACGAAGGTGGACGGCGGGAAAATCCCGCCGGTCCATGTGATAACCTTCGGCTCTCCCTGTCAAAACCTTTCTCTGATCGGCAACCGCTCCGGCCTTGCCGGGGCAAAATCCAGCCTGTTTTATCAGGCGTTTCGTATCATACAGGAAATGAGGGATGCCACTGATAACCTATATCCAGCTATCGCTGTTTGGGAAAACGTCATGGGAGCGTTTTCTACAAATGACCGGATGGATTTTAGAGCCGTCCTATCCGCCTTCTCGGACACCGAAGTTCCAATGCCTCCTTCTGGAAGATGGGGAAACGCCGGAATGGTGCGAGGGGGAACGCCTGATGTGTGCTGGCGGCTCATGGACGCCCAGTATTGGGCAGGCTCCCGAAGGCTGGCACGAAGGCAGCGGATTTTCGTCGTGGCGGATTTTGGAGGCAGACGTGCCGCAGACATACTATTTAAGCCCCGTCCAATGCTCCCACTTCCTCCGCCTTGCGGAGAGGGCGGGCGGGCCGCCGCCGAAGGAGATCGAACAGCTTCTTTTGAAACAGGGCGGCAGATACCAGTCATCCACCCCTTTCAGTGCTTCCGTATGCGGGGAGCGGCAAAAAGGCAGGAAGAAACGGCCTTCCGAAACAGCTTCGGATTACCAACTGACCCTTTTCCCACTCTTTTAGCCAGTGATGTAACGCCCTTTGCCTTCTGGTATGAGGGCGACCCGGAGGGCGGCTGTATCCGTTTTCTGACGGAAACAGAAAGTGAACGGCTGATGGGGCTGCCGGAGGGCTGGACAAAGTACGGGGCGGACGGCATGGAGATCCGGCCTCTGCAACGCTACAAGGTGCTGGGAAATGCGATTGCCCTCCCTTGTGCCGATTACATTATGGCCGGGATCTATGAGGTGCTGGCTGACCGGGCCGGAAAGGAGGAATGAGCCCATGTTTGAAGCCTATATAACCAATACAGCCCTATACCCCTTAATGGGGATTGAGGTAGGGACAACGGTACATTTCCCCACGACGACACAGGAGTTGCAGGCCGCCCTTGCCAAAATCGGGATAGACGGGAAACGGTACAGCGAAGTATTCTTTACCAGCTTTGACAGTGATGTGCTGGGGCTCTACGATCATCTCTACGAATGTGAGAACATCGACGAGCTGAACGAGCTGGGCCACGCCCTGCTGGAAGTACGGGATAAGGGCGGACTGGAAACCTTTGAAGCCGCTCTTGTCTTGGGAAACCACACAAGGAGCGTGAAGGATTTGATAAACCTGACGCAGAACCTTGACCTTTACCGCTTTTACCCGGATATTTCCGATGATGAAGGGCTGGGCCGTCTTTACGCCGACGAGCTTGGGACTATCGACATACCGGAGCACATTCAGAACTACTTCGATTATGAGGCATACGGGCGGGATGTGCGTATCAACGAAGGCGGCGTATTCGCTCCCGGTGGGTATGTGTCGGCAGTCCCGGAGGGCTTCAAGGAGTATTACCACGGGCCGCAGGACATTCCGCCGGAACACCGGATATTTGCCTATCCTGAAAAGGCCGAGCCTGTCCACTCCATTCTCGCTGCACTCAAACGGTTTCAAGAAGCCCCACCCGCTCCGAAAAAGGACAAGGCGGGGCCTTCCCATGAAGAACGGTAAGACTTCGGGCCAGCATGGCCCGAAGCATAAAGGAGGTGCATACCATCAACTATTACCCTATCAATGAAGGAGCCGCCCGCCGGGCAAAAGAAATGAACAGCTTTTCCGACTACAAGGAAGGGAGCGCAACGGCGGAATACAGGGCAATGGTGGACAAGGCCGCCGCCATAGCGGAAAAGCAGAAATCCCGGGTGGACCCCATGTACCATGAGAAGATCGACCATCTGTTAGACACCTACGCCCGCAAGCTGGCCGAAAACATGAACCAAGGCTTTGCCATTGACGCGAGGGTTCCCTCTGTGATGATCGCCGGGCCTTCCAATTTCCCGGTGGGAAAGAAGGAAAAACAGAACCGGGCGCGGGACAGCAACATGGAGGAATGGCGGCATATTCAAGGGCTGCTGGATAAGATACGCAGCACCGGCATGGGCGGGATCAGCGCCGATGACCCGGCAGCGATTGAAAAGCTCCAGAAGAAGCTGGACGGGCTGGAACGCTCCCAGCTCATTATGAAGGAGGTCAACGCCTATTACCGCAAGCATGGCAAGCTGGACGGCTGTGCGCTGCTGTCGCCGGACCAGATTGAAAAGCTGAAAGCAAGCATGGCGTCAAGTTGGCGAAGCGACCCGAGGCCCTTTGAAAGTTACCAGCTAACCAACAACAATGCGGAGATCCGCCGGGTAAAGGCCCGTATCGAACAGCTTTCCAAACAGGCACAGCAGGAATTTTCCGGCTGGGAGTTCGATGGGGGTCGTGTGGAAATGAACCGGGAGGACAACCGCTTGCAGGTGTTCTTTGACGGAAAGCCTGACGCGGACACCCGGGCCGAGCTGAAAAGCAGCGGCTTTCGTTGGGCTCCCAGCGTGGGCGCATGGCAGAGGCAGCTCACGGACAACGCCATCCGGGCGGCTGACCGTCTGGAATGTATCAAGCCGCTGTCCGGCGAAAAGCCCTCCCAACTTCAAAAGAAGCCCTCTATCTTGCAGACCATGCGGGAACAGGACGAAAAAGTCCAGACGGAGCCGGAAAAGAAAGCTCCGTCCGGCAGAGATGCCGAGCGGTAAGCCTCGGGCCACATTGGCCCGAGGTTTTCTGTTCCCCGAGATTGTACGGGGGCCTCCCGGATAGCGGGAACCCCGACGGAAAGGAGGTTTTATGCAGGAAGAAGTAAACCAAAAAACGGTTGCCCTTTCGATCAGGACAACGAAGCTCACGGGAAAAGTGCTGGCTGCCGCTCTTGGGAAGGTAGCGCGGGCACTGCAAAAGCACCACCGGAAGGCGCTGACCCCGCAGGGACGCCAGAGCGTGAAAAAGCTGATGAACCACTATGGCGGCAAAAGTGCCATGCCCTATGTGGGAGCTCCAAAGGATTTTGACCGGATCGCGAAGAAGTTCCATGTGGACTACGCTTTCCATAAAGTGAGCCCCGGTCATTACCTACTGTTTTTCAAAGCCAATCAGGCGGACGCTATCACGGCGGCCTTCCAGAAGTACAGCGCAAAGGTGCTGAACAAAGAGCAGGACAAGGCTTCCATCCTCGGCCAGCTTCGGAAATTCACGGAGCAGATCAGGACGCAGGCAAAGGAAAAGCAGCGGACCAGAGAGGCGGTGAAGGACGGACGTTGAGTGACAAGATCAGAAAATATGTGCTCCCAAACCTGCCGTACCTCTTTGTGTTCTGGTTCTTCTCCAAAATCGGGACGGCCTACCGGATCGCCCCCGGCACAGACTTCGGGACAAAGCTCATGGGGATGCTCGATACCTTCCCCAAAGCCTTTGAAACCTACTGGCCGGGGCTGGGCGGTATTGACCTGCTGGTGGGCCTTGCCGGTGCGGCTGGGGTGTATCTGCTGATACAGTCAAAGATCAGGCAGGCGAAAAAATTCCGGCGGGATGCGGAGTACGGCACCGCCCGCTTTGGAACAAAGGAGGATATAAAGCCGTTTGTAGACCCTAAATTTCAGAACAATGTCATTCTGACCGGGACGGAGTTCCTGACCATGAACACCCGTCCGAAAATACCCGCCAATGCCCGGAACCTAAACGCCTGTGTCATCGGCTCGTCCGGTTCGGGTAAGACAAGGTTCTGGCTGACCCCGCAGCTCCTTCAAGCCCATTCCTCGTATGTGGTGGTAGACCCGAAGGGCGGCACCCTCGACCAGTGCGGGCGGTTCCTGCAACGGGAGAAATACAGGGTGCGGGTGTTCAACAGTATCGACTTTTCAAAATCCATGCACTACAATCCGCTGGCCTATATCAAGACGGAAAGCGATGTTTTGAAATTCGTTACTGCTCTGATCGCCAACACCAAAGGCGACGGCAAGGAGGGCGACGAGTTCTGGACCAAAGCCGAAACCCTCTTGTACTGCGCCCTTGTGGCCTACATCGTGTTTGAGGGGCCGGAGGAAGAACGCAACATGAATACGCTGGTGGAAATGATAAACAGCATGGAAGTCCGGGAGGATGACGAAACCTTCAAAAATGCGGTGGACTATATGTTTGACGGGCTGGAACGCCGCAGCCCCCAGCACTTCGCCGTGAGGCAGTATAAGAAATACAAGCTCGCCAGCGGCAAGACAGCCAAAAGCATTTTGATTTCCTGCGGTGCAAGACTGGCTCCCTTTGATATTCCCCAGCTTCGGGAGATCATGTCTTATGACGAACTGGAGCTGGATAAGCTGGGGGATGAAAAATCAGCGCTGTTCTTTCTTAT
>NZ_JAJEQG010000061.1 GCF_020687245.1 Faecalibacterium longum CLA-AA-H243 | reverse complement strand
TCGTATTTTTTCAGATATCCACAGTCATCATATACGAATATCCCGATATCCCCGCATTCAAGTTCTTCGCAGCGCTTCACCCATACAATCTGTCCGTTATGATAAGAGTGGAGCCTTTTGCAAGGCCCCGCTCTTATTGCTGCCGTTATGATGAGCAACTTGCCGCAGAAAAGCAGCGCACCGAGCGGGTGACCAAGCGCATTTTGACCAAGGAAGAAATGCCATCATCCGTTCCTTTATCGACTATGCCGGCAGTACGATCACAAAAAAACTGGAAACGCTGATGGCGGGTGGTTGCATCGTTGAGCGTGTGGATGAAAACCTGACCTATGATTATCTGCACGCCTCGGAAGATAACCTCTGGAGTACGCTGTATCTGACAGGGTATGGTCACGCATGCCGCCATAGCAGTCATATTGAAAGACATCCCGCCTGAAAGTGAAGGCTTTACTTTCAGGCGGGACTTTTTGTTTTTTATTATAAAGGCTAGTTCCTGTTCTTTGCGGAGATGGCCACACATTAAAGAACTTTGGCCCCATTGGCCGTCAACTTGAAGGTTGCTCCCAGCATATCGGCAGCCCCGCGGCACATCAGCATCCGCTGCAGGAAAATCTCAAAATATTCGTACATGCTGCAAATATCGGTGTCGATTTGCAGATTCAGCGAGATGACTTTTTTCTCGGTGTTGATCTTCAGGGTCTGGTCTGTGACCGCATAGTTGACCCGGTCATGGATGTCGAAGGATGCTTTGGGCTTTTCCCGCACACGGCTGCGGCGCACATCAGTCTTGTCGCCGATGATGAGTGCTGCCGAGATGGGATCCACGGCCCCGCCGGTGGATTCATCGTGGTTGGAAATGGCGGACACGATGGTGATGCGGTCCGGGACGCTCAGGTCATATTGCTTCAGAATCTCGTTGGCCAGTAGCCCGCCGTATTCGGCGTGACGGCTGCGGTTGATGGCGTTTCCGATGTCGTGCATATAGCCTGCGATCCGGGCAAGCTCGATGTCGTGCTCCGGATAGCCGAATTTTTTCAGGATGTGGGCGGCGGTCTCTGCCACCCGGACACAATGGGCTTGTGAGTGCTCGGTGTAGCCCAGCAGGCCTAGATTCTGGTTGCCTTTTTTCAGCAGTTCGTTGACTTCCTCATTGTGTTTGATGTCTTTATACGTCATGGTTCTCTGCCCCCGATTCATATATTAAAAGAAAGTATCTACTATTGTAAGATGATTTCGAGGCGGTTGCAATCAAATTGCGGTAAAATCTGTGTGCAGAAGCGATTTTACATATTCCAGACACATTCCTGATTTCTGATTTTACATTTGCACGGTACAATAAAAATGTTTGTATCATGCAATCCGAAGCATTCCGGTCAGAGAAAAGGAAGAGGAATATGGAAAACACCTATCATTGCTATGCAAACCGTGAGCTTTCGTGGCTGCGGTTCAACGAACGCGTTCTGGAGGAGGCAGAGGATTCCCGTCTGCCGTTGTGTGAACGGCTGAGTTTTTTGTCGATTTTCCAGAGCAATCTGGATGAATTTTTCATGGTGCGCATCGGCAGCTTGCAAGACCAGATGCTGCTGGACAAAAACGCACGGGAAAATAAGACGAATATGACCAGCGGCGAACAGATCGATGCAGCGCTGGCTTTTATCCACAAGCTGACAGCCCGCCGGGACGCTGCTTATAATGGTCTGCTGGAACAGCTTGCAGAGCAGGGGATCCGTCTGCTGGACTTTGCCCATATGGAGGAAGAAAGCCGTACCGAACTGGAAAAGCTGTTCCGGCAGGACTACCTGCCGCTGCTGTCCAGTTTCATCATCAGCAAAAAGCAGGCATTTCCGTTCCTGAAAAACAAGGGCATCTATGCGGTTGCGGTGCTGAGCACCAAGGCAGAAAAGAAGAAGATCGGCATTGTGCCCTGCGGCAATGAGATCTTCCCCCGGCTGGTGCCGGTGCCGGGCCGTACTGGCTGCTTTATCCTGTCGGAAGAACTGATCCTGCACTTCCTGCCACTGCTCTACAAGGGCTATAAGGTCACCAGCAAAACGCTGGCCCGCATCACCCGCAATGCGGATATTGACGCCGACCTGATCTATGACGAAGACCTGAACTACCGGGATCACATGGCCGAAGTGGTCAAGAAGCGCAAAAAGCTGGCACCTGTCCGTCTGGAACTGAGCCGTGAGATCGACGAAGAAATTATCCAGTCTCTGTGCAAAAACCTGAAACTGGACCCCAAGCGGGTGTTTGAATACGATTCTCCGCTAGATCACTCTTTCCTGTTCCAGATCGAGGATCAGCTGCGCAGCCACACCGACCTGTTCTTTGCGCCCCGCCACCCGCAGCCCAGCCCTGCACTGGACGAGCGCAAGCCCATCATTCCGCAGATCCTGGAAGAGGACAAGTTGATTCACTATCCGTATGAGAGCATCCGTCCCTTCCTGCAGCTGCTGCACGAGGCCGCCTGCGACCCGGACGTGGTCTCCATCAAGATGACTCTTTATCGTCTGGCCAACCACAGCAAGGTGGTGGATGCACTGGTGGAAGCCGCCGAAAACGGCAAGCAGGTGGATGTTCTGGTGGAGCTGAAAGCCCGCTTTGATGAGGAAAACAACATCGAGTGGTCCCGCCTGCTGGAACGTGCCGGCTGTCATGTGGTGTATGGCATTGAAGGGCTGAAAGTCCACTCCAAGCTCTGCCTGATCACCCGCAAAACGAAGGAGGGTATTTCCTTCATCACCCAGATCGGCACCGGCAACTACAACGAAAAGACCAGCCGCCTGTACACCGACCTTTCTTTCCTGACCGCATCCAAGGAAATCGGTCTGGAAGCCACCGAAGTGTTCCGCGCACTGGATCAGGGCGAAACGGTGGATTCGGTCAAGAATCTGCTGGTGGCGCCTCATTGCTTACAGAACCGTCTGCTGAATCGGATAGACGGTGAGATCAAAGCTGCCGCCCGCGGCGAGGGCGGCTACATCGGCATCAAGATCAACAGCCTGACCGACAAAGTGCTCATCAACAAGCTCATCGAGGCAAGTCAGGCGGGCGTCTACATCGATATGGTGGTGCGCGGCATCTGCTGCCTGCGTGCCGGTGTCCCGGATGAGACCGAGAATATCCATATCATCAGCATCGTGGGCCGCTATCTGGAGCATTCCCGCATCTACATTTTCGGACAGGGAGAGCGTGCCCGGTACTACATCGGCTCGGCAGACTGGATGACCCGCTCTACGCTCCGCCGCGTGGAAATCGCGGCTCCGGTCACGGCTCCGGCTCTGAAGGCACGTTTGCAGCACATCTTTGACACGATGCTGGCCGACAACTGCAACGCCCGCGTGCAGCAGCCGGACGGCAGCTATGTCCGCCGGTTGCCCGGTGCCGATGCCGTGGATTGTCAGGCACAGTTCTACGAGGAAGCCTATCAGGCCAACGTGCACTCCAGTCTGAAGTGAGATGCACTCGGATTTCACACAGATTTGACCGCAGCACGGTTTCTTCGACTGGATTTCGATGATACAATTTTATTGTAGAATGAAATCGCAGAAAGGGAGAATCCTATGGAAGATTTCTGGAAATCCGTGCAGACGATACAGGCAGAACGCGGGGCGGATTACCGCGCCTTCTCTTTGTTCAGTGCAACGCATTGGGCAGAATTGCTGGGAGCAGCGGCGGTCATTTTTCTCTGTGCGGTGATCTACTACCGCTGCAGGGAAGTGACCCGGCATCAGATCCTTCGCGCTGTGTTTGTCCTGATGCTGGCCGATGAGTTTATGAAGCAGGCCGTCCTGCTGTACACCGGTCAATGGAACGTGACCTATCTGCCTCTCCACCTGTGCAGCATCAACATCTTTGTCTGCTGGTACGATGCCATACACCAGAGCCGTTGGAGCAAGGAAATCCTTTATGCGCTCTGTATTCCGGGAGCAGTGGTCGCAATGTTGAGCCCCTCATGGCAGCGGCTCCCGGTCTGGAACCTGCTGCATCTGCATTCCTATAGCATTCACGTTCTGCTGATCCTCTATCCGGTCCTTCTGCTTGCTGGCGGATTTCGCCCGCAGGTGCATCATATCCGCTGGGTACTGGCGTTTCTGTGTGCAATCGCAACGCCGATCTTTTTCCTGAATCGGCTGCTGAAAACAAACTTTTTCTTTCTCAATGATCCGCAGGGCAATGCGATTACTGCCTTTTTCGCCCACTGCTTTGGAGAACGTTTTTATCTACTGGGCTTTCTGCCGGTTCTTGCTGCAGTCCTGTTGCTTCTTTATCTGCCATGGTACAGGGCAGAGCGGCATCAACGTATGCTCTGTGCAAGAGATCAGGTTATAGCTTGAATGGCTCTGTGCATCAATTGAGTATCTTTCTTTTCTTCTTTCGTCCCGTCAAAGTCTGCTGCTTTGACGGGAATTTTTTATATCTGATTTTACAAAGGGTTTACACCGGAATGGTGGCTGTCACAGGACGGACGTGCTATGATAGAATTCGAATTTTTGAAGTGAAACGATATTTTTTGATTGACATAACAGAATCAAGAGGACAGATCATGCAGAAAAACTATGTGCAGGAAATTTTGAACATCATTCATGGCAATATACCTCAGGCTGAACTGGCCGAAAAACTGTCGGATTACCATGAAAAAGATCTGGCGGATGCTTTGGAAGCGCTCATGCCTGCAGAACGCAAGTCGCTTTATCCCATTTTGGGAGTAGACGAAGTGGCTGAGATCTTCGCCTATCTGGACGATGCAGAGCCGTATCTGAAAGAATTATCCAGAGATGAGGCTGCAAAAGTTATTTCCAACATGGACTCGGACGATGCGGCAGATGCGCTGGAAGACCTTGGCGAGATAGACAAGGGTGAAATCGTCAACAAACTGGACAGAGATTCGATTGAAGACGTAACTGGTCACTTTATGATTTAGCAACTCATACAGAGATGAAATCGACCACTATTTCCACACGGTATAATGACAATACGATCCCGTATATTCCTTCAATAGTAATGAGCATGGAGAATAGCGTTTATCTGGAGGTTGCCAAAGGATAAATAGAAGCAGTATTAAAGCCGCTCACCGTGCAGGTTTCCAGCATGGTGAGCGGCTTTTTACTACAAATATGAGGAATCAAAGAAGTCTTTTAGTGTAATTTCCAAACCCAGACAGATTCTTTCAATCGTCTCTACGCTTAACTGGCCTCCCCGACGGGCGGTGGTTTGAATCGTGGAGTACGATATTCCGCATTTCTTTGCCATTACACATAGATTCATATCACGCACTTGCATCAAATCCTGAACACGCTTGATCGTATCCACGAAAACCCCTCCCATCTTTTTAGTTCAAAACTTTTCCAACGATCTCAAATCTTTGCTCTGGAGATATAAGGATTGGCGAATATTTGGTGTTAAGAGAGACCAAAACCGGTTGGTTATGCACCACGCCATAGCTGTCGGTAAGGAACTCTGC
>NZ_JAJEQG010000060.1 GCF_020687245.1 Faecalibacterium longum CLA-AA-H243 | reverse complement strand
TGATTTGAAATAACCTGTATGCGAAATTGTTCTTTTTCATCCTCGGTCATCTCAAGTGGAACGCCGTGCAATGTGTCTACAATATAGGACGAAATTTTAGCGAAGTGCTCGTCAAAATCAGTGGTATTCAAATTTTCTTCCTGATTCACTTCACTCTGCATGTACGGTCGCCTCACTTTCCTTTTTTTTAGGCATAAACCAATAAAATATAACACAAAATGCTAAAGCAAACACAACACCAAAAACATTTTGACTCACTCTAAGACTAACCGCTCCTTGTAGTCCATATGTCTCTGCAGCAATGGCTAAAGCACCAAATGTGTTAAATACTGCCTGCCAGCCATATTGTGCTGAAAATCCTACACCGATTCCACCAAGAATTCCTATATATGCATAGATTGACGAAGGAAGCAGAAAATATAATACTGTAAAACATATAACACCTGCAATATTTCCGACAATCCTTTTACGGACTCTGTAGTGCATATCTTCCATAGACGGCAAAATCACGGACATGGCCGCAATACCAGCCCACATTGCACGTGGCATATTACAAAGTTCTGCAATGCAAAGGACAATCGGTACGCATAAAATCTGACATATCTGCCATTTTGTTCTGGAAGAAGTGATATCAAATTCTTGTATCAGATCTTTCAGATTTCTTTTATAAGTTCTGTTTTTATGATTTCGATAAAATACGAAGCAGGTAAGTGCTGCACCTAAAGCCATTCCGACTAATCGCATCTGATAGCTTTTTCCCGTAACATCATAACCATATAGCAGCAGATACCCAAGAACCAATGTAGATTGATTAAACATGGATGGATTATGGCATCCGAACAGAATCAACACAGCCAGTGCCGCAATATTTAACAGCATTCCCAATACCGGTGAAAACTGATTTGCTAAATGCGGACATACAGTCATAATTACAAAGAACAAAGCCAAAAGCATCGTAGATTGTCCGGTGTGGATCCCCAGATCCGCATTCCTAAACACCATGAGACATAATAAGACTACTACACCTACAATGCTGTTCTCATTTCCAAATAGGATGCTGAAAATACTAACAAAGAAAAAACAAAATGCCATTGTAGCAGCTATCTTCACCAGATATACCCACATATGATATAGTTTTTCTTTTAGTGTTTCACTCTTTTTCAACAGGTTTTTAGAACCTGCCTGATTTAACTGCAACTCCTGATAAAATGTCATATAAATCCTCCCATCTTCTAATTTATCTTAAAACTAGATAATCTCATCTTTCTGCTTTGGCAGCTCTATAACAAATCTGCATCCACCATATTCACGGTTTTCTGCTTTGATTGTTCCTCCGGCACTATCTACAATCCGTTTTACAAGTGCAAGACCTAGGCCATTTCCTTCTGCTTTATGAGATCCATCTACCTGATAGAACTTGTCAAATATTCTGGATTTTACATCATCCTCTATTCCTGGTCCTTCATCTTCCAGAATGAACTTAACAGAATCCTGTTCTTGTTTCAGAAACATCGTAATTGTCCCCTTTGAAGGGCTGAACTTAATCGCATTATCTAAAAGATTTATCCAGATATGCATAAAAAGTCCTTCATTCGCAGTATATTTAACTTCCTCCAATTCTACCTGAAAACCAATTTCTTTTTCTGTCCATTTTGTTTCCAATGAAAGAACTGCCTGGCGGATCTGTTCATCCAGACGATATTCTGTTTTTTTCATTGGTATATTCTGATTCTCTAACTTGGATAACAGCAAAATATTACCAACCAATCCGGAAAGTCTTTGGGTGTTAAATAAGATTTTTTCTACATATTCCTCTTGATCCGGAGACAGTTCTTCTCCCTGAAGTAGCATTGTATATCCTTCAATGGCATTAATCGGGGTCTTAAACTCATGAGAAACATCAGATACAAAATCCATCTGCAGCACCTCTGTTGCACGAAGTTCTTTTGTCATAACGTTAAAACTTTGATAAGATTCTCCAACTTCTGCTATACGGCTGTTCGTTTCCAAATGCTGTTCAAAATCTCCCCGAGAAACTTCCTTCATTGCTTTACTAAGTCTTGTAATTGGTTCCAGTAACTTTGCATTAATAAAGGAAGTGATCAGCCCTGCAATCAATGTATTGAAAATCAAAAGCCAGCCAAGCACAGGTATGCTGCCCGGCAGATTAAAAAAATGATTCAAAAAAGCAAATAATAATGCAGATATGACTGTTGAAAATACAAGTGCCAGCCAGATTGCACCAGTCAGACAGGATCGGATCCGCAATCCTTTTTCTTTCTTTTGTTCCATTATTTTTTCACCACCTTGTATCCAATTCCACGCATTGTTACGATTTCAAAATCAGGGTTATCTTTCAAACGCTCCCTGATTCTTCCTATATGTACCTCTATCGTATGTGGGTCTGCCTCCGTCTCGTATCCCCATACTTCATCCATCAACTGTTGTTTTGTAAATATTCTGCCTGGCGAAGCTGCAAGCTTATATAAAAGCAGGAATTCTTTTTTAGGCAAAACAAGACTTTCCTTATCAGTTGTAACCGTCATTGCATCATAATCAAACTCTGTTGAACCGATCACAATTTTGTGTTCATTCAGTATCTGTGCACGGCGAAGCAGTGCTCCGACTCTTAAAACCATTTCATTCACATTTACCGGTTTTACCATATAATCGTCACTTCCCGAAAGAAATCCCTGGCGCATATCATCAAAGGAACCTTTCGCAGTGATCATAAGTACAGGTATCTGATATCCTGCTGAACGGAGTTCCGACACCAGTTCATAACCATCCATAACCGGCATCATAATATCAGAAATGATCAGATCAATATATTCCTTAACCAATACTTCTAATGCCTGTGCTCCATCCGATGCACTTTTGACTTGATATCCATTCTTCTCAAGCACTTTTTGGAATAGCTGGCTTAATTCTTTATCATCTTCTACAATCAATATTTGAAACACGTTTTCCTTCCTCCTTATTAAAACAGATACCTTGCCCATCCAAGCAGATGCTGTACCAAAAATATTTTTCTCTGACGTTTCTTTGTTAATTCGATTGGCTCTACATGATATGGATCACGATAGGTTCCATCTTCCAATACCTGGCGGGACACTCTTTCATATTCCATCATGCCCTCTTCCAACTGTTTATTAATATCTTTACTGCGAATTACAAGCATCAGTTCCGTATCCAGATATGCACTTCTCATGTCCATATTAAAGGAACCGATTACAGACAGATCATCGTCAATCAGAATACTTTTTCCGTGGTATGAATAACCGCCTTCATATTCCCAGATATTAATTCCTGTACTTAAGATTCTATTTCTGTTTTTCGCATAATCGGCAGCCCCAAATGGATTCCCATTATTCGCAACTGAATTTGTCATGATAGAAAAATCTGAAACGTTCTCTGCAATCTCCTCCCATGTATTATACATCATATCATTACAGATAATATATGGCGTGTGGATCTTCACACGATTTTTTGCATTTTTCATCAATTCTCCCAACTGATACCACACTACTGGTTCTTTGGAACCTGTGTGAATAGGATTTGACACTAATGCAATCTTTTCTGTCTCAAAAGTTTCGTCCGTGTAATCGGTATCGCAGATTCTTTCCTTATTCTCTTCAAAATATTTCTGATAGCCGTTTTGCAACTCTAAAACTGCGTTCTTTACAGATTTTCTATTTGCCAGTTTTTTATTGTCATGAAAATAATCACTGTCTTCTTGTTCCCATATCGTTTCAAAATACTCTAACAACTGGTTAACTGAATTTTCTTTCTCAGGTTCATCGCAAACCACTAACACGTCTCTATCATAGTTCTTATGTCCCGGAAAATCACCCAGGAAATAATTGTATGTATTTCTTCCCCCAAGAATATATCTCTTTCCATCTGCAATCAAATATTTATCATGCATTCTACCCATTATTTTCCACGGTTTCAACGGATTGGCCTTATTATACAATTTAATTTCAACATTCTCATGGGAAGATAATCCATAGAAATACGGATTTCCTTCCATATCAATCCAGCTCTCCATTCCATCTACCAACAGACGAATATGTACACCTCTGTCTGCCGCATCATGCAGTGCTCCTAAGATCAATTTTCCACTTTCATCGGATTGAAATGCAAAAGTAGAAAGAATAATTTCCTTTTTTGCATTCTTGATCAAACGCACTCTTTGTAAAAGCGCTTCTGGATTCTTTTCTATGATTACTGCCCGTTCTGTATTTTCACTGCATTCGTTCCATGACCCATTTTTTGTTTCTTTTTTGGTTGTATTGGACACTTCCGGCTGCTTTTTATATGCAACGCAGATTCCGAGCAATTCATAAAAAGCCACACATAAAAAAATTGCCAGTATAACAAGAAGGATTTTACATATTTTATGCTTTTTCATTGTACATCACTTGATTCCTTTTTATTTCTTATTCTTATTCATTAGCAATACAATACAATAGAAAACTCAATTTAACCTCAACAAGGTTTGTTTTTTCATCCATGCAAAATCTTCTTTGTACAACAGACTGTTAGATATAGCAAAAACGGCCTTTCAAAAACAGTTAACTTCTAGATCAACTGTTTTTTGAAAGGTCGTTTCATCAGATTCTTATAGCAATCCAGCAAATAATCTCATAAATAATTGTCCCAGTCGCAAATATGCACTTCGTCCGGTTTGATATTGGTCTGTCACATCACGACATTCTCCCATCGTTCTTATCAGATCATTTTTTATTTCCACAACTGCCTGACAATCTGCCATAAAACAGCCGTTTTCAAAATGGTGATATAAACTTCGATAATCCAAATTAATTGTTCCACAAGTTGCCATACAGTCATCTGCCACACTCATTTTTGCATGACAGAAACCAGGAGTCCACTCATAAACACGAACACCATGTTTAACTAATCCATGATAAAAAGAACGAGTTACATTATAAATGAATTTTTTATCAGGGATACCAGGTGTGATAATTCTTACGTCTACCCCTCGCTTAGCAGCCAGACATAACGCATGCGTCATTTCATCTGTTATGATTAGATATGGAGTCATAAACCAACAATATTTTTCAGCTTTATTTATCATACTGATATAAACTTCTTCTCCGACCTGCTCATTATCCATAGGACTGTCTGCATAAGGCTGAACAAAACCTGTTTGCTGTGCTTTATAATCGTAATGAATAATGTATTTACTAAAATCAGTATCATTCGTAGCTTTTTCACTAACAGCATTCCACATTTCTAAAAATGTCACTGTAAGCGACTGAACAGCATCTCCTTCTAAACGAATACCTGTATCTTTCCACTGTCCATACGGGTGTGTGTAATTAAAATATTCGTTTGCTAGATTATATCCACCTGTAAATCCGACTTTTCCATCAATAACTGTTATTTTTCTATGATCACGATTGTTCAAAAACAGATTTAAACCTGGCATAAACGGATTGAATACACGGCAATGAATTCCTATTGTCTCCATTTTTTTCACAAAATCTGTGTTAATAAAGCCTATAGAACCCATATCATCGTAGAATACTCTAACTTCCACACCTGCTTTTACTCGCTCTTCCAGAACATCTTGAATCTTATGCCATGCTTCAGCGTCTTCTATCGCATGATATTCCATAAAGATAAACTTTTGTGCTTTCTCCAAATCCTTAAGCTGTGCCTCTAATCCTTTCACTGCTTCATCAAAATACACAATATCCGTATTCTGATAGATTGGATACTGCGAATTTCTTTGTATGTAACTTGCTATATTTCCTGCTTTCGGAATTGCTTCTTTTATTCTGCTCAAACACTCCTGACTGTCCGGAAGCATTGGTAACAATTTGCTATCAATTTCTGCATACCGCTCACGCATTTTATGTGTGCCACCATTCAAACCAATCAACAAATACAGGCCTACACCCATAATTGGGAAAATTAGAATTAAGATGACCCAAGGCATTTTCATAGAGGATGTCTTATTTGATGCGTACAATCCCAAAACCAAGATCCCACTCAAAATCCTTGTAAATAAATTTATGACTTCTGCATATTCATTCAAGCGTGTTACGATAGTAATAATAAAAATCACTTCCAGAAGAATGCAGATTATGGAAAAACACAGCCGTTTTACCCCATTTTTTGTTTTTGCTTTGCCCTCTAAAGTATCTTGTTTCATATATATTCCGCCTTCCTACTTGCTCAGTTTTCTCCCTAAATTTCGTGGAACATACCAATTTTGTCTTTTATTCTCTGCATTTCATTACACCGGACTGGATAAGTTTGGTGCGGATGTCCTCATACAGTGAAATAATTTGATACTTACAAGTATATTCCAAATAGTCAGAATTGCAATAGGTAACCTGAGCTGTTTTCAACTGACAATGCAAATCTTATTCGGTATGCCCGAAGATCGTCGCAAATGTATTCCTTCAATGGTAACAATCATGGAGATTAGCGTTTATCTGGAGATTGCCAAAGGATAAATAGAAGCAGTATTAAAGCCGTTCACCACGCAGATTTTCCAGCGTGGCGAACGGCTTTTTTGCTGCCCCTATATTTACAGGTAGGCGGAATCGAAGAAGTCTTTTAATGTAATTCCTAAACCCTGACAAATTCTTTCAATCGTCTCTACACTTAACTGCCCTCCCCGACGGGCGGTGGTTTGAATCGTGGAGTACGATATTCCGCATTTCTTTGCCAATACACATAGATTCATATCACGCACTTGCATCAAATCCTGAACACGCTTGATCGTATCCACGAAAACTCCTCCCATCTTTTTAGTTCAAAACTTTTCCAACAACCTCGAATCTTTGCTCTGGAGATATAAGGATCGGCGAATATTTGGTGTTAAGAGAGACCAAAACCGGTTGGTTATGCACCACGCCATAGCTGTCGGTAAGGAACTCTGC
>NZ_JAJEQG010000005.1 GCF_020687245.1 Faecalibacterium longum CLA-AA-H243 | reverse complement strand
GAATGCCAAGGCCTCCCCTCGATAGGGGAGGTGTCAGCGCTTCAGCGCTGACGAAGAGGTTTTCCTCCCTCTCTGAGACCCGCATATTATCTGGCCAAGTGACAAATTATCGACGATGCATCGGCAAGAAAGTCACTTGGCCAAGGTGGCCAAATGGGCGATGCTGACCAAGTGACTCACTTGGCCAATGGGGGTCACTTGGCCACATGATCTACTACAGTATACAGGAGAAACTTATATGCTCAAGGATTCACAGCTCGACCTCTGCGGACGGGTGGATTTTGCCCGCACGACACCGCTGCTGGCGCGGGACGAGGCGTTCTCGTTTGCCTGCGCAGGCTGCGGCGGCTGCTGCCGGGGGCGGGAGGACATCGTGCTGTCGGGCTTCGACCTCTGGCGAATCGCGGGTCGGCTGCGCCTGCCGCCCCAGACCGTGGCCCGGGCCTTCTGCCGCGCGTCCATCGGGCAGGTGAGCCATCTGCCGGTGCTGCGGCTGGCCCCCGTGAAGGAGGAGCGGAACAACTGCCCTTTTCTCACCGAGAACCACTGCGCCATCCACGACGCCGAACCGCTGGTCTGCGCCCTCTACCCGCTGGCGCAGGAGATCAGCAGGGAAGGGGAGGTGAGCTATTTTTTGCAGCCCACCGGCTGCGGAGGGCGTGTCATCGAAGCCAAAGTGGAGGACTATCTGGCCCGCTACGACGTCCCTGCCCGGGAAAAGACCGACGTCCGCTGGGCGCAGACCTGCATGGACCTGGAAGACGTGGTGGAGCCGCTGGACGCCGCCCTCGAGCCGCCCCTGCGCCGCCGGATGCAGGCGAAGCTCTGGCAGGCACTCTATTTTAAGTTTGACTATGAGAAAGAGTACTTCCCTCAGCTGGAAGAAAACCTCGTCTGGCTGGGCGCAGAGCTGCAAAAACTGACGGACTATCAGCAGAGAAGAAACGCCTATCGAAAAAAGTGATAGATATATTCATTTTAATAGATAATTAGAACCGAAACGGCGTTGCCATCGGACGGAAATCGTGATATACTTCACGAGTGTAAAGCAGAGGCTGCTCTGCTGGACATTCAAATGCTTTTCGGCGCGGCGTCCTGCTGCCGCGTATATGGAAAAATGAGGGAGTAATCATTATGCGTAAAATCACTCGTCGTTCGTTTCTGGCTGCTGCCGCTGTCTGCGGCGCTGCTGCTGCCCTGACCGCCTGCGGCGGCTCTTCAGCATCCTCCACGGCTGCTTCTTCTGTGGCATCTTCTGCCGCAGCCGGCTCCGCTGCCGCTTCCGGCGACACCTACACCATCGGCATCTGCCAGCTGGTGCAGCATGCTGCTCTGGACGCTGCAACACAGGGCTTTGAGGACGCTCTGACCGCAGAGTTTGGCGACAACGTGAAGTTCGACTTCCAGAACGCACAGGGTGACTCCGCTACCTGCGCCACCATCGCCAACGGCTTCGTTTCCTCCGGCGTTGACCTCATCATGGCAAACGCCACCCCCGCTCTGCAGGCTGCACAGTCTGCCACCAACGAGATCCCCGTTCTGGGTACTTCCGTCACCGAGTACGGCGTGGCTCTGGGCCTGACCGACTTCTCCGGCACCGTCGGCGGCAACATCTCCGGCACCTCTGATCTGGCTCCGCTGGACCAGCAGGCCGATATGATCGTGGAGTGGATGCCCGACGCCAAGAAGGTCGGCCTGCTGTACTGCTCCGCTGAGGCCAACAGCCAGTATCAGGTGGACGAGGTCCAGAAGTATCTGGAGGCCAAGGGCGTCACCGCGACTCAGTACGCTTTCTCCGACTCCAACGACCTGTCTTCCGTCTGCCAGAAGGCCGCTGACGAGAACGACGCTCTGTATGTCCCCACCGACAACACCGTCGCTGCCAACACCGGCATCGTGGACGGCATCTGCCGCCCGGCCAAGAAGCCCGTCTTCGCCGGTGAGGAGGGCATCTGCGCCGGCTGCGGCGTGGCCACCCTGTCCATCAGCTACTACGACCTGGGCTACACCACCGGTGAGATGGCCGTCAAGATCCTGAAGGGCGAGTCCAATGTCTCCGATATGCCCATTGAGTACACCGATGTGACCAAGAAGTACAACAAGACCATCTGCGACGACCTGGGCCTGACCGTTCCCGAAGGCTACGAGGCCATCGAGGGCTGATAAGGGATAACCTCTCCGTCACACCTGACGGTGTGCCACCTCCCCTATCGAGGGGAGGCCTTGGCATAGCGGAAAGCCTCATCTCTTCGCCAAAGGCTCCCCTACTAGGGGAGCTGTCGAGCGGCAGCGAGACTGAGAGGTTTAACCACTAAAAAACAGCGGAGAAGAGCGGTTTTCTCGCTCTTCTCCGCTTTCCCGTATCAAACGGGTCTATAAAAAAGTGTAATTTAGGAGGAATCATTTTGGAAATGCTTGCAAGACTGGCGAACCTGCCCGGTGCTCTGCCGGGTGCGTGCGCACAGGGCCTCATCTGGGGCATTATGGCCATCGGCGTTTACCTCACCTACCGCATCCTTGATGTGGCGGACCTGACCGTGGACGGCTCCTTCGGCACCGGCGGCGCAGTCTGCGTCATGTGCCTGCTCTCGGGCCAGAACATCTGGGTGTCCCTGCTGGCTGCCGTGCTGGCGGGCCTCGCCACCGGCCTTGTCACCGGCCTGCTCCACACCTTTATGGGCATCCCGGCCATCCTGTCCGGCATCCTGACTCAGCTGGCCCTCTACTCCATCAACCTGAAGATCATGGGCAAGGCCAACCAGTCCATCAACGTGGACAAGTATGACCTGCTCATCTCCCTGCGCTGGGTCAAGGAGTTCGCGCTCCACAACCCCATCATCATGGTCATTCTGGTGTCGGCTGTGGTCATCGCCGTGCTGTACTGGTTCTTCGGCACCGAGCTGGGCTGCGCCATCCGCGCCACCGGCTCCAACCCCGCCATGTCCCGCGCACAGGGCATCAACACCAACTTCAACATCGTGCTGGGTCTGGCCGTCTCCAACGCTCTGGTGGCGCTGTCCGGCGCTCTGCTGAGCCAGTATCAGGGCTTTGCGGATGTCGGCATGGGCCGCGGCGCGATCGTCATCGGTCTGGCAGCTGTCATCATCGGTGAGGCTGTGTTTGGCCGCATCTTCCATAACTTTGCCCTCAAGATGGTCTCCGTCTCTCTGGGTGCCATCATCTACTACATCGTCATCCAGCTGGTGCTGACCCTCGGCTTTGACGCAAACCTGTTAAAGCTGCTGAGCGCATCCGTTGTGGCTGTCTTCCTCGCCGTGCCGTACTGGAAGGGCAGATATTTCGCAAAGCCTGCGGCCAAAAAGGCAAACAAGGAGGGCGCAAACAATGCTTGAGATACAAAATGTTTCCAAGACCTTCAACGCAGGCACCGTTAACGAGAAGACGGCCCTGAACGGCCTGAACCTGAAGCTGAATGAGGGCGACTTCGTCACTGTCATCGGCGGCAACGGTGCAGGCAAGTCCACCATGCTGAACGCCGTCGCCGGCGTCTGGCCCGTGGACTGCGGCAAGATCATCATCGACGGCGTGGACGTCACCCGTCTGAGCGAGCATCAGCGCGCCGCCTACATTGGCCGCGTCTTTCAGGACCCCATGACCGGCACTGCCGCCACCATGCAGATCGAAGAGAACCTCGCCCTTGCCGCCCGCCGCGGCAAGCCCCGTACGCTCCGCATCGGTATCACCAGGGCGGAGCGGGAGCAGTACCGTGAACTGCTCAAGAGTCTCGATCTGGGCCTTGAGAACCGGCTGACCGCCCGTGTGGGTCTGCTGTCCGGCGGCCAGCGTCAGGCGCTGACTCTGCTGATGGCCACCATGAACAAGCCCAAGCTCCTGCTGCTGGACGAGCACACCGCCGCCCTCGACCCCAAGACCGCCCTCAAGGTGCTGACCCTCTCGGCGAAGATCGTTGAGGAGAACCACCTGACCACCATGATGATCACCCACAACATGAAGGACGCCATCAAGTACGGCAACCGCCTCATCATGATGCATGAGGGTCACATCATCTACGACGTCTCCGGCGAGGAGAAGAAGAACCTGCAGGTCTCCGACCTGCTGGCAAAGTTCCAGATCGCCAGCGGCGGTGAGTTTGCGAATGACAGAATGATCTTGTCCTGATAAGGAGCCCGGGTTGCGGCTCCCAGCGTCTGCTTCGCTGCCGCTCGCATCCTGCTGGCCGCGGCCCCAACAGCTCCTCCCTGTTTCCGCCACTGGCGGCGGTCGTCGCTGTTGCTTTTTTCTCCTGAACTTCACTTTCCTGATTTACAAAACAGGCCGAATCGTCTATAATAAAGGACGGCGGCCTGTTTTTGTGCAAAAACGGCCAAATCCAAGCACTGGGAGGAAATGCTGTGCTCATTCAACTCATCGAGGGCGTCTACCGTCTGTTGTGGGGCGACCTGCTCACCCTGCATCTGGGAAACGTGACCCTCAGTCTTTCGTTTATGGTCATCCTGCTGCTGACGGCGGGGGTGTTCTTCACCCTGCGCACAAGGCTTCTGCCGGTGCGGCTGTTCCGGGATATGCTGGCGGCGGTCTGCGAGAAGAACGACAAGGGCAGCGGCCTCTCGTCCTTCCAGACGCTGGTGGTGTCCACGGCCACCCGGGTGGGCATGGGCAATCTGGTGGGCGTTGTGGCGGCGGTGTCTGTGGGCGGTGCAGGCGCGGTGTTCTGGATGTGGGTGACGGCTCTGCTGGGCGCATCCACCTCCTTTGTGGAGTCCACGCTGGCCCAGAAATACAAGCAGCCCGACCACCTTTACGGCGGCTGGCGGGGCGGCCCGGCCTACTATCTCCACACCCTCGCGGAGCGCAAACGGGGCAGGAAGCTCCGCTGCTCGGTGGCGGCCTGCCTGTTTGCCGTGTCGGGCCTCATCTGCTGGTGCGGCATCAGCCAGGTGGTCAGCAACTCGGTGAGCGAGGCGTTCCAGAATGCGTTCTCCATCCCGCCGCTGGTCACGACGCTGGTGCTGACGGCGCTTGCGGCGGTCATCGTCCTGCGGAAGGAGGCCACCGTCAAGAGCCTCGACGTCATCGTCCCTATCATGGCGGGCTGCTACTTCGTCATGACCCTCTGGATCATCCTCACCCATCTGCCCCAGCTGCCCGGTGTCTTCGTCTGCATTTTCTCGGAGGCGCTGGGCCTGCGTCAGGCTGTGGGCGGCGGCTTTGGCGCTGTGGTGATGAACGGCATCAAGCGGGGCCTTTTCTCCAACGAGGCCGGTTCCGGTTCGGCCCCCTGCGCCGCTGCTGCCGCCGAGTGCGACGACCCCGTGAAGATGGGCCTCGTGCAGGCGCTGGGCGTCCTCATCGACACCATCGTCATCTGCAGCTGCACGGCCTTCGTGATGCTGCTGGCTCCCGAGAGCGTGACGAGCGGCCTGCAGGGCATGAACCTTTTGCAGGCGGCGATGCAGTACCATCTGGGCAGCTTCGGCGTCGTCTTCATTGCAGTGACGCTGGCGCTGTTCAGCTTTTCTACTTTTATCGGCATCCTCTACTACGCCCGCTGCAACGTGGCCTATCTCTTCGGCGACAGCTGGTTCTGGCAGACGGCCTACAAGGTGCTGGCGCTGGTGATGCTGGTCGTCGGCGGGATGCAGGCCTACACCGTGGTGTGGGACCTCGGCGACGTGGGCATCGGCCTGATGACCATATTCAATATGCTGGCCCTCTACCCGCTGTCGGGCGAGGCGCTGACCGCCCTGCGGGAGTACGAAGCCAAAAAGAAACTCAAGTAAACAAAAAAGCCATCGGCCCAGACAGCCGATGGCTTTCGTTTTATGCGCGGTGACCCAGCCGCATCTTAAAGTCGTTGTAGCCGAAGCGGACCAGCTCCCGGCAGGTGCCGTCCTCAGCCAGTGCCCAGATGGGCGGCAGGGGCATCCCGTTGAAGGTGTTGTTCTTGCAGGTGGTGTAGATGGCCATGTCGCCGAAGATGAGCCGGTCTCCCTCGGCAAGCGGGGCGTCGAAGCTGTAATCTCCCACGACATCGCCCGCGAGGCAGGTCGGCCCGCCGAGGCGGATGGTGCAGGGCTTTTCGCCCGGCTCGCCCGCATCCAGCAGGGGAGGACGGTAGGGCATCTCGATGACGTCCGGGGTGTGGCAGGCCGCAGACATATCGAGGATGGCGAGGCTGGTGTCACCGTTCTGCAGAGTGTCCAGCACTGTGGTGACGAGATAGCCCGCGTTCAGCGCCCACGCCTCGCCCGGCTCCAGATAGACCTGTACGCCGTACTTCTCCTGCATCCGGGCGATGCAGGCTTCCAGCGTGGCAAGGTCATAGCCCGGGCGGGTGATGTGGTGTCCGCCGCCGAAATTGAGCCATTTCAGCCCCGTCAGCAGGTCGCCGAACTTCTCTTCCACGGCGTCCAGCGTCACGGCCAGCGCGTCGGCGTCCTGCTCACAGAGGGTATGGAAGTGCAGGCCGTCCAGCAGGGCGGCGAGGCCCGGCTGTTTTGCCAGAGCCGCGTCCCACTGGGCGCGGGTGGTGCCGAGACGGCTGCCCGGGGCGCAGGGGTCATAGATGGCATGGCCTTCCTGCGTGGAACGCTCCGGGTTGATGCGCAGACCGACGCTCTTGCCCGCTGCCTTGGCCGCAGGGCCGAACTTTGCCAGCTGGGCCGGGGAGTTGAACACGATGTGGTCGGCGTAATCCAGAAGCTCGTTGAACTCGTCCACCCGGTAGGCGGCGCAGAAGACGTGGTTCTCCTTCTCGGGCAGCTCTTCCTTGCCCAGACGGCTCTCGTAGAGGCCGCTGGCCTCAGTGCCTGCGAGGTAGGGTGCGAGAAGCGGGTAGAGGTCGAAGTTGGAGAAAGCTTTCTGCGCTAATAAAATCTTGCAGCCTGTCCGCTGCTGGACCCCCAGCAGAATTTCGCCGTTGCGGCGCAGCTGGGCTTCGTCCAGCAGATAGCAGGGGGTGGGCAGGGAAGCGAGTGCGCCCTCCGAGAGGTTTGCCAGCCCCGCGAAGGGCGGGCGTGTATCGACCAGCCGCATCAGTCCACCAGAGCCGGGCTGTGGCTCTCAGAGCGGGGCAGGCCGTACTTGTCCAGTGCGTCCAGATACGGGTCCGGGTCGAACTCTTCCACGGTGTGGACGCCCTTGGTGGTCCACTTGCCGGTCAGCAGCATCAGTGCGCCGCACATGGCCGGAACGCCGGTGGTATAGCTGATGGCCTGAGAGCCGACTTCCTTGTAGCACTCCTGGTGGTCGCAGACATTGTAAATGTAATAGGTCTTTTCCTTGCCGTCCTTTTTGCCCGTGAAGATGCAGCCGATGTTGGTCTTGCCCTTGGTGCGGGGGCCGAGGCTGGCGGGATCAGGCAGGAGGGCTTTCAGGAACTGGATGGGGACGATCTCCTGCCCGTTGAAGTTGATGGGGGTGGTGGAGAGCATCCCCACGTCCTCGAGGCAGCGCATGTGGTCGAGATAGCTCTGGCCGAAGGTCATGAAGAAGCGGATGCGCTTTGCCTCCGGGATGTTCTTTGCCAGAGACTCGATCTCCTCGTGGTGGAGCAGGTACATATCCTTCTGGCCCACCTTGTCGAAATCGTACTCCCGCTTGATGCTCATGGCCGGGATCTCGACCCAATGGCCGTTCTCCCAGTAGCTGCCGGGGGCGGAGACTTCGCGGAGGTTGATTTCGGGGTTGAAGTTGGTGGCGAAAGCATAGCCGTGGTCGCCGCCGTTGCAGTCGAGGATGTCGATGGTGTCGACGGTGTCGAACTCGTGCTTCTTGGCGTAGGCGCAGTAAGCCTGGGTCACGCCCGGGTCGAAGCCGCTGCCCAGCAGGGCGGTGAGGCCGGCTTCCTCAAACTTTTTGGCGTAGGCCCACTGCCAGCTGTAGTCGAAGTAGGCGGAGAAGCCTGCCTCCTTGCAGCGCTTTTCATAGATGGCACGCCACGCGGGGTCGTCGGTGTTCTCCGGCTCGTAGTTGGCGGTGTCCATGTAGTTGACGCCGCAGGCGAGGCAGGCGTCCATGATGGTCAGGTCCTGATAGGGCAGGGCGATGTTCATCACGAGGTCGGGCTGATAGCTCTTGATGAGGGCGATGACCTCGTCCACATGGTCGGCATCCACCTGTGCGGTGGTGATGTTGGTGGTGGTCTTGGGGGCAAGCTCTGCGGCCAGCTTGTCGCACTTGGACTTGGTGCGGCTGGCGATGCAGATGTCGGTGAACACTTCGGGGACCTGGCAGCACTTGTGGATGGCGACGGAGGCCACGCCGCCGCAGCCGATGATCAGAACTTTGCTCATGATGGTTTCTCCTTTATATCAAATTATTTTTTGTTAGACCTGAAACCCGGGCCAGCCCTTGTCGAGGGCGATCAGCAGCTCCCGCAGCACCTTGCAGGCCGTGGCCGTAGAGACGCCGGAGATGTCCAGCATGGGGGCCAGCTCATTGAGGTCGGCGCCCACGATGTTGGCTTTGGACACGGTGCGGATGGCGTCCAGCAGCTGCAAAAAGCTCACGCCGCCGGCCTCGGGGGTACCGGTGCCGGGGAAGCAGGAGGGGTCGAGGCAGTCGAGGTCGATGGTGAGGTAGACCGGCTCTTTGGTGGCGCAGAGCTGTTCGGTGAGCTCGGCAAGGCCGGTGAAGTCGAACTTGTGCATCTCGGTATGCTGGGCCGCAAACTCGAACTCGGCCCGCTCGCCGCTGCGGATGCAGAACTGGTGGATGTGGCCGTCGCCCACGATCTCGTGGCAGCGGCGCAGCACACAGGCGTGGCTCAGCTTCGCACCGAGGTAGTCGTCCCGCAGGTCGGCGTGGGCGTCGAAGTGGATGATGTGGAGGCCGGGGTGTTTCTCCGCCACGGCCCGCACCGCACCCAGCGTCACCAGATGCTCACCGCCCAGCAGGAGCGGAAGCTTGCCGTCGTGCAGGATCTCTGCCGCCCGGGCCTCGATGTCGGCAAGGGCGGCTTCGCTGGAGCCGAAGCAGAGCTCGAGGTCGCCGCTGTCGAAGATGTCGAAGTCGGTCAAATCAGCGTTCTGGTAGGGGCTGTAAGTCTCGAGGCCAAAGCTCTCGTGCCGGATGGCCGACGGGCCGAACCGTGCGCCGGGGCGGTAGCTGGTGGTGGAGTCGAAAGGTGCGCCGTAAAGCACGATGTCGGCGGCGCGGTAGCTGCTGTCGCAGCCGATAAAGGTTTCAACATTGGGTGAGATCATTTGGGTTCCTCCACTTCGCGCAGCATCTCCTCGAGGAATGCCGGCAGATAGAAAGCTCCGACGTGGAGCCGGGTGGTATAGTAGCGGGTGCGCAGATTGAGCGCCTTCCATGCGTCGGCGTCCAGATCGTCGATGGGGTGGTACTTCTTGCTGGCAAAGCCGAAGAGCCAGTAGCCGGCGGCGAAGGTCGGAATGTGTGCCTGATAGACCCGGCTGACGGGGAAGGTGGACGCGATGCGCTTGTGGCTGCGCTGCATGGCGCTGGCGTCCTCGGTGTAGAAGGGGCTGCCCTGCTGGTTGACCATGATGCCGTCCTCTTTCAGGGCGTTGAAGCAGCTGCCGTAGAACTCCCGGGTGAACAGGCCCTCGGAGGGGCCGAAGGGGTCGGAGGAGTCCACAATGATGAGGTCATATTCCTCCTCGCAGCGGCGGATGTATTTCAGAGCGTTCTCGAAGTAGATGTGGACCCGGCGGTCGTCCATCCGGCAGGCGTTGCCGGGCAGATAGGCGCGGCAGGCCTCCACGACCTGGGGGTCCATCTCCACGAGGTCGATGCGCTCGACCCGGTCGTAGCGGGTCAGCTCCCGCACCACGCCGCCGTCGCCTGCACCGATGACGAGGATGTCTTTTGCCTCCTTGTGGACGGCCATGGGAACGTGGACGATCATCTCGTCGTAGATGAACTCGTCCCGCTCGGTGAGCATCACGTTGCCGTCCAGCGTCAGCACCCGGCCAAATTCAGGCGTCTCAAAAATGTCGATGCGCTGATAGTCGCTCTGCTTGGAGTAGAGCTGCTTGTTCACCCGGATGCTGTGCTTGACGTCCGGGGTGTGAAATTCCGAAAACCAAAACTCCATCTGCTTCTCCTTATGCCAGAACATTCAGGTGCAGGATGTCCGGGTCTTCCGGGCCGGTCATGCTGCAGCCTTTGGCCTTGGCGTACTCGATATAGTTCAGTATCTCTTTGGTGATGCGCTCGCCGGGGGCGAGGATGGGGATGCCCGGCGGGTAGCACATGACGAACTCGCTGCACACCATGCCCTCGGTCTCCCGGAGGGGCAGGCTCTTTTTGGGGGCGTAGAACGCTTCCTGCGGGCTGGCGGCAACGACGGGGTCGATGTATTCCTGGCTCAGCAGGCCGGTGCCGTCGGTGTGGTAGCGGCGCTTGATCTCGGCCAGTGCGCTCACCAGACGCTCGATCTCCTGCGGGCGGTCGCCGATGGAGAGGTAGGCAAGGATGTTGCCGATGTCGCCGAACTCGATCTGGATGTCATACTCATCCCGCAGGATGTCGTAGACCTCGATGCCGGCGAGGCCGATGTCCAGCGTGTGGACGCTGAGCTTTGTGGTGTCGAAGTCGAAGACCGAGTTGCCGTTGCACAGCTCCTTGCCGAAGGCGTAGTAGCCGCCCACGGCGTTGATCTCTTCGCGGGCATACTCGGCCATGTCAGCCACCTGATGGAACACCTGCCGGCCCCGCAGCGCGAGGTTCCGCCGGGAGATGTCGAGGCTGGACATGAGCAGGTAGCTGCCGGAGGTAGTCTGGGTCAGGTTGATGATCTGGCGCACATAGCCGGGGTGGACGTTGGGGCCGATGAGCAGCAGGCTCGACTGCGTTAAGCTGCCGCCGCTCTTATGCATGGAGACGGACGCCATGTCCGCGCCTGCCGCCATGGCGGAGACGGGCAGACTGCCGCCGCCGAAGTAGAAGTGGGTGCCATGGGCCTCGTCGGCGAGGCAGAGCATCCCGGCGTCGTGGGCCATCTTGACGATGGCACGCAGATCAGAGCAGATGCCGTAGTAGGTGGGGTTGTTCACCAGCACGGCTACGGCGTTGGGGTGCTCCTTGATGGCTTTTGCCACCTGCTCCCGCTTCATGCCCAGCGAGATGCCGAGGCGCTTGTCCACTTCGGGATTGACATAGACCGGCACTGCGCCGCAGAGCACCAGTGCGTTCAGCACACTGCGGTGAACATTGCGGGGGAGAATGATCTCGTCGCCCCGCTTGCAGACGGTCAGCACCATGCTCTGCACCGAGCTGGTGGTGCCGCCCACCATCAGAAAAGCGTGTGCTGCGCCGAAGGCGTCGGCGGCCAGCTCCTCGGCCTCCCGGATGACCGATACCGGGTGGCAGAGATTGTCCAGCGGTTTCATGCTGTTGACGTCCACGCCCACGCACTGCTGGCCCAGAAAGGCCGTCAACTCCGGGTTGCCCCGGCCGCGCTTGTGGCCCGGCACATCGAAGGGGACCACCCGCATCTGTCGGAACTGCTCCAGAGCCTCGTAGATCGGTGCGCGGCGCTGGTCCAGCCGGAACCGTGTACGGTTCTCACTCATGTTTTTTCCTCCGTCCCTGACTCCTGCTGCAAACCATGCGGGCAAACAAAAAAGCACAAGCCCTGCACAGAAATGCAGGCTTGCGCTTTGAAAAAACCGTTTGAATGCGCGGACAAAGCCTCCGGGGCAAAGACGCCAGAGCCGTATCGCAGCATGATTCATCAGGATTCAAAAGGACGGGATGACGAGAGTCTATATAGCAATTACACTTTTACTACTCTTATTGACCGTTTCACAAGTCTGCGCACGCTCCGCGCAATTTCATGGTTGTAAAGGAACCAACTTATAAAATTTGAACTATGACGTTCAATCAATAATGGCAGCTTGCGCCGCCGGTCGGCAGTGGACCCGGCTGTCCGTATGGCCTTAGCCCCGATGGGCGGTCCAAGGTAAATTGCTTTGAAAAGACTTCGACACGCTTCGTCTCTCAAAATCGTGTGTGATTTTATCATGCAAAAAGCGGTTTGTCAATGATCTGACAGGAAAAAGCTCAAAAAATCTTTCAAGAGTCATACTTATCGTCATCCGGCAGGAAGTGCCGGCGCGGCATAACATAAAAAGAACGGCCTCGGTACACAGTCTGGACGTACCGAAGCCGTTTTGGTTTGCTTTAGCGCTTGATGTCGTAGTTCATGTTCATCAGGTTGCGGATGGAGCTGACATCGTCGGTGATGTTGGCATCGCCGTGGATGGTGTGCTTGATGGCGCTGCTTGCCACCGCAAAGTTTATCATGTCCATGGCCTTGTAGTTGTGGAGCATGGCGTAGATGAGGCCGCTGGCGAAGGCGTCGCCGCCGCCCACGCGGTCGAGGATGTTGAAGGTGAACAGCTTGCTCTCGAAGGTGTGGCCGTCATACCACATAAAAGCTTTCAGGCTGTTCTCGCTGCCGCTGTGGGCATAGCGGACGTGGCGGGCGATGCACTTCAGGCTGGGGTAGCGCTCGATGAAGTGCTGGAAAATTTCGTCCTGCTGCTCATAGCTGGGCTGCAGAGGCACGCCGTCCTTCCAGTCGCCCTTGGAGTGGTCGTTCTCGTCCTTCCACAGGTGGTAGGGCTCGATGCCCAGCAGCACGTCCACATAGGGCAGGCACTCGGTGCAGAAGTCGCGGGCCTCGTCCCAGGTCCAGAGGGTGGAGCGGAAGTTGCCGTCGAAGCTGACGGTCAGGCCCTTCTTCTTGGCCTCCTTGAGCATATCGATGATGAGGCCGCGGCAGTTGGGAGCCAGAGCCGGGGTAATGCCGCTCAGGTGCAGCCAGTCGAAGCCCTCCAGCAGCTCGTCCAGATCGACCTGAGAGAAATCGTACTCGGTGATGGCGCTGTGCTTGCGGTCATAGATGACCTTGGAGGGGCGGATGCCGTAGCCGGTCTCGAGGTAGTATGTACCCAGACGATTGGAGGGCGTCTCATCCGGCTCGGTGAGGATCATGGGGGTGCAGTGGACGTCGTTGGAGCGCAGCCAGCGCACGGCGCTTTTGCCGAGGCTGTTGTTCGGCACGACGCTGAAGAAGGTGCTGTCCACGCCGAGGTTTGCCAGTGCGAGGGCGATGTTGGCCTCGCTGCCGCCGTAGCTGGCCTCAAAGTTGGTGGCCATGCGGAGTTTTTCGTAGTTCGGCGGGGTCAGGCGCAGCATGATCTCGCCGCAGGTGATGAATTTCGGTCCGGTCGTCTCGTGGCCCAGAATGGGGTTGAAATGTTCCATAACGGTCCTCCTGTTGCTCTTCTCGGGCATTTGAGCCGCCGCCTCTCATATACCATTCTTGAGACGGGGCGTTTGGTGCTCAGCAGGGCAGCCAGACCCCACATGACGCACATCGTTGTATCCATTATAGTACTTTCGGAGAGGATTTGCAAGGAAAAGAAAAACACTGTGAGAGAAAATTTGGCAGGATTTTTGTGGATTGTGACGGAAAGCGTATCGGCAGGCCGTCCGGTAGTTTCCCCGCAAATGGGACCCGAAACCCACGGTTTCGCCCCAACGCTTCGCGCTGGGGCCCCACTTCTCTGGACATTTGCTTGGAAAACTCCCCTCCACCTGCCTCTGATAGGTTTACCGGCTGGTTAAATGCCCGTCAAATCAAAGCTGGGTGTATACTCCTCCCGGGCGCTGCTCTTCTGCTGCATATAGCCGGCGGTCAGCCCCAGATCCATGGCATAATTGACCACCCGGCGGTACTCGTAGGTGGTGATGCGCCGCCCGATGCCGTGCTCTGCGGCCTTGTAAAAGGGGGTGTACTGGCTCATGACACTGGGGATGAAGCAGCCGGGGTCGGCCTCGTTCCATGCGGCCATCCGGTCGAGGACGGCAAAACTGTCGTCGATGTGGCCGGGCAGGGCCAGATGCCGCAGGATGACTCCTTTCTGTAAGATGCCCTCGCTGTCGAACACCGGATGGCCCGCCTGCGCCATCATGGCCTCGATGGCGGGCCTGGCCTGGGCGAAGTAGTCCGGCGCAGAGGAAAGCTCGGCGGAGAGGGAAGAGGAGACGTACTTCAAATCGGGCAGCCAGATGTCGATATAGCCGCGCCACGCCTCCACGCTCTCCACCGTCTCATAGCCGCCGGTGTTGCAGACGATGGGCAGACGCAGCCCCTCAGCCCGGGCAATGTCCAGCGCCGCGATGATCCAGGGCCGCCACTGGCCGGGGGTGACGAGGTTGATGTTGTGGGCGCCCTGCTTCTGCAGATCGAGGAAAATTTCGGCCAGATGCTCTATCGTGATCTCTTTGCCCAGTCCCTCGGCGCTGATGGGGTAATTCTGGCAGAAACAACACTTGAGGGTGCAGCCCGAGAAAAACACGGTGCCGCTGCCCCGGGTGCCGCTGATGCAGGGCTCTTCCCAGAAGTGCAGGGCCGCACGGGCGGCTTTCAGGGTGCCGCCCGCCCCGCAGAAGCCCGTCTGCCCGGCGGCACGGTCTGCGCCGCAGCGGCGGGGGCAGAGGGTACAGGAGACAGGCGGCGTTGTGGAAATGTTTTTAGACATATTGTCCAACTCCTATGAGAAAGAATCATATTAAATTATCCGAGGCTATTATATCATTTTTGCCCCCGTAAGTGGTATACTAAGATTGAATATTGCATGTCATGCAAGAATACTACATGATCTGGAGGACACCATGCGTACAGAGACCGAAGAGATCCGGGACAACCTGAAATATCTGAGCCTTCTGGCCCGGGACTATCCCTCGCAGGCAGCGGCCGCCAGCGAGATCATCAGCACACAGGCACTGCTCAAGCTGCCCAAAGGCACCGAGCACTTCATGAGCGACCTGCACGGTGAGAACGAGGCGTTCGTACATATCCTGAACTCCGCTTCCGGCGTCATCCGCGAAAAGGTAGACATTGTGCTGGGGGATACCGTGCCGGAGGGGACGCGGGCCGAGCTGGCGACTCTGATCTATTATCCGAACGAGAAGCTGCCCCAGCTCAAGGAGCGCTGCGCCGACGAGGAAGCGCTGGAACAGTGGTACAGTGAGACGCTGCTGCGGCTCATCGACATCTGCCGCCTCGTCTCTTCCAAGCACACCCGGGAGCATGTCCGGGCCTGCCTGCCGTCCAGCTGCGGTTACATTCTGGATGAGCTGCTCCACGCCCACTTCGAGGACCACGACAAAGACCTCTACTACGGCCAGATCGTCGGCAGCATCATCGAGAATGGCCGCGCCGATAAGTTCATCGTCCGTCTCTGTGAGCTCATCAAGCGTCTGGCCGTGGACAAGCTCCACATCGTGGGCGACCTGTTCGACCGCGGCCCCCGCCCCGACGTCATCCTTGACCTGCTGATGCGCCACCACGATGTGGACATCCAGTGGGGCAACCACGACGTGGTCTGGATGGGCGCGGCGGCCGGCAGTCCCATCTGCATCTGCACGGTGCTGAAGACCACCCTCGCTTACCACAACCACGGCATGGTGGAGGACTGCTACGGCATCAACCTCCGCCACCTGCAGCGGATGGCCGAGCAGTTCTATGGCGACGACGACTTGACCATCTGGATGCCTCACACCGACACTGCCCGCGGCCCCTACACCCCCGGTATGCTCCATCGCTGCGCCGTCATGCATAAGGCCATCACTATCCTGATGCTCAAGCTCGAGTGTCAGGTCATCGACCGCAACCCGGATTTCAAGATGCAGGACCGCGACTTCCTGCGTCGCATCAACTGGGAGAAGGGGACCGTCATGGTGGGCGGCAGGGAGTACCCCATGCGGGATACGTCTTTCCCGACGATAGACCCCGCCGACCCCACCGCGCTGAACAGCGACGAGAAGGTGGTGCTGCAAAAGCTGGTGCAGTCCTTCCGCCAGAGTGAGAAATTACAGCAGCACGTCGAGTTTCTGTACGCCAAGGGCAGCGTCTACCACATCGAGAACGGCAACCTGCTCTACCACGGCGCTGTGCCGATGACTAAGAAAGGCACCTTCGCTGTGGAGCGGTTCGAGGGCCACGCCTACTCGGGCCGCGCCCTCATGGACTACTGTGACGAGCGCGCCCGCCGGGGCTACTTCGCCCCCGAGGGCAGCGCCGCCCGCCAGAGCGGACAGGATTTCCTGTGGTATCTGTGGTGCGGCAAGCTGTCGCCCCTGTATGGCCGCAGCGCCATGACCACCTTCGAGCGGCTGTATGTCGAAGACGCTTCCACTCACACCGAGGTAAAGGACCCCTATTATACATGGTATAATGAGGAAGCCGTCTGCCGCCGCATCCTCGCCGAGTTCGGCCTGCCCGGCACCAGCCACATCGTCAACGGCCATGTCCCCGTGCAGGAGAAGAAGGGCGAGAGCCCCATCAAGGGCGGTGGACGCCTCGTGGTCATCGACGGCGGTTTCTGCCGCGCCTACCACGAAAAGACCGGCATCGCGGGCTACACGCTGGTCTATTCCAGCCGCACCATGTCCCTGCGCACCCACCAGCCTTTCGAGAGCGCCGAAAAGGCTGTGAACGAGAATCTGGACATCCTCTCCCAGAAGAACATCCTCGAGACGGAGAACCACCGCATCCTCGTGGAGGAGACCGACGAGGGCGAGATCCTGCGGGAGAAGGTCCACGACCTCAAACAGCTGGTCCGGGCCTATCAGCTGGGCTGGATCAAGGAGACCCGCTGCGACGACAGTGTGTGGTAAGCAGTGGCAAATGTAAAATTTTCCTGAAAATAAGAGACAAAATCCGAGAATAATAGAAAAGAAACTGGGCAAAACAGAAAATAATCGACGAGCGTGCATTGGGGCTTTGCTTTTTGCTGGAAGTTGTGTATAATAAAGTAGCTGTAATTATGCCAACTGGTTGTGAGCTTTGTACAGCGAGAAGGAATAACGTACCTTGAACTGACCTTTTGGGCCTGCGGGGAGCGGGACTGTGACAAGGAGATCATAAAATTGGAAAAGTTTGTTATTACGGGCGGTAAGCCCCTGCACGGCGAAGTCATCATCTCCGGCGCGAAGAATGCGGCTGTGGGCATCCTGCCTGCTACCATTCTGGCAGCGGACGTCTGCGTCATCGAGAACCTGCCGGACATCAGCGATGTGGCGGTGAGCCTCAAGATCCTCAGCGTGCTGGGCGCTAAGGTCCGGATGCTGAACAAGAACACCTACGAGATCGACACCACCCATTTGACCGGCACCAACGTCCCCGACGACCTGTCCCGCCAGATGCGCGCCAGCTACTATTTCCTCGGCGCACTGCTGTCCCGCTTCGGCAAGGCCGAGGTGGCCATGCCCGGCGGCTGCAACCTCGGCCCCCGCCCCATCGACCAGCACCTGAAGGTGTTCAGCGCTCTGGGCGCAGAGGATAGTGTGGACTACGGCATGATCACCGTCCACGCCGACGAGCTGAACGGCGCTCATATCTTCTTTGATAAGGTGAGCGTGGGCGCTACCATGAACGGTATGCTCTCCGCTGTCATGGCCAAGGGTCAGACCATTCTGGAAAACTGTGCCAAGGAGCCCCATGTGGTCGATCTGGCCAACTTCCTGAATATGTGCGGCGCTGATGTGCGCGGCGCAGGCACCGATGTCATCAAGGTGCGCGGCGTCGAGCAGATGCACGGCTGCACTTACAGCATCATCCCCGACCAGATCGAGGCCGGCAGCTACATGGTGGCTGCAGCGGCCACCGGCGGCGATGTGCTGGTGAAGAACGTCACCCCCAAGCACCTCGAGCCTATCACCGCGAAGCTCCGCCGTGCGGGCATTGAGGTGGAGGAGTTTGACGATGCTGTGCGGGTTCGCCGCACCGGCGACATCCTGCCCCTCAAGATCAACACCATGCCCCACCCGGGCTTCCCCACCGATATGCAGCCCCTGATGGGCGTTCTGCTCAGCGTGGCAAAGGGGACTTCCACCGTCACCGAGAGCGTGTGGGATAATCGCTTCCGCTATGTGGATGAGCTGCGCAAGATGGGCGCGAATGTCCAGGTGGACGGTCAGGTGGCCGTGTTCGAGGGCGTGGAGAAGCTTTCTCCCGCTCCGCTCCGCGCTTCCGACCTGCGCGCCGGTGCAGCGATGGTCGTTGCAGCCCTGATGGCCGACGGCACCAGCGAGATCGAGGAGATCGGTCATATCGAGCGCGGCTACGAGAACATCGTGGAGAAGCTGCGCGGCCTCGGTGCTGACATCAGGAAGGTGGAGCGGATGCCCGCTGCACTGGAACAGGCTCTGTAATTAGAAAAACCTCTCCGTCACGCCTGCGGCGTGCCGCCTCCCCTGTCGAGGGGAGGCATTGGCAGTCCGTCAGGTCCCTGCGTTTTTATGACTGCGCAGCAGACGGAGGGGTTTTATTTGTTGAGGTTTATCATGTCTGAATTTATCTCTCTTTATTCCGGTTCCTCCGGCAACAGCAGCGTCGTGCGCTGTGGGGAGCGGTATCTCATCGTGGATATGGGCAAAGGCGTCCGTACCACCGGCGCAGCCCTCAAGGAGCTGGAGCTGAACATCTCCGACTGCGACGGCATTCTTGTCACCCATGAGCATAGCGACCATGTGAAGGGCCTTTCCACCTTCCTGAAAAAATATCCGCTGCCGGTGTACGGCGCAGAGGAAACACTGGAATTTCTGGACGCAAACGGCGTTGTTCCGGCCACTTGCGACATGACAGCTCTGACGCCGGGCAGGGAAGAGGACATCGGTGTCTTCGGGGTCAAAGCTTTTCCCACCAGCCACGACGTCCCCTGTGTAGGCTACCGCATCCACACCCCCGACGAGAAGACCATGACCATCGCCACCGACCTCGGTGTGCTGACTCCTGCTGTACATGAAGCCCTCTCCGGCTGCGACCTTGTGGCCCTCGAGAGCAACTACGACCTGCATATGCTCCGCAGCGGGCCGTACCCCTACTATCTGCGCGCCCGCATCGAGTCGGTCCGGGGCCACCTCTCCAACGACGAGTGCGCGGCAAAGCTGCTGGAACTCATCCAGGAGGGCTGCAAGAAGTTTGCCCTCTGTCACCTCTCGCAGGAGAACAACACCCCTATGCTGGCGCTGCAGACCGTCTTTTCCACCCTCGGTACGGCGGGCGTCGTGCCGGACAAGGATTGTATCGTCCAGACCCAGCGGCGGAATGAAGTGAGCCCCGCGCTGGCGTTCTGACACTATAAAACCAGAGCAGGAAAAGGAGAAAAGAGCCTATGTCGTACATCATGGCGCTGGACGCCGGAACCACCTCGAACCGCTGCATCCTGTTCAACAAAGCGGGTGAGATCTGCAGCGTCGCGCAGAAGGAATTTGCCCAGTATTACCCGAGACCCGGCTGGGTGGAGCACGACGCCAATGAGATCTGGGCCACCCAGCTGGGCGTGGCCCTCTCGGCCATGAACAAAGTCGGCGCCCGAGCCGAGGACATCGCCGCCATCGGCATCACCAACCAGCGGGAGACCACCATCGTCTGGGACAAGGAGACCGGGGAGCCCATCTGCCACGCCATCGTCTGGCAGTGCCGCCGCACCAGCGAATACTGCGACGAGCTGAAAGCCCGGGGCCTGACGGAGAAATTCCGGCAGAAGACCGGCCTCATCATCGACGCCTATTTCTCGGCCACTAAGCTCAAGTGGATACTGGATCATATCCCCGGCGCCCGCGAAAGGGCCGAGCGGGGAGAACTGCTCTTCGGCACCGTGGAGACCTGGCTCATCTGGAAGCTGACCTGCGGAAAACTGCACGTCACCGACTATACCAACGCCAGCCGCACCATGATGTTCAACATCCACACGCTGGAATGGGACGACGAGATCCTGCAGGAGCTGAACATCCCGAAATGTATGCTCCCGAAGCCGGTGCCGTCCAGCGGCTTTTATGAGTACGCTGACCCGATGCACTTCGGCGGCGAGATAAAAATTGCCGGTGCGGCAGGCGACCAGCAGGCGGCCCTCTTCGGCCAGACCTGCTTTGCCTCCGGCGAGGCGAAAAACACCTTCGGCACCGGCGGCTTTTTGCTCATGAACACCGGTGAGACGCCGGTCACTTCTCAGAATGGTCTTGTCACCACCATCGCCTGCGGCCCCGACGGCAAGGTGAATTATGCGCTGGAAGGCTCTATTTTCGTGGCCGGTGCGGCCATCCAGTGGCTCCGCGATGAGCTGCGCCTGCTGGAAGAGGCCCGCGACTCCGAGTATATGGCTCAGAAGGTCAAGGACACAAACGGCTGTTACGTCGTGCCGGCCTTCACAGGCCTCGGCGCGCCCCACTGGGACCAGTACGCCCGCGGCACCATCGTGGGCCTCACCCGGGGCTGCAACAAGTACCACATCATCCGCGCCACGCTGGACAGCATCTGCTATCAGGTCAACGACGTCCTCCGCGCCATGGCGGCGGACTCCGGCATCGCCATGAAGTCTCTCCGGGTGGACGGCGGCGCGTCGGCCAACAACTACCTCATGCAGACCATGGCCGACATCAGCGACCTCGAAGTCAAGCGCCCCCGCTGCGTGGAAACGACGGCGCTTGGCGCGGCCTATCTGGCCGGCCTCGCCGTAGGCTACTGGCAGTCCGCCGAGGACATCACCCGCAACTGGTCGGTGGACCGCGTGTTCTGCCCGGCCATCTCGGAAGAGGAACGCACCAAGCGCATCAAGGGCTGGAATAAGGCTGTCCGCTGCGCCTATCACTGGGCCAGGGACGAAGAGGAATAAAAAGAGAAAAAATGGTCGGAGTTGCCTGACGAGTAACTCCGACCGTTTTTTGTTATTGAGCAGCTTGAGCGAGGGAAAACCACCGGCTCGCAGAGAACATAATGCTCCAACGAGCTGTGCTTTGGGGTTAAATCATCTTAAAGTATTTCAGTGCATCCCTTTCAGGAGTCGATCTCACCCTTGGAAAGTGCAATGACACATTCGCAATGGAACGAGGGTTTTTGTTGTTATATCACTGGGGATTGTCACACCCGCCGTTCTGGCGGGTGTTTTTGTTTTGGTTCCAAGTTTTATTATTCGGTTTCCGAGGTGTCGTCTGCTATGCGCTCCGGGTCGAGTAAGTCCTCAATCTGGCAGCCCAGCACCCTCGCTACTCTCCAAAGTTGGTATACGTCCGGGCTTTTACGGTGTCCAGCGCACCAGCTTTCCACGGTGCGGTAGCTCAGTTTTGCCTGGCGGCAAAGTTCCCGGCGGCTTATGCCTGCGGCCTTGCAGCGTTCGTCTATGGGGTTATTGGTGTGTGATTCTCTCATGTGGCAGCCCTCCCTTTTAGTACAGTATACTGCGGACGCCGTAAAAATGGAAGTATAAAGTTTACCATATAAACGCAGTATTCTTTGGACTGTTTGACAGTGGAGTTTCCTGCGCTTATGTGGTAAGACACAGACACCGAAAGGGAAAACGAAACAAATGGAGGACATGAAAATTATGAAGCGTTATAAGGTGTACGTCTACAACACGGTCGATAAATTCTGGGACTGCTACGAGGTTCTTGCCGAGGACCCAGTAGATGCCCGGAACGTAACCGTGCAGCGGCTGGTGGATGAGACGGGGCACGGTCTGGATGTCTACGAAGTGACCGACGTGTGCGAGATCAAAGACTAAGGAGGACTGAACGATGAAGTATCAAACACTTGTGCAGATTTACGAAGCCCTTACAGACGACCTAAAGGCCGCGGAAAAATCGCTCGAACTTACTACTTCCGCGCTTAAAAAGGCAGATCCCGATGGGAAATTAACGTCTGGTGCGCTGGTGGATGTGAGGAAGAAGGCATTTGACAGAGTTTGCAGACTTCGTGATGCGCTGGATGATTTCAATTCGCAAGAGTGGTAAACTCCCCCGCCTGATGATGGCTCCGTGGTGGGAGCCGAAACCTACCGGCTGGCCGCCGGGATGGTCGTGGGAACCACAATCTAAGTTCAATCTTTGGGGGATTATGAAATGGAAGAGTTTAACTTGAAGCGTTCCGAGGTCAAGAAGGCCGAGCGGTTCGCCACCGATAAATCCAGCGAGCCTTGCTTCTTGGCTGCATGGAGCTACTCCGGGGCGGATGACCTGGGCTGGGCTGATGTGCTGTGTGAGATGGGCAACACAAATACAGGTGAGTACGTCAACACCGTTCACCTGTGCGTCTACATGAATGATCGTCGCCGGTCTTTCGTCCGGGACGCTCGCTGATGGGAGGTGCGGTGTATGACGATCTCAAAGCGAATGGCTGCGGCTCTGATGGCGGGCGGCCAGTACCGCACGAAAAAGTATCTGTACTCCCTGGGCGTGAATATGTACGGCCAGGAGATTGTGCAGCGGGTGGAACTTGACAGCGAGGGCCACCGGGTCGGGCTGCTCCGCTCCGTTGCTCTCTGGAATGCAAGCTATTATGAATGGAGGCTGGGTTTATGAAAATGTTCAATGAGGCCGGGCAGGCCGTCTACTTCAACCGGGTTATGAAGAACGGGCGGGAGCAATTTGTGGTGAAAGCTCTGGATGGTCAGCATATTATGGGGCGTGACCGCCAGAAGCATAGTTCCCGGACGTTTACCGAGCTGCACCAGGCGGAGGCGTTCCTCCGGCGGGCGGGGTATCGGTGCAAGGGCTGAAATATTCGGGTAGTCCCTGGGGGTTAGACCTCCGGGGATTTTTCTTTTGTCCTCTACTTTTTTCCAATGGAAAAAACTTTATTTGTGCGGCGTTTTGGTATTTAGACCTGGAACTTTACCGACTGCATATAAAAAGCACTGGCGGGCTTCCCTGTGGCCTGCGGAGTTACGCAAAGAAAAAGGACGCCGAGCGTCCCCGAGGTGGGAGTTTCGGTGTCCTTTTTGCGGTTACGGTGCGAAAAGCGCCGCTTTGGTTTTGGCTCCAACCTTGCCGTCAACGGTCAGGCTGCGGCTCAACTGGAACTGTTTCACGGCTGCGGTGGTCTTGGCTCCAAACAGACCGTCAGGATCCCCGGCGTCAAATCCGAGGGCGGAGAGCCTGGCCTGCAACGTAGCGTTGTGGATGGCTGCCGGGTAGCTGTTCCGTCCGGCGGCGAGGGTTGCGCTGCCGAGCAGTGAGCCGTCCCAGGCGGAAGCTCTTGCCGTCCTGCTGGCGGCGTTCGGAATGTCCGAGTACTGCGGCATATCCCTGTAAAGGTTGTGATTGTCGGATTCCCGGATTTCCCAGTGCAGGTGGCTGCCGGTGCTGTGGCCGGTGCTGCCCTCAATGCCGATTAGGTCGCCGGGCTTGACGGTCTGGCCTGCGGTGACGGCAATGCTGGAAAGGTGGCCGAAGTACATATAGAAACGGGTCTTGCCGATGCGCACGACCACCCGGCGGCCCCAGCCCTGCTTTGCGTTCTTGGGGTTCTCCCAGCCTGCCCGGACGACGGTGCCGTATACCGGGGAATAGAGGCGTTTGTCGGCAATGCCCACCAGGTCGAAGCCTTGGTGCAGGGTGCCGTTGCTGCGCAGGTTGTTCCAGGTCTGGGAAATGCGGAAGGTTCCTTTGTACGGTGCGATCATGGGTCAGGCCTCGTCAATTTTGGACAGCGCTTCCTGGGCGGCGTTATCCAAGTCGGTAAGTACTGCCTCAATGAACACCTCGGTCTTTTCGTCTACCTTGTAGCCCCAGCGGGTCAAAAGCTCAATGACCCATTCTTTCTTCTTTGCCTTGGGGATTGCGCCGGTCTTGCCCAGCTTCTCGGCGGCTTTGGCTGCCACCTTGACGATCCAGAAGAAGGACTGGTTCTTCAGCCAAGGAAGAACGACGGTGGAAAACAGGGCCAGGCAGCCCAGACTTGCGGCTTTTACCAACAAGGAAATGATTTCGTTCATGTACTCCATTTTTTTATCTCCTGTTTACAAATCGTTGTGGTGTGCTTCCTGGTTCAGATGCTTGTTGAGCTTTTCCAGGGCGTCCTTGCAAGGGCCGTTGCAGCCCTGTTCGATTAGGCCCTGCAGGGCGCCCCGCAGACCATAGCAAATCAGGGACTGTTCGTCCATCATCTCTTTGATGATCTCGCTCTGCTTCCTGTCCCGCTCGGACGCTTTATAAAGCGATACTGCTGCGCCGCCGAGGACGCCGAGCGCTGTTAAAAAGGCGGCGGCTTTGATGATGGCGTCTGCATCAATCCACATTGGCGTTGTCCACCTCCTTCCCGCCAGGGTATACGGCAGCGGAATAGGCGGCCTCCACCTCTTGAAGCTGTTCCTCTGCGGCTACGGCTCCAAGCTGTGCGAGGGCGCTGTTCTGCTGCTTTACGATACGAAGAAGTTTTTCCACGGTGTCAATGAGAAACTCGGTCAGTTGAATTTCCATTTTCCCTCCCGGCGGCTTTATGCGGTGTAGGATTCGCCGGTAATCTCTTCGTATTCGGCGGGAGTGATCCAGCCTTTCTTCACGACCTTTTTCACGGTAGTGCTGCGCCAGATGCCAAGGTCGTAGTAGCTCTTGATGTCAGGGAATTTCTTGCTGTGTTCGTTCATGGTCACATATCCTCCAGGTCGGTATCGGTAACGAGGGCCAGATAGTCCAGCTTCGCCTTGGTGGTGGCTCTAAAAAGTTCCTCGGGCGAAAGCTCCCGCAGGACAAACCACCAGCGGCTGTCCGGGTGCGTGATCTGCACCAGTTCCGCGTTGTTCCATTCCAAGGTGCTGTCGCCGTCTGTGGCGGTGATCTTGGAGAGTTTGCCGTCGAACATCTCCGGGGTCAGTTCGGTGTCCGAGATGAAGTTGTTGCCGCTGAGGGTCAGGCCGCCGATGGCAGTGCCATCATCCAGCGTAACCGTCCATGGCTGCTTCCGTGCGTTTTCTTCCATGTTGGTGCCTTTCCGAACAGGTCATAGAATAGCCTGCTCAATCCTAGAATTTGTTGGCGAGACATATACTTGTAGACGCTGGCAATCCAGGGCTTGAAGGATTCCTCAATTTTGGAATAGGCCATGCGCCCGGCATCCAGGAGGCGCTTGTAGGCTTTCAGCCTGCGACGTTCCCGGGTGACTGCTTTAGGGTTGATCTTGCGAATAAGCCGCCCGCTGGCGGTCAAGGAGTATTGAATTTGCAGGTGGCGGTAGGTGTCCGAGAGCTTGCAAATCCGGGTCTTGCGCTCGTTGATGATAAGGCCGAATTCTGCGGCGATTTTCTTTATTCCCTCGAAAGCCTGCAACAGCTTTTCCTTGCTGCGGTGGATGATATAGGAATCATCCGTATACCGTCCGAAGTGCCGGAAGCCGCAGACGATTTTGCAGAAGTTATCTATCCTGTATGGGTATAGAATCCCTATATCCTGCGACTGCTGGTTTCCAATGTCCACGCCTTTGCGGAGCCACTTTTCGCCTGTAAGCTGTGCTGCTGGCACTCCTGCATTGAGAAGCGGGTCTACTTTTCGGCGGTACATCTCGGCAACTTCCTTATCGCTGAACCTGGAAACGTCCATCTCAAAAGTCCGAAAGGTGGCAGCCATGATCTCTTTTGTGAGCTGGCGCTCCAGCGGGTCTATGGGTTCCCGGTCAAGAAAGGCGCCGACGGTAGCCAGGCACTTTTCGTGGGGAATGTTTGCGTAATAGCCGCTATAATCCCAAAGAAGAATATAACCCTCATTCGAGCCTGTTTCGTTGAAGTATTGGTGAAGGTGCGTTTCAAATCGCTGCCGGTGGAAGGATACACCTTTTCCTTTCTGGCTGGCACTATTGTCGTATTGGAGGTATTTGTGCAGGTACGGCGTCAAGACCTTATCGCAAACGATATGGTTCACGGTTTTGTCCTGCATGGTCGCACTGGAAATATACCGGGTTTTACCCCGCTCTTTTATGACAAATTTGCTGCCAACCGCCGGGCGGTATTTTCCTTCCATCAACGCCTTTTGGAGTTTGGCCGTTTCCAGAAGCTGGTTCATCTCAAAAAGCTGTGTGCTGTATTTCCAACGGCTTCCCTTGATGGACTTGGTTCCGGCCTCAAACAAGGCGTTTGCATCATAGTAATTATTCATGTAAAAAACCACGCGATAGGCTCATCGGTCGTAACCGGGGCCGTCATGATTCGTATTTGCTGCGGAGCGCCCGCAGGAGGACAGCCTTTCCTTTCGCATTGCCGCAGGCGGGCTGTACCCTTTATGTGCGGTTACGAAATCCGGGCGGACGCCATTGACATTCGAGGCGTTGTTGTAGTTGCAATTCCCGTTGTTGTTGACGTTGGCGAAGTTCGTCGCCGAGACCACATACAAAGGCTGCCCTATTTCTTATTCGGTTTTCTGCGCTTCCTCTGGCGGTGGAGCTTCCTGTGGAGGTTTCTGCGCGGGTTCCACCGCCAAATCGGAAAAGCGCTTTTCATCGGAGCGTCGAAGCTTCTTTATCAGGTTGGCTTCATGGTCGAGGTCAAGAACAATGCGGGTAAACTTGTTGTAATCGGATGGGAGGGTGGTTGCGGTGTATTGCAATTCATCTTGAAGCCGATAGCAGCAGGCGATTGCTTTGTCAAGATGCAGGCGGCGTTCCACATACTCGTCGTAAATTTTGGGGAGGATGGCATTTGCTTCCCGCAGGTGCGAGGGAATGTCGCAGGCCAGTTGGAACATACGGTCACGCTCTTTGACGATAAACCAGCCCTCGAAGTTTTCTTCCAGCTTGCGTATCGTTTCGGCGACTGCTTCTCTTTCCTCGGGGTTTTGGATGTAGCCGGTCATTGCCTTTATATGATCTTCATATTTCTTTTGGCTGTAACCAAACGTCACCATGATTTCCGTGGTGATCTGCCCGCGGATGTCGGACGCGAGCGTTTGAGCTTCCAGCTTGGAATGGTTGCGCCTGCCTTTAGGAACTTCTGACATTTTTAACTCCATATTATCCGGCGGCAGTTGCCGCCGGATGGTTGATTAGTAGATTGCAAAAGCCGGGCGGACGCCACCGACATACGAGGCGTTGGCGTAGGTGCAATTCCCGCCGCCGCTGACGTGGGCGAAGGACGCCGCCGAGACCACATCCCTCAACCAGCACCAATAGGCTCGCTGCGCGTGGATGAACCAGGGCGCATAGCGGAAAAGGGGCAACTGGCTTTTGTCAATGGTGTAGTTGTTCGGCACGGTGCTGCCGTCCGAAACTGCGGTGAAGTGGCGGGTGCCGTAGACCATGGCCTCGTTCATCAAATCGACGGTACTATCGTACCAGGTGCCACCGCTGGGCTTGCCGTTACTGACAGCGTTCTGGAAATGCTCGCGGTGGTTCAAAATGTGGTCGGAACCGAAAGCGGCGTTGACGATGGTCTTGGCCTCATCCAGACCAGTCTTGTACATCTGACTGCCAATGTATGCACCCTCCGTGGTATTGGTGGCGTTCATGGCTGCGGTGTACAGGTGAGCGTCCGGGACAATGAGGGCGTGGTGGGTGGTGCAGTCGGTGTCGCCGCAGCGATACCAGTAGTCCAGGGCACCAATGCGCCAGTTTCTGCCGTTAATTGTCCAGTAGTCGCCGATATAGAGGTCGGTGAACTTGCCGGAGCGGATGGCTGCGCTCTGTGCTGAGGTGAAGCTGCTGCCAAGGCACTTGCCACGATAAATCGCGTTATGGCTGGCAGCGCTGTCTCCGACCAGCAGGGAGAGCAGGGCAGGCGCCAGGATGCTGGCCTGGATGATCTTCGTGCCGTTGGCGGTCTGAATGAGCAGCTTGTCCGTGCCGAGGGCTTCCAGGGCCTCGGAAAGCTCCGAAATAGGTTTCTGAACAGGGGTTTCCATTGCATTACCTCCAAATCAAATAAGTTGCAGTTTGCGGTTGGCCAGCAGAACTATGCCGTCTGAGGTGCAGAGCCGTTCGCCTGCGCTGGTTCCGAGCGCCGTCCAAACTTCGCCGTTCACCAGCATCGAATAGACTTCGTTCAGGTTCGTTTGAATGAATGGATGGGCGTCTTCGTTCTCGTTGTGTTCCTGCAGGTCTTTCCAGGTGGCGTAAATGAGGGACTTGTCCAAGGTGCAGGTCACGTTGGTGGCATCGCCTACGATGATGGGGATGGTGACGCTCTTTTCCACCAGCTCCGTTGCTGCGGGGGCGATATAGTCTGCGGTGTCGTATGCGTTCTGATAGCAGTAAAGAATATCCTTGCTGCGGTCATTCGGGTTGTCCGGGTCTGCACAGAAGATGCCGACCTCCCGCCAGTAAAAGCCTGCGCTCAGGCCGGCATTGGAAAATTTGGCGTTTACCTCCACATAGTCCGTGCGCTGCTTTACCGCTGCATCAATCGAAACAACGGAATGAACGAGGCCGGTCAGGGTCGCAATGGGGGTGCTGAGCTGGCCGTCGCCGAGTTGCATGGTTGTGATCTTGAGTGCTTCGCCGCCGAGGTTGCGGTAGTAAAGGGCTTTGCCTGCGTTCGTGAGTTTAGGGGCTTCAAACATTTGTGCTTCCTCCTTTCTTACATGGTCGCCTTGTTGAGCGTTACGATGTCGCCGGTATGAACGAAAAATCCAACCTTGGGTTGGGCGGCGTCTGTGGAGAGGTCAAGCACTACTTCGTCGAGCCAACTGGAAAGCCGCTTCACGGAGTTCAAAACCTCTTTGAATTCCTGCACATTGGCTGCAGTGACGGCGGGGTTTGTGGTGTAGGCTTTGAAGTGGTGGGGCTGCAATCCGCATTCCCACCATTCCTTTATATAGCCCACACCAAATACCGCCTCAATGATGCGATTGACCGCAGCCGGGGTTCCCATTTGGTCGTAGAAAATGAGGCTTTCCTTTACCAGCGCCCGCTTGATGGCAACGCTGTATGTCTGCTTATAGACCGGGGTGCGAAGCTCCACAGCGAGAAGGTCGAGAACAGGTTCCGGGACGCTGTCAATCGCAATATAGATGCAGGCAGCGTCGGCGAAGCGGATGATCTGCTGCACCTGCCTGCTGACGGCATAAGCAAACGCCTGGGTTTCCGTGTCGTTCTTCAGGTCGCTCGGGAGCAGTTCCGTGAAGCGGCTGTCTTTAAGTTCAGTCATCCTCAAGGCCTCCGTATGTGATCGAGGCGGTGCCGTCAATGGCAGCGATACTGTCCGCCGGGATGGCGGTGAATATCGGGGCGGTGATCTGCGCCCTCTTTGCCCCGGCGCCCATCACGAGGGCCAGGAGCTTGGAGGGGTTAATGTCTCGCCCAATTTTCCGCTGCCAGGCGACGTAGCTGTCAACCGCTGCGGAGACTGCCTGCTGAATCGCCACAGCCCGGTTGTTGTCGCTTTGGTTGATGTAGTAGGTGAGGGAAACGGTATACTTTACCTCTGCGGGGGCGCGAACGGTCACAAGGTCGTTCATCGGGCGGAGGGTTTCTGCGCTCATGTGCTGGCTCATGGCGGAAATCATTTCGGCGCTCGGGAGGGAGCCGTCTGCCATGACAAAAACAATTTCAACGGTTCCGGCTGCCTGGTCGCTCGAAACGTGAACGCCGCCGATGGCAGAACTGTAATCCTGCACATGGTACTCGTAGCCGTTCCGACTGCCCGCGGTGGAGTATTTGCCGGGCGCAATGAAGATGCGGGCTGCAAAGCTCTCGTCGCTCTCCCTGTCGGCGCCGCCGCTGGAAGTCGAGGTGTTCTCTACGCTCTGAACGTAGGGAACCGGGTCAACCAGCGTTTTAAGCTCGCCGGGAGCCAGACCGTTGCCGGTTTCGCCTGCGGTCATGCACGTCGCGGGAATATCGGCAGTCAGGTCGCCCGCTGGGATCTCGGTATATACCGAGGTTGCAAAGAAAAGCTGTCCCGCTGCAATGCGGGTTCCTTGCGGGATGGCCGTGACGGACGCCCTTGCAGCTGAGAGGGTGAAGCGGATAGTCGTAACGGCTGCAGCGGCCTGGTTCCGGGTAGCTCCGCAGCGGAAAGCGCCGAGCAAATCCAGAAAATCACCGACGCTATATTTCACGGTGTCCATCTTTCCCTTGATGTCAACGTACTTCATAGCTTGGTAGATTTGGGCGGCTGCGGCGTAGAGCTTGAAGCGATCTCGGGAGACCCTGGGCAGCGTGTAGGGCTTCCCGGTGGCCTCTGTCATATACGCTTCGTAGTCTGCGACCATGTTCGCTTTCACATCGTCCACGGTTTTATACTCAATGAACGAAATGTCGGGCAGGTCTTTAACGGTGGAAATATCAGGCATTGGTAAGCACCACCTTTGCGGTCACCTTTCCGCCGTTGGCTGCTGCGGTGAAGTTCACGCTGTCAACGGAAAGGGTGGGAATGTAGCGGGGAATCTTTTCGGCGACCTCGGCAACGTACAAGCTCCGGGCGGCCTCTGTGGGCTTGTCGATGAAGCTGTCGTCTATGCCGAGACCGCGGTCTAATGGGATGGTTCCGGCAACGGTAGAAAGCAGCGTTTCGACCTGCTCATCTACTTCTTTCAGGGGTTCATCCCCGATGTAAACTGCGGTGGTTTCCATTATGTGGTGTCCTCCATCGGGTATTCTTCAAGGTCAAGGTTGACCGTGGCCTTTGCCAGCTCGCCATGTCGCAGTACGGTGTCCCAGGCCTCGCTTACTTTCGTGACCCGGAAGGGGTTCCTCCCGAAAGGTCGGAAGCCAATCACCAAATACTGAACTTCGCCAGTTTCGGCCATGCGGGCCAGCAGATCAAGAACTTTTCGGGGGCGTACTCCGAGGGCGGCAGAGAGGTGAATTTCCAGCGTTCCCTTTTTGAGGTCTGCGCCCAGAAACTCAGGGGTCGGTTTGCTGTTGAGCCCTTCGTGGGTCGTCCAGCGCCCGGAGCTTTCCCGTGTGGCATTCTGGAAAGTAAAAACGGCCAGGTCGCTGACCTGAAAGATGATCTTTCTTCCAAAGGTTCCGATGAACAAAAAATCACCTCCGGGTTAGTTTGTGGGAGAGGTCGGGCTGCCAGGTGCGGCGCTTGTGTGGGTATGGCTCTTGAGGCTTTTCCCGCCGCCGATGCAGTCGGTTGTGGCCGTCAAGGTCTGGCCCACATTGGCGTCTTTTTTCATAGTTGTGTTCTCGGTGATGGTCGTTTCGGCCTTTACCGTGAGTTCTTTTGCTTCCAGGACAACCTTGTTCATCTTGATGGTGAGGGTGCCGCCCTTGTAGCGGAGCATCCCTTTCCCGGCTTCCCGGTCAAGGTCTTTGCGCCAGAGACCCTGGCTGCCCTCGGGCGGCTTGTTTTCGTCGCCCCAAGGACGGCCAAGGACAACGCCTACTTCTGCGCCGTTTGAGAGGTGCAGAACGAGAACGGCATCGTCTACCTCGGGCATCATATACTCGGAACTAAGAAGCGGGATCTCGCTTGTGACACAGTCGTCCTTTTCGTGGTAGACGACCCGCACCGTTCCGGCTTCGTAGTTCACCGAGGAAATTTTACCAAAGCGAACAGTTTCCATTCTGCGCCTCCTACTCTATAAGTGAAAGTTCAAGGTCTGTCGTGTAGCCGCTGGAACCGAGGTTGTGGGTGGTGGTGTCGGTGAAGTATTTCCCGGAGAGCGCTCCAAGGGAAACTTCCACGTTCTGGCCGGAAACAAGGAGCTTGCCCTTGACGGTCAGACTGAGCTTCGTTGCTCCGTGGTTGGCTTCATCAATTCCCGCCTGCAACTTCTTTTGTGCATCGGCTTCATCGTCGGCCTTGCCGGTCATCTTGAGCAGCCGGTCTGCGGTGCCAAGGGTGACCTTTATTTCCTTGTTGGTCTTGGGCTGGGTATAGGTGTACTCACCGCCGGTATAGGTTCCAGCGAGGTTCTGGCTCCAGCTCCAAGAAAGGATTTGGTGCGGGTAGATAGTGCAAACGGCATCCTTTTTCTTGTACTCTGTCCGGCTGTAGACCACAATCTTGTTGGAGTAGACCTTCATGCTCAGGCCGTAGGTCTTGCAGAGGTTCATGTAAAACTCGCAGTCTGTGGTTTCGGACTGTTCAAGGGTCGTGATCTGCGGGTCGTCGCCCTCCACATCCCAGAGCAGTTCTATGCCTGCATTGGAGGCAATCTCCTGGCCGATTTTCTGCACGGTGGCCTTTTCCCACACCTTTGTGCGTTTGGTCTGCCGGAATCCAGTGTTAGCCGGAACAGATACCGCTTTCACGGTGCCTGTCCACGGCCAGCCTGAATATGAAACCTTGTCAACGATGAAGTCGCCGCAGTCGAGGGTGCGGTTGTCGCCCTGGGCTGCCCAGTTCGTGAGGGCGATGGTGGCGGAAAGCGGTTTGTTTACCTCCACCTTGCCACCGCTGACGGCGGAAGCGCTGCGCTCAAAGAACGTGATGTCGAGGCTGTCTGCTTCGCCGCTGGCAGGGTCAGTGTAAGTGAACGCCGTTTTGTTAAGATTGAGGACGGATGCGGCCTTGCCGTCGTAGGTAATAGAAACGCTGGACTGTCTGGCTTTCATCCTGTCCTCCATGTGGGCATATTCGGGGCGGCAGTTTCGCTCTCGGGAAGGTCTGGAATGATCAGCACCACGCCTGCCCCAAAAACAAAGATGGTGATCTTGTCGGGGTTGGCGTCCATGAGGAAGCCCATGTATTTTGAATCTCCGTAGACCTTATAAGCGATAGCGTCCCAAACGTCGCCCTGAATCGTGGTATAGGTACTCATTTAGCCTCCTGGTTAGGCCGGAGAAAAGGACTTGCGGCGACGTTCTTCTTCCAGCTGCTTGCTGAATCTCACAAACTTTTGGTATGTGAAATCCATCGCTTGATCTACTTCTTTCCGGGTCACGGAGCCGTTGCCCTTGAAGATGATGGTCGGGGAGAACACAAAGCCGCCTCCGCCGCCCTCTGCAGGCTGCGGCTGGGGCTTATCCTCGGGAGGCGGGTTCTGGCCGCCTGCGGTGGGCTGCGGCTGGGGTTTCGTCGGGTCGGGTTTCCCGAGGCTCAGCAGGAAGTCGTAGAGCTTGGACAGGGGGATAATTGCTTCCGGCTCTCCACCTTCGCCTGCTTCCAGCAGCGTTGGGGCGGTTACGATGCCGCCAGTTGCTAGTTGCGGAATCTGCGGGATTTTGAAGCTGAAAGTGTTGCCGCCAATGACCGGCACCCAGTCCGGGATTTTTACGTTCAGGGAGTTGATCTTGCCGAGAACGTAGTTGATGGCCGAAATTACGCCGTTCATCGGGGCCTTTGCCAGGTTGACAATAGCTCCGAAGATGTTGGCGAAAATGTTCACGATATTCTGCCACGCGGCTCCCCAGTTCCCAGAGAATACGTTCTCCACAAACTGGATGAGGTTGAAGAAAATCGCTTTTACATTTTCGGCGGCTGCGGATACGCTGCTCCACCAGCCAGAAAGGTAGGCGGAGAGCAGTGGAAAGTTGGTCTGGAATCCAGAAACCAGGGCAGCTACGGTGGTAAGCACCGCGGTTTGAATCGAAGTCCAAACCTCGGAGACCTTGATTCCCATGCGCTGCGCCCAGGCTGTTACCTTGTCCCAGTTTCGGTACATCCCAATACAGACGGCAACAACTGCGCCGATGATGGCGACCGCAACCAGGAGTTTAAGGTTCATTACTTCTGCGGCCTTGCCGAGAGTAGCACCGCCGTTGGAAGCCGCCTTGAAAACAGTAGCGAGATTTTTCGCAGCGCTGATGGCGGTCATGGCTGTTTTGAAGGTCTTGAAAGCCGTTACTGCGGTAAGGACACCGCTTGCAAGGGCGATGAACAGTTCTTTATGCTCCGCCGCAAATTGGACGGCTTTTTCTGCTTTAGGGAGAATATCGTCCAAAATAACGAGGCCTTTGTCCATGGCGTCCGTCAGGTATGGAATAGCCTTGTCGGCCAGCTTTTCCAGATACGGCAGCAGCTTCAAACCGGCCTTTGTCAGGAAATTCTGGAAGCGGTTGGTGAGCTTTTGAATCTTATAATCCAGGTTGCCCGTCTGGCGGGCGAATGCTTCATCCGCTGCGCCGGTGGCGTTGTACATCTCCGCCGTCTTTTCGGCGTAGGTGCTGGACTGCTCGCCGCAAAGGGCGAGGATTGCGGTCTGCGCCTCCACGCTGCTGAACAGCTTTGCCATGGCCTGGGTATCACCGCCAACGGTTCCCATCAACGCTTCAAGCGTTCCCTGGAAGCCCAGGCTCTTGATGGCTGCGTCTGCGGTGGAGTAGCCTATCTTACTAAGGGCGGCGTCCATGCTCTTGGAGGGCGACATAAGGCCAGAAAGGACGGACTTGTACTGCGTGGCGACCTCTGCGGTGCTGCCGGTTACGCCGGTCAAGGTTGCGAAGGTGCCATATAGTTCCTCTTGCTGCACGCCCAGGGCGGAGGCCAGGGGGACGACCTTGCCGATGGACGAGGCCAGTTCCGGGAAGCTGGTTTGTCCGAGGCGGACGGTAGCAAAGGACAGATCTGCTGCCTTTTGGACAGCCTCTGCGCTGATGTCGCCATAGCCCTTGGTGACGGCGGAAAGCAGGTTGACGCTGTCCGTTGTGGTGGCGTTACCTGCGGCGGCGGATTTAGCCGCTGTTTCCAGAATGGAGGAAGCATCGTCAACGTCGCCAAACGCAGAAATGACCTGGTACATACCATCGGTCAGGTTGCTGGTGGCAACGCCGGTCTTGTCCGAAATGCTCAGAACGTCTGAAGAAATGCTGGCGGTTCGGGCTGCAATTTCTTCGTCGGTGCCGGTGAGCAGGGTCTGGACGTTGGACAGTTCCTTTTGGTAGCCTGCGGCGGCGGTCACGGCTGCGGTAGAAAAGGCCACAGCCGCCGTGGTGGCGGCTGCAAACCCTGCGGCAGCGGCTTTGCCGACTGCCTTTGCCGATTTGCTGAGGGAGGCAAGGTCTTTGTCGGCTGCTGCGCAGGCCTTTCGGAGGGTGCCGTCTGATTTGGCACCGATCTTTATCATCAGGTCATACGTTTTACTTTTTGCCAATTTGCGCCTCCACCTCCCTTGCATAGTCCTGGATGGCGTCTGCCAAGTCGTTCAGTTCGTCTATGGACAGGCTCTGCAGGTAGTCAATGCCAACGTGCAGAGCCTGTGACATATAGACGGTGGTTTTTGTGATCGCCCGCGGGGTTAGTCCTCCCCATCCCCGCCGTAGAGAAAACCCACGACTGCGCCCTTGACGGATACCAGGTCAGGAGCGCGCAGGCCCCAAAAGAAGTCCGAGGGCAGGTTGGTGACGTGGTGCGCCATGTACACGGCATACTCCATCGTCATTTCCACGGTGGCGGGGTTGATGCCTTTGTTCAGTTTCTGAACCACGCGGCCTGCTTCCTTGAGGACTGCGCCGTTCACGTCCTCAAGGCCGGACAGGTCGATGCCGGTATAGGTCTTGTCGCCGAAGGTGTAGGGCTTGGCGAACTTGATGTAAAGCTCATTGGTGTCCTCTGCGGTTTCGGGCTCCTCGACCTCGGGGGCGAGGGTCAGTTTCTTGTCTTCCATTAGCACATTGCCTCCAAAGCTGCCAGCTGGTCTACGCCGTTCACGGCGTACTTACCACGGATTTTGTTCAGTTCGATCAGGGGTTCGCCGTCTACCTCAATCAGAATATATCTGATCGAAAGGGTGACGCTGGTTTCCATGGAGTTTGCGGCCTTGAGCTTGCCCGGCTCGCACTTCTTGGTGAGGCCGCGAACGACTACGCGGATAGGGGTGAACTCGATGTCACCGTCGTCCGTGTTGCCCTGAACACCGCCACGGATTGCCAGGTGGTGAGCCTTGAGCATATTTGCCAGGGATGCTGCTTCCTTGCTCATAACCCGGAAAGGAATGGGAAGCTCTTGTTCGTTGAAATAACCCGGAGTGGGATCTTCGTACTCGCCGAGAATACCTGCGCCAGAAACGGTGTTGGTGGGAGTCTCAAAGCTGGGCAGCGTCATTTCCTCGCCACGGCCAATGAGCTTGACGCCGTCTTTGTAGACCTCATACTTGGCGATCTTGGTAGGAATATTCACGTTTTATACCTCCAATCGGTCAGGAGAAGATGGTGGACAGGGCGTCGGTGTCGTACTCGCGGATGTTGTGGATGTACTCCGTGGGGACGAAAGGCGCCATGTAGGTATGGACGGTCAGATGGCCTGCCAGCAGCTCGGTGGTCGGATTTTCGTCCTCCAGGAACTTCATGTTGTACCCTGCGCAGTAGCCACGAGCAACGTAGCCGCTGCCGGTGATGTTCGTACTATCCACGATGTCCTGCACGAGGCGGCGGTTCTCGGGCTTGTCCACCTTCTGGAAGTAGGTCAGGATAAAGTTGTTGCCGTCCCAGTCGAAGAAACGGCGGACGCACCAAAAGCGATCTTTGGTGTCCGTAGTCGAGGGGTATGCGCAGGTATTGTTGCCCCAGAACTTGAGGCCGTTGACGTTGATGGCGGTACAGATACCGTTTGCGCCGAGAACGTCGTCCGCCTGCTGCTTGTCGAGAAGCACCTCGGTGCCGTCGTCCAAGCAAAGGCCGGTAATGCGCAGGCTCTTGTTAGAGGGGGATTCGTAGGGGACGCCGTCGTTGCTCGTGTCGAGCCAGACGGTGTGCGCTGCGGCCATGGCGGAGAAGTAGTATTTCTTCTCGCCGACCAAAACACGAGGCCAGAGGCAGATGCCGTGGTTCGTGGAGAATCCCTGCTTTTCTTTCGCCTGCTTGCAGTCGGTGTAAACCGTTGCGCCGTCGGAGTTGGCAGGAATATCCAGAATGGTGTTGAGGTCAAAGCAGCCGTTCAGCTGTTCAACCTTTGCCTGCAGCGCAGCAGCCACGGTTGCGTCCTGCGACCAGCCGGGTGCGATAATCAGGCCGGGCACCAGGCCGAACTTGGGATAGACCTGGCGGATGATTTCCAGGCCAGTTTCCTCGTTGGTGCTGCTGTTTACGCCGCCGACGACGTCGGTCTTGGTAACGCCGCTGGGCTTGATGCTCTTGCTGGTGATCTTCAGTGCGGTTGCTGCCTTTGCGGTGGTGGACAGCAGCACGATAGTCACGTTGCCGTCATCGTCGTGCACCGCGGTATAATCCACATCGGCGGCGAGCGGGGTAGCATCGTTCTTCACCACCAACGAGGGCAGCAGAACATACTGTTTGGTATAGGTTGCCATGCCGCCGGTAACGGTGACAGTTTCCTCCGCGTTCTCCGTGGTGTGCGCCGCCTTGTTCGGGTCAAGCACGTTCACCAGGACGATGGGGGAGTTATTATAAACACGGAAGTTTGCGTCCATGCTCTGGCAAAGGGTGAAGTTCTCGAAGTCGTCAGAGTAGCCGAGGGCTTCCTGGCACTCTGCAAAACTGTAACAGAGTTTCGGGGTGTTCGCTGCCTTGTAGGGGTCTTTTGCCAGGTGGATGGGGGCCGTGCCGAAAATGACCTGCAGGCCAGCGCTGGACGTGGTGGGGGTGGTTAAGCTGGTGGCAGCCTCGCTGTTACCTGCGCCATGAAGATAGCTCATTTATGCGCCCTCCTGAATCTTCTTTGCAACGATGTTGCAGATGGTAACGATACGGCCTGCGCCGCTCTGGCGTTCCTTGCGAGCCTCTGCAAAGGAATCCAGGGGAATAATCAGGCTCTCAATGGCGGGAATCGCCTTGATCTTTTCGGTCAAGTGTGCCGGAATGCCGCCGGTGAACACGGAATCCTGGCGAACAACGCCGGGAATGTTCGGGCCAATATAAACGACCTGCTCCGGGGCGGCAGGGGTGGTGTTTTTTGCCATTATGTTTCAGGCTCCTCTCTATAAATAGTAGGCCCTTCAAAATGAAGGCCGATTGCTGCGGAATAGTAGGGGTGTTTGTTGGGATCGAGGTCGTTATCCCACTTGATGGGGCGCACAAGCTCAAAAGCCCGCGCAATCTTCACTTTGCGCTCAAAGTACCCCAGGATCACGTTCAAAATGTGGGAGGCGTCCCGGTATCCCTGCCGGTTCGGGTCGGGGTCGTAGACCTCAACGGCAACGACCACGTCAACCTTGTTCGGCTTGTCAATTTCGGTCTGCTCGCCGTTGACAAGGGCCACCAGCACATACGGCTCCGGGAGGTCGTCGTCATTGGTGGTCTGAGCAGGCCTTGGAGCGCGGTACGGCTTGAACTGCGGGAATACCTTGACGCCTACCTCATGCCCTGCGGAATTTGTGAGGCGCAGCGGAGCAAGCTGTTCCTTCAATGCCTGGACAATAGCGTCCTGCAGGTCGGTAGCTGTCATGTGGGATGCCTCCTTTATTCGAGCGCTTTTTCGATTTGTTTCTCCATCTGCTTGTCGAGAAGCTCGGATGCTCGCTCAAGCGCCGGGTCTACGGTGTCGGGATTCCCGAACATCTGCGGGGCGGACGGAGAAAGCAATTTTTCAATGCGGGTCATGTCGGACTTTGCGCCCCATCTCTGCGCACGCTTGGAAGCGCCCGCCGAGGTGTAGGTTTCACCCGGCACCCGCTGGACAATGGCTTTGTGTCCGCTGCTGAACTGAACGAGGAAAGCCTTTAAGCCGTTATGCTCCAAGGACTTCATGCCGGAACTGCTGAGAACGTGCGCCGCTGCGGCGCTGCTGCCAGCGTTCGGCTTTGAATCGAAGTCCATGATCTCCTGCATGGAGCCGGAAGAATGGAGCGTGGCGGTCAGGTCGCCGCCGGTGGCGGCGTCCACCTTCAAGGCGCTGCTGGACGAGTAAACGGAATCGTTGGCCGTCGCATAACGCTCTTTGGTGTCCTTGACGATCTTGTTCTTTGTGCTGCGGGCTGCCGAGTTGATGGCCGCTGCCACCACTTTCGGCGTATCAACCATTTTTTGCAGGTTGTCCAGGCGCTGAACCATTTTTTCAATGGAGGCGTCGGCGTCAACCTGTAAGACCTCGTATTCTTTCAAGAGCGATTCGCCTCCATCTCAATGCAGAGAATCCCGGCCTCATCGGTGCAGTCGTTTACCTTATACCAGGCGCCGTCAAAATTGAGCAGGTCGTCCGGGGCGGGTTTGGCTCCGAGGTTGTCGGTGGCTACATAGATCAGCTTGCGCTCTTTGTAGATCCCGGTGATAGTGACGTTCATCAATTTGGACTTGTCGCGTTCCAGAATCTCGTTATCGTCAACCAGCACCGGCATTGGCTTGCCGTTTATGCTGTGCATGTCTGCAAATTCTTCCCGGTTGAGGAATACGTTCTTTGCATCCTGCACCAGCAAATCCTTGAAGCCCACGGTCAAACCTCGGCCTGAACCTCGGCAGCAGCAATGGCTTCAACCAGCTTTGCTTTGGTCAGGTCTTTGGTGTCCAGGCCCATATTTTCGGCGAGGGTCAGGAGCTGCGCCTTGGGCATCGCTTCCAGTTCCTCTTTGTTGAGGTGGCCGGTGGCAACGCCGTCCTCGGGCTCCTGCTGAACATCCACGGTCAGCGTTTCGCCGGGGGCATACTCGCCGGGCAGGGTCACGATGAAGCCAACGGCGAGCAGCTCCTTTGCAGCGCTGGCGTCATGAATGTCCACGGAATCGCCGGGGCGGTAGCTTTTGCCCTCCACCGTCACGGTGCTGTTTGCGGTATAGATCATACTGCGCCGCCTTTCCCTTAGCCGATGCAGACCTGCACGGTCGTATCGTTTTCAGCGGCTGCTGCAATAGCCCAGCCTGCGGGGATGTTGCTTGCAGCGGTCGTGGTGATGTTGTCGGCGGAGGCGTCGTAGTAGACGGCGGCGCCGATGGCGATAGCGGTAGAGGCCGCCTTGGGCATGGCAAAAACGCCCTTGACGTACAGGCTGCCGACGGCGCTTGCGGGGATGTCGGTGCCTGCAACGCCGATGCGGGTGGTCAGGCTCACGACCTGGCCTGCGGCGATAGCGGAGCTGGTGCCGTTGGGGTAGTCAATGGCAGAGCCGGGCTGCTTGTAGCTTGCGATCATGTACGTTTCCTCCTATCTCTTACAGGGTGGGCAGGGCAGCGCCGGGGTTCTTCACGAACGCGCGGTAGTCCATGACACTGATGCCCCAGTCCAGCCAAATGTCCCACACAAAGCCCAGCTGGCCGACGGTCTCGCTGCGGCGGAAGGTGGGGGTCTCCTGGCCGTTCAGGTAATCGACCTGGATGCCCGTGGTTTCCTCGCGGTTGGCGCCCAGGAACCAGGGGCATGCGCCGGAGCCTGCCAGGATGTTCAGGGTGGCGTCCTCGACGATCTCCATCGGGTAGCGGTAGTTATACAGCGGGTTTGCTGCCTGGGTGTTTTCGCTGGTCTGGATGGTGGGGCTGCCGAAGATGGACTGCATGGCGAAGCCGTAACCAACGGGCAGGATGATAGTGGAGGGGGCCAGGTTGATAGCCTCACCGAACGGGTCATCCTGCAGCTGCATCCGCTGGATCATGGCCTGAATGGCTGCGCCAGTCGGTGCGCTGCCGGAGGAAATCAGGTTCTTGTGATTGGCGTGGAACAGGGTCTTGCCGTCATAGATCTGGCCGTTGTTGTAGAGGATGGAGTAGACCATCTTGTTGATCTGCTTCTTGCTCTTTGCAGCGTACATGCCGGGAACCTCGGACAGGAAGCCGATGTCGTCGTTGATGAACGCCTGGCGGCTCATGCTGAACTGACGGCCGTAGGTATCCAGCTTGCGCTGCGGCAGCATTTCCTCTTTGTGGGTATCCGCCTTGAGTTCGCCGTTCTCAGGAACCAGCAGCAGGTCGCCAACGCCGCCGATCAGGTAGTTGTGGCCGTCGGTGCGCTTGAAGTCACGCAGAGTGCCCTTGCGGGTAAACTTCTCGAAGGTGGTCGGAGCGTGGTCGTAGGCGTGGACGATGCTCTTGTTGATGGCGGTGTCCATGATGGCAGGGAAGGATGCCGAGGGGTTGTGGAATGCACGGGCCAGCTCGGTGTACAGGTCATCTGCGCTCATACGCATGAAGTCGGAAGCGCTCTTGCCGGTCTCGCGGGTCAGGCACTCAATGCCGATGTCACGCAGGCTCATGCCTGCAAACTGGCGGGAGCCATCCGCAGGGGCTGCGGGGGTGTGGCCGCTGCGGGTCATAAGGCCGTCAGCTGCTGCTGCGCGGAACTTGTCGGTTTCATCGGCGGTCACCTTGACGCCGGTGCGGGCAGGAGTACCGTTCTGAATCATACCGTCCAGAATGGCGGTGCGCACCTGGTCTACGGTCTGGCCGCCGGTGATGTACTGGGAAGCATCGACGTTGAAGTTCCGGCACAGGGTGGTGATATCGGTGACACGCTGGCGCTCCGCGGTGCGGGCGGCTTCAATCTGAGCCTGGCGCTCTGCCTCCGCTTCAGCATCAGCCTCAGGGCGCAGGGTCTCGATGTCGTTCTGCAGGGAGTTAAATTCCCGGGTCTCGTCCTCGGTCATGTCGCGGCCTGCGGTGCGGGCGGCGGTCAGGATGGCCTGCTGGCGCTGCAGTTTCTGCCGCAGCTGCTCTCTCTTGTTCATGTGTGATTTACCTCCAGTTAGTAGTTACGATTTGCGGCGAGCTGGCTCTCGTAGAAAGCCAGACCCGGGGCGGTTTGTACTGCGGGCGGCTGTCCGTCCTCGGTCATATCTCTACCAACGCCGACGGTGGTGTCGGCGGGGACGGAAACAATGCTGATCTCGTAGGGCTGCCACTTCTTGGCGATGTAGCAGGGGCCGGTGAAGCGCCCGTCCAGGGATTTGGCGCCCTCTTTGACGCTCTCATAGTTGAAGACACGATAGCCGACGGAAACGCCCTTGAGGGTGCCGCTGGCGACCTTGGAGCGGACGGTTTCGCTGTCCTCGTCGTTGTCAAACTCAATCGTGGCCTTGCCACGGTTGTCCTCAACCCATGCCCGGGTGACCTTACCAATCACCCGGTTCCTGTCGTGGTTAAAAAGGACGATGCCCATGCTCTGCATTCGGCTCATATCCATGGCGTTGCTGGAATGGTCGAGGATCTCGGTTCCGAACCACATCTGAACAGGTTCCTCAGAACTAAAGCTCAGTTCAAAGGTGCGGCTGTTTTCGTCGTCGCTCACTGCCCGGATGCTGGCCGTGGAGAAATCGCGCTGCAGGGGCTGGTTATTCATCGGGGTTTTCTTTCGGGTCTGTTTGGGATTCGTTCTGGACACTCTTATAACCTCCAATCTGCACTCCCTTTTCCTTGGCGTATGCTACAACGTCGGCCATGTCGTCAATCTGTTCTTTCCAGTCACGGCCCTGTTCGGCGCTGATCTGCTTGAAGGACTTAACGCAAGATTCGAGTGCGATCTTGTTTGCGTTGGCTTCTTTCTGCGGGTCAATCCACTTTTTGGGGGAAGCGACCCATTCGTGCTCCATATATTTCTGCGGGTCGTCCCAAAAATCCGGGATGGTGAGCTTCCCGGCGAGGACTGCGGAAATCAAAAAGGTTTCGTAGACCTCGACCATAAGCTTACCCTGCAGCAGCTCTACTTCCTCGGTGTATGTGAGGTCGTCCTCAATCATGCCCTGGCGGGCGCTGCTGTAATTCGTTTCGGACATATCCCGGGAGGTGGATTCATAGCTCAAACCCTGGCCTGCGCCCACAAGGCGCTGCAGCAGCTTGAGGAAGCCGGTTGCTTCGCTGCTGCCGTTGCCGGGATTGATGGTGACTGCATCGTCACCGGCGTTCATTTCTGAAATGAGGCCGGGGGTCAGCATTTTGCCGGAGTAGGACGTGCGGTCTTTGTCGGTGTTGTTTCGGGAGCCGCCCTGGAAGCCGCCGGTGGGAACGGCTCTCTTGATGAGCAGGGCAAAGCAGGCGGCGATTCGCTCTTTCATCGAAACGGCAGCGATAAACTCGTTGGCGTCCCGGATGCGGCTCAAACTCGGGGCAAGGTCGCTAACCTCTCGAAGCTGAGAGGGGCGGCTCTTGCTGTAATAGAAAATAATATCTTTAGCGGGGTAGAAGACAGGCTGGTTGGTTTCCCAGCCGTCAATGTTGTACTGCTCTATCCAATACCCCACGGGCCTGTTGTACTCGTTGTACTCAATGCCGCCAATGACGCGATCTCCCTTGTACCTGGGCGAGGCCACAGAGCGGGATAGTTCGTCTACTTCCAGAGCCTGCAGCTTGAAAGGAAGTAGGCCGCCGGGGGTGTAGCACTTCTTGAAAAGAATGCCGCCGTCTGCCTTTTTCCGAACGACTGCCATGCGCAGAAGCTCGTTGAAACTCTGCTGCTGGGTGACGTCGCAATTTGTGCGTCGTGTCCAGCGCCGCCAGAGGGTTTCGATTTGGTCGTCGAGGTCGTCGTCGCCGGTCTTGGCCTGCAAGGTGAAGCCGTTGCCGACCACGTTCCTCTTGAAAGCCTTGAGGACGCCGTTTGCAATGTCCGAGTTCCGCTCAAGGTCGCGGGCGCGGGCGCGAAGGGTGTCCCGGCTGTAACGGTCTGTGATGTCGGCGGCCTCGTTGGTCGCCCGCCAGTTCTTATTCAGCCGGCCACCGTCTGCGGCGTCATAGCCTGAACCGCGGATAAGGCCGAGCTGCTGCCGCCAACCCTCGCGCATATAGGCTGCCCGGGGGGAGATTGCTTCAATGATTCTGTCGAGCCATGCCATGCGCTTTATCTCCCCTCAAAAAATGCGGCGAACGTATCACGGAAAAGGGAAGAGCCGCTCTGTTCCTCCACCTGGGCGGCGAGATCTGCCCGGAGGTTCCGCAGTTCGGTGAGGTTCGCTCGGGTCAGGGAGCGGGAGCCGATTTTGTAGCTCTGGCCTCCGACCATGACTGCGGCGATGGCTTTGTTTACTTCCGTCAGCAGGGCGGCGGGGTCGCCATAGTTGATGGTTTCGTCTGCCATGTCGTGTTTCCTTTCTTAAAACCAGCCGTCGTTCTGATGAATCCAGCTTTCCTCGGGGGTGGTGTCGGTACGCTGCTGCGGTGCGGGCTGCGCTTCCGGCTGGGCTGCGCTGCCCTTGTTTTGCAGGTGGAGGCTGCGTACTCCGAGCATTTCCGCTGCGGCGTAGGCGTAGACCTCGCAGTCGAGGAAGTGGTTATTTGGATGGCTGGTCTTAGGCACCCAGCGGGTGCGCTCTGTGCCGTTGGTGGCACGTTCGGTGATCTTGTGTTCAGCGGTGACCTGTTCGCAGTATTCCTGATCAACGCCCTTGTAGACCATCCAGCTGCCCTTGCCGTTCGGGCGGCGCATACGAGAAGCAATAGCGTCCTTGTACTTGCCGCCGTCTACGAGAACCAAGCGCATACCGTAGGCGGCGGAGCCTGCCTTGTTGATGGTCGAGATTTTATAGTTGCTGAGCATCGTGTCGGTGCCTTTTACTGGAAGCGCCCACTCCGAGTTCTGCATACAGAAGTCATAGACTTCCTCTGTTTGGTCGCCGGAATCGACGAGGGCGAGGTCTACCAGCATTTGCTGGCCGTCGTCCCGCTTGAATTCCAGGTTCATTATGTCTACGACCTCGCCGAAGCTGGCGGCTTGGCCGTGGGCTATATTTTGGGATGTGCTGTAATCGCCCCAGGCCCGGATAGTCCAATAGAGGCAGGTTTCCTGCACGTCCACGCCGCCGGTCAGGAGCTTCGTCCAGGGCGGAAGCTCGAACATTTCAAACTCCGTCTGGCGCTCCTGCACGAGGTCGGCGCTGGTTTTGAGCTTCGTGTCCTCCCAAGGCTCCGCGAGCCAGGAGTTGGCGAAGTTGTGCAGCTTGTCGGGGTCGTCCTTGGACTTCATAAATTCACGGGCAATTTCCGAGAATCGGGTGAAGGGGCTGTATAGGGTATTGAACCAAAAGGCAACGCTGCGGGCGGTGCGGGCGCTCTGGCGGACGTTCCGCCATTCTCCCTTTAGCAGCATGGCGGGCTTGTCGTGGTCTGTAATGACCCCGCTGCACTCCTGGCAGATGTACTGCGCCGCCTCCGCTCGGTCACCTTCGCTTAGACCCTCATCTTTGCCGGGCCAGCGGATTTGTGCAAATTTCAGCTCTATATACTTCCCGCAGTGCGGGCAAGGAACAAAGAAATGTTTTTCAATGTCGCAGGCTTCCTTTGCTTTCCAGATGTGGCCGGTCTTTAGTGTGGGGGTGCTGCAAATATAGATTTTGCGGTTAGAGAAGTAGCTCTTGGTTCGCTCAATGGACAGGCTTATAGGATCGGCTTCCTGGGTGGTCGCCGCCTTGAACTTGTCCACCTCGTCGAGGAAAAGATAGCGGATGGGCTTGCTGGAAAGGTCTGCCGCAGATCCTGCGCCGGTGAGGGCAATGTACATATCTGTGGTGAACTGCAGCTCCTTCTTGCTACTGGCATTTTTGAGAAAATGCCGCTTCAAGCGGGGGGATTCCAGCATACTCATAATGCGGTTTGCTGAGGTGCTTTCGGCGATTTCGTCGTTGGGGTAAACAATCAGGGTCGGAGCCGGGTCTTGGTCTATCAGGTAGCCGAGGGCGTTAAGCTCGGCCTCCGTGCCGCCCACCTGGGTAGGCTTTACCACGACAACGCGCTCCGTTTCCCAGTTGTTGAATTCGTCCATGATGCCGACGAGGTAGGGAGTGACGCTGTTTCGCCAGGCGCCCTGCAGGTTGGATTCCTTGCGGCTGAGTTGGCGGTATTGCTCGGCCCATTGGCTTACGGTTATATCATCCGGCGGTTTCAGGGCGTCCAGAGCATCTTTGATGTACTGAGGAACCTGGTACTTTCGGAACTTATAGAACCGGGGCTGCTGGGCTGTGGGTTTCATCCACCGTCACCGTCCTTGACGGTCGCTGCAAGGACGAAGGTGCGGAGAATGTCGTTGATCTCTTTATTCAAGTCTTTCTCCAATTCTCTGCTCTCCACGGGGGAGATTCGTGAGCCTATCATGCCAACGACCCGGCTCGGGAGGCCGGAGCAAAAGCGCTTGAGGACTGCAAAGAACTTCGTATAGTCCGCCTGCGCTTCCTCTATGCTGATATATTTGCCGTTTGCAATGGCGGTGCGGAGTTGGTGAAGCTCGGTCTGCGATTCCTTGAGGGCAATTTCCGCTTGCAGCTTCTTTTCCCTCAGTTCGGTTTCCGAGAGCTTCGCTTCCCGGCCATACGCCTTATCTGACAGGTATTTGATATATGCCTGAATCGTGGGAATGAGGTCGTATTTGTTCCGCTGGCCGGAGATGTGTACTGTTTCCAGGACGCCGTCTTGTGTGAGCTGCTGGATGCGGCGGACGGAAACGCCAAAAAGCTGGGCTATGACCTTGGATTCGTAAAGCTGCCCGCCGGTTTCTGCTGCCATGTGTCCTCCTACTGTTCAAAGTGGCTTTCGGCGTGTCGCTCCGCCTGGGATACCTGCTGGCCCTTGTACATACCGGCTCCGAGTTCGTCGATACGGCTGAACGGTATCTCGGGAACTTTGAGCCGTTTCCTGTATTCGGGATCTATGAAATAGATATAGCGCAGCTGGTAGCCTGGCAGGATGGTGCCGCCAACCTCTTTGACGTAAGCGTCCCAGTCGTACTTGCCGCCGGTCACCTCGTAGAAGGTACGGCCTCCAAGCTCCGGGCGGGGGGAGGTCGGGTTGCTGTGCAGGGTCATCTTGTGGATTTTGTCGCCGTTCGGCAGGAGGCAGAGGGCATCGTTCCGCTTGATGTCGGTCAAAACGAAATTGCAGGCCCGGTAAATGGTGCCGTCGCCGCAGGAGCAGCCGTCTGCAAAGCTGATAATCCACTTTACCTGCGGCGCCTGCTTCCTGATCAGACGGATGGTCTTGGCGATGCAGTAGCTTTCCGAGTTCCGGGGAAGGTAGTCGTCAAAGGCCATGCGGTTGAGTTCCAGAAAGCCGTCCCAGGCGGTTCCCTCTACCAGGCCGATGATCTTCTTCTTGTCCAAGCTGGGGCCATAGCTCAGGACACCGTGGAGGCGTCCGTCGAGGAAGGCTCCGAAGTGCAGGCAGGAGTTGTTTACAACCTTGCCGCTGTAATGGTGCGCCCGGATGAAGGGGTTTGCGATCTTGGAGGGTATCACCCGGATTTGGATTTCTTTTGCTCTACCCATTCTTTTACCACCATGTAAATTCTGTTCCCGGTCTTGTTGGTATTCCCGAAGGTTTCCATTTGGTCGGGCTTGTACTTTGCACCGATGATCTGCAAGGCCTGCTGCAGGTCGGCGTACTGCTCCAGGCTGAACGTGAAGGTCATTCTGTCGATGGGGCTTTCTTCGTGCTGCTTCTCCAGCATGACGTCCCCGAGGATGACGCTGAGTTCGTCGTCACTGTAGCCGGTGGCGTTTACGTCCACCGGGCTGAGGGTCAAGTCTTGTAGGGCGTCCCTCAGGAGGCTCATGTCCCACTGGCCGCCGATTTTGTTCAGGGCGATGTTGAGGGCTTTTTCGTCCTGCTTGCCGAGATCTACCACGATGCAGTCTGCCTCGGTGTAGCCAAGGGACTTCAAAACGGACGCTCTCTGATGGCCGCCGATAATTGTGCCGTCCTTGTTTATGATGATCGGGTCAACGTAGCCAAATTCTTTCAGGCTGCGCTGGATGTTCTGGAACTCGGGGTCTCCCGGCTTGAGCTCCTTGCGGGGGTTATAGTCTGCCGGGTGAATCGAGGTCAGAGGTCGTCGCTCTCGGACGAGCTTGTGTTCTGTTTGAGCCATTCCTGCACCACCTTGCTGAGGGCGTTTCCGTTCTTATCTGTGTTTCCGTAGGTTTCGCCGAGGCCCTCGTTTTCTGCCTGCGCAAGCGCCGCCCGGATGAGGGCGATTTGCTGCTTGTGCAGGGTGACGTTCATAGTGTGGGCGAGAACGTGCTGGCGGTTCGGGAGGGAGAAATCCTGGCCGAAGTCGTCAGGCGTCACGGTGACCTGGGCAAGGATGGACTTTAGTTCCGGCTCGGAGTAGCCGGTCTTGGTGAGGTCGTAGCCCTCAAGGTCAAGGCTGCCGATCAGGTCGGCCAGCTTTGCTTCGTCCCAGCTGCCGGTGATCTTGTTGAGGGCGATGTTCAAGGCTTTTTCCTTGTCGGGGTCAAGGTCTACCACAACGCAGTCTGCGGTTTCGGCTCCCATGTCCAGGAGCACCTGCGTCCGCTGGTGTCCTCCGATGATGGTGCCGTCCCGGTTTATGATAATCGGATCGCAGTATCCGAACTCTTCAATGCTGCGGGCGATTTTCTCATATTCCGGGTCACCCGGTTCCAGCTTTTTGCGGGGGTTGTAGTCTGCCGGTTTCAGGTCGGCAAGTCGCCGTGTTTCGATTTCCATGCGTTCGTCCTCTTGTTGGAGCGTGCAGCGGGTCTTGAACCAACGTCACCCGCCTGGAAGGTGGGCGCTCTACCTGTTGAGCTATGCACGCAAAATGAAAAAAATGGGGTTTGCTTTGGGGCTGCGGCGGGCATTTACTGCGCTTGACGTAGCGAAATGGTCGAAAAATTTTGGTTTTCGCGCGGGAACACTTCGGGCCTTCACTGCCCCGCTGCCAGTTCTTGCCAGGTAGTACCTACGCCGCCCAGCAGCGGGCCTGAACGCGCGGTGTGCGATCTGCGGCTGTGGTTTTCCCGCATAAATCCAAGGTTTCCGGGTGCTTCGCTCCCTGCTGGTCGGGCTGGAAGCTCGGCACCCGGTTGCCCTGGCTGTACGTTAGCGGGACGCAGGTGAAAGGAGGAATAAAGCCCTGCGCCCTTGTGAATGTCCTCTGCATACTCCCAGTGTAGCATAGAAAAAGACCAAAAAAGTCCGCTCTTTTCTCAAAATCGCAACTTTTTTGAAAATAGGGCTTGACAAATCCATTTTGTACAGTTTTGCCATACACACGCAGTATTTATTGGACTATGTGCGCATTGATTTACTGCGGTTGTGTGGTATCATACACACAGAAAAGGCGCCCAGCTGTTGCGAGCCAGGCGCCTATGAAAGGGGGTGCATACCATGTTGGACACGGGTTACGGCTTTATCGGTGAAGATGGCGTTGAACGTGTCAGCCCAGAGGAAGTCTGGGAGGCCGAAGCCGAAGATGAAGGCTAAGGCCTGATGCACCCCGGTATGCAGCCCTCGCAGGGTCGGACTCCTGCGGGGGCTGTGCTTTATATGATAGCGGTTTTGTGCCGGGCGGTCAAGGAGCAAAGAGTACAAATTCACCGTCCGAAGATTGGACGCTGTGCCGATTGAGTTCCCGGCGGTTGTGTGGTAAGACACAGGCACAACAAAGAAACGGAGGAAAACAAAAATGATGATGAAAGATTACAAGGGCTATGAGATTGAGCGGGTCACCCGCAACACCTACGTTATCCGCAAGGGTGGCGAGGTGGTCGCAATGCCCGGTTGCTATCCGAAGACATACAAGGCCGCAAAGGTCATCATTGACGATCTGGCAAAGTGAAAGGAGTTTGTGTTATGTTCAAGTTTGAAGTTGGTTCCGTCTACTACGCCCGCAGCGCATGCAACCACGATTGCGTGTTCCTGATGAAGGTGCTGTCCCGCACGGAGAAGTCGGTCAAGGCCGAGTTTTCCGGGGAGGGGGTCAAGCGGGCGATGATCCGGGTGTCTGACAGCGGCGAGTGGGTCATGCCCTGGCACTACTCTATGGCGCCAGTGTTCCGGGCGGAGCGGCTCTATTCTGACGGGGTTTGACCCCGTCTTTTTTGTTGTCCGATGCGGAGCAAAAGAGACAAACTGCGCCTTGAATCATTGGACCGTTTGCCAGTGGAGTTTACCGCGTTTATGTGGTAAGACACAGACACCGAAAGGAACACATCGAACGGAGGACAAGGTTATGAAGCGGAACGAACTCATGAACAAGTACATCGAAAAGGGCGAGCTTCCTTTGGACGTCGCGGGTCAGATTGCTATGCTGGGCGACAAGGCCATTATCCGGGCCATGGAAAAGGGCGAGATTTCTCGCGACCTGGCTGGCCTGCTGATTTCTATGAATGACTAAGGGGGAAAGAGCGATGGTTGACAAGAACGGCGTGGAAATGAAAACGGGGGACATCGTCCGGGTGTCCGGGGCTTACTTCAAGAATGACAACGGGCTGTGGTTCATCGAAAGGTCGCCCGGCGACCCGAGCTGGTGCGGCGGCTCCTACAGCTTGATGAAGCTCAAGCGGAACGGCCAGCCCAGCACGGCGAAGTACAACCTTTGCTCCTGGCCGATTGCGATCTTCACCAATAGCTGGGTAACGCGAAACGAAGCTCACCGTTGGAACGAAGAGCACGCAGAAATTGAGGTCGTCACCGACATGGACACGTCCGCGCTGGCGGAGCACTTCATGGGGCTGGCAAAGGAGCTTGACCCCTACATCGAGCGGGAGGCCTGGGATTGGGGCGAAAATCACCCGGACGTCTTGCGCCACAAAGAAGCCCGCAAGTTCTGGGCATCTGTGGCGGAGCGGCTCAAGAAATAACTCACCTGACGATGGCTGCATGGCAGCAGCCGAAACCATTTTGCCGAGGCCGGCAAGATGGTCGTGGGAGCCAACCACAGAAAGGACGTTTTTAGTATGAAAAAATCTGATTTTCGCATTGCTCTCCGGGGGATGGCTGAAAAGCTCGACTTGCAGTGGGCCTACGCTCAGCGGATTGCTGCAGAGCAGCAGGCCGCTGGCACCCTGGCCTATGACGACAACGGCGAGCCAGTGCCGAATATGTACCAAGTCGCCTATGCTGGTATGACATCCGCCTTTGAGGCTATGGGCGGCGAGTGGCAGCGGGACGAGACCGGGCGTCACTGGGTCTACCAGCTGGGCGAATCCGCAGCAGCGGGGCGTCGCTGATGGAGGGGCTGAATGCAAAGGTCGTGGCGACCAACGGCAGAGACCGCTTTCGCTATGTGCGCCATGTCCGGCTCATCGGGGAGCAGACCGGCGTTTCCGAGGACGTGTACCGCATCCAAGAGACCGGGCGGGTATGCGTCCGGCAACAGCTCTGCGACGATCTTGTGCGGTGGTGTACTGCTACGAAGTGGAGCGGCGGCTATGAAGCGGACACGCCGTTCAAGGATGGCTTGATGCTGATTTTGGTAGATGCTGCTGGCGCCGAGATCGGGATGGAGGTTACTTACCAGACCAAGTGGAACGGCCAAGGACTGGCCGACAAAGAATTTCCGTTCTCGTGGGAGGCCGTTCCTGAATATCCGAGAGCATAGAAACCGCCTGCGGTGGGTGTTGTACCTGCCGCAGGCGGTTTTGTTATTTGTGCCGTGGTTTTGGTTTCAGGATCCCGGCGGTATAGTGTCCATCGGTATACCGCAGCACCTTGCAGCCTTTGGCCGGGCCTCTCCGAAGCACCCGCCCATACTCAAGGCTTTGGTATATGGCGAAGACCTTGTGGCCGCTCCAAGCTGCAAGCTCTTTGACGGTGTCAAAGGCACCGAGGGTTAGTTCGTATTCGTCCGCCGTCACCGCTATGAATTGCGGCGGATGAACCTTGGGGCGGCTCATCTGTGCCGCCTCCGTCGCCGCTGCGGGTTGCCGTGCCAGAATTCCTCGTCGAAGTCGTTCTTGTGGATGGTGCAGGCGTCATTCCTTTGGCGCTTGTCCGCCACCTCTGCGGCGTGAAATTCCTGCCAGGCCTTGTACCGTTCGCAGGTATCGTGGCAGACCGGGTGGCGATCTGTGCAGTGGAAGCAGGGGTTAGTCATTGCAGTAGTTCCTCCGCCTTGAGTCCGCAAAACGGGCAATACTTGACATCTTCTGGATTGTCATAATCTCCGAGCTTTATATCTCCAAGGCAACTCAGGCATGTTACAGTGCGGTCTAAAGCGTTATACTTCATGCGCGTCTTTGGACGCAGGCTTTCCGGGTCAATGGTCGGGGCGCTGCTTACCATGTCCGCACAGCTTTCGGCGGTGCTTTCGCACTCGTTCGTGGTTTCGCGGCCAATGTACTGAGCGTATTCCATCATCTCTTTTTCGAGCGGCGTTGCGTCGATCGGCCTTACTTTGTCCATGCTGCACCTCCTATTATTCGGCCTCAAGCAGCCAGACCCTGTGCGTTCCGTATCCAGGCCAGGAGAGCGCCTCGCTGTGGGTTTCCACCGCCACGTCCAGGGCTTTACCCTTCACGGCGCTGCCAGTGTCTTGGACGTACCGCAGACCGATGCCCTCAATGTATACCGCAGAGCCGAGGGGCAAAACGTCCGGGTCTGCTGCTACGGTCACGCCTGCCTGCACAGGTGCGCCGCTGGCGGTGATGCCGTCCCCGGTGCCGCAGATATGCTCGTACTGCTCCGAGCAGTAGGCGGTGCAGTTAAACTCCCCGAGGTATGCTGCTTCAAGCCCGGCGGGGCCAGCCTGCGCCGCTTCCAGGGCGGCTTTGAGATCTGCGACTTGCGCCTCCGCTTCTTTCGCCTCGGTCTGCCAGTTGAGGGCGTCCCGCTCCCAGTTGGCGGAGCGGCTTTGGTAGATGTCCCGCTGCTGTGCCAGGTCTTTGACCCGGGCGTTCAGCGAACCTTCCACAAAGACCGCTGCTGCCAGTGCGCCAACCAGCGCGAGTCGTTCAAGGTTCTTCATTCTGCGCCACCTCCTACCGGGTCGAGAGCTTCGCCCTCTGCTTCCAGCGGGTGGTCTGCGGGGTTCCATCCATCGGGCGATCCAGGAAACTCGCAGCGGCTCCAATCCATCCGCAACACGCCACCCAAGCGCGGAGTTCTGGTTACAACTACAACCGTTTCCTTGCGGCAAGGCGTAAGAACCAAGCCAGAAATACAGCCCGCAATGCAGCCGGTCAAAAATCCACAAATCCAGTCCATTTATTTTTTATCCTCCCTGTTGAGCCATTCCAGCGCCGCCGGAAGGCTTGTAAAATCCTCCGTCCAGGCGTCGCCGGTGGTATTGTCCACGGCCACCAGCGACGGGCAGTTGTCCAAGGTGTGCGACAGGCACAAGAAGCGCTCTCGGGGCGACGTCTTTGTTTTCCATTCGCTGCGCCCGATGTCATTGAAAATCTCTTTGATTTCGTACTCGGGTACAAGGTAGACCTTGGTGCTGTCCGGGGCGGTGCCGCTCCGTGCTTCGTGGTGGGCGCTGCGGACAGCTCCCACCAACAGTGTGCAGGCTTCGTTGATGGCCTCAATGCAGGCCTTTTTACCGTTGAAGCCGTTGTAATATTCGATCTTCGCCAGTTCCTCTGCCGTCGTGTTCGGGTCGAGCAGACGGCAGGCTTCTTCAAGCGTCACGGTGCGTTTCCTCCCATTTTGTTATTGCGTCTTGAACCTCTGGAATCTGGAGCAGGTCGTCTATGGCCCGGGTTTCCAGTTCAAAGGCCCTGCTGTGGCAGTAGTAGGTTCGCAGCTCCGTTGCCCGCCAGCTGCGGCAGTCTATGTACCGCAGGCGCATGATCGGGGCGGCGGGGTGCATCGGGTCGAGGTGGAGCAGGGTGTCTTGCACGGCCTGGCGGTGCGCCGGTGTCCGCTCCAAGCGGTACTGCTTGAGGTATCGCCGCAGCAGGTGCCGCTGTTCTCGGAGGCTCATGTATGGCAAGGATCACCACTCCTTTTCGCCCTGCGGCGGGGTGAGCACCCGGCGTACATCTTCCACGCTGGTTACGACGTAGGCGGTGCCACCTGCTGCATTGATGGCGGTCAGGGTGTTGCGCTGGATGGCGCTCAATTCGCCCACCAAGGGGCGCTTGACCTCGAATGCGTAAAAATGCCCATCGTGGCAGCCTACAATGTCCGGGATACCCTGGCGCTGATACGGCCCGGCGGCATCCTTCCACCAGAAGCCGCCCACCTCTTTGCGGAGGTACGCGAGGATCTCTTTCTGGATTTTCGCCTCCGAGGGCACCAGCCTGCGGGCCAGCTTCCTGGCCTCGGTAATGTTGTGGGCTGCGCCTGCATCAACCAGGGCGTGGAGGTATGCGCCCAGCTTTTCGTAGTCGTAGGGGGAAGGAAGCGGTTTTTTGTAGTTCATGCGTTTCTCCAATCTGTCCGCACCTTCCCGGTGCGGGCGTTTTATTTTAGCCGTGGAATTTTCGGGTTGCGGGGTGCCAAATCATTTCCGGGGCGGTTGCTGTGCAGACGCAGTGCAGAGCGCCTGCCTCAATGGTCGCCGCTTCGATGTTCGTCCATCCGTAGGAAAGCTTGCCGCACTGCTTGCAGGTGAACTCGAAGCGGGCGACGTTGTCCACCGGCACCTCTGTGCCGCAGAAGCACTTGACCTTGTCGGTGTTCTCCCGGGCGAAGTGCTTGAAGGTGTGGTGGCAGCCCGGGCAGGTGAGCAGCATCAAGCCTTTTGCACCCCGGGCGCCCGGCTTAGAGGGGGGGGCGAAGCTGGGGCGAGGCTCGGTCACCGTGCTGATCTTCGGGGTGTCCACGTCCAGGGCGGGGTTGCGCTTGGGCTGCTGGGCGTCGTCCTCGGGAGGCTCCTGGCGCAGGATGTCCTCCAACGTGGCGGCGCCGTGCTGCGCCTTTTCGCTGTCGGCCCGCAGCTCGTCGGTGCTGCGGTCGATGATCTCCTGCAGGCCGTTGAGCTGCCCGCCGTACACGGTGGAGGTCACCACGTCCAGGATGGTTGCCAGGGCGTGGTCGAATGTCTCCGGGGTTGTCCCGGAGAAGCTCAGGTTAGAATCGGGGTTCGAGCCGCCCTTGTCGCGGGGCGTGTGCAGGTCGAGGCTCAAGCGGAACCAGGTGTCGTGGGTGGCGTTCTCATTCTCGGTGCTGCAGGCTTCGTTTGTAGCGTTGATTTCCATGTTTTTGTCCTTTCTGTCAGTGGAGGTGTTACTGGTGTTACGACTTTTTTGCGTTCTATCGTGAAAAAGTCAAAGGTAGCAGGTAGCACCTATTTTTTACAGCTGGTATATACGGAAAGCGGAGGCGGTTTGTCTCTCCGCTTCGTCACGAATGTATTTTGTTTTTTGGTGTTACTGGTGTTACTCTTTTGTAAAAAGAGCGGATTTTCGCTTGTTTTTTGGTAACACCTGGGCAATCTCGAACATGTTACCGTGGTGTTTCGTTGGTGTTTCCTGTCCACATGAACCACGCCCTTGTTTTTTCCACTGGAAAAATTTGCGTCGTGGATGCTGCAAAAATTTCAGCCTGGAAAGTTTGCTGCCGCAAGCGTTGCGGCTCTCTGTGGGCTTGCGCACCTGGCTTAGAAGGGCAAGTCGTCTTTGTCCGTGATTTCCCTGAATCCTGCCGGGTCGGGCGGGTTTTGCAGGGCTTCGGTGTCTATGGCGACCATGCGGCAGTTTCTGCCTCCAAACTTTTTCTGTATCTGATACTTTCCGTGCGGGTCAATCTGTATGACGTCGTTCTCTGCAAGCCAGTTCATGGTTTTTCGGTAGGAGAAACCGCCTTTTTCCAGAGCTTCCCGCAGGATGGTGGGCAGGATGAACGCCGTGCCGTCCTCAATGCTGCCGTACCTCTGGCCGATGGCGTTGGTATCGGTGAAGCTGTTGGCATTGGCACTGATCCAGTCGCTGATGTACTGAGCGGCCTGCTCGTTCACGTCCGGCTGTTCCTGTTCCTGGATTCCCGCTGTGATGCAGTTGGCCATGTGCTGGGCTTCCATGAGGGCGGTGTCTGCATCCTCGTGGAAGATGCACCTGGAAAGCATCTGATCTGCAAGGGTCACGGTGGCAACCGCTGCGGTGTGGCTACCGTTCCGGGTTCCCATGAGCACCCGGATGCGTTCCAGCACCTCGCTGTATTCGTCTATTATGGCGCTGTCGCCCATGTCCAGGATGTACTGGATGAACGCCGGGCCTGCCCAGCCGCAGTTTAGCGCTGCCTGTTGGTGCATATCGCTGGCGCTGGTTTCGTCCTCAAAGGGAGCGCCTACCACTTCCAGCACTCGGGTACTCACGCCGGTCTGACTGTTCGCCTTGCCGATTGGTTCCTCGCCTGTCGCCAGAATCACGCTGCGCCAGGTGCGCAGTTCTTGGAGGCCGCCGTCCTTGCTGCCCCGGCTGCGCCCGGTGCCGTTGGCCAGCATATACACGATCTTTTCCAGGCCCTCTTGCTTGTTGCCTGCAAGCTGGCGCTCGTCTATACCGAGCGGGAGGTCGCAGTAAAAGCCGGCCATTCTCTCAAGCGCCACCTGGGTTGCGTTGAAGTTTGCCATAAGCCGCTCCGGGTCGCCCCAGGCGGACAGGGCTGCTTTCAGGGCTGCGGTCTTACCGCCCCGGCTGCCACCCCAGTTGTACACGAAGAAGATTCGCTGCTTGATGATCGCCAGCAGGGGGGCGGCGAAGCTGGCGGCCAGTATGAAGCGGAACCGTGGGCGGCTGCGGTGCGGAGCCATGCTTGCCACCCAGTCTTCCAGGGTGCCGTTTTTGCAGTAGGCGGTAGCCCAGCGGGTCATGCTGGGTTCGATGTCCAGCACCATGTCCGGGGCGTGGCCGGGAAGGAAGCGGTGGTTTGACTGCCAGCCGAAGGTGGAGGTACTTTCCTGCAGGCCGAGGGCGTCGATGTTCTCTTGCTCCAAAGCGCCAAGGAAACGCACCACCTGCTTTGCGTTCTCGCTGGTTACGGTGCAGCCTTTGTCTGCCAGCACCGTAATGCTGCGGCTCTGGAAAATCATGGAGCGGGGGAAAATCGCGTCATGCCACCTGCCGTCCCGCTTCCAGGCGACCTCTATCTTTTCTTCGCCGGTGTCGGTCTTTTTGAGGCGCTTGGTCAGGATGATCGGCGTCCGGCAGACGCAGACCAGCTGTTCTGTCTTTTCGTCGATGCGGCTGATTCCGAACTCGCCGTACTGCCAGCCGGGCGGCTGCCGCAGGTTCTTGGGTGCGCCCTCAATCGCCACCGGGAGGGCGTCGTCGAGGTGTTCCAAGTCCAGGGGTTGCGCCGCTGCCAGCAGTTCTTCCAGCTTGTCCTGGGCGGCTTCCTTGCCCAGGTCGAGGTACAAGGCGGAGGGGTCTTTCTGCCCGCCGTCTGCGCAGGAGAAGGTTTTCACCCCTCCATCAAAGCCGGCATCTTTCAGGGCGTGAGCCACCTTGTCCAGGAAGGTTTGACCGCCCTGGTCGGGTTCCTTATGGATGTAGAGCGTTTCTATCCCCTTGAGGCTCTTCGCCCATTCCGGCTTGAACGTGGAAGCGCCCGGAATGCCCAGGGCGGGGTAGCCGAGGAACCAAAGGGTTTGTGCGTCACTCTCTCCCTCCACCAAGATGCAGCTGCCTGCGATCTCCAAGCCCTCTTTGCGCCAGAGGCCGTAGGGCAGCATATTTCCCGCCGAGCCGAAGCCCCACTTGAACTTGTGCGGCCCCATGCGCTTGCGGGTGACCTTTGGCTTGCCGTCCTCACCGAAGTAGGGGATTTTGACGTAGGGGGTGCCGTCCTTTTCCCTGCCGTCCTCCAGGCTGCAGACCATCCGCAGCCAGGCAGCCGGGAGGTTCTTCTCTTTGGCGTAGTCGTCCACGGTGTAGTTCTGGCGGGCGGGTTCCTTTTTTGCCTCGTCCACTCCATGCTCCCGGAGAATTCGTTTGTAGGCGTCGGCGTTGGAGCAACCGTCCAGCTCCGCTCTGAAGCTGACGTAGTTGCCCGCCTTACCGCAGGCGAAGCAGACGAATTTGCCGGTTTTGAGATCCACGGAAAAGCTGGGCTTGCGGTCGTCGTGGAAGGGGCAGAGGCTTGTCATGCGCTCTTTTTTATATTCGGGTTTCTGCACGAACTTGCTGTATTCCTCTTTATAGTTCAGCAGCTCATCGAGATTTACTTTGTCCACGTCTGTCCTCCAAGTCAAAAAAGTTGCGGGCCGCAAGGCTGTTACCCTGCAGCCCGCACTGGGTCAGTCGGAGGCCGTGAAGTTAGAACGGTACATCGTTCTTGTCGCTCACCGGGGCGAAGCCGTCAGCGTCGGTCTGTGCGACGGTGGGCTGTTCTGCCTCCGCCACCACAGGTACCGTGGAGGCCACACTCTTGATCCAGGCCACCGTGGGCTTTACCTGTTCGATCTGTGCCGGGGTCAGGTCGCCCGCCTTGGTGAACACGCAGCTGCTGTACGCAATGCCGTCTGCGCTCTTTTCCTTCTTGAGCTTGATGGAGGTGAGTACGCTGCTGCTGCGCTTGCCCTTTACCACCAGGCGCTTTGCGACGTAGTCCTTAAAGGCCCGCAGGCTCGTAGGGGGCAGGGAAATCAGGATGGGCAGCATCTCGCCGCTGCGCAGGAGGTAAATGCGGTGACCGTTCTTGCAGGCCTTGCCGTTGCCCTTGCTGCTGCTGCCAAACTGGTTGAAGGGGCAGGTGGAGCAGTCCCGGACTTCGCCGGTCTTGATGTCCAGACCCTGCTTTCCGTCCGCGCTGCTGCAGTCCGGCACGTTGTTGCTGCCGTCAAACTCGCCGGGCCAGTAGCTGTTGACGGCGTGATGGTGTACGATTACGCCGGTCAGGGTCTGTACCACTTCGGGGTTGTCCGGGTCGTCGCCGGAAAGCTCAAAGGTCACACTGCCACCGGCAGGAATCTTCACGGTGTCAAAGGGAATCTGGCCGAGGCCGTCCAGTTCTTCCTTGATGAGGTCAGTGACCTCGCTGCTGATGGGTGCCAGAGCGAAGCTCTGAACCGCGGTCAAAGCGTTTTCGTTTGCCATGGTGTTTATCCTCCCTTACTGTTTCCGGCTGCTCTTGCGCCGGGTGATGTCGTTGAAGCTGTACACGTTCACAAGTCCCTCGAATTCCTCGGGAAGCTCGTCGTCATTTTCCTCTGCCAGGTTGCTCATGGCACCCTGCAGGCTCTGTGCGTTGACCGTTTCTTTGATCAGGTCGCCCAGGCCGTTGGAGCGGAGGGCGTCCATCAATTCGGCGTCCTTGCCTGCTGCCTTGCTGTATTTGGTTTTGGGCGTCAGGGTGTAGGAGTAGCCGTTCCGGGTGATCTGCGGGGTTTCGTCCTCGATCATGGCCGTTGCGAGGGCGTCCCGGGCGGCCTCGATGGCCCGGTTGTTGGCCTTGGTTTCCTCTGCCAGGCGGTCTTTTTCATCCAGCAGGGCGCGGTATGCGTCCACCTGTTCGGGAATCGTCATTGTTGTTCTTCCTCTCTTTCGGTTAGAAGTAGGTTCGCCAGCTGTCCACTATGGTTTTGGCGATGTCCTCTTTTTTCTCAAGGGCTGCAAGCACCTTGTCGTCGATGCTGTCCTCCACCAGGAGGTGAATGTAAGTCACCGGGTTGCTTTGCCCGATGCGGTGAATCCGCGCCAAAGCCTGCGCGTAGTTCGCATAGTTGTAATCCATGCTGTAAAAAACTGCGGCGCTGGCGGCGTGAAGCGTTATGCCGAGGCCGGCTGTCTGAATCTGCGCCACAAAGACCTTGGTTTCCGGGTTTTGCTGGAAGTCGTCCACTATGCCGCCCCGTTCTGCCTGCGGAACGTCGCCGTAGATCGAGCCGTACTTGATGCCCTTCTTTCGGAGCAGGTTTTCAATGGCTGCGATTTCGGGGCGGAACCGGGCAAAAACCACCAGCTTCTGCCCGGCCTCCTGGACGTAGTCGTCCAGAATGTCCTCCAAGGCGTCCAGCTTGGCCGTGCCGATCTGCTGCGGGCGGGTGCCGTCGTCGGTCTGTGTGAAGCCGCCGGTGAGCTGCATCAAGCGGAGCATTTTGGTCAGCACCGTGGTTGCGGTTATGCTGTCGCCGCCTGCAAGCTCCGCGAAGCTGGACTTTCGGAGTTGGTCGTAGAGCTTGCGCTCCGCCGGGCTGAACTTCACATATCGGTTCTCGAAGGTCTGCGGCGGGAGGTCGAGGCATTCGGCTTTGGTTACGCGGTAGGCTATGGAGTGTTCTTTCTGTATGAGCTGCTCCATGTGCTTGTAGCCTATGATCTGATGCTGTCCGTAGCCGCCCATTACGCAGTAGCGGTTTCGGAAAGCGAAGAAGTTCGAGCCGAAGACCGCCGGGTCTAAAAAGCGGTACTGGCTGTACAAGTCCACGGCGTTGTTTTGCACCGGGGTTCCGCTCAAGGCCAATTTATAGCGGGCCTTGTCGCCGAGCTTGTGCAGGGCTTTGCTCTGGGCGGCACTGTGGTTCTTGATGCGCTGGCTTTCGTCGCAGACTATCAGGTCGGCGTCGTACTCAGCCAGGGCGTCAAAGATTCCGTCCCGGTGGGTGCTTTCGTAGTTGATGACCGCGATCTTGAGCGAGGCGAAAGGCCAGACCTCCAAGGCGTCCAGGCCTTCCAGGCGCTTTTTCTTTTCTCCCAGCAGGGTTTCGCAGTGGTAGGGGAAAGCGGCGAACTGCTGCAGGTCGTGGGGCCAGACGCTGCACACGCTGGTCGGGGCTACTACCAGCACCCGCTCGATGCGGTGCTGCTGGTACAGGGTGCCCATCGTGGCAATGGCCGTCAGGGTTTTGCCGCAGCCCATTTCAAAGAGAAAACCAAAGCCTTTATGCTGTTCCTTGCCTCCCGAGGTGAGTTGCAGCAGCGCCATATTGGCGCCCCGGATTTGGTGCTGGAACATCTGCGCCCTGACCGGGTATGCTGCAAGCGGTTTCGGCTCTGTGGCCTCCCGTTGCTGTTCTACCTGGCGGGCGACCTCTGCCAGGCGTTCCCGTTCGGTCTCCACGAAGTCCGGGAGAGTGAAGCGGTTATGTAAGGCGTTAAGGGCGTCCAGGCTGACCGGGCCGGTCATGGTGCGTGTGGTTTTGTTCCAGCGGAAAATCCCCATGCGCTTGAGTTGGTCGTACCGCAGCGGCTCTATCTCGGCCAGTATGATCTGGCCGTGCTGCAGGGCTATTTTCATTTCTGTATGCGTCCCCTTTCTGTGGTGTTATCCCTCGTTCCCACCCTCCGCCGTCTGCGCTACTCCACGGGCGGCGGCATCCAAATGGGGCTTTACAGGGTCACATTGACTTTGCCTGCGGCGATCTCATCACACAGGGCGGTTTCCAGGTAGCACTTGACTGCATCCCGGGCGGCCAGCTTCCACATCCCGCCGTCCGCTGCGGTCAGGCTGATGCTGCGGTCATCGTAGACCCGGAACACAAACTCGCTTTCCGGCTGTTCCACCTCCTGGAAGGTGCGGTAAGGCGCCAGGGTTACGATGGGGCGGACTGCCTTGTTCTCCACAAAGCTGACACCCTTGCGCACCTGCACCGTCTGCGTGATGCCGTTGTCGTCGCTCTTGACGCTCTGGTCAAAGCTCATGTGGGAGAGCAGGTCGAGGATGTAATCCACGTCGTTTTTCTCGCCCTCGGGCGCCCGCTGGAACATGGAGCGGAGCTTGATCATCGCTTCGTCGAAGCTCCAACGCACATCCTCAACCAGCGGCGGGAGGTCGCTGGCGTTGGCGGTATAGGGCGTCCAGCGGTAAAGGTCTGCATCTGCAATCGGGCGAGTAAAAACTTTCACGCTATCGTAGGAATTGCAGGAAACGTAGAGCGGCAGGGCGTCGTTACCGAACAGGGTGTCAACTTCCGTCTTTACGAGCACCACCAAGGCGTTCAGGCTGCGGGTGATGTACATGCCGGGCTTTGCCAGTTCCGGCGGCTCAACTTCCGTGTAGTCGCTGCCGGTTACCAGGAAGGTGCGCCCATTGACTTCGTGGAAGGTAGGCTCTGCGGCTTTCTTTCCCAGGTCGGCGAGAGAGGCGATTGCGTCCGCGAGGAAGCTGTTCTTGATCTCCATTTTGTAGTCCTTTCTTTATGCAGTGTGAATGTCGGCAAACTTGAGAACCTTGCGCTCCGGGGCCTCGCCACCGTAGGTGTCGAACTGGCCGGGAATCTGCGGGGTAAGCTCCACAGCTACGGTGTGGCCGCCCTCCTGGCCGACCGCAAGGGCGGTCTTGACCGGGTGCAGGGCCGCCAGGGTGCTGGAAGCGGTAGCGCTCACCTCAACGTGCTGGCGCTCCTCGTCCGGCTCCAAGGTGATCTTCACCGTAATGGTGCGCTTGGCGGTAGCCTTGGTGTTCGGGTCGCTGATGTTCTGAATCACGCGGCCCATCTCGTAGTCCAGGCGCTCCTTGATGGCGCCGTTGGCCATGTCAATCAGGCTGCTTGCTTTGGTATGTTCCATGTCGTGCCTCCTTTGGCGTTGTGGGTGGATGTTCGGGCAGGGGCTGCGGCCTCACCTTCTTTCGTGGGTGTAGTCCAGTAGGCGGCGAAGGGTCAGGCCGAGGTTATAACCCAGGCGGTCGAGCCGTCCGGCCTGGTCGAGAGCCAGGAAAATCCAAGCTGCAAGCACCAGCACTTCGTAGACCAGCACCCCGGTATAAAGTGGGGCGCGAGCTGCGGCCTGGCCTGCGGTGCAGCCGAACTTCATCAAAAGCCTTTCCATTTCCTTCGTTGCCTCCTGTTAGTTTCTCGTATCAGCAGTGTTGAAAGCCTGGGGAAAAGTGTGGAAAAATCACCTCTTTTCGGGCGTTTCCCGTGCCCGGGGTTTCTCGCTCACAGCTGCCAGAGTTTGGTAGGCCGGGGCGGTGTTTACGGTGTACGGCACCCGGACGCCCGCCGTTGTGCTGCGGGTTGTGCCGTCCGGGAAGTGGTTCGTGATCTTCATGCGGGTCACCTCACCCCCTCACCCTGCCCGCTCGGTGATGCTGCGCTGGGTAGCCATGCCCAGCATCACGCCGTTTAAGACCAGCTGCTCTTCCCGGGTCGCGCTCTTGAAGGCCGCGACCACTGCCGCGATCTCGGCGGCGCTGGGGGCGTTGTTCTTCTCTGCGGTGTTGTTCTTCATGTTGCTGGTTCACCTCCGTGTGGTTTCTATAACCGAAGTCTTGAAGTTCGGTTACGCAAGTATAATACTTCGATTATCGAAAAAAGTCAAGTATAAAAATCGCTTTTGGACTTGAATTGTCGAAATTTTGTGGTAATATAGGAACCACAAGAAAGGAGGTGATTTGAGTGACCGAAAATGAACGTGTAAAGGCAGTGCGCCAGGCGCTGGGGCTAAGCCAGCAGGAATTTGGTTCCAGGATTGGAATTAAAATCTCCGCTATGTCGTACCTTGAAAGCGGGAAAAGCCGCTTGACGGAATCAAACGCGATTCTGATCTGCAAGGAGTTCAACGTCAGCCGGGAATGGCTGCTGAACGGCGCCGGGGAGATGTTCCTGCCGGAAAGTTCCGGCGCTGTGGATGCCCTGGCTGCGCAGTACGATCTGACGCCGTTGGAGCGGGACATGGTAGAAAATTACTGCAAGCTGTCCAAAGCCCAGCGGCAGGCGTTCTGGGATGTGATGCAAAAAATCATTGGTTCCTCTGCGCAATCCGGAAGCGCAGAGGCATCTCCGCCTGGTTCCGGGGTAGCGGCTGCCGAGGCCGCCTACGAAAAGAACTTTGGTACTGCATCCGGCACCCCAACTGCCGCAGCTATGAGTACACCCGCAGACACCGGGTAAAATGAAAAAAAGACCACGCCCCAGTTGGGGTGTGGTCTTTGGTGGTAAACAGAAAGGAGGATTTATTATGGGTGTTCGTGCAAGAAAATCTTTTAAGGCTGGCCCCGCCCGGGTGACGTTCAGCAAGTCGGGCGTATCAACCAGCGTTGGAGTGAAGGGCGTTCGTGTTGGCAAAATGGCAAACGGAAAAACCCGGACGACCCTCTCGGTTCCTGGTACTGGTATCAGCTATGTGTCCGAGAGCGGAAAATCTGGCGAGGACGATTTTGAAATTGAAGATCGTCCAAATAACAAAACATCTCCCGTAGGTACTTGTATTTTTGGGATTTTGGTTTTTGTTTGCGGAGCCTTGTTTTTAATTATATCCATGATCTATCCGCTTTGCCTGATCGTTGCGATTCCTTTTCTCGTGGGCGGCTTTAAGCTAATTCGCCACCCGAAGAAATACTCTGCAAAGTGGAACAAATTTTTTGGCTATGAGGAAGATAGCCAGTAAATAAAAAAAGCGCCGACCCTCTGGAAAGGGTCAGCGCTGGGGCCAGTGCTACAACATAAAAAGGTGAGGCGGCCGCTTCCTGCTGGAACAGGGGGCTGCGCCACAAAGCACAGGCAGTTGGCATGGAACCGACTGCCTTTATTGTAGCACGTCGCCCTGAATTTGAAAAGGGGTGATTTTATGCGCGATATGGATTCCGCCCGCCTGCGGGTGGTGTGCTATGTCCGCGTCAGCACGAGAGAGCAGGCCGAAAAAGGCTATTCTGTCAGCGAGCAGCAGGAGCGACTAAAGGCGTACTGTCTGGCGAAGGACTGGGTGGTTGCCCAGGTCATCACCGATCCGGGTTTTTCCGGGGCAAAGCTAGAACGTCCGGGTATGCAGCAGCTGATCTCCCTTGTGCAGGCGAAAAAGTGCGATGCTGTTTTGGTCTGGAAGCTGGACAGGTTGTCCCGCTCCCAAAAGGATACCCTGTATCTGATCGAGGACGTGTTCCTAAAAAACGGCTGCGCCTTTGTTTCCATGAACGAAAACTTTGATACATCCACGGCGTTTGGCCGGGCTATGATCGGCATCCTGTCGGTGTTCGCCCAACTGGAACGTGAACAGATCCGGGAACGCATGGCGGTTGGCCGTGTCGGTCGGGCAAAGGCCGGCCTCTTCCATGGCGGCGGCTTTGCTCCCATCGGCTACGATTACAAGACCATTGCCGAGGGCGGCGCTGGGCTTGTAGTGAACGAGTACGAGGCAATGCAGGTGCGGGAGGTGTTCTCTCTATACCTCCAAGGCTGGCCGGTGAACCGCATTCGTAAATATATGGCTGCGCACTACACCACAAAGGACGGCGATTGGGGGTCTGATACCACAGTGCGGGACGTCCTCAAAAACCCGCTGTACACTGGGAAGATAAACTGGGCAAAAAAGGTATATGACGGCCAGCACGAGCCGTTGATCTCGCAGGAAACCTTTGACGCTGCCGCTGCCCGGCTTGCCACCTCAAGCTGGAAGCGTACCTGTTCGGATGGTATGGAGCGGAATTCTCCGTTCAAATCCACGCACCTGCTGGGCGGCATTATTTGGTGCGCCCGCTGCGGCGCCCGGTACTTTGCCAGTGGCAATTACTCGGGAAGAGGCGAGAATAAGCGCTACTGGCCATACTACGTTTGTTACTCTCGGGCAAAATCCGCAAAGCACATGATCCGCGATCCAAACTGCCGGAATGACCGCTGGGCGGTGGCGAAGCTGGACGCTATTATAGAGGGCGAGATTCGGAAGCTGGCGTTTGACCCGGCGGCGCTTGAGCTGGCGGTGTCCGGGCCGCAGCAGGACGAAGATGTAGCCCAGCGCCGGGCTGCGCTGCAACAGCGCCTGAACGATCTGCGGGCGCAGATGGGGCGTGTTCTGGACTTGTACCAGATGGGCGGTTCACTGCCTGCCTCTATGGTCGGAGACCGCGTGGCAAAGCTCCAGGCGGAAATTGACGGCGTGGAAGCCGCCCTGGCGGAGGCCGTAGAGGAGCCGCCCACCCAGCGCCTGGATGCTGCCCGGGCTGCCTTGGTCGGGGCAGAGGACGTTCTGGACAACGGCACTCTGGACGAAAGGCGGGAGCTTGTCCATAGCCTTATCCGCCGTATAGATCTGGACGGGGAAAATATTGATATACATTGGAGCTTTTCCCCTGAGACGTAGTTGATAGGTGGTATATATGGAAAAATTGCATTTCAAAGTATCGTCGCCTGAGAGCTTTATTAAACTGGCCTGTACGATGCTTTTTGAAAAAACCGACGCGCATAAAGAATGGGGTTCCGTATGGAATGAAGTGTTTGCGGGAATCCAAGGTGAAGAATTATTTTTGAAATTCACGGAGGAGCTTTTTCCTGCAGGCTGCACAATAGGAGAAAACGAGTTAAACAAAATTATGGCTCGGGCGGTGAACTTCGTAAAAAATGACCCACTATGCATTGACGCAAAGAATTCCTATGACAAAAAGCGGTTTCCATATTGGGTATATTTTATCCCGGAACGCAAGCTGTTTGTATGTGAATTTGCTGGACATGAAGAAGCCATCATCCGGGCGCTTACGTTGTTTTTCGGAAAGTCGGTAATTGACTACAATTTGCAGGCATTGCAAAAATTTATAGTAAACTCTTTTGAGATACGATCCAGTAGATCGTCGGTGAGCTCAATCGCAGAGGATGTGCAATACATTCAAGAATCGGCTTTCCTTAGGAGCATTGGAGCGTACAAAGAATAAAAGCACAAAGGCCGTCCGTACTGGGCGGCCTTTGTGCTTAGATTGCGGAATCGCTGAATTTACGCGCACTTTTCGCTGACTTTTCGCAAATCGCGCGAATAACGCGATTTTGTTGACGCCGACAAAATCGGCAGGTTATTTGTCTACTCTGATATAACTACTGCAAACCTCCACATGCCGTGTTCGGGGAAAAAGGTCCACCGGCTGCACCTTCTCCGCATGATACCCATGCTCTTCGAGCCATGCGGCATCTCTTGCGGCGGTGGAGGGGTTGCAGCTGACGTAGACCACCCGGCGGGGGGACATCTGGACGACGGCGGAAAGGGTCGTCTCGTCGCAGCCCTTGCGGGGTGGGTCGAGCATGATGACATCAGGCCGCAGGCCCTCAGCGGCGAGGCGGGCCGCAGCCTGACCGGCGTCGGCGCAGAAGAAGCGGCTCTTAGCGGCGACGGCGTCGCCCATCCGGGCGGCGTTGGCCTTGGCACTGTCAATAGCCTCAGGCACGATCTCCACGCCGATGAGCTCCCGGCAGCGGTCGGCCATGGAGAGACCGATGGTACCCATGCCGCAGTAGAGGTCGAGCAGAACGTCCGAGGGTTCCAGCTGGGCGTACTCGGCAGCGATGCCGTAGAGCCGCTCAGCGGCCAGTGTGTTGACCTGATAGAAGGAGAGGGGGCCGAGTCGGACCGGCACACCGCAAAGAGTATCCTCGATGTAGCCCGGGCCGTAGAGCGAGATGGTCTCTTCACCCAAGATGACATTGGTCTTCTTGGCGTTGACGTTGATGAGGACGGACGCAATATCGCTGAACTGCTCCCGCAGCGCGGCCACGAGCTCCTCGCTGTGGGGAAACTTCGGGCGGGTGCAGACGAGGCAGACCATGATCTGGCCGCTGTGTGTACCCCGGCGCAGGAAGATATGCCGAACAAGGCCCTTGCCGCTCTCCTCGTCGTAGGGCTGGATGCCGTGGGCGGCGAAGAAGCTGCAGAGCGCGTTGCCGATGTCGTTCAGGACGCCGGGCTGTAATCTGCAATCGGGGCAGGGGACGATGCGGTGGGTGCGGCCGGCGTAAAAGCCGATGCAGGGCGCACCGTTTTTGTCGCGGCCCACCGGGAACTGTACTTTGTTGCGGTAGCGGTCCACCTCAGGGGAGGGAAGGGCATCCAGCACCGGCACATCCAGTCCGCCGATGCGGCGGAAGGCGTCGGCGACGCTCTCCTGCTTGGACCGCAGCTCGGCGGCGTAGTCCATGTGCCGCAGGCTGCACCCGCCGCAGGGGCCGGCGACAGCACAGTCCACCGGGATGCGGTCAGGCGAAGGAGTGAGCAGTTTGTCCAGGATGCCGAAGGCATACCGGCCGCAGTCCTTGACGATACGCACCTGAGCCTCATCGCCGGGGGCAGTACCCGGGACGAAGACGGCCTCGCCCTCCGGCGAGTGGGCAACGCCGCTGCCGTCGCTGGAAAGACGCTCGATGCGGAGGGTGAGAAGCTGGTTTTTCTGTAAGGGCATGGAATGATCTCTCCTTATGTCTCGTCAGGGGCGGGCTGGACGTCTGCGTCAGCCTGCGAAGTCATATACTTGCTGGGCGGCACACCTTTGGCGCGCTTGAACACCCGCGAAAAATAGAACTGGTCGAGGAAGCCCACCGATGCCGCCACCTCGGCAATGGACAGTGTGCCGCTGCGCAGCAGCTTGCAGGCTTCGTTGACCCGGTATTCGGTCAGATAGTCGATGGGGCTTTTGCCCACATTGAGCATGAACACCCGGTACAGATGGCTCCGGGAGACGCCGACGCTCTTGGCGACATCGTCGATGGAGATGTCGTGGGAGTAGTTGAACTGGATGTACTTGATGGCGTTCAGGACATACTGGCTGGAAGAAGAGGTGCTGTGGGGGCGGCTCTCGCTGGTCTCCCGCATCAGGGCGGCGATGAACAGGTAGAGATAGCCCACCATCGCGGCCTCGTCCTGGGGCTGCAGGCCGCGGGAAGAGTAGATGCTGCTCAGGGCCGCCCGCATCCCCTCCAGGTCCTGGGTGTGGTGGACGGGAGCAGCGTCGGTGAAAGGCAGCTGCGCCGCAAGCTTGTGGGCGCAGGCACCGTTGAAGCCGACCCAGCTGTACTCCCACGGCTGGGCCTCGTCGGCAGTATAGCGAATGAGCTGGCTGGGGCGGGCAAAGAACAGATCGCCCGGCACGACCTCGTAGGTGCGTCCGCCGACCTCGAACACGCCCTTGCCCGAGACGACCAGATGAATGAGGTAGTGGTCCCGGATGCCGGGACCCCAGGTCTGCCCCGGAGCACAGCGCTCCAGACCGCAGTTGAAGATGGACAGCTCGATGTTGTTGGTGTAGTTCTGCTTGAACGACTGCTTGTAGACGTCTGCCATTGCGGTTCCCTCCTGCCTGTTGGCTCTATAGCCTGAGTATACCACATCTGCCCCCGCAAATTCAACAAAAGTACATCTTATTCTTTGGACTGGACACCGAAAATTACTTTTTTTGCGGGTTGAAATTGCAAAATGGCAGCGGATGCATTACAATAGCGGTAACAAACCGAACATTGCAGAGAGCGCAGGGAGGGGTTCTGGATGGCAACCAGCAGGCAGCTCAGAGAACAGATCGCAGCAGGGAGGTGGGACGCCACGCTGGCCGCGCTTTACGGCGGCAGCGAGGAGGTCCTGGCCCGCCAGCGCAGCCGTTATGATGCGGCCCTTGAGCAGTTTGAGCTTTACTATGGGCCGGGGCGGCAGGTGCAGGTCTATTCGGCTCCGGGCCGCACAGAGCTTGGCGGCAACCACACCGACCACCAGCACGGTTACGGCCTTGCGGGTGCGGTCACGCTGGACCTTGTGGCGGTGGCGTCCCGGAACGAGGATGGCTTCATCCGGGTCAAGTCCCGTGGCTTCAACAAGCTGGACGTCATTGATTTGACCGAAGCGGAGCCGCAGCAGGGGGAGAGCACCCACTCGGCCAGCCTCATCCGGGGCATCGCGGAGGGCTTCCGGGCAAAGGGCTGCGATGTGGGCGGCTTCGATGCCTACACGGCCAGCGATGTGCTGCGGGGCTCGGGACTGTCCAGCTCAGCAGCCTTTGAGATGGGCGTGGCCATTATCCTTAACACGGAATATGGCTGCGGCCTGGACGCCCCTGCGCTGGCCCGCATCTGCCAGTTTGCGGAGAATACCTACTTCGGCAAGCCCAGCGGCCTGCTGGACCAGCTGACCAGCGCCGTGGGCGGGGTGCTCTTTGCGGATTTTGCCGACCCGACGGCACCGAAAATTGAGAAGATACATGCGGACGGCGTCCTGCCCGAGGGCATGACCCTCTGCGTCACCGATACCCGCGCCAGCCACAGCGAGCTGACCGGCGAGTTCGCGGCCATCCGGAACGAGATGGAAGCCGTGGCAGCCTGTCTGGGCGGCAAGGTGCTGGGCGAGGTGGAGGAGAAACACTTCTGGCAGGAGTTGCCCCGTCTGCGGGAACAATGCGGCGACCGCGCCGTGCTGCGTGCCATCCACTATTTTGAGGAGAATGCCCGTACCCTTGCCCAGAGAGATGCTCTTGTGGCAGGAGACTTTGCCGCCTTTGCCCGGCTGGTGGAGAAGAGCGGCCACTCGTCCTTTGAGTGCTGCCAGAATGTCTACTGTGTTTCTTCGCCGAAGCATCAGGGGCTGTCGGCGGCGCTGGCTATCAGCCAGAGCATCCTTGCAGGCACCGGCGGTGCATGGCGGATGCAGGGCGGCGGCTTTGCCGGAACGATCCAGGCTTTTGTACCGGATGCGCTGGTAAAGCGCTACTGCGCTGCGATGGAGGCGCTGTTCGGCCCGGGCTGCTGCTATCTGCTCTCGCTGCGGGAACAGGGAACCGTGCGGGTCATGTAAAACACAAAAAGAATGCCCTGCGGCATGGTGAGGATCCACCGCCGCAGGGCATTTTTGATTTCAGGAAAAATCAGCCGCGCTGAGACTTTGCGTCTGCACGCAGAGCGCTCATATCGTTCTTGTAGGTCTGAAGGTCTTCTGCAGCCTTGCTCGGTCCGCCGAAGAAGAAGGTGTGGACGCCTTCCACGGCATTGAAGCCGGCCTTGACCACATTGAACAGCAGCTTCGGAATGAACGAGATGGAGAGAGAGAGCAGTCCACCTCTAAAGAAGAAATCAGTGAAACGGAGATGGTCCGTAAATGAGGTCCATGCGTCACGAAATGCGCCGCCGCCGCCAAGAAGGGCTTTTTCTCCGTCCGGTACAACAGCATAGGAAGAAGGCATCTGGATGCGTTTCATAAACGACTCCTTTCTATCACTCCGTCAAATCAAACAGACTCAGGCAGCTGCAGCCACGATGGGGTCAGTGATGCCGGCATCCTGCTGCTGGGACGCGGCAATATTTGCCTTGGTCTGCGCGTAAGCATTCTTGAGCTCGATGAAGATGGACTTGACCGTGTTATAGATCTGGATAGCCTGCATTGCGCCGTACCAGCCAGCGAGAGCGCCGACCGCCACAGTGGCAGCTTTGCCGGCCTTGTTCTGGCCATCCCAGTAATAGGAGACCGACTGGGACAGAGTCAGACCATCCTTGTGCATCAGGATGAGGCCGCCAACGGCTGTGCCGAGGGCGGCTTTGCCCATCAGCTGGCCAAAGTTGACCGTGAAGTTGACCACAGACTGAAGCAGGGCCTCGGGATGGAATTCGATGAGATAAGAGCCTATCTGGATGGCACCGCCATCAATATAGGTCATTTCATCGGCAGAGAGGGCAGTGTAGGAAGCCGGCATCAGCGGGCTCTGATATGTAAGTTCCATAGTGGGAATGCTCCTTTCGCACATGCGCTCCGTCCACAGACGGGGACTAAGTTACCTGAATTATAGCATAATTGCCCAAAAACAACAAGAGAGCGAAAAAACATAATCGGAACGGGATTTGGGACTCCAAAACGGAAAATCCAGGAGAAACAAACGAAAAAACGATAAAATATAAAGAGCAAAGCAGGCCGGAGACTCCGAAAAAATGTTGTGTGAAATTTGAAGAAAAACGCAAAAACAGCAGCGCCCCGGCTGCTGTCCGTGAGGGGACGGCAGGCAGGGCGCTGCTGCTATCAGGATGAATCGGAGAAAAATGGGGAAAACTTAAAGTTCTTCGCCCGGCACACGGTGGTACAGCGTGGTCAGCTCAGCGATGTGAGCGCTGAGGGCCGGGGTGAGCGGCTGGGTGAGCCGCCACTGCCAGTTGGCACCCTGGGTGCTGGGGGTGTTGATGCGGGCCTCAGCGTCCAGATGGAGCCAGTCGGCCAGCGGGATGACAGCCATGTCCGACACGCAGGAAAGGCAGGCGCATATCATGGCCTCGGTGAGGTCTTCGGGTGCGCAGCGCAGGTAGCGGCAGGCGTAGGCCACATCCTCGGCGCTGGCGCTCTGACGCCAGCCCTCGGCGGTCACGTTGTCGTGGGTGCCGGTGTAGACCACACTGTTGCGGGGGTAGGTGTAGGGCAGATAGTTGCCCGGCTCGCGGCTGTCGAAGGCGAACTGCATGATCTTCATGCCCGGGTAGCCGCTTGCGGCCAGCATGGCCTTGACCTCGGGGGTCAGATAGCCCAGATCCTCGGCGATGATGCCGCCCTCGCCCAGAGCCTTGTGCATGGCGTCGATGAAGGCGCGGTCAGGGCCTTTCTCCCAGTGACCGCCCGCAGCGGTCTTGTTCCCGGCGGGGATGGAGTAGTAGCTCTCGAAGCCCCGGAAATGGTCGATGCGGACGACGTCGTAGATGGAAGTAGCGTGTTTGATGCGCTGCTTCCACCAGCGGAAGTCTTCGGCCTCATGGCGGGGCCAGTCGTAGAGCGGGTTGCCCCAGAGCTGACCGTCGGCGGCAAAGGCGTCGGGCGGACATCCGGCAACGCTGGTCAGGTGGACGGCGCCGTCGGTCTGGAACAGCTCCGGGTGGGTCCAGAGGTCGCTGGAATCGGGGCTGACGTAGATGGGGATGTCGCCCACCAGCTGGATGCCGTGGCTGTTGGCATAGGCCTTGAGGGCGTTCCACTGGGTGTAGAAGAAGAACTGCACGGCTTTGTAGTAGTCCACCTCGGCGGCCAGCCGCTCTTTGGCGGCGGTGAGGGCCGCAGGCTCCCGGGTGCGCAGGTCGTCGGGCCAGTCGGAGAGACCGGCCTGCTCCTGCTCGGCCTTGACGGCCATGAAGAGGGCATAGTCCTCGAGCCAGCCGCTCTGGGCCTCACAGAAAGCCTCATAGGCCGGGGTGGGGGAAGCCAGCAGGCGGTCAGCCGCTTTATGGAGCACCACGGGCCGCTGCTGGTAGAGCGCACCGTAATCGACGGGACCCACCGGCTGGGACGCGGGCAGCTCAGCCTCGGTGAGGAGGCCGTCCACTGCCAACAGACGGAAATCGATAAAGTAAGGGTTGCCGGCAAAGGCAGAAAAGCTCTGGTAGGGGCTGTCCCCGTAGCCCGTAGGGCCGATGGGGAGGATCTGCCAGTAGGTCTGCTTTGCAGCCGCAAGGAAATCGACGAAGGCAAAGGCTTCATTTCCCAGCGTGCCGATGCCGTAAGGACCCGGCAGGCTGAAGACGGGCATCAGAATGCCGCTTGCACGCATGGCTGGAACCTCCTTGTTTTAACCCTTGACAGCGCCTGCCACGACACCCTCGATGATGTACTTCTGGCAGGTCATGTAAAGGATGATGATGGGGATGATGGCGATGATGATGCAGGCCATCATGGGGGCCAGCTCGACGCGGCCATAGCCGCCGCGGAAATACTGGATGGCCATGGGAATGGTGCGGTACTTCTTGATGTCCAGCACCAGCGTGGGCAGCAGGTAGTCGTTCCAGACCCACATCGTCTCAAGGATGGCGGTGGAGATCATGGTGGGCTTGAGGATGGGGAAGACGACCTTGAAGAAGATCTGGATCGGGTTGCAGCCGTCGATCATGGCAGCCTCTTCGATCTCGATGGGGACGCTCTTCATGAAGCCGGTGAACATGAACACGGCCAGACCGGCACCGAAGCCCAGATAGATGATGCAGATGTTCCAGGGGGTGTTCAGATTGAGGGTGTCGGCGGTCTTGGACAGGGTGAACATGACCATCTGGAAGGGGACGACCATGGAGAAGACGATGAGCAGATTCATGAACTTGCTCAGCTTGTTGTTCACGCGGGTAAGGTACCAGCCGGTCATGGAGCAGCACAGCAGGATGAGGGCCACGCTGGACACGGTGATGACGAGGCTGTAGCCAAGGCTGGACAGAAAGCCCATCTTGGTGACGCCGTAGATGTAGTTGCTAAGGCCCGCGAAGGTCTCAGCCGTAGGCAGCTTGAAGACGGTGGAAGTGGTGAAGGTGCCTTCTATTTTCAGGCTGTTCTGCAAGATCAGGACGATGGGATAGATCCAGAGCAGGCACAGCAGGCTCATGATGACAGTGAGGATGTTGTCCCACATTTTTTTATCTTTCGGCATTACTGCTGCACCTCCTTGGAACGGGTAAACTTGAGCTGGATGAGCGAGATGATCACGACGATGAGGAAGAACACCGCGGCCTTTGCCTGACCGATGCCCTTCCACTGAGCACCAGAGCGGCCATAGAAGGTGTTGTAGATATTCAGGGCCAGCATCTCACTGGCGTTGGCAGGCTCACCGGCGGTCAGGGCCACGTTCTGGTCGAACAGCTTGAAGCTGTTGGTCAGGGTGAGGAAGGTGCAGATGGTGACACTGGGCATGACCATCGGGATCTTGATCTTGAACAGGATCTCACGGTCATTTGCGCCGTCGATCTTCGCAGCCTCAATGAGGTCGCCGGGGACGCTCTGCAGACCCGCGACGTAGATGATCATCATGTAGCCGATCTGCTGCCAGCACATCAGGATGACCAGACCGACGAAACCGGCCTTGGCGTCCAGCGCCAGCAGAGGCCTCTGCAGGTTGGCCAGCACACCGTTGAGCAGGATCTGCCAGATGTAGCCCAGCAGGATGCCGCCGATGAGGTTCGGCATGAAGTAGACGGTGCGGAAGAGGTTGGTGCCGCGGATGCCGCGGGTGAGCACCAGCGCGATGGCGAAGGCGCAGACATTGATGAGAACGGTGGACACCACGGTGAACGCCGCCGTAAAGCTGAAGGCGTGGAGGAAGGTCTCGTCCGAAAAGACGTTGATGTAGTTCTGCAGGCCCACGAAGGTGGTCTTGCTCACGGTGGTGAAACGCTGGAAGGAAAGATAGATGCCCCAGATGAAGGGCCAGATGAAGCCGATGATGAACGCCAGCAGAGTGGGCAGTACGAACACCGGCCAATATTTACTGATGGCCTTTTGCATGATATACCTCCTGAAAAAGAAGGGGAGGCGGGCGAACACATCGCCCGCCTCCCCGTTATCCAGCTACTGCGGAAGAAGGAGAACGTTTAGCCGTTGGCCAGCTTGTACTCCTTGGCCCAGCCGTCCACAAAGGCGGTGACCACATCGTCCCAGCTGCCAGTGCCTGCTGCATAAGCAGTCAGTGCAGAGCCGACGCCGTTCTTCCACTCCTCGGAAGGCATGGTGGAGAAGCACCAGTCAACGCTGGTCTTGCCCTCAGCAACATAATCGTTGGCGATGGCGATGAGGGGGTTGGTGGAGTCCTTAGCCTTCTTGAAGGGGATGACGAAGCCCATCTTGTCAGCCATCGCGCTGGTGCCGGCCTCAGAGGTGACACACCAGTACAGGAAGTCCAGAGTAGCCTGGATGTCCTCATCGGAGGAGGTGTTGTTGACGCACCAGAAGTTCTCGGAGCCGGTGCACAGGCCCTGGTTCTCCTCGCCCTCAGCGCCGATGTAGATAGGCAGCATGCCCAGGTTGTCGTCGCCCAGATCCTTCACGTCATTGTAAGCCCAGGTGCCGTTCTGGTAGAAGACGGCCTTCTTGCCCACGAACTCAGCCACGGCGTCGTTGCCGGTCTTGGAAGCCAGCAGCTTGGGGTCGCAGGTAGAGTCGGTGATGTACAGGTCCCAGATCTTCTTGTAGTTGTCGAGGTAGGTGCCCTTGATGGCGTCGGTGGAGCCGATGCCGTCAGCCTTGTACTCGTAGTAGATGGGCAGGTTTGCCAGATGGGTCTTGAAGCGCCAGTCGGAAGAACCGTCCATGCCGGCGGAGGTGAAAGCACCATCAACGCCCAGCTCAGCCTTGCGGGCCTGAATGTCGTCGGCGACCTTCTTCAGGTCATCGAAGCCCTTGATGTCGTCCTGGGTGTAGCCGGCGGCGGTCAGCAGCTCCTTGTTGTAGATGATGCCGTAGGTCTCGATGACGTAAGCGATGCTGGTAACGGCATCGCCGTCCTTCAGTGCAAAGGAGTCGCTGGTCAGCTCACCGTACAGCTGGCTGTCGGACAGGTCGAGGCAGTAGTCCTTCCAGTTTGCCAGACCCACAGGGCCGTTGACCTGGAACAGGGTAGGAGCTTCGCTCTTCTCCATCTCGCTCATCAGGGTGGTCTCGTACTGGCCGGAAGCAGCGGTGACAACGGTCACAGGCACGCCGGTCTCCTTGGTGTACTCAGCGGCCAGATCCTGCCAATCCTGATCCTGCTCGGGCTTGAAGTTCAGGTAGTAGACCTTGCCGGCAGCTGCGGGAGCGGCAGAAGCTGAGGTAGAACTGGCGGTGGAAGCAGCGGTGCTGCTGGAGGAACCACCGCAGGCAGCCAGACCGAGGGCGGCAGCAGAAGCGCCAGCGACTTTCAGGAAATTACGACGAGAAATCATTTTTTTCATAATTGTTCTCCTTCTTCATCATGTGATATACACATTCCGCCTGGCAGCGGAAATGAGACGAAATAAATCAGACAGCCCTTACGCTCTCACCGACCTGCAGCTCAGGCTGGAGGGTGATCTTCTGGGCCGGGGCGCCATGCTCGATCTGCCGCACCAGCAGCTCGATGCTCTGGAGCGCGATCTGCTCGCCGGGCTGGACGATGGTGGTCATCACCGGCACGCAGTAACGGGACATCGAGATGCCGTCGAAGCCGATGACCGATACATCCTCCGGCACCCGGAACCCGGCGCTCACCAGCGCCCGGATGGCACCGAAAGCGATGACATCGCTCATGGCGAACAGAGCGGTGAACTCGGCCCGGCGGGCCAGCAGGCTGTTCATGGCGTGGTAGGCAGACTCGAAATCGTAGTTGGACAGGCCGTAGAGCCGATCGTCAAAGGTGAGCCCGGCATCCTCCATGGCATCCTGTGCGCCGAGGCGGCGCATCCGACTGGGGTAGCTGGTGGTCGGACCGCCGAGAACTGCTATCTTCCGGTGGCCCTGCGCGATGAGGTGGGAGACGGCGGTGCGGGCCGCAGCCCGGTCATCTACGCCCACCATCGAGAGGTTCGGGAAATCCAGCTCGTCGGAGACCAGCGTCGTCAGCACCGAGGGGACGGTGATGTTCGCAAAGCCCTGCTGGAAGTTCGCCACGCTGCCGCCGAGGAATATCATGCCTTTGGGCTTTATCTCCCGCAGGATCTTTTGGGCGGCGTCTATCTCGTTGGCATTCTCGTCCAGGTAGGAGACGATGCCGCTGTACCCGTAGAGGGTCGCGGCCCGCTGCAGCTGAACGAGGAAGTCCGAGAAGAAGAGGTTCCGGGTACCCTTGACCACAAAGACGAGGCTGCGGGACTGCTGGATCTTCAGCTGCCGGGCGTTGGTGTTTGGCACGAAGCCCGACTCCCGCATCATCTGAAGCACCTTTTCTTTCGTTTCGGGACGCACATCCGGCCGGTCATTGATGACGCGGGAGATGGTGCTGACGGAACAGCCGCTCAGACGGGCAATATCTTTGATGGTCATGTTCGGCATTCCGGGAAGCACCTCTCTTTCGGTCGAAGTTCTGGTTTTTACTGAAATCGCTCGGGAACGATGTCGGGAACGGTTTCAGTGACTATAGTATGGCATAATTTGTGGAATAAATCAATAACCCTGAAACACTTTTGGCAGAATTGCATAACAAATCGACCCTCCTTTGTGCAGGTTGATTTGCCCGCAGAGCGAAAAGCAAATTAATTCCCGGTAATTCCCGGTACACGTCAGAACCTCCCGGGACGACCGTACTCTTTTGTAACTTTTAGAGCAAAAAAGCGCGTTCTCATGCAGGATGGATACAAGCTGAACTGACGGGCCGGAGCAAAAATAAGCCGAAAAAATCCCGGTATCCCTGCCGCCGGAGCGGAAAGGATACCGGGAATGAGATTTTTGGAGTTTACTCGGCGCGCAGGGCTTTGACGGGGTTGCACTTGGCTGCGCCGCGGGCCGGGATGATGCCGGCCAGAATGGTGAGCAGGGTAGCCAGTGCCACGAGGAAGAGGGCTGCGTCTACGGGCAGGGAAGCAACGAGGGTTGAAGTGCCGGAGACTTTCTGGATGATGATATTTCCGGGGATGAGCAGTATCTCGCTGAGGACGATGCCCATGACGCCCGAGCAGAGACCGATGATGAAGGTCTCTGCGTTGAACACCTCGGAGACGTTCCGCTTGGAAGCGCCGATGGCGCGCAGGATGCCGATCTCCTTCCGGCGCTCGAGGACGCTGATATAGGTGATGACGCCGATCATGATGGAGGAGACTGCCAGCGAGATGGAGACGAAGGCCACCATCATGCTGCTTATCATGTTCACGATCTCGGTCACGCTGGTCATCAGGGTACCCACGAGGTCGGTGTACTGCACCATCTTTTCGTCTTCACCCTTTGCAGACATCCCGGCGTTGTAGGCATCCAGCTTTTCCAGGATGGTGGCCTTGCTGGCGAAGTCCTTCGGATAGATCTTGATCTGGCTGGGGGCGGCCTCGTCCGCGTAGCCGAAGGCCATCAGGTTGGCCTCATAGGTGGCGGAAGAGGAGCGGAGGGTGGAGCGCATCAGCTCGGTCAGCTCGGAGGTGGTCATGTTGAGCTGGATGGCCTTCTGGAAAGCCGACGCGTCGATCTTGATGGCGTTCTCCATCTGGCTGCTCAGCTTGCCGATGTTCTGCTGGATGGCCGTCTTGAGCTGGGACTGTATCTGGTCCTGGAAGGTGACGATGCCCTTCTGGATGGCAGCGTCCAGCTGGCTTTTCAGCACCTCTGTGATCTGGTCGGAGTAGGTCTCCATCACGGTCTGGATGGTGGTCTGCAGAGCGCTCGAGAGCTGGCCCTGCAGCTTGTCCGGGTCAACGAGGTCTTTCATGGACTCGGCCATCAGCTTCTGGAACTGCTCTGACTTGAGGTAGGCAGAAAAGCTCCACTTCTTGAAGTTGAGGATGCCGTTGCCGATGATATATTTCTTATAGTCCTTGAACACCTTATGCACGAGGTCCTGCAGGGCCTCCGGCGAGACGGAGAGGTCCAGCTCTGCAAAGGCATCGCTGAGGTCGATGTCGGGCAGCTCGTCGATGTCGAGGGTGAGATCCGAGAAGTCGATGAGGGTGCTCAAATCGAAACTGCCGCCGCTGAGGTCGAAGGCACCGTTCAAATCGAAGTCAAGGGCGTTGGCATCAAAAGAAAAGGCATTCTTGAGGGCGTCGGTGTCGATAGAGAAGAGGCTGGTCAAATCGAAGTTGCGGAGGCTCTCAGCCTTGCCGAAGCTCTCGCCGGTGAGGACGTTGGTGGCGGGGTCGGCCATCTGCTGCTTCACGATGTCGCTGTCGGCAGCGTCCTTCATGACCTTCTCGGTCAGGGAGGCGGGGTAGGCGATGCCGGAGGTGAGCATGGAAGCGGAGGCGGTGTAGTCCGGCTGGACGATGCCCACGATGGTGATGTCCTCGCCGTTCTCCACCAGCTGCTGCATATAGTCCTTGTCGTCGGCCTTGCTCTTCCAGATGCCGTAGGTGTCGTCGTAGACATAGGTGTCGGCGCTGTTCACCAGCTTGAACTTCAGGCCCATCAGCTCGTCGTAGCTGTAGGTGCGGAAATCGCTGGGGACATCGACGTTCTGGTTCTGGGCGAACTGCTGTATCATCTTGTCCAGCTCGGCGGAGTCCCGCAGACCCATGGAGTAGAGGGCGTAGTCGGTCACAGTGCCGTATTTGCTCAGCACGGCGACACATTCGGTGGGCTTTTCGGGCCAGCGGCCAGCCTTGACTTCGTACTGGGACTTATAAAGGTCGCTGTTGGCGGGCAGCTGATAGAAAACGCTGGTGTTGCTGCCCATGCTGTTCATCAGGCTGCTGGTGACGGAGGTGGAGCCGGAACCCGAGCTTCCCAGACCCAGCATCGAGAGGGTGGAGTCCGGGTTGACCTGATGCACACTGCCGTCGGCATCCTGCCGGTAGATCTGGGGCGAGACGCTGTAGGAATACTCGATGGAGGTGGCGTCATCCGCAATGGTGGACTCGTCGCTGTCGAGATATTTCTTTAAGGAAGTGAGGTCGTTGGACGTCAGGCCCGACACCATCTTGGTGATGAGCTGGCGGACCGAGACCATTCCCTCCACGCCGCCGGAGGTGTCCTTTTTGCCGTCCTCGTCGGTGGGCAGGCCGGTGGCTGTGGTGCCGCCGCTGCTGCCCGAGGACAAAAAGCTCGTGATGTCCACGCCGCTGCTCAGGATCTGCAGCGGGTATTCGCTCAGGGTGGAGCGCTCCATGTCGGCAATGTAGGCATTGACGCCGGTGGACAGCGAGATGATGAGGGCGATGCCGATGATGCCGATGCTGCCCGCGAAGGCTGTGAGCAGGGTGCGGGCCTTTTTGGTGCGCAGGTTGTTGAAGCTCAGGGCCAGCGAGGTGAGCCACGACATGGACGAACGGCCCATGTTCTTATGGATGGGAGGGGCAAGCTTTGTGTCGTCCGGCTCGAAAGGGCGGGTATCGTCGGTGATAGCGCCGTCCCGCAGACGGACGATGCGGTTGGCATACTGCTCCGCCAGTTCGGGGTTGTGCGTGACCATGACCACGAGGCGGTCTTTTGCCACATCCTTCAGCAGCTCCATGACCTGGATGCTCGTCTCGCTGTCCAGTGCGCCGGTGGGCTCGTCGGCCAGCAGGATGTCGGGGTTGTTGACGAGGGCGCGGGCGATGGCCACGCGCTGCATCTGGCCGCCCGACATCTCGGTGGGGCGCTTGTGGAGCTGGTCCCCGAGGCCCACCTGCCGCAGCGCCTCGGCGGCACGGCGGCGGCGCTCAGCGCCCGACACGCCCGAGATGGTCAGGGCCAGTTCGACGTTGGCGAGGACGGTCTGGTGGGGGATGAGGTTATAGCTCTGGAACACGAAGCCGACGGTGTGGTTGCGGTAGGAGTCCCAGTCCCGGTCGGTGTAGCGGCGGGTGGAGATGCCGTTGATGATGAGCTCGCCGTTGTCGTAGCGGTCGAGGCCGCCGATGATGTTGAGCAGCGTGGTCTTGCCCGAGCCGCTGGGGCCGAGGACGGCGACGAATTCGCTGTCGCGCAGGTTGAGGCTGACCCCGTTGAGCGCTGCCTGTGTCAGATCGCCGGTGGTGTATTTCTTTTCGATATTGATAAGCTGAAGCATTGGCCTGCCTTTCCGGCAGCAGAACGGGGGAGTGTCTGCTGACCTGTTCCGCCCGACATTTGTGGACGGAGAGGGAAACATAGTATCTGTTTGATTTTATCAGAAGAATATGAACAATTTATGTCGTAACGGGTGCCAAGTTCTGTGTTTTCTGCCGAAGGATGGAAAAGCGTTGCATCCTGCGCGGAAAAGCGTTCCAAACCAGGAGGATGCGGCAGATGTGTCTTGATTTTTGGAGCGGTTGATGGTATTCTTGAGACAATATCCATGTTAATATTTTCAGTGTTCCAAAATTCGACGAAAACTGACGCAAATTTGTCGTTGCAACTCCTTTCGACGCTCCATACAATTTTATACAGTATAGTATGAAGTAGTTTGTCCGGCATAAGTGGATGGGCCGGGCAGATGGGGTGAGGAGGATGCAGAATGAAACAGAATGTCCCATTGGTGAGGAGTTTTTCGGCGCTGGAACCGTATCAGGAGGCGTATACCCTTGCCTGTTCTCTGGAGACGGAGGGACAGGGCTGCTGGCTGACCGTGAGCCGGACAAAAGCTCCGGACGACCCGGCAGACACGGCCCGTACATGGGTCCCGGCCCCGGAAGAGGAATGCGGACGGCTGCTGCAGTTTTTGTATGAGAACTCGGTCCAGCCGGAGCTGTGGCAGGATGCTATTTCCTGCTGGTATCCGCAGGCGGAGCAGGCAGAAAACCTGCGGGAAGGGGGCGCGTCGTGTGAGTTATGAGGAACAGGACGTCATATGGCGCGTAGCTCTGGCCAGCTATGACCCCAGAGAGATGCGGGTATGGACACGCTATCTTGAGGAGCGCAACCCGGCCATCCGCTGTACGGGCTACCGCAGCAGCCGGACGCTGCTGGAACGGCTCGAGCAGGGCGATGTGGACGTTCTGGTGCTGGGCGGCAGACTGGAGGACATGGACAGCATCCAGTTCCTGCCCAAGATACGCGGCCTTGCCCGCAAGCCTCTGGTGCTTCTGCGGGACGACGGACGCAATGAGAAATCGGCTGTGGAGAGCCTGAGTCAGGAGGACGCATGCTACCTCATCCGTCAGGCCACACTGGAAGATATGCTGCAGGAGCTGCGCGTTCCGGCCCACCGCCCGGCGGAGAGTCTGGAAAAGCGCTGCGAGCGCATCTATCGCAGCTGGGGTCTGAGCACCTGCGATGCCAACAAGCGCTACCTGACCGGTGCGCTTCGGATGATGATGGGCTCTGACCACCGTCTGGCCATCCGCAAGGAGATATTAGGGCCTGTGGCGGAGGAATACAATCTCACCGTGGCGGCTGTGGACAGCGCCCTCCGGCGGCTACTGGAGACGTTGGACGAGACCGGTACCCAGACATGGCGGGATTTTCGAAAAGAGTATGGCTTAGAGCGCAGGAAGGTGACCATCGGCCGCCTGCTTTATGCGCTGGAAAGTAAACTGAGTCAGCAGTGAGGTGCTGACCACACGACGCGGAGGTAGAGCAGAATGCGCAGGCGAAACGATGGGGCAGGAGGCTCCCTTCGGGAGGAGTTTGGGGATGTGTGCTTCCATGCCCTTGGCATCATCGACCAGAACCGGGAATATCTGCAGATGCATCTGCTGGCGTCGGCCGACCTGCCCACCCGGCAGGCACTTTCGGACATCCAGATAGAGTCTGCCCGGCTGGACCGCACGGTACGCAATGCCATAACGCTTTATCAGCTGGAAAATGAAGAGCTGAGCGAGCTGCAGCCTCTGGAACTGTGCAGTCTGTTGGAAAAAGCGGGCCGTCTGGCCCCGGACATCCAGCGGTCACTGGAAATAGCGCTCACGACGGAGAGCGGGGGCATCGAGCACTGCACCGTCATGGGCGTTCCCGATGAGGCCGAACAGCTGCTGCTCCACCTTATCTCCAACGCGCTGCGGGCCTGCGATGCAGGCGGCAGGGTGTGGGTGAGCCTGAAACAGAAAAAGACCGGCGTCGTGCTCCGGGTGGAAGACAACGGCTGCGGCCTGATGGAGGAAGACCCCATCGAGAACAACCGCCGCTTCCTCAGCGGCGCAAAGCTGGGTCTCCGCATCTGTAAGCTCATCTGCCGCCGTGCAGGCTGGAAGCTGACGCTGACGGCCCGGCCGGGCGGCGGCACCCGGGCGCAGGTGGTGTTCCCGCTGGCCTCCTGCGAGGACATCCCGCCGGAAATGGAACTCCACTCCAGCGAGGAGAATGACATCCGCGCAGCGCGGTTCACAAGCCGGGCGGCACAGGAGCTCCTTCTGCTGAGGAGATATTGAACGAGACAAAAAGGCATCTGCAATGCTGCCCGGGACAGCGCAGCGCAGATGCCTTTGATTTTTGTGCGGGACAGGGAAGAGAGCAGAAAAATTGACAGACGGTAAAGAATCTTAGTAGAAACAGCTCGAAATCCACAGAAAAGTTTGCGAAATTAACAAAATGTTTAACTTTGCAAGATGATTTTACTGTTTTTAAGGTGTAAAATAATCCCGAATGATTGATTGTCAGCCGGATTTGGTTTATAATACCCATGTATGCGAGTCTGAAATTTGATTCGTTAGCAAACAACTTCTGCCCGGGCCGGAGAGCCCTGTGTGCAGAGGGAGAGTGCATTGTCCTTCAGGAGGAAAAACAACTGTGAGAGTAGGTCTTGACATCGGCAGCACTACCATCAAATGCGTGGTGCTGGATGAAAACGATACCCTTTTATATTCGACGTATGAGCGCCACTACAGCCACATTCTGGAAAAGGCGCAGGAGCTGCTGCGCCGCATCGACGCAGAGCAGCTGCATGGCCGGAAAGCGCTGCTCAGCATCTCCGGCTCCGCCGGTATGGGCTTGGCCGACAGCTGCGGCGTGCCTTTCGTGCAGGAGGTGTTCTCCACCCGCGTGGCGGTCAAAAAGTTCGTCCCTGCAACGGACTGCGTCATCGAGTTGGGCGGTGAGGATGCAAAGATCCTGTTCCTGACCAACGGCACCGAAGTCCGCATGAACGGCAGCTGCGCCGGCGGCACGGGCGCTTTCATCGACCAGATGGCGACGCTGCTCAAGATGAGTGCCGATGAGATGAACAAGGCGGCCGAACAGGCCACCCGTACATACACCATTGCATCCCGCTGCGGCGTTTTCGCCAAGAGCGACGTGCAGCCCCTCATCAATCAGGGCGCAAAGACCGAGGACATCGCGGCCAGCATCTACAAGGCCGTGGTCAACCAGACCATCGCCGGTCTGGCACAGGGACGCCCCATTCAGGGCAATATCCTCTATCTGGGCGGTCCGCTGACCTTCAGCACTGTGCTGCGCAAGAGCTTCGACGAGGCACTGGGCGTCACCGGTACCTGCCCCGAGAACAGCCTGCTCTACGTCGCGCTGGGCGCTGCCCTCTACGCCGACAAGGAGTTCGTCCTCTCGGACGTGGCCGCTGCGCTGGATGAGTATGCCGCCACGGCGACCTACGCCAGCGAGCCGCCCCTCTTCGCCAGCAAGGAAGAGTACGAGGCATTCCATGCCCGCCATATATCCCACAGCGTGCCGCGGGTGGCGTTCAGCGCTCAGTGCGGCCCGGTGCATATCGGCATCGACTCCGGCTCCACCACCGTCAAGCTGGTGGTCGTGGACGAGCAGAGCCAGATCCTCTACACCAACTATCAGCCGAATCTCGGCAACCCGCTGCCCCTTATCCGGCAGCAGCTGCTGAAAATCTATAAAGAGCACACCGGCCTCAAGGTGGCCAGCGTGACCACCACCGGCTACGGCGAAGAACTGGTCAAGAACGCTTTCCGCTGCGACTTCGGGCTCGTGGAGACCGTGGCCCACTTCACGGCAGCAAAATACTTCATGCCGGACGTGGACTTCATCATCGACATCGGCGGTCAGGATATGAAGTGCTTCAAGATCGAAGATGGTGCCATCAGCAACATCTTCCTGAACGAAGCCTGCTCTTCCGGCTGCGGCAGCTTTTTGCAGACCTTCGCGCAGGCACTGGGCTACGACGTCAAGGAGTTCGCAGCCCTCGGCCTCTTCGCCGACCGCCCCGTGGATCTGGGCAGTCGCTGCACCGTCTTTATGAACAGCTCGGTCAAGCAGGCCCAGAAGGACGGCGCGTCCATCGAGAATATCTCGGCGGGCCTGTCCATCAGCGTCGTCAAGAACGCACTGTACAAGGTCATTCGTGCGTCCAGCCCCGAAGAGCTGGGCCGGAAGATCGTTGTGCAGGGCGGTACGTTCTACAATGAGGCCGTCCTCCGCGCCTTCGAGAAGGAGATGGGCGTCGAGGTCATCCGTCCCGACATCGCCGGTCTGATGGGCGCTTACGGTGCGGCCCTCTTCGGTCTGCGCCAGTGCCGCAAGAACGGCCAGACCACCTCCGCCATGATGAGCGAGGAAGAGCTGGAGAACTTCGACCAGAAAGTCGTCAGCGTCAAGTGCGGCGGCTGCGGCAACCACTGCCAGCTCACCGTCAACACCTTCGCCGATGGCCGCAAGTTCATTTCCGGAAACCGCTGCGACAAGCCCGTCACCGGCAAGAGCGAGGACAACAGCCTCAACCTCTACGCTTACAAGCAGCAGCTTCTGGCCAGCTATAAGCCCGTGGCCGGAAAGCGCGGCTCCATCGGCATCCCGCTTTGCCTGAATATGTATGAGCTGCTGCCGTTCTGGCACGCCTTCTGGACAAAGCTCGGCTTTGCCGTCCACACCAGCCCGGTGTCCAGCCGCGGCCTCTATCTGGCTGGTCAGGCTACCATCCCCAGCGACACCGCCTGCTTCCCGGCCAAGCTCAGCCATGGCCACATCAAGGCCCTGACCCAGATGCATCTGGACGCCATCTTCTACCCCTGCCTGACCTACAACATCGACGAGGGTCTGGGCGACAACCACTACAACTGCCCCGTCGTGGCCTACTATCCCGAAGTCCTCGCCGGCAACTGCCCCGAGCTGAAAGGCCAGAAGTTTATCTACGACTACGTCGGCATCCACCGTCCGAAGGATTTCGTCCACAAGATGGTGAAGGACGTGCTGCCCAAGTATTTCGGCGGCATCTCCGAGAAGGAAGTGCAGGAGGCTGCCAACGCTGCCTACGCTGAGTATGAAGCCCACATGGCACAGATCCGGGTCAAGGGCAGCGAGATCATTGATGAGGCCCGCCGTCAGGGCAGGCGCATCATCGTGCTGGCCGGACGCCCCTACCATGTGGACCCGGAGATCAACCACGGCATCGACCACCTCATCACCCGCCACGGCGCGGCGGTGGTCACCGAGGACAGCATCTCCAACCGCGTGGAAAAGTTCCCCACCAGCGTGCTGAACCAGTGGACTTACCACAGCCGCCTGTATGCCGCCGCCAAGTACTGCACCACCCAGAACGATATGGACCTGGTGCAGCTGGTGTCCTTCGGCTGCGGCGTGGATGCCATCACCACCGATGAGACCCGCGAGATCCTGCAGGAGGGCGGCAAGCTCTACACCCAGCTGAAAATTGACGAAATTACAAACCTGGGTGCTGTCAATATCCGCCTGCGCAGTCTGTTCGCCGCACTGGATGAGCGAGACGAAGATAAGAAGTAACATAGGAGGAACCTATGGAATACAATTACCCCAAATTCACCCCGGAGATGAAGAAAACTCACACCATCCTCATCCCCAACATGGCCATCACCCAGTTCCGCCTGCTGGAATACGCCCTGCGCTACGACGGCTACAAGTGCGAGATCCTTGGTAACTGCGGCAGCGCTGTGGCGCAGCTGGGCCTGAAATATGTCCACAACGACACCTGCTATCCGGCACTGCTGGTCATTGGCCAGTTCCTCGACGCGCTGAACAGCGGCAAGTACGACCTCGAGCACACGGCCCTGCTCATCACCCAGACGGGCGGCGGCTGCCGTGCCTCCAACTACATCCATCTGCTCCGCAAGGCGCTGGTCAAGGCAGGCTATCCGAACATCCCGGTGGCCAGCCTGAACTTCTCGGGCCTCGAGAAGGACAGCGGTTTCCAGATGACTCTGCCTCTGGCCCGCCGGGCCATCGCCAGCGTGTTCTACGGCGATATGCTCTGCGCCCTGCGCAATCAGGTCGCTCCGTATGAGAACGAGAAGGGCGCTGCCGATAAGATGGTAGACCTCTGGGTCGAGCGCCTGGGCCGTGTACTGCTGGCGGGCAAGGGTTTCACCTCCCGTGAGATGAAGCACACCTTCCCCCTCATCGCAAAGGACTTTAAGTCCATTCCCGTCACCCGTGTGCCGAAGGTCAAAGTCGGCGTCGTGGGCGAGATCTACGTCAAGTACAGCCCGCTGGGCAACAACGACCTGCAGAAGTTCCTCGAGAGCCAGGACTGCGAGGTCAACTTCCCGGGTCTGATGGGCTTCGTGCAGTACTGCATCTTCAACATGGGCGAGGACCATGTCCTCTACGGCGGCAAGCTGGCCATGAAGATGGGTACCGACCAGCTGCTCAACTGGCTGGACAGCGTGGAGCGCTCCATGCTCAAGGCCGAGGCCGACGCCGGTTTCTACGCCCCCGGCCCCTTCAAGGAGCTGGTGGAAAAGCCCGAGGGCATCATCTCGCTGGGTGCCAAGATGGGCGAGGGCTGGCTGCTGACGGCTGAGATGATCGAGCTGGTACAGGGCGGTTACGGCAACATCGTCTGCGCACAGCCTTTTGGCTGCCTGCCGAACCACATCGTGGGCAAGGGCATGGTAAACAAGATCCGCGCGATGTACCCCAGCGCCAACATCACCCCCATCGACTACGACCCCAGCGCCACCAAGGTCAATCAGGAGAACCGCATCAAACTGATGCTGGCCGTAGCAAAGGAGCGTCTGAACGCTCCTGCCGAGGCGAAGCCGCTGACCGCCGAGGAGATCGCGGGCGGTGCGCCCAGCCTCTCCCACGTCTGAGAAACTACAGAAGAAACAAAAAAAGCCGCACGGTACAGTTTTTCGCTGTACTGTGCGGCTTTTCTTATGCGCCGGAGCGCTTATTTCTTGTGATACTTGCGGTCTTCCTGCTCATAGGCGGGCTCGCAGGTGAGGTACATCCCCAGACGCTTGATGGTGTCCGTATCCACGCTGGACAGGATGACCGTGGAGTGCATGTCGCAGCCCTTGAGCTTGGAGAGCTGCTGCAGAGCGACAGCAGCCGTCTCATTCTCGGCGGCAGAGCTGGACAGCGCGATCAGGATCTCATCGGTGTGCAGGCGGGGATTCCGGCTGCCGAGGTAGTTGGTCTTGAGGGTCTGGATGGGCTCGATGGCGCGGGCGGAGACCAAATCGATCTCATGGTCGATGCCGGCCAGCTTCTTGAGGGCATTGAGCAGGGCAGAAGAGGCTGCGCCCAGCAGGGGACCGTTCTTGCCGGTGACGACGGTGCCGTCCGGCAGCTCGATGGCGGCAGCGGGTGCGCCGCCGGTGCGCTCGGCCACGGCGTGAGCCTGCTTTTCCACGGCACGGTCGCCGACAGCCAGACCGGCCTGATTCAGCAGCAGCTCCAGCTTGAAGATCTCACTGTCCACGTTCTTGCCGATCTTGTGGTCGCAGAGGGCCTTGAAATAGCGGCGGATGATCTCGTTGCGGGAGGCCTCGCGGCAGGCTTCGTCGTCCACGATGCAGTTGCCGGCCATGTTCACACCCATATCCGTGGGGGACTTGTAGGGACTCTTGCCCGCGATGAGCTCGAACATCGCGTTGACCACCGGGAAGATCTCGATGTCGCGGTTGTAGTTGACGGTGGTGACGCCGTAGGCCTCCAGATGGAAGGGGTCGATCATGTTCACGTCGTTCAGGTCGGCGGTAGCGGCCTCGTAGGCGAGGTTGACCGGGTGCTTGAGAGGCAGGTTCCAGATGGGGAAGGTCTCGAACTTGGCATAACCGGCCTTGACGCCCCGCTTGTGCTCGTGGTAGAGCTGGGACAGGCAGGTGGCCATCTTGCCGCTGCCGGGGCCGGGGGCCGTGATGACGACGAGGGGACGCTGGGTCTCGATGTAGTCGTTCTTGCCGTAGCCCTCGTCGCTGACGATGCGGGCCACATCGTTGGGGTAGCCGGGGATCTTATAGTGGCGGAAGGTGCGCACGCCCACGCTGTTCAGCTTGTGCTCAAAGGCTTCGACCTCGGGGGCGGCGGTGTACATGGTCACGCAGACGCTGCCCACAAACAGGCCCATGCCCTGGAAGGCGTCGATGAGGCGGAGAACGTCGAGGTCGTAGGTGATGCCGTAGTCGCCGCGCACCTTGCTGCTGATGATGTCCTGCGCGCTGATGACGATGACGATCTCGGCCTGCTCCTTGAGCTGCAGCAGCATCTGCAGCTTGGAGTCCGGCTCAAAGCCCGGCAGCACGCGGGAGGCGTGGTAGTCGTCGAACAGCTTGCCGCCAAACTCGAGGTAGAGCTTGTTGTCGAACTGTGCGATGCGCTCCCGGATGTGCTGGGACTGCATCTGAAGATATTTCGCGTTGTCAAAGCCTTTTTTCATGGAATGCTCCTCTTCCTGATTCTACAACTTCATCTCCGGCACGTCGGTGGTGCGGCGGGCCGGAGGGTCACACAAACACTTTATAGTATAGCATACGACAGGCTTCGGCGCAATTATTTTTTGAGGGCTTCCTCGTGCTCCAGGTGCTCAAATTCTTCCAGCTCCTCGATGTCCTCTTTCAGGAACATCAGGCAGAAGCTGATGAAGAGCAGCAGGCAGGAAAGCCAGATGGCCCGGCTGCCCATGGGGGCCAGTGCAAGGCTGCCAAGGCCGGCACCCAGCGCGAACAGGAAGATGATGGCGAAGTAGTGAATCGCCTTGCCGAAGGCTTTGGTGTTGCCGCCCACCAGCCATGCGCAGAGGGAATCCATGCCGCTGCGCAGATTGCCGATGCACATGGTGCTGGCGAAGGCATAGCCGTTCACCTTGCGGAAGGATTGTACCTGCATGGCGCAGGAGAAGGAGACGAGGGAGTTGGCCAGAAGATTCAGCTCCTGCGGCAAAAAGCCCACGACGAAGAGCAGCAGGATCTCGAACAGCACCACCAGCTGACGCCAGTGGAGCCACTGCATCCGCTTGAGCTTGAGGCGGATGAACTCAGCCACAAAAATGCCCAGTGCAAAGGCGCAAAGGGGAATCAGGTAGCGCAGTGCCTCGCCCCACTTGCCCGCAAACAGCTTGACGGCCATCAGCACGATGTTGCCGGTCTGGGCGTTGGCGAAGACCTTGCCGCGGTATAAATAAGTATAAACATCCTGTAAGCCGCCTGAGACGGAGAGAAACAGAGCGGTAATAAAAGCTTCGGACATCTGTCCGTGAGGTTTGAGAGATGGCATAAAAGCTCCTCCTTCTATCCAGAAAATAATTCCATGCCATACTATAGCGCAAAACCGGCGTTTTGTCAAAAACTTCGCCATATTTTTTATAGATAATGACGATTCCGGGCGGGTATCGCAGGATGCGCTTTGTTTTGCAATGCGGCGCAGACTGTGGTAGAATACAGAAAATAGCTTTTTTCAGGAGAAGGAGGGGCTTTCTGTATGCCCAATATCATCGAGATCACGGATTTCCACGCACCGGAGCTGGACCCTTATGCCCGGCTGACCCAGAACCAGCTGCGCAATCGCCTCGAGCCGGAGAAAGGCATCTTTATCGCCGAGAGCCCCAAGGTCATCGACCGTGCGCTGGACGCAGGCTACAAGCCCGTGTCCCTGCTGATGGAGCGCAAGCAGATCACCGGCCCGGCAGCGGGCATCCTGAGCCGCTGCGGCGACGCGCCGGTGTACACGGCAGATCGGGAGATGCTGGCAGAGCTCACCGGCTTTGAGCTGACCCGGGGCGTGCTCTGCGCCTTCCGCCGCCCGGCACCCCGCCCGGTGGAAGAACTCTGTAAAAACGCCCGCCGGGTGGCCGTGCTGGAGGGCATCGTGGACTCCACCAATGTGGGAGCCATCTTCCGCTCGGCGGCGGCGCTGAACATGGACGCTGTCCTCATCAACCCTTCCTGCTGCGACCCGCTCTGCCGCCGCGCCGTCCGCGTCAGCATGGGTACGGTGTTCCAGGTGCCCTGGGGGCAGCTGGGCGAGACCCCGGCAGACTGGCCGGAGAAGGGGATGGACATCCTCCACTCCCTCGGCTTCAAGACCGCCGCGATGGCCCTCAGCGACCGCTCGGTGAGCATCGACGACGAGCAGCTTGCAAAAGAGCCGAAGCTTGCCATCGTGCTTGGCACCGAGGGCGACGGCCTCGCCGCCGACACCATCGCTTCCTGCGACTACACGGTCAAGATACCTATGTCCCACGGCGTGGATTCGCTGAATGTCGCTGCCGCCAGCGCCGTTGCGTTCTGGCAGCTGGGCAAACAATAAACGAAAAAGGAATGCCTCCCCGCCGGGGAGGCATTATTTTTTATGCTCAGATACTTGCTAAGAATCGCTCAAAGCCTGCGCGGCCTGCCGTGTCCATCTTGTAGACGCCGGCGTCTACGAGGACTTCGGCAAAGACATGGCCGATCTCGTCCTGCACGATGGTGTGGACATTTTCGGCGTTCAGCTCCGGATGGCGGGCGAGGATGTCCATCGCCCACTCGGCGTGCTTCTGGATGTTCTCGCCGTACTCAGCGGCGGGGGTGTGGGCCACGAGGGCGGCTTCCACATCGGTCATCTCGGCTTTCAGGCGGCTGGGCAGAACGGCCAGACCCATGACCTCGATGAGGCCGATGTTCTCCTTTTTGATGTGGTGGAGCTTTGCGTGGGGGTGATAGACGCCCAGCGGATGCTCCGGCGTGGTGATGTTGTTGCGCAGCACCAAATCCAGCTGGAACCTGCCGTCCCGCATCCGGGCGATGGGGGTGATGGTGTTGTGGGGTTCGCCGTCGGTCTCGGCGTAGACAAAGCAGCTCTCGTCGGTGTAGCCCCGCCATGCGGTCAAAATCTTATCGGCCAGCTCCACAAGGCGCTCGTCGTCGTCGCAGGTGAGGCGGATGCAGCTCATGGGCCAGTGGACGATGCCGGCGTCCACGTCCTCAAAGCCGGGGAAGACCCACTTCTTCTCGATGGGCGCTTTGGCCATGGCGAACTCGTAGTGGCCGCCCTGGAAGTGGTCGTGGCTCAGGATGCTGCCGCCCACGATGGGCAGGTCGGCGTTGCTGCCCACGAAGTAGTGGGGAAAGAGGGCCACGAAATCCAGCAGCTTGCGGAAGGTGGAACGCTCGATCTTCATGGGGGTGTGCTGGCTGTTAAAGACGATGCAGTGCTCATTGTAGTAGACATAGGGGCTGTACTGGAAATTCCACGCACTGTCGTTGATGGTCAGCGGGATGATGCGGTGATTTTCCCGGGCGGGATGGTTCAGCCGACCGGCATAGCCCTCGTTCTCCACGCAGAGCTGGCACTTGGGGTAGGCGCTCTGAGGAGCCAGCTTTGCGGCTGCGATGGCTTTGGGGTCTTTTTCGGGCTTCGACAGGTTGATGGTGATGTCGAGGTCGCCATAAGAAGTCCGGGTCACCCACTTGACGTCCCGCTTGATGCGGTAGCGGCGGATGTAATCGGTGTCCTGGCTGAACTTGTAGAACCAGTCGGTGGCGGCCTGGGGGCCGTCGGTCTCGTACCGCTCTTCGAAGTTGGCGCGGACGATGCTGGGGCGGGGCGTCAGCACACCCATGAGCCGGGTGTCGAAGAGGTCGCGGGCCGTGGGGCTGTCGTCGCAGACGCCCCGGGCGACGGCATCGTCCACCAGCGTTTTCAGGATGCTTTCGAGGTCGGCGTAGCAGACGTCGCCCTCCGGCTCTGTGAAGCTGTCGAGCTGCATGGTCATGAGCAGCTGGTTGCGGATGTAGATCTCGTCGTCAGGCAGGATGAGGCCGGTGTCCAGACCGTAGTTGACGAGCTGCTGGATGGCAGTGGAGATCACAGGACAGCGCCTCCTTCCGGGCGGATAGACAGGACGTGGCAGCGGCCCTCGCCGAGGATGGCTTCCATACCGGCCTTGAACTCATCCAGCATCTCCACAGGCACGAAAGCCTGCACCGTGCCGGCGAAACCGCCGCCGTGGACGCGGACAGCGCCCTTATCGCCCAGCAGATGCTTGGCGGCAGCGATGGTCACGCCCACTTCCTGATGCTCCTTGTAGCCTGCGGGGATGACGTTCTGCAGATACTCCCAGCTGCTGCAGCCGGACTCGTTCACGAGGGAGAGGAAGGTGCCGAAGTCGCCATCGTGGAGTGCGGCCACCTGCTTTGCCACACGGTCATTGTCGGCGTAGACGTGGAAGGCACGGAGGACGGCGCGGTCGCCGCACTGCCTGCGGCACTCGGGCAGCTTTGCAAGGAAGGTCTCGAACGGCACATCCCGCAGCACCTCGCCGCCGCAGACAGCGGCCACGGCGCGGCACTCAGCCGGGATGGCGGCGTACTCGTCGGTCAGATCGGCGTGGTCTGCGCCGGAGTCGAGGATGCAGAGGGCCAGACCAGCCTTGGAGAAGTCCACAGCCACCGGCTCCACCACGGGCTTTGCGGGGCTGGCAAAGTCGATGGTGATGATGTTGCCCACGCTGGAAGCCATCTGGTCCATCAGGCCGCAGGGCTTGCCGAAGTAGACGTTCTCAGCCCACTGGCCGATCTGCGCGATGGCGATGGGGGAGACCTTCTCGGTCATGAAGCAGTCGTTCAGGATGACGCCGATGAGCACTTCAAAGGCGGCAGAAGAAGAGACGCCGCTGCCCTTCGGCACGTTGGAAGAGATGTAAACGTCCAGACCGGCCAGCTTTGCGCCCCGCTGGGTGAAGGCGGCGCACTCGCCGCGCAGCAGAGAGGCGGTGGTGTTCTCCTCTTCCTTGCGGGCCTCGAGGTCATTCAAATCAATGACGCACAGATCATAGCCCTCGCTCTGGACGCGGAGCTGGTTCTTGTCGTTGGGGGCTGCGGCGGCGATCATGTCGATGTTCACGCTGCCGGCCAGCACTCGGCCATGCTGGTGGTCGGTGTGGTTGCCGCCGATCTCGGTGCGGCCCGGTGCGCTGTAAAGGCCGGCCTCAGCGTGGGAGCCGAAGGTCTTTTCCAGCCCGTCCAGCACGGCGGCGTAACGGGCGGCTTCAGAGGCCGTCTCGGCGGGAGCACAGCAATACAGGGAGGCGAGGCGTGCGGCGTGGACGCCGTCGGACAGCTCCTGCTTCCATACGGGAATGGACTTCATCATGGAATCTTCCTCCTGACAGACAGATACTTTTTTGTTTCGTGTGGGCGATACAGCCCGCTTCTAATCCTATAGTAAAGGATTTGTCCGGAAAAAACCATGTGTTATTGTTGCATCTCAATGAAAAGTTGCAAAAAATCCCCGCCGAGGCTGTCCGGCGGGGATGCAAAATAAAAATCTCGGATAAATTACAACTGAGACAAAAGTTTTTTCAAAACCGGAAAAGCATTGTATAACTGCGCCAAAACTTCCCGCTGCCGCGTCCCGGCGGGGGAGCGGGCCGCGATATGGAGAAACCTTACTGCGGCGGGCAGTGCAAAAGAAAAGGCCGCGATCCACTTTTCCAGCGGAGCGCGGCCTTCTTATTAAGGGAAGAAAATTATGATGTCAGGCGGAAGACGAGGGAGCAGCGCCCTCCGGCCCGGGAACACAGGGAAAAATTACTGCATCAGGCTGCAGACGGCCTCGGCGTAAGCGGCGGGGTCATCCACGGGCAGGCCCTCGATGAGCTGTGCCTGTGCGTAGAGCAGAGCGCTGTACTTCTTGAGCTTCTCAGTATCGCCAGCCTCCTGTGCGGCTTTCAGCACAGCGAAGACGGGGTGGTTGACGTTCAGCTCCAGCACCTTGTCGCTCTTGACGCCCTCACTGCCGGGCTGCTTGGACAGCACCTTCTCCATCTCGATGGACAGCGGGCCGTCGGCGGACAGGCAGACGGGGTGGTCCTTCAGGCGGGTGGAGACTTTGACCTCCTTGACCTTGCCATCCAGAGCGTCCTTCATGGCGTCAAACAGAGCCTTGTTGGCGGTGGTAGCCTCTTCGGCGGCCTTCTTCTCGTCCTCGGTCTCAAGGCCCAGATCACCGCTGTTGACGTTCTTGAACTCGACGGTGCCGTCCTTGCCCTCGGCATCCTTGCGGGGATAGGTGCGCATGATCTGCAGGCAGAACTCATCCACATCCTCGGTCAGGAGCAGGACGTCATAGCCCTTGTCCATGACCAGCTCAGCGGCAGGCAGCTTTGCCAGACGGTCGGTGGAGTCGCCGGCGGCGAAGTAGATGTACTTCTGCTCGGCGGGCATCTTGTCCACGTACTCCTGCAGAGTGACCATCTTCTGCTCCTTGGCAGACCAGAACAGCAGCAGGTCGCGCAGCAGCTCGGCGTGCATCCCGTAGTCGGAGTATGCGCCGAACTTCAGCTGACGGCCAAACTCCTTCCAGAAGCTCTCGTACTTCTCGCGGTCGTTGGCCAGCATGGCGTGGAGCTCGTTCTTGATCTTCTTTTCCAGAGCGTTGTGGATGAGCTTGAGCTGATTGTCCTTCTGCAGCATCTCACGGCTGATGTTCAGGCTCAGATCCTGGCTGTCCACGATGCCCTTGACGAAGCTGAAGTAGTCGGGCAGCAGGTCGGCACACTTCTCCATGATGAGGACGCCGGATGCGTACAGAGCCAGACCCTTTTCGTAGTCCTTGGTGTAGAAGTCATAGGGGCGGTGGCTGGGCACGAAGAGCAGGGCGTTATAGTTTGCAGTACCCTCGGTGCGGCTCACGATGACGCGGGCGGGGTCGGCGTAGTCGCTGAACTTATCCTTGTAGAAGTTTGCATACTCCTCGTCGGTGACTTCGCTCTTCTGCTTCTTCCAGATAGGCACCATGCTGTTCAGAGTTTCCAGCTCGGTGTAGGTCTCCCACTCGGGCTTGTAGTCGTCGGGCTTGGGGTCGGGTTCGGGCTTCTGACGGCTCTTCTCCCGTTCCATCTGGATGGGGTAGCGCACATAGTCGCTGTACTTCTTGACGATGGCCACGATGCCGTACTCGTCGAGGAAGTTATCGTAGTTGTCGGTCTCCGTGTCGGGCTTGATGTGGAGGATGATGTCGGTACCGGCAGTCTCCTTCTCAGCAGGCTCAAGCTCATAGCCGTCAGCACCGCTGGACTCCCACTGCCAGGCCTCGTCGGAGCCGTAAGCCTTGGAGATGACCGTCACTTTGTCGGCCACCATGAAGGCAGAGTAGAAGCCGACACCGAACTGACCGATGATGTCAATGTTCTCGTCCTGGTTGTCCTTCTTGAAGTCGAGGGAGCCGGAGTGGGCGATGGTGCCGAGGTTCTGCTCCAGCTCTTCCCGGGTCATGCCGATGCCGTTATCGGAGATGGTCAGGGTGCGGCTGTCCTTGTCGCGGGTGAGCAGGATGCGGAAATCGCCTTTGTTCATGCCGACGGAAGTGTCGGTCAGGCTCTTATAATACAGCTTGTCGATGGCGTCCGAAGCGTTGGAGATCAGCTCGCGCAGGAAAATTTCCTTGTTGGTGTAGATGGAGTTGATCATCATGTCCATCAGCTTTTTGCTCTCGGCCTGAAATTCTTTTTTCGCCATAATACAAAACCTCTTTTTATCAGATTTTAGCGTCCCGGCGGCGGAACTGCCCGGGCGCGTGTCGCATCAGGATCTGCCTGTGGAGAGTGCCGGCACACGGAGCGGAAAACCACTCGTGAAAACTTAGCACTCACAACTTTCGAGTGCTAATATACACCGCTGAGAAACAAAAATCAAGGGGTTTCATAAAAAGTTCAAAAAACTTTCCTTTTGGGGCCGAAGCTGCCTTTACTTTCCCGCGCCAAAGCCGTATAATGGGCCGGAATGACAGACCTGTCTATAAGGAGGATGAGAGATGCAGCAGATAGAGCTGGAACTTGCAGGCGGCGGTGTGCTGACGGTTTCCCTGCGGGCGTCGCTGGACGCCATGCCCGCCGTGAAGCAGCGGCCTTTGGTGCTGGTGGTGCCGGGCGGCGGCTACAACCATGTCAGCCCCCGGGAGGGCGACCCGGTGGCCCTGCAGTTTGCGGCGGCGGGTTATCACACCGCCGTGCTGACCTACAGCGTGGGGGAGGGGGCGCAGAACTACCGGCCTCTCCGACAGCTGAACGAAGCGCTGGCTCTGCTGCGGCAGAATGCGGGAGAGTGGCACATCCTGCCGGATAAGATCGCCGTCTGCGGCTTCTCGGCGGGCGGACATCTGGCCCTGTCCGGCGCGGTGCTGGACATTCCGGGCGAGACGGCCCAGCAGAGGCCCAATGCAGTGATCCTGGGCTACCCGGTCGTCACGGCAGGGGAGTTTGCCCACCGGGGCAGCTTCGTCCAGCTGGCGGGCAGCGAGGATGCTGCCGCACAGCAGGCGTTCACCTTGGAGGATAAGGTGACCTCCGACACACCGCCGGTCTTCGTCTGGCATACCATGGAGGATAAGACCGTTCCGGTGGAGAACACACTTCTCCTGCTGGCCGCCCTGCGGAGGGCGGGCGTGCCGTGCGAGGCGCATCTGTTCGAGAAGGGCGCTCACGGCACCAGCATCAGTACCGCCGAAGTGGATGCCGCCGACCCTCACCGCGCCCATTGGGTGGCTCTCTGCCTCGAGTGGCTGGGGGAGACGTTGGGGTTCAAATTGAGTTAAATTTAGACATTCCTACAAAAAATTCATAAATTTATGGTTGACCTGCCCAAGATTTGAGCGTATACTGGTCAGCGGAAACAAACGAGGAAGAAGGAAACATACATGGAAAAGAAGATCTCGGTCAAAGACCTGCTGATGCAGGCATTCCTGACGGGCTGGGAGCTCTCCGACAAGAGCATCGCTCAGGACGAATATCTGCAGAGCGCCATTCAGGTCATCGAAGTGCTGCAGGTGGAGCCGGAAAACGTCTACGCGGAAGAGGGCCTCGGCCTGACCGACGGCGACGAGGTAGACCATCTGGACGACCTGCTCCGGGCCGACGGCCAGTGGCTGTATTACGGCGTGGAGGCGGAGAATTTCTTCCTCATCCAGTGGTACCCGGACGAAGCATCTGCCAAAGCAAAACTGGCACAGCTCGAGGAGCTGGGCGACGGCAAGCAGTACCTCGTGGACCTGGACCTCAAGCGCACAAACCCCACCGAGGCCGAGAATTTCGGCAATTCCAACCCGGTGCAGCTGCGGTCTTGATCGGTTTAACCTCTTTATGAAAGGGAACTTTTCAATGCAGCTTTCTGATACGGAGCGTCAGTGCCTCACCACCATTCTGGCCCAATATGACCAGCACCCCGAAGTGCAGCGGATGCGGGAATTTATCCAGCACGGCGATGTGACCACCTACCAGCACTGCAAGAATGTGGTGCTGGTGAGCTTCTGGCTCAACCGCCGCTTCCATCTGGGCGCGGATGAGACGTCGCTGGCCGTGGGGGCTTTTCTCCATGACTTCTATCTCTACGACTGGCACAAGCGCAGTTCCTTCCGGGGTCTGCGCCGCCTGTTCGAGATGCACGGCTTTGCCCATCCCGGCTCTGCCTGCGTCAATGCCGAGCGTTGCTTCGCCATCACCAGGAAAGAGCAAAACATCATTTCGAGCCATATGTGGCCCCTGACCTTCCGCCATGTCCCCACCTGCCGGGAGGCGGTCATCGTCTGCCTGGCCGACAAATACTGCGCCGTGCTGGAAAGTATGTTCCAGCGCACCCGGGTGGCCGATACCGATGCCGGGGAGAACGAGTGGTAAAGGCTTTGCCTGATACGAAAATGAGCTGCTGTACGTAACGTGCAGCAGCTCATTTTTTATAATTTCTTGTACCCCACAGGCTCGTCGGCTTTGGCGCGGCGCTCCATCAGGTAGGTGTCCAGCCAGCGGCCATGACAGTCCCGGGCGATGCGCTCCCGCCGCCCCACCACCCGGAAGCCGCACTTCGTGTGGAGGCCGAGGCTGGCGGTGTTGTCCTGCAAAACGGTGGAGTGTAAGGTCCAGTAGCCCTCTTTTTCCGACTCTTCGCAGAGGGCCGTCAGCAGGCGGGAGCCGAGGCCCCGGCCCCGGAACTTCTCGCCGACGTAGATGCTCACCTCGGCCACGCCCCGGTAGCACCAGCGGGGGTCTACCCGCCGCAGTGCGGCCCAACCGGCCAGCTCGCCGCCGTCCAGAATGACGAGGCGGCATTCTTTGATGTGAAAGGCATCCCACGCCGTGTAGGGCGGGCAGGTGGTCTGGAAGGTGGCGTGCTCCGTGGCGATGCCCTCTGAATAGATCTCGGACACAGCATTCCAGTCTTCCGGCTCCATGGGCCGGATGGTGATATTGCTCATGATATTCTTCCCCGGCAGAGCGCCCCAATGCGCCCTGCATCATTCCTCTTATCTCAGTATAGCAGATGCAGCCCGTCCGCGCAATGGCCGCTTATTCCAGCCCCGGCAGGGTGTCCAGCACCGGGATGCCCAAGCTGTGCAGGAAGGCTTTCTTTCCCTCGATGGAGGGGACGACGTCCAGCTCCGAGGGAGCGTGGGCGTCGCAGCCCATGATGGCCTTGACGGGGTACTCCGCCGCGATGCGCCAGAACTCGTCCCGGGTGTAGCCCAGAGAGCCGTCGGGACGGTTCTGCAAAGTCAGTCCGGCCATGTTGTACTCGAGGGGGATGTCCAGCCGCGCCGCTGTGGCACAGATGTCCCGGCAGGCTTTCTCGGCGTCGGCGTCGAAGGCCGTCACCCGGTTCAAAAAGAGGTCGGGGTGGGCCAGATACCGGTAAAGCCCCGTTTCCAGCGCTTCCACCACCTGTTCGGCATACCGCCTGCCGTGGGCGGTGGAGGTGCTGCCGCCGAAGCGGCTGGCCTTGGCGTCCTGCTCGTCGGTGGTGTCGTAGTGACAGCCGAGGATGAGATATTCGATGCCCAGCCGCTCCATCTCTTCCTTGAGCCAGCCCAGATAGGCCGGGAAATACTCCGCCTCGAGGCCGATGCGGATGTGGAGTTTGTCGGCATATTTCTCCCGCAGCCCGCGCAGGGTCAGGACGTAATCGTCCAGCTGGGAGGGCAGCATCCGGATGCGGCTGACGAAGCCCGGCGTCGCGTAGGCCCAGGGGGTGTGGTCAGAAAACCCCAGCACCTTGAAGCCGCAGCGCAGGGCCGTGAGGATGTATTCCTCCTCGGTGCCTTCGGCGTGGCCGCAGCGGGTGGTGTGGGTGTGGTAATTGGTCAGCATGACAAGGCTCCCTCCTGGGCAGAAATTTTTTGACAATCATCACCATTGTGATACAATAGAGTAAATACCCGTTCAGGGCAGGGACTATTATAGACCTCTTTGCCGAAAAATGCAATGAAGGCTGCTCTGAAAAAGGAGAAATGAAGATGGATTGGAAACGAATCGCTGCCTCTGCGCTGATGCTTGGTGTCCTCGCCGTCCCGGCTTCAGCAGCCAGCATCACCCCCCAGACCACCATGAAGGAGATACGCGACGACCCCGACATCAAGGCCAGCGGCCTCTATACATACACCTATGTGTGGGAGCGGGACTGCGAAATTTTCTCCACCAGCCGCGACGACGAGACGCTGACCGAGGTGGTCGGCAAGACCTCCGCCGAAGCCTGCGCAGCGGGCCTCAACTATCTGGCTCAGGTCTACCACGACGGCACCCGGGTGACCTATCCGCTCTATTCGGAAGAGGAGATCGCCGCCGTGCCTGCCCGCGCTCATGCGGAGCTGTATTACTGCCCGGCCCAACAGCCGGGAGCCAAGTTTGCCATCGTGCTGTCGGGCAACTCGCTCTACTACAGCGGCGAGCTGCGGGGCGGCGTGTCCACGGCGTGGGAGCTGCATGAGCAGGGCTATGCCGTCTTCTCGCTGCGCTACCGCATCGGATGGGAGGCCGGGGACGACGCTCCGCTGGAAGACCTGGCCCGGGCCATCCGCTTCGTGATGGACAATGCCGACACCTTCGGCGTCTCTACGGAAGACTATGCCCTGCTGGGCTACTCCTCCGGCGGACAGATCGCAGGCGTCTTCGGCAATGAGGAAAAGGGCTGGGGCCGCTACGGTGTGCCGAAGCCCGGCGTATTGCTGCTGGCCTACCCCATCAACAACTTCTTTGGGGCAAAGCCTGCCTACCATCTCCTGATGGATACCGACCGGCTGGAAAGACGCTACTATTCCTACACCGTCTCGAAGCTGGTGACGCCGGACTATCCGCCCACCTTCCTGTGGTACGGCAGGAATGACCTCATGCTGAAAGCCTTCGTCTACCCCCTGCAGGGGCCGACCCTTGCAAAGGCACTGGAAGCCAGCGGCGTCCCCAACCGGGTGGAAGTTTACGACAACGCCAAACACGGCATCGGCATCGGCGTGGGAACGGACGCCGAGGACTGGGTGGAACGTGCTGCCGAGTTCTGGCAGAGCGTTTCGGAATAACAGGAGGAAAAGATTATGTACGACTGGAATGGATCGATCCGCAGCCTGAATGTGGGCCTGCCCGACGACATCGCCCGGCTGAAAGCGGCCGGATATTATCAGGAGGCCATCGCCCGCATCGACCGGCTGCTGGCCGAGGACTGGACAAAAACTCAGAACGGCCCGGCGTCCAACGGCATCGCCCCGCCGGAGGGGTATGTCCCGCCCGAGAACCCCACGCCCCACGGTGTGGACGCCCTGCGGGAGGCCCTGACCGTCCAGAAGGAGATCATGCGCCGGCTGCCCGGGGAATACTGCTGGACGGAAGCTGAGGCCATCGCCCGGATGCAGGAGCGGGTCAAGGACTTCACCGCAGAGGAATTTAAGAAGCTCGACTGGGAGGGTCGGATGGACTGGAGGTTCGTGGAAGGGGAGAAGCGGTATCAGGCCCGGTTCGCCGAGACGCTGCTGGCTACCCACGCCGACCTCGCCGCCCGGAAGCTGACGCCGGACGCCCCCAACAACAAGAACGAAGAGCGCCACCGCCTCCACGAGAAGATGGAGCGGGAGGGGAGCGCCAGCGCCGACATCACCCTCCGCACCAGCATCCGGATGTCCGACGAAGCCTTCGCCGCCGCGCTGGAAAAGGCGAAAGCCGAGGGCAGAGACGCCGTCCACGTCCGGGCATGGCTGGCTCTGCCTGCCGCCTGCCCGTCCCAGAGCCATATCACGCTGGACCGCTTCACCGAGACGCCCGGCCATATCGCCGCCGAGGACGCGCCCCAGCGCACCGTCTGCTGGGAGGCCGACTTGACCGAGAACCGCACCTTCGGGGCCGAGTACAGCTACCGGGAGACGGCAGTCTATGCCGACCCGCTTTCCTTCACGCCCGACGCGGAGCAGCCCGATCTCTACACCGGCGAGGAAGCGCCCCACATCGTCTTTACGCCCTACCTGCGGGCGCTGGCGGCTCAGCTCACCGAGGGCATCACCAGCCCGGCGGAGAAGGCTAAGCGCATCTACGATTATGTCACCCTGAATGTCCGGTATCACTTCCAGCCATCCTATTTCGTCCATGAGTCCATCGCCGAGAACTGCGCCCGCAGCCGCCGGGGAGACTGCGGCATCATGGCGCTGACCTTCATCACCCTCTGCCGCATCGCGGGCATCCCGGCCCGGTGGGAGAGCGGCTTTGCAGTGGCCCCGGGGGACGCGGGCTGTCACGACTGGGCGCGGTTCTACGTCGCCCCCAAGGGCTGGATGTATGCCGACTGCTCCTACGGTGCCTCCATGGCCCGCCGGGGCGATGAAGTGCTCCGCCGCCACTATTTCGGCAGTCTGGATACGGGCCGCATGGTGGCAAACAGCGCCTTTGAAGCGCCCTTCGACCCGCCGATGCTGGGTTTCCGCAGCGACCCCTACGACAACCAGAGCGGCGAGATGGAGGCCGACGGCGTGGGCCTGTACGGTGACGATACCGTGACCACCAAAGAAGTTTTGAAGTTTGAGGAAGTAGAATAAATGGAATTTCTCGCAATGCTGTATACCGTCCTGCTGGTGGCCATCTGCCTGATGATGGCGCTGCTGCTCTTCCGCAGCGGACGCCCCACCGGCGGGCTGGACGAAGCCGACTGCGAAGAGCTGAAAGACTGGCTCGAAGAGCAGCTGGCCGCTCAGGCCAGAGAGTTCAACGCCCGTCAGGACGCCATCGCCCAGCAGAACTACGCCGCCATCCGCAGCGTCAGCGAGACGCTGCAGACGGCTGTGCAGAGCATGAGCACCACCCTCGGTCAGGGGCAGGACAGCCAGCAGCGCATCCTGGAGCGGCGTCTGCAGAGCCTCGAGCAGGCCAACAACCAGCAGATGGAGCAGCTGCGCCGCGCCATGGTCGAGAGCATGACGGCATTGCAGGCTGAGAACACCCGCAAGCTGGACGAGATACGCCACACGGTGGACGAGCAGCTTCAGGACGCTTTGCAGAAGCGGGTGACGGAAAGCTTCAAGGCCGTCAACCAGCAGCTCGAGCAGGTGTACAAGGGCCTTGGCGAGATGCAGTCCCTCGCCGCCGACGTGGGCGGCCTGAAGCAGGTGCTCTCGGGCGTCAAGACCCGCGGCATCCTCGGCGAGATCCAGCTGGGCGCGATCCTGGAAGAGATCCTCGCCCCGGAGCAGTATGACACCAACGTCGCCACCATCCCGGGCAGCACCCAGCGGGTGGAATACGCCATCCGGATGCCGGGTGCCGACGGCGGCAGCGTCTGGCTCCCCATCGACTCCAAGTTCCCCGGTGACACCTACGCCCACTTACAGGACGCCTACGCTTCCGGCGACGCGCAGGCCGTGGAGGATGCCCGCCACGCCCTCGAGCTGGTGCTCCGCAGCGAGGCCAGAGACATCCGGGAAAAGTACGTCGAGCCGCCCTATACCACGGCGTTCGGCATCCTGTTCCTGCCCTTTGAGGGCCTGTATGCCGAGGTGGTGAACGCGGGGCTGCTGGAGGTCTTGCAGCGGGACTATCAGGTCAACGTGGCAGGCCCCAGCACCATGGCAGCCCTGCTGAACAGCCTGCAGATGGGCTTCAAGACCCTCGCCATCCAGAAGCGCTCCGGCGAGGTCTGGCAGCTGCTGGGCGCGGTGAAGACGGAGTTCGACAAGTTCGGGCAGGGCCTCGCCAAGATGCAGCAGCGTCTGCGCCAGACCGACGAAGAGCTGGACCAGCTCATCGGCGTCCGCAGCCGGGCCATCAGCCGGAAGCTGCGCAGCGTCCAGAGCCTCGACGAGGCCAGCGCCAGCGCCCTGCTCGAGATAGACGATATGAACGAGCTGCCGAAAGCACTCTCTGAGACCAGCGAGACATCTGGCAAAGTGGGAGAATATTGACGTAGTGACGGTCAAAAATGCACTTTGCCAGGGTGGCAAACTGGCCTGAGCTGGCAAACTGACCACTTTGCCAGATATGAGCACTTTGCCAAGTTGGCAAAGTGGGGAAATATAACGTATCTGTATTATTATTTTGTCACTTTGCCACATAATCTACCGCAGTAGAACGTCATTCGGCCATCCGGCCTGATAAATAGTTGACGAAGGCGGCAGACTGTGCTATACTGAGAACGATTGCTAAAATAATTGCCAGCCATGGCAGACCATACACACCAATAACAGAGAGGAAATGTGCTTATGAGCGTAAAGAACATCAGCAGCGCCATTCTGGGCGTGGGCGTGGACGATACCACTATCGATTTGTTTGAGAGCCAGTACCCGGTCCCTACCGGCGTCAGCTACAACTCTTACGTCATCCGGGATGAGAAGATCGCCATCCTCGACACCGTGGACGACCGCGCTACCGACGAGTGGCTGGCAAACGTCACCGAGGCACTGGCAGGGGAGAAGCCCGCCTACCTCGTCGTCCACCACATGGAGCCTGACCACGGCGCGAATGTGGCCCGCCTCGCCGCCCTCTACCCCGAGATGCAGGTGGTGGGCAACGCCAAGACTTTCCAGTATATGGAGCAGTTCTTCGGCGCAGAGGCCATCGCCAAGGAGCGCCGCGTCGTCGTGAAGGACGGCGAGAGCCTTTCGCTGGGCGCCCACACCCTGACCTTCGTGTTCGCACCCATGGTCCACTGGCCCGAGGTCATGGTGAGCTATGAGTCCACCGAAAAAGTCCTCTTCTCCGCCGACGGCTTTGGCCGCTTCGGCGCGGTGGCAAAGTTCGACGAGAAGGCCGACTGGGCCAGCGAGGCCCGCCGCTACTACCTGAACATCGTGGGCAAGTACGGCCCACAGGTGCAGGCTCTGCTGAAAAAGGCCGCTGCGCTGGACATCAAGACCATCTGCCCGCTCCACGGCCCCGTCCTCACCGGCGACCTTGGCAAGTACCTGAACTACTACGATCTGTGGTCCAGCTACAAGGCCGAAGAGCCGGAGAAGGTACTGGTCGCCAGCGCCTCCATCCACGGCCACACCCGCGCCGCCGCCCACATTCTGGCCGAGAAGCTCCGCGCCAAGGGTGCCAAGGTGGTGGAGATGGATCTGACCCGCACCGACGTCTCCTACGCCGTCACCGAAGCCTTCCGCTGCGGCAAGACCGTTCTGGCCTGCGCCACCTATGACGGCTTCCTCTTCCCGCCGATGGAGAACCTGCTGGCCCACCTCAAGACCAAGGCATTCCAGAGCCGCACCATCGCCCTGATGGAGAACGGCACCTGGGCGCCTATGGCTGCAAAGCTCATGCGCGCCGAGCTGGACGGCATGAAGAACATCACCGTCTGCGACACCGTCGTGACCCTCCGCTCTGCTTCCAACGCCGCCGCTGAGGCGCAGATGGACGCGATGGTGGATGAGCTGCTGAGTAAGTAAAAACGAGTAGAAACAGGAAATCCCCCACTTTCGTGGGGGATTTTCTTGTTTTCTGTCAGTGTTTATGATACACTGATACTGCCGCCGCAAGGCGGTAAGGCACTGTACATACGGCAGGCGGTTTGGTCTCTCACTTCCGAAAGGGGGTGAGAAGATGCCGATTACTTTGACGTTTCACTTGTTTGGACTCACGTTCACACTGCGAATCAAAAAGTAAAACCGCCACCTCTGCCAAGGTGACGGTTTCGGAAAAAGAAATCTAAACCATTGAAGAGGCCAAACCGCTTGTCACAGTGCCTTTTCTATCGTTATTATAGCGCATTGCCGGGCAGCTGTCAAGAAACCCGGCAGTGCGTTTTTTGCTCAGGAGGCGCGCGTCTTTCGGCCAAGCGCCGCCGCGCCGGTCAGCGCCACGAGGACGCCCAGCACGGCAAGGCCCGCACCGGCCTGCCCGAAGGCGTCGCCCACCGCGCCCACGAAAGGGCTGGCGGGTATCATGAGCAGGCTGTAGACCATGCTGTCCACGCTGATGAGGGTGGCACGCTGGTCGCTGGGGATGATGTCGTTGAGCTTCTGGTCCTCGTGCAGGAGGTAGGCGTCGATGACGCCCTGCACCAGCATACAGCCGAAGATGCAACCCAGCGCCGGGGCGGCACCCACCAGCGCGCAGCCCCCGCCGCAGAGCAGGGCGCAGACGGCGTAAAACCGCCGCAGGCTCTTCGGATGGAGCCGCCGGGCCGCTTCAACGCCCAGCATGGAGGCAAGCCCGCTCAGCAGCATTGGCACGAACAGCAGAGCTGTGGGCCAGCCCAGCTCGATGAGCCGCTGCTGGACGAACATCTTGGTCAGGTAGCTGGGGATGCAGAGGACAGCGGCAGAGACGATGAGCTTTGCCGCCAGCGGGGTGGCGCGAAGAGCGGTGATGCTGTCCCGCACCAGCCGCGCGAGCTGGCCGGGCAGGTCGCGGAAGGTCTGCTTCTCCCGGCGGGCCTGCGTCTCGGTGACGATGGGCTCGGTCATCAGGGCGGTGGCGGCAGCGGCAGTGCCTTCAAAGGCGGCGCTCAGCAGGTAGAAACCGGAAAAGCGGAGAAACCGTTCCAGCGTGCTGGCGAGGGACCCCACAGCCGTGGCCAGCATGGAGAGCTGGGAGCAGTTGGCGGAGACCCGGAGGTAGTCGTCTGTCCGTCCGCACTGCTTGAGGCTGTCGTAAGTCAGGGCCGAGGCGGTGCCGGAGAACATGGCGTTGGCCAGTGCGCTCAGCGCCATCGCCAGGCAGATGAAAAACAGGTCCGGCGCAAAGGCCATCAGGAGGTTGGAGAGCACCATGCAGACCCCGCCGGCCACGAGTGTCTTCCTGCGGCCCAGCAGGTCCGCCGCCATGCCGCTCGGCACCTCGAAGGTGAGGCTGACCATGTGGAACACGCTCTCGGCAACGCCGATCTCCCACAGCGAGAAGCCCCGCGCGGCCAGCAGCGCCACCCACACGGCGTCGGTGATGCGCAGGCCGGAGAAGAAGTTGTTGGTATAGATGCAGGCAAGCTGCTTTTTCAAGTTCATGGGGAACACCCTTTCTATTATTATGGATAGAAATGTGTATCCTTTTTATATATTTCTGCGCAAAACAAAAGCGCCCCATAGCAAAGCTGCGGGGCGCATAGATCATGCTCCACGCTCTGCTGAAAGGTATAAAAGGGTACACTTCGAGCCGGAAAAGCTTAGGGGTTTCCTTTTTTGAAGAAAACGCAGCCGTTCCAACCCATCGCAGGTGTACCCTCCTTTCAGTAAAGCGCTGAGTTCAGCATACCATGATAACGACTGAAAAGCAAGAAAAATGCGGATATTCCTTAAAATCTGCCCGCTGTGCTTGCAAACCGCCCCAAAATGTGATAAGATGATTCTCGGTTATCAAAATGACCACGACCTGAATACTCCAAACGCAGCGACGGAAAGAGTAGGCAGGCGCACCGCAGCAAAGAGAGAAGCTTCACCGGCTGAGAGGGCTTCCGCGCGGACGCAGGCTGAAGTTCGCTCCCGAGCGGTCGGCCTGAACGACAGTAGGGCCGGACGGTGCGCCCCGTTACGGCGTTTTGAGCGCCGCGCGGCTTGCGAAAGAGCCGGGCGGAAACCGGGTGGTACCGCGGAGCTGTGAATTTTATGAGCTTCGTCCCTTTTGCCGGGCCTTTCAGGAGGCCGGGGCAGGGGACGGAGCTTTTTTGCTGTCCGCTGAACAACACGAATGAGAAGGAGAGAACATCCATGCAAGCAATGATCGACGAGCTGGCAAAGCAGGCCGAAGAGAGCCTGGGCCAGGTCTCTTCCAAAGAAACGCTGGCAACTTTCTGGCAGGAATATCTGAGCAAGAACGGCAAGATCCCTGCCCTGATGAAGAATCTGCGCTCTGTCGCCCCCGAGGAGCGGCCGGCCATGGGCAAGATCATCAACGAACTGAAGGCCAAGGTGCAGGCCGAGTATGATGCCGCTGCCGACAAGGTGAAGCAGGCTGAGCTTGCTGCCCGCAACGCCGCCGAGACGGTGGACATCACCCTGCCCGCCAAGACCCGCGCCGTGGGCGGTCTGCACCCCCTGACCCTCGTCACCAACCAGATCATCGACGTCTTCTCGGGCATGGGCTTTGCTGTGGCAGACGCCCCCGAGATCGAGGACGACGACCACAACTTCACCCGCCTGAACGTCCCGAAGGACCATCCCGCCCGCGATATGCAGGACACCTTCTACCTGTCCGATGAGTTCCTGCTCCGCACCCAGACTTCCGGCGGCCAGATCCGCACCATGGACAGCCAGAAACCTCCCATCAAGGTGCTCATCCCGGGCCGCGTCTTCCGCTCTGACTCCGACGCTACCCACAGCCCCATGTTCCACCAGATGGAAGGTCTGGTCGTGGATAAGGGCATCACGCTGGGCGACCTGCAGGGCGCTCTGAACACCTTCGTGCAGAAGATGTTCGGTGCCGACACCCGCACCCGCCTGCGTCCCTCCTACTTCCCCTTCACGGAGCCCAGCGTCGAGGTGGATGTGAGCTGCTTCGAGTGCCACGGCAAGGGCTGCCCCCTGTGCAAGCACACCGGCTGGATTGAGGTGCTGGGCGGCGGCGTCGTCAACCGCAAAGTCCTCGAGAACTGCAACATCGACCCGGATGAGTACTCCGGCTTCGCCTTCGGCATCGGCATCGAGCGCATCGCCATGCTGAAGTACGGCATCAACAACATCGGCCTGATGTTTGAGAACAACCTGCAGTTCCTCAAGCAGTTCCACGAATAAGAGGGGAGAGAGCAAACAATGAAAGTACCTTTCAGTTGGTTAAAAGAATTCGTCGATATTGACGTTACCGCACAGGAGCTTGAAGAAAAGCTTTTCTCCTGCGGCTTTGAAGTCGAGGAACTCATCCCGCTGGACGCCGGCATCAGCAAGGTCGTCGTGGGCAAGATCGTGGAGATGGAGCCTCAGGAAGGCACCCATCTGACCAAGTGCGTCGTGGACTGCGGCGAGTATGGCCACGACATCCGCATCAGCACCGGTGCGGCGAACATGAAGCTGGGCGACTGCGTGCCTGCCGCCCTGGACGGCTCCACCCTGCCCGGCGGCATCAAGATCAAGGCCCGCAAGATGCAGGGCGTCGAGTCCAACGGCATGCTCTGCTCCGGCGAGGAGCTGGGCCTGAACGATGACCTGTTCCCGGGCTCTGAGGTCTACGGTCTGCTCATCCTGCCAGAGGATTCCGTCCCCGGCACCGACATCGCCCCTGTGGTGGGTCTGGATGACTACATCTTCGACATCTCCATCACCGCAAACCGTCCCGACTGCCAGTCCGTGCTGGGCATCGCCCGCGAGGTGGCCGCCATCCTCGGCAAGCCTCTGCACATGCCCGCCATGGACTACAACACCGTCTGCGACGCCGACGAGCCGATCAGCGTGAAGGTGGAGGCTCCGGACCTCTGCCCCCGCTACATGGCACACTACGTCCGCAATATCCGGATGAGCGAGTCTCCCCGCTGGATGAAGCGCCATCTGGCTCTGTGCGGCCTGCGCTCCATCAGCAATGTGGTCGATATTACTAACCACACCCTGCTGGAGATGGGCCAGCCCATGCACGCCTTCGATTTGAACAAGGTCGCCGGCCGCAGCATCACCGTCCGCCGCGCCGTGGAAGGCGAGAAGATCACCACCCTCGATGAGAAGGAGTTCACCCTGAACCCCAACAATCTGGTCATCTGCGACGCAGAGAAGCCGGTCGCTCTGGCCGGTATCATGGGCGGTGCAAACTCCGGCATGGACGACAACACCACCAGCCTGCTCTTCGAGTGCGCTACCTTCGCCCGCGACTCCGTCCGTAAGACCAGCCGCGCTCTGGGTCAGAACAGCGACTCTTCCGCCCGCTACGAGAAGGGCGTTGACCGCCACTCTCCCGAGCTGGGCCTTGCCCGCGCCCTGCACCTCATCCAGGAGCTGGACTGCGGCGACATTACCACGCTGGAATACGATTTGACCGATGGCCGTCCTCTCGAGCGCAAGCACATCGTCACCACCCCGGCCAAGATCTGCGGCGTGCTGGGCATCACCGTGCCGGACCAGACCATGATCGACATCCTCAAGCGCCTTGAGTTCACCGTGGACGTGCAGGCCGACGGCAGCTGGGACGTCTCTGCACCCCTCTACCGTGAGGATGTGGAGAGCTTCCCCGACCTGGCCGAGGAAGTCATCCGTGAGTACGGCTATGACCACATCGTACCCACCTTCCTGAACACTGCCGCTGTCACCAACGGCGGTCTGAACTATGAGCAGAAGCAGCAGCTCAAGACCAAGCGTCTGCTGGCCGCACAGGGCTTCTATGAGGCTTCCACGCTGGCCTTCTATTCCAATGTCGAGTTCGATATGCTCCATATCCCGGCGGAGGATGAGGCCCGCAAGGCCATCCGCATCCTGAACCCCATCAGCGAGAACCTGTCCGTCATGCGCACCCTGCTGGCTCCGTCCATGCTGAACGTCATCGTGGACAACCTCAAGAAGGGCAACGCTGAGGGCCGTCTGTTCGAGATGGCTCCCGTCTACCTTGCCAAGGAGCTGCCCATCAACGAGCATCCCCACGAGCGCCAGACCCTCTGCATCGGTGCCTTCGGCCCCGAAGAGGACTTCTTCACCGTCAAGGGCGCTCTGGAAGCACTGGCTGAGGGCTTTGACCTGACCTTCACCTATCAGCGTGAGACCACCAGCTGGCTCCACCCCGGCATCAGCGCCGCCGTCTACTGCAACGGCAAGCGTCTGGGCGTCTTCGGCAAGCTGGCCAACGAGATCAACGCGGAGCTGGAGATCGCCAAGGAGCAGAAGGACAGCCAGAACATCTATCTGGGCGAGCTGGACTATGAGGCTCTGATGTCCTGCGTCGAGGGTGAGCTGCGCTATAAGCCGCTGAGCCCCTACGCCGCTGTCAAGCGTGACCTGGCTCTGGTCTGCGACGAGGCTGTGGCCTGCGGCGACATCGAAGAGACCATCAAGAAGGCAAGCCCCCTCATCACGGAGGTCAAGCTGTTCGATATTTATCGCGGCGCAAACCTTGGCGAGGGCAAGAAGAGCATGGCCTTCTCCCTGACCCTCTCTGACCCCGCTGCCGAAGTTTCCAACGAGCAGGTGGAGCGCACCGTCAAGAAGGTGCTGGGCAACCTGAAGTTCAAGCTGGGCATCGAGATCCGCTAAAACTGTTTCACCCGTCCGGAAATGAAGACTGAGAAGCTGCTGCACGGTGTTTTGTGCAGCAGCTTCTTTTTCTTTGCGCCGATTTATGCTATACTTATCTTATATATAAACACAGCAGGAGGATTCAGCGTGGAGGATTACCGCACCATCCGGGGAACAGCCATCGGAGAATACGAAGAGAAGAAGAGCCGCTTCATTGCACAGCTCTCCTTTGCAGACAGCGAGGAGAAGGCCGTGGCCTTCCTCGAGCAGGTGCGCGCGGCCAACCGCACCGCCCGCCACAATGTCTATGCCTACCGCCTGCGGGAGGGGAGCCGGGAGCGCTATTCCGACGACGGCGAACCGGCCAAAACAGCGGGTACGCCTGCCCTGGAGGTCTTGCAGCACAGCGGACTGACCGACCTCATCGTGGTCATCACACGATACTTCGGCGGCGTGCTGCTGGGGACCGGCGGCCTCGTCCGGGCCTACACGACAGCCACGTCCCGCGCACTGGAAGCCGCCGAGGTGGTGACGGTGCGCAGCGTGGTGGCGCTGGATGTGACGGTGGACTACGGCCTCTATGAGCGGGCAGACCTGCTCATCAAGGCGGCGGGCGGCAAGCTGGCCGAACCGGAGTTCACCGATAAAGTCACCCTCCGCTGGCAGATGCCGGAGCATACCGAAGGGCCGCTGCTGACGCAGTTGCAGGAGTTGACAAGAGGCACGGCCAATGTCACCGTGAGCGAGCCGTTCTATGCGGCGTTTTAAGAGCGCTTTACCGGTAGAACCTCTCAGCCTGCTTCGCAGACAGCTCCCCTGGTAGGGGAGCCATTGGCAAGCCGGGCCACTTCCTACTGGACGCCCGAGGTCCGATATGGCGCAAAAGGGCGGGCCTTGCTACAGAGGGCAGCAGCTTCTGGGCAACGCACCTTGTCAAGCTGCCGCTGCCCTGGACAGCGGAGCACTACAGTCCACGAAACAGATAAACTTTGCTCGTTCAGTGGGAACTTGACCGACATGCCAAAGCCTCCCCTCGATAGGGGAGGTGGCTGCGCCAGAGGCGCAGAC
>NZ_JAJEQG010000059.1 GCF_020687245.1 Faecalibacterium longum CLA-AA-H243 | reverse complement strand
CGTCAGCGCTGAAGCGCTGACACCTCCCCTATCGAGGGGAGGCCTTGGCATTCCGCAAAGCTTTTCCTCTTCGCCAGAGGCTCCCCTACCAGGGGAGCTGTCTGCGAAGCAGACTGAGAGGTTGTACGAAGGACAGCCTTCCCGAAAGCCTCTCCCTCACTCAAACCTCTTCGCCGGTATCACGATCGCCCCGAACAGCGAGGCGATATACGCCACCAGCACCGCGACCCACACCTGCCAGCCGGTGGCACGCTCAACGAAAACTGCCCCCGCCGTGCAGGGCGGCACCAGCACCAGCGACACCATCGACCAGACCCGGAACGCCCGCAGGACGTGCTTCCAGTTTCGGTTGTTGTAATAGATGCCCGGGATGTGGATGTGGAACGCACCCTGTGCAAAGTTGCAGATGCGGTTCTCGTCGTAGTAGCGGGGCAGAGTCTCGGCCATCCAGAACATGGCATACGCCCCGTAGACGACGCCGAAAACCACACCGATGATGAGCAGAGCCAGCGCTCCCTCGATGTCGGCCAGTCCCGCCGCCCAGACGGCCAGCGCTTCTGCGACGCCCAGCACGCAGCAGATGACATACACCGGCAGATACTTCTTCGTCCGCGCCTGACGGCGCTCCGGCGGCTCTGCCGAAAAGGTCAGCGCCTTGCGGATGAGGTCTTCGGTCTCCTCGCGGGTGAAGCGCTGTTCCTCCTCTACCCGGCGTCCCTGCAGAAGCTCGGCCAGCGGCACCAACAGCGAGATGTCCGGCACACTCAGTCCCGTTTCCCTTAATTAAAGATACCACTTACTAAGTGTAACCCACGCTTACAATATTTGACATGATATTTCACAAAAAGCTTTTCTATAACCTGTTCAATGTCACAAAATTCAAAGACACGCTTTATAAACTCTTGATTACTATTACGGTTAACGATATAATTAGCTTGGACGAATCAATGTGTACGATTCTCCATGCCGAACGGTTTCGTGAAGCATCAACCTCATCGTAAATGAGCTTTCATAGTGACTAAGCCACATAGCATAGCTGCTTCCTATGAATAGTTTCACGCACAAAAAAAGGAGATTTCTCATGGAAACTGAATACCTCGGTAATGCGTATACAACGCAGTCTTCAAACGATGGCTGTGTGGCTGTTGCCTGCCCTATTGATGCCGGATGCGCAATTAATGCTTGTGGCACTGCTGCCTGTGGTGCCAATGCCTGTCCAGCAGATATTTGTGTAACTGCGGGCTGTGTTGCGAATGTTTGCATCAATGCTTGTACAGTTGACGGTTGTATTTTCAACCTAACACCGGCTCCCGGCCCATTCTCTCTCGATGACTAAAATTTCTTAGGATTCAAAAATTTCACAATGTCAGATTTAAAGGTTTAAATCGAGGCAGCTATGCTATGGTAATTATATGAAATTTTCAAGATATAATTTAGTCCTGTTTGAAAAAGGAACGGATAAGCCAATTCTTTTTAATACATTCACGGGAAATACATTTTTTCTTTCCTATGAAGCACTCGATTCCATCAAGAAAAATGATATTTCGTCTTTGGATTGCCGCAGCCGCGAATTGTTTTCTCGTGCTGGCGTTATCATTGAAGACACTGTTGATGAACTACGATATTTTTCATATTTTAACAATCGAAACAAATATTTTTCAGAAGTGCTTTCCTCAACTATTATATTAACTTGGTCGTGCAATTTCTCTTGTGTATATTGTTATGAAGGTGACGGGGAAAAAAACGAAACCATGGATCATGAGCATGCGCTCCAATATATAAAATTCATGAAAAACGAAGCTAAAAGCAGACGTTCAAAGTCCATGTATATTGTATTATTTGGAGGAGAACCCTTAGTTAATATTAAAGAGGGCTTGTTCATTCTTGATGAACTTCATAGCTACTGCACCCAAAATAGCATTTCCTTTTCATGTGGCATAATAACAAATGGCACATTACTGAATAACTATGTACTCCAGCAACTTTCTAAACATAATTGTAATATGGTTCAAATTACACTTGACGGAATGCCTGAAGCACACAATTCCAGAAGACCTTATAAGAACGGGAATCCCTCATTTAATGACGTTATAGATTCCATTAAGAAGGTTCTTGCATACCCCAAGATCAATGCCGTCATAAGAATCAACATTGATAAAACAAATATTAATGATACTGACACGCTTTTAAAATACTTGGGAAAATATGGTGAAAACTTAACTTGTGCCTCTATTGATTTTGGCATTGTTAGAAGTTCGACAAGTGCTTGCTCCTCTTATGCTGGAAACTGCTTTGCCGATAGTGAAATTAGCGATGTTCTTGAGCACCTGTGGAATGAATTACAAGTAAACGGATTTGCTTATACTCCCCGTCCAATGCAACGATGGATGTTCTGCGGATTATATAGTGATAGCCAATTTACAGTTACTCCAGATTGTTCCGTTTATAAATGCTGGGAACACGCAGGATTTGAGCAGCATAGAGTTGGAACCATTGATTCCGAGGGTAATCTTATCAATAAAACATACGCATTCTACGATTGGATGACAAGAGACCCTTTGGAGAATCATGAATGTCGAGAATGCGTGTATCTACCGGTCTGTGGCGGCGGTTGCGGTTCCGTTAGTTACAATCAATCTAAAACGTATCATGCGCCAGGTTGTTTTAAAACGAAAGGCGTTGTTGAAAAGCAAATTTTGCATTTTGTGAACGAAAAGATCAAAACAAATGTGGAGGTCAAAAAGTAAATAACTTGAATCGTTTTTTTAATCTATGTAAAAATTCACTTGTCAAATGCCGCAGACAGCTTTTTCTTTATATCGCAATTTGCATCTTTTCAAGTATCTTTTCATTGATTGTTCCATATATCAATGGTACGTTCATAGATTTTCTGACAAGTGGAAATGGAGCAAACGGAATCCTCTTATTTGCAGTTATCTTTGCCGTTGCCAGTTTATTAGGACTATTTATAGGATATATTTGCAATAGACTATATGCAAAACTTCAAACCACTATCGCATTTGATCTTAACAGAAAAGTTATTGTACACTTACAGAAAGTTTCTTTATCTTTTTTCGCCGGAAAAGACGTCTCTTCTCTCAGTCAAAAGATAAATAGCGACTCAAATGTTGTTTCGACCTTTTGCATTTCTCTTTTTCAAAACATCATCGTTAATTTATTTACAATCGTGTTGGGCCTTTTCATTGTTTTCTCATACAATCCCGCAATCTTTCTATTTATTTTTATTCTTATTCCTTTTTACTGCATAGGATACTTCTTTCTCAGAGCTCCACTGTACAGAAGTAGCTATAATTTAAAAGAAAGTCAGGCTTTCTTTTTTTCGAAGTTGTACAGCCAACTCTCAACCATAAAACAAATCAAACTGTTTTCAATTGTTAATTCATTTTCGGATAAAATGACTTCATATTTTGATACTTTAATGTGCTCTGCATTAAAGTATCAAAAAGAGTCATACAAATTCTCTGCTTGGGATACAGTTATTATAACTATTGGACGCATTTTTTTGTTTATATATGGGGGATTCAAAGTCATTCAATCACAAATGACAATAGGAGAATTCACTATTATCACCACTTATTTTTCAATGACGCTTTCAGCTATTCGCTACTTTTTTTCTCTTGGAAAAAACATTCAAGATACCAATGTTTCATACGAGCGGCTAAATGCTCTACTGGATATTCCAGAGGAGCTTATTGGGGATACTTGTCCAAAGCAGGTCAAACAGATCAAACTCAATAATCTTGGACTTATTTTGAACAAGAGGCAAATACTATCCAATGTAAACCTAATATTCGAACAGTCAAAGATATATGTTCTGATGGGCGCAAATGGTTCCGGAAAGAGCTCGTTACTCAATGCCATCGTTGGATTATACAACAGTGATATCATCGGGGATATTTATTACGATAATTATTCTATTAAAGCACTTGATGTTTACACTTTACGCCGCACATTGATTGGTTTTTGCGAGCAAACGCCAATTGTATTCGATGACACCATACGCTACAACATCTATCTTGATTCTGTGCACAACGATACAGTCATTGGGAATAAGTTGATTTCCATCTTACATTTACGCGGGTTGTTTGATAAATTAGAAAAAGGTGTCGACACTCCTATCGACAATAGATTCATTACTCTATCTGGTGGCGAGAAGCAAAAAATAACGCTTATGCGAGCATTGGTGCACAATCCTTCTATAATTCTATTGGATGAGCCAACCTCTGCATTGGATAAAGACAGTATTGATGACCTCAAAAAATATTTAACCTCAATAAAGAAAAATCGAATCATTATAATTTCTACACACGACAAAAATATAGTGGATTTAGCCGATGTGACAATCAATTTGGATAAAGGGCACATATTCGAAGCGGAGGTTCTATGAAAGACTATGTGCAAGGGGGAACCCTTACAGAAGTTACAGATTTAATACTTTTGTCCCTTTATGAACCAAGGCATGGATATGCAATCATTCAATTTGTTGAGGAAGTAACAAACGGAAGGGTATTATTAGGAGCAGGGACATTATATGGTGCTCTATCCTCGTTAGAACAAAAAGGATGGATTAAATTACAAAGCACTGAAAGTACAAGCAGAAAAAAAGTATATTTAATAACACCTTCTGGAAAGGAGGCTGTCCAAACCGAAATAGATCGACTTCATCAATTAATCGACTTAGCGGAAAGGATTTCAAAGGAGATTTAATATGCGCTACAAAAAGGTACGTTTTTTTGGTTGTCTATTATCCTTACAAGAGAAATGGCTTAATAGAATGTCCCAACAAGGGTATCACTTAATAAATACATCACGGGCTATCTATGAGTTTGAAACATGCACTCCGGGGGAATATCAATATAAGATTGATTATATTGGTCACAAGAGTCGTGAAAGCTCAGACAAGTATGTTGAATTTCTTCAAAGCTTAGGATACGTTGTTTTTTTCAAGAACATTAATCTAAACTACTCTCTTGCCAAAGTACAATTTCGTCCGTGGGCTGAATCAGGTGGAAAGCTATCAACGCCTAAGACGACACTTAACAAAGAATTATTGATTGTCGAAAAAAAGAATGATGGAAAGCCATTTGAATTATATACTACCCTTGAAGATAAACTAGCTTTGTATAAATCAGCACAGTCGCCGTGGATATTCTTTTTTTTCATCTTTATGATTATGGCTGTGCTTATGAAATCTTTCATCTATAGTGCGTTAGCAATCACATGCCTTATCATCGTTATTGTCTATTGGTTTCCAATTTATAAGATTATTAAAGAGCGTCGAACAAGGGAAGATTAGCTTTTGTTCTCTATCGTAATTCACTCAATTTAATACAATCTCTCTGCCTATTCATATAAACCACCACGGCAGTTCCAACCACAGGTTATCCATAGCCTGTTCCTCCGTCTTTTTGGCGCGGCCTTTTGTCAGGTGAAAGTATATCGCCGTGCCGATCAGCGGATGTTCCTCGCCATCGGTGAAGCCATAGCGGTACAGCAGATAAGTCTGCTCGCGCTGGGTCAGCCGGTTCAGACCATCGTACAGCTCCCGTCGCGATTCCTGTTCCTCCATAATGCTCTGTGGCTGCATGGCATAAGGGTCAGCTATGGCTTCGATGCGCCGCAGTTGTTCCTCTCCCGGCAGAACATCGTCCAGCGAAACGCGCTGGCAGCACTTGTCCTCTGTCACCATCCGCTGCTCAAAAGCGGCAAAGGCATCCCGCACCATGTCCATCATAGCATTACGGATGGCAGGAGCCGCATAAGTCAGGAACTTCATGCCGCGCGCTGCATCGAACTTTGGCACGGCCTTCCATAAGCCAAGATTGCCCGCCTGTTTCAAATCGTCTATGTCAAGGTTCAAGCCAGACTGTGCCAGATTCATGCTGCGGAAGAGGTCGTTTGCCACCTTGCCGATAAAGGACTTGTTGTTTTCGATCAGGCTGTCCAGTGCGGCGGCACCGCCTTTCTGTGCCAGCGCACAAAGCCGTTCATTCGTCTGCTTCATAGGCGTTTTCCTGCTCTGCGGCAGACTGCAAGATTCCCAACAGGCCACTCCGCAGCTGCTCCAGTGCTTCCGGCGTAGCTCCCTCCATGCCCGAAACGCTGTCCAACATTGCATCCGTCAACTGCTCTGCTGTAATCGTTGGGTGCTGCACGTCCTGCCCCTTTGTCAATTCCGTAAACATTTTCTCTGCCACTTTCTTGCTCATAGCTTCCTGTTCGGCGTAATGGCTCCCGATGCCCTTTTTGATTTCCTTGACCGCCGCCATGAAGTACATCTCAATGTCATCAAGGTCGCCTTGATACACTGGCTTTCTCCGAAGGCTGATGTCCTTTGCGGCTTTAGCTGCTGCCGGGGTTTTGACCTTTGTGCGCAGCAGGGTGCTCAATGTCGTGAGCATGGCATTCTGTGCCGCAATGCCGGACGCAAACGTATCATCAAAATACTGTGCTATACGGTAAGTAAGCTCTGCAAAGCGGGCGTTTTCCAGCAGCAAGTTGACTACCTCTGTATTGACGCGCCCTGTGTAGAGGTTCTTTGCTGCTTCTACGGACAAGCCCAGTTCGGCAATGTCGTAGTTTTTGCGATCAGGGATATTTGTTTCTCCCAGCAGAAAATCCGTAGATACGTTGAACAGCCTTGCGATTTTCAGTGCCTGCTCATGGGTCAGGGTTCCTTTTGCCCCACTGATAAAGCGGTTTATGGTGCTCTTGGAGCAGCCGATCTCCTTGGCAAGCTCCTGTTGGTTGATGTTATGTTCTTTCATCAAGTCCGCAAGACGGACGTTGGATGGTGCGGGCAGATATTCCTGTGCCATGTGGTCGGCCCTCCTTTTGAAAGCTCAATCTTTTTACTTATTATAATATATCTGCCCGTTCTGTTCAATACGACTTTTTTCGCTGCTCTCGCTGTTGCAAATCTGCAACTGGTGAGGGCATTTTTCTTTTTACGTTGCAGTCCTGCCGCTTTTTCGCCCTTCCTGCAAAATTTTCCGTATATTCAGGCACAAGGCAAAAAAACACCAGAGTTCCCACGCTGGGTACTCTGGTGAAACGCACGAAACAAAGGAGGAATGCCCTTGAGCCTGTATCAAACTGTCAAGTCCGCCATCACCGTTCGGCAGGTGGGAGAGATGTACGGCATGGAGCCCGACCGCCATGGCATGGTGTGCTGTCCGTTCCATTCCGACAGCGACCCCAGCATGAAGCTGAACGACAACTATTATTATTGCTTTGGCTGTGGAGCCAACGGAGATGCCATCGACCTCACCGCCAAGCTGTTCGACCTGAACCCCCGGCAAGCCGCCGAGAAGCTCGCTCACGACTTCGGGCTTGACCCGGACAAGCCGCCCGCCAATGCCATTGCCCTGCCGCCGCCCAAGCGTGGCCTGACGGACGAGCAGTGGGCAGACATCGCCTACTGCCTGCGGGTGCTGACCGACTATCTCGACCTGCTGCACGACTGGCGAGAGCGTTACAAGCCCGCCAGCCCGGAAGAACCGCTGGACGAGCGGTTCGTGGAAGCCCTCCACATGACCGAGACCATCGAGCACCTGACGGACTGCGTTGCATTCGGAACGCCCCAGCAGAAGGCCGATGCCGCTGCACGGCTGCTGTCCGGGTCGTACCTGCTGATGCTGGAGGAGCGCACCGACCGGCTTACTCTGGCAAAGTGCGCCTAATAATTTATTCACCTGAAGTGTCAGGTCTCACCGTGAGACCCACCACTTCACTTTTTTAAAGGAGAACCACCCTATGAAGAAAAACATTTCCCGCAACCCCTTATGGCCGGACTGGTACAACGGCAAGAAGATCGATGAAGTCCAGTTTGGCCGTGCCTTTCTGGAACAGTGGCCGCTGAAATGCGTCAACGGAACGCTGTACACGCTGGACGGCCCGGTGGAGGACGAGAGCGAGATCAAGCAGCGCATCTTGGAGAACATCGAGGAATATGTCACCTCCGGCCTGTCCAAAAAGGT
>NZ_JAJEQG010000058.1 GCF_020687245.1 Faecalibacterium longum CLA-AA-H243 | reverse complement strand
TGGAGTGCATAATTTTAAGTGTAAATGACACATACATGGACGCACAGGAGGTTATGCACATGACTGATTATAGCAAAATTACAGCCCTTTACTCCCGCCTTTCCGTGGGCGACGAGGACAGGGACGGCGGCGAGAGCAACAGCATACAGAACCAAAAAATATTTTTGGAGAACTATGCCAGAGGGCAGCACCTGACCAATATCCGGCACTACATCGACGATGACGAAAGCGGCAGATTTTTTGACCGTTCCGCCTACTCCCGCATGATGGACGATGTGGAAAACGGGAAAATCGGTGTCTGCATTATGAAAGACCTTACCCGCTGGGGGCGCGACTATCTCCAAGTAGGCAATGCGATGGAGATATTCAGACGGAACAATGTGCGCTTTATCGCGGTCAACAACGGCATTGACAGCGAGAAGCCCGACACATTGGAGTTTGCGCCCTTTATCAATATCATGTCGGAGTGGTATGCAAAGGACATCAGCAAGAAAGTGAAAACGGGCATTAAGACCAAAGGCATGAGTGGAAAGCCGATTGTCACCGAAGCCCCTTACGGCTATATCAAAGCCCCGGATAACAAGGACTTTTGGATAATCGACGAGGAAGCCGCCGAGGTTGTACGCCTTATTTTCCGTCTGTTTTTGGACGGGAAAAACCGAAACCAAATCGCCGTATATCTGACACAGGAACAAATCCCGTCCCCCACTTTCTACATGAAAGACCGCGGGCGGGGAACCTGTAAAAATAAGACACTCAACGAGGATAACCGCTGCAAGTGGAACAAAGCCACCTTGACCAATATCCTCACACGGCAGGAGTATTGCGGCGATGTGGTCAACTTCAAGACTACAAAGCATTTCCGGGATAAACATAACCACTATGTAGACCGGAGCCAGTGGCACATCACAGAAAATGTGCATGAGCCGATTATCAGCCGCAGCGATTTTGAAACCGTACAGCGGATTTTGAAAAACGCGCCCGTCAAACGCCCCAACGGGGACGGGGAAATCCACCCTCTGTCCGGCTTGCTTTTCTGTAAGGACTGCGGCGCAAAAATGCACATTCGTATAGATTACCGGAACGGCGGCAAGCGCCATGTTGCCTATTGCAGCGAGTACCACAAGGGAAAAGCCAAGAACCCTAAATGCCACTCCCCGCACATCATGGACGCGGACTTGCTCATGCAGACCATCACGGAAGTGCTGAAGAAAATCGAGGACTATTCTATCAGCAATCGGGCGGAGTTTGAAGCCTTAGTGAAAAAGAACCTTGCCATGCAGCAGACCGACCAGACCAAGAAACAGCAGAAGCGTATTCCGCAAATCACGACACGCCTTGAACAGATTGACAAGGTGCTGAACAAGCTCTATGAGGACAACGCCCTCGGCACGATCCCGCAAGACCGCTATGAGCAGATGTCGCAGAAGTATTCAGAAGAATACTACGCGCTGAAAGCGGAACTTGCCACGCTACAAGAGCAGCTATCCGCTTATGAGAACGCGGGAGGACGGGCGCAGAGGTTTTTGAAGCTGACGGAACGCCATGCCGCCTTTACCGACCTTACACCCACCATTCTCAACGAGTTTATCAGCCGGATTGAAGTGCATGAGCGCGACCAGAAAAGGGCGAGATACGCAATCCAGCACATCAGCATATATTTCAATTATATCGGCAAGTTTGAGAATGAAGTGACACAGCTTGCAGAACCGACCGAGCAGGAAATCCGGCAAATGCGGGAGGAAATCGAAGAAGCCAAAAAGGAAAAGAGCCGCGCCTATCACCGGCAGTATTCAAAGGAGTACCGGGCGAGAAATCTTGAAAAGCAACGGGAGTATGACCGCATGAAAGCGCGGGAATACCGGGCAAGGCGAAAGGCACAGGCAGCCGCACAGCCCACACAGTAAAACAGAATAACCGTCAACCAAGAGGGATTTTCCGAACTACGGGAAATCCCTCTTTTGCGCCCAAAGAAAGGAGCCGCCTATGGCAGAACAGACCCCCGACAGTATCATCACGACCCAGAGGAACGGGCAGACCATTGTTGCGGAGTTATTTTTCAATCACAGCAGCACAGAAACATTCCGCGACAAGCTGCTCAAACTGGTACTTGCCGACAGCTCGCGTTTATCCGCGTCTGACGGTCAAGAGCCGGAAAAAACAGAAATCTTGCGATAACAGCCGCCCCGACGATACACTCCCTGTCCGGGCGGTTTCTATTTGAAAATCCTCATTTTCCCCAAGTCAAGAGCCAAGAAAAACACCCGAAAAATGCCCCTATTGCGTAACAGGGGCGCAGAAAGGAGAGTTTATGAGAACAGGGCTTACGAAGCAGGAAAAGACCACCGATATATGGTTTGACGAGAAAGACCCCCTTATCCATATCCGCACACACAACACCGACTTAAAGAAGCGGCTTGCCGCCTACTCCGGACAGTACCCCGACCAGTGCCGCCAGACCGACGCAGACCCCGAAACGGGTTGCATGGAGTTTGAGATTGTAAAGGGGCGTTTCTCTTTCCGTCTGACCGCCCCATACAGCGAAGAACGGAGGAACGCCGCCAGCAAAGCGGCAAAGAAACATTCCGGCAACTTGACACACCCTATTCAAAAAGATGTGCTATAATTTTTTTGAAAAAGTTTCGGATTAGATGTAGTATTTGCCGCTGAAACCGTAGTACATAGGTGAAGCCCGAAAGGAGGCGGTGAGATGATAGACGACGAAAAAATCATAGAAATGTTTTTTGGACGTTCAGAACAAGGCATACGAGAGCTGGATATAAAATACGGAAAGGTCTGCCACAATCTTTCCTACCATATCGTAGGCAGCAGACAAGACGCGGAGGAATGTGTAAACGACGCTTATTTAGGCGCATGGAACGCCATTCCCCCGGCACGACCTAACCCGCTGCTATCTTATCTTGTTAAAATCGTTCGGAACATTTCACTCAAAGTCTATTGGAGAAAGGAAGCAGCCAAACGGAGCAGCCATTACACGATTGCTTTGGAAGAAATTGAAGCCTGTATAGCAGCCCCGAATACAGTAGAAGCAGAAATCGAAGCCAAAGAGTTAGCCCGTATCATTGAAGCATTTTTAGACACGCTGACTACCGAAAACCGCGTTATTTTCATGCGCCGCTATTGGTTTTCCGACAGCTATAAGGACATAGCCGAGTTTATGGGGCTTTCAGAAAAAAACATTTCTGTCCGGCTGACCCGTATCCGCGAGAAGATGAAGCAATATTTGATTGAAAGAGAGGTATTCGTATGAACGCAAAGAAGTTTTCCGACGCTATGAGCGAGCTTGACACAAAATATGTCGATGAAGCCCTTAACTACAAAAAGAAAGCAAAGAAACCCGGTTGGGTTAAGTGGGGAGCTATGGCGGCTTGCTTTGCAGTAATTGCTGTTTTAGGCGTAGGCGTATTTCAAAGTGGATTGTTCGGGAACAAAACTGACATTGCCACTTTGGACAACGGAAATGAAATCATCTTTGTAAAATCGGAAACTGCTGGCTCAAGCATTGACATTGACGGGACTATAACAACAAGGCAACTTACGGAAACGGAAGCTGCATCTCTTTTTCCAAACTTGACCGTTACAGCTCATGCAGTTTTTCGTGTTGATGATACTGTTTCCGACAGCAACAAAGAATTGATTGGTTTTGAGGGAAAAATCGAAAATGCCAAAGTGGTAATATCTACAACGGATATAGCACTACTTGATACGAAGATTGTAGGAAGTGAAGAAAGTAGCGAAGTAAATGGCACAAGCGTGACGGCAGGATATTTTGTAACAGACCGGAACAGCGTGGGAGAACAGAATGTAATTTACTATGCGACCTTTAAGTTGGGAGATAGCACCGTATACGTTGAAAATGCGGGTGCAAAAACTGAAAGCGAAAGTGTGAAAAACGATTTGGCTACCATTATCCAAGAGCTGATAAATAATGGTGCGCTTGACCTAAGTTCTTTCAACGGATAACCCCATGAAAATTTAATACTACCATCAGGACAGCCGAGCAAATCGACTGTCCTTTTTCTATGTCTACGGACAGAAAGGAGCGACCACCCATGACGAAACCGAGAGAGAAAACCCGCGAGGAATTGCAAGCCGAGATTGAGGACGGAAAGAAGAAAATCCAGCAGTTTGAGAACCGGGAAAAAATGTTGCGTCAGAAGCTATCCAAAGAGGAACGCAGAACGCGCAGCCACCGCCTTATTGTCCGGGGCGCGGTCTTTGAAAGCGTTGTGCCGGAAGCAAAGAACATGACCGACGAGGAAGCCGCTGCGCTTCTCCGGCTTGCCCTAACCAGTGAGCCAGCGCGGGAGTTTTTGAAAAAACGAGCCGAAAGCGGGAACGCCGAATAAATCCCTTTGGAACAAAGGGCGCACTTATACACCCTTACGGGCGTGTGCGCTCTGCCGAGGGCTTATCTCCGCGCAGGGAGATTTCCCCGCGCTCCGATATGGCGGCTTTGCCGCAACAAGGGGCTGCACCCCTTGCGCCGCTTCGCGGCTATCCCTGCACACCCACAAAAACAGTACACCCGCCGTTGGCGTCTGTACTGTTTTTGCGGGTTTTATTATCCTATCCGGGAGGTGATACCCATAGCCATTTACCATTGGAACATCGGCATTGTGAGCCGAGGAAAAGGCAAATCAGCCGTTGCCGCAGCCGCCTACCGAAGCGGCGAAAAGCTGACAAACGAATGGGACGGAATGACCCATGACTACACCCGCAAAGGCGGCGTTGCCCATACAGAAATCATGCTGCCGCCCCACGCACCGCCCTCATTCGCTGACCGTTCAACCTTGTGGAACAGCGTGGAGCTTTACGAGAAAGCCGGGAACGCCCAGCTTGCCAGAGAGATTGACGCGGCGCTCCCCATAGAATTATCCAGAGAGGAACAGATCCGGCTTGTCCGGGAATACTGTTCCTCTCAATTTGTTTCCAGAGGAATGTGTGTGGATTTTGCCATTCACGACACCGACAGCGGCAATCCCCATTGTCATATCATGCTTACCATGCGCCCCCTTGACGGGCGCGGCGCGTGGGCGGCAAAGTCCAAAAAGGAATATGACCTTGATGAAAACGGTGAGCGTATCCGCTTGCCAAGCGGCAGATATAAGACGCACAAGGTTGACCTCACGGGCTGGAACAGCCAAGAGAATGCGCTTGTTTGGCGCAAGGCATGGGCTGACTATACCAACGACTTTTTGGAGAGGAACGGAAGCCCGGAGCGTATCGACCACCGCAGCAACGCCGAGCGCGGCATTGACGAGATACCCACCGTCCACATGGGCGTGGCGGCTTGCCAGATGGAGAAGAAAGGTATCGCCACCGAGAAAGGCGAACTGAACCGCAATATTCAAAAGGCAAACCGCCTTATCCGGGAAATCCGGGCGCAGATTGGGAAGCTCAAAGAATGGATTGCCGACCTGTTCAAAGCGCGGGAAACCGCCCCAGAACAGCCGTCGCAATCTCCCGACCTCGCAAATCTGTTGATGAAGTATTTGAGCGTTCAGAGAGAAAAGAGCCGGAAGTATTCACAGCGTTGGCAACAGCAGCACGCAGCCGAAGAACTGAAAACCATAGCGGCGGCGGTCAACTATCTTTCCGAGCATGGTATCTCTAATCTTGATGAGCTGGACGCAGCCCTTTCCTCTGTCAGTGATAGAGCCTATTCAATCCGGGAGGGAATGAAAACCGCCGAGCAGCGCATGAAAGAACTGCAAAAGCTGATAGAGAACGGCGAGAATTATTTGCAGTATAAGCCCATTCATGCCGAACTGAAAAAGCTGAAAAACGGCTGGACGAACAAACGGGATAAGTATGAGGAAGCCCACCGCGCCGAACTGACCCTATGGAACGCAGCAAGCCGCTATCTCCATGCAAATCTGACAGATACAAAGACGCTGCCTATCTCCAAATGGAAACATGAATACGCCGACCTCAAAGAGCAGAGAGATACCGACTACACCAAACTGAAAGCTACCCGCGCCGAGGTTGCCGAGCTTCAGAAGATACGCAAGTGCGTTGATATTGCACTGAAAGCCGAGCAGCCGGAGCAGACACAGAACCACACCAAGCGGCAGGAACAGGAGCGATAAAGAAAAGGACGGGCAAGCTGATTTGCCTGTCCGTCCTCTATTCCCATCCGACAAAGGAATGTGTTCACTTCTTATCGGGTAAAAATGTCATTATAACGCCAGTAATGCCGATAACTGAAAAGATTAAAGCCCATTTGAAACTTAAATCAAAAAAAGCCACATTGCCATATCCTAACATCAGCAGGATACTAACTAAAATCAATGCTATACCTTGCAGTTGCCTTTTCATACAATCACACTCCTTTGTCAAATTCAAGTTTGTTGACTTTATTTTACTTCAAAACTATGAACAATTCAACCACAGAAAGAGAGGTATTAACCATGTATTACACCCAAGAGCAGATAGACCGCGCCAACCAAGCCGACCTTGTTTCTTTCCTGCAATCACAGGGCGAGCAGCTTACCCGCGCCGGGAATGAATACCGTTGGAAACGGCACGACAGCTTGACCGTCCGGGGAAACAAATGGTACAGGCACAGCCAGAGCAAGGGCGGCGGCCCCGTTGATTTTGTCATGGAGTTTTTCGGCAAGAGCTTCACCGAAGCCGTTGAACTGCTGACAGGCGAAAAAGGAGCCGCCCCGCCGCCGGACAGACATTGCCCCGCGCCCCTATCCGACTTCCGACTGCCACCCCGCAGCACCGACAACCGCATAGCGAGGAACTACCTCACAGCAGCCCGCCGCATTGATGAAGATGTGACGGGCTTTTTTCTTTCCAATGGCGACATTTACGAGGAAGCCGCCCACCATAACGCCGTATTCGTCGGCAGAGATGAAAGCGGCATACCGCGATACGCCCATCAGCGCGGCACAGCCGGGAGTTTTCGGCTTGATGTGAAAGGCAGCGACAAATCCTTTAACTTCTGCTACCGTGGCGAGGGCGAAAGGTTGTTTGTCTTTGAAGCCCCGATAGACCTCTTATCTTTCCTCTGCCTGTTCAAAAAGGGCTGGCAGAAGCAGAGCTATTTATCGTTGGGCGGCGTAGGCGAGAAAGCCCTCTTACGCTTCCTCTCTGACCGTCCAGACATTCAGACCGTCTATCTCTGCCTTGACAGCGACCAAGCCGGAAACGATGCTTGCAGCCGCCTTGCAGAGCTTGTGCCGGAGGGCTTGACCGTCCACCGCCTTGTGCCGCTTTACAAGGACTGGAACGAGGTATTGCAGCACCGGGCAGAAATCGCGGACGGGAAGTATATCCGGGAAGCGATTTACGGCTTGAAAGAGCCGCCGCAGGAAGAAACCGTTGAGATTATCCGAATGAGCGAGGTTGATACACAGACCGTTGAATGGCTATGGGAGCCGTATATTCCCTTTGGGAAAGTAACCATTGTGCAAGGCAATCCCGGCGAGGGCAAGACCACCTTTGCCCTACGCCTTGCCGCCGCCTGCACCACCGGGGGAACGCTGCCGGGAATGAAGCCCTTGCCGCCATTCCAAGTAATTTACCAGACCGCCGAGGACGGGCTGGGCGATACCGTCAAGCCCCGCTTAATAGAAGCCGAAGCCGACCTTGACCGCGTGCTTGTGATTGATGAAGCCAAGCGGGAGCTTACCCTGTCCGACGAGCGCATAGAGAAAGCAATTACGCAGAACGGGGCGCGGCTGATTATCCTTGACCCCATACAGGCGTACATGGGCGACAAAGCCGACATGAACAAGGCTAACGAAGTGCGCCCTATCTTCCGCCGCCTTGCCGATGTTGCCGAGCGTACCGGGTGTGCCGTTATCCTTATCGGACATCTCAACAAAGCTGCCGGAGGGCAGAGCGCATACCGGGGCTTAGGTTCTATCGACTTCCGCGCCGCAGCAAGGAGCGTCCTACTGATCGGGCGCGTGAAGCGAGAACCGAATGTGCGCGTTATCGTCCATGACAAATCTTCCCTTGCGCCGGAGGGCAAGCCCGTTGCCTTTTGCCTTGACCCGAAAACGGGCTTTTCGTGGATAGGCGAATACGACATCACCGCCGACGAACTGCTGTCCGGCGCGGGCGGGAACACCGCCACCAAGACCGAGCAAGCCGAAAGGCTGATACTTGACCTATTGGCAGACGGAAAAGAGCTTGCCAGCGAGGACATTGTAAAAGCCGCAGCCGAAGCCGGAATATCCGAGAGGACAGTACAGAACGCCAAGCGCAACATGGGCGGCATTTTAGGCGCAAGGCGTGTCGGCGGTCAATGGTACAACTTCATCAAGAAGAAGCAGCCACCCGAACCCGCAAGCTGAAAGTGCAAAACGCAGACCCTTTGCACTTTGCACTTTCGCACTTTCACGATAATTAGCGTCAATAACTCAAAAAAGCACTTGACAAAACGCTTCATGGGGCA